>JBDTSP010000015.1:0-122970 GCA_039931065.1 Pseudomonadota bacterium | reverse complement strand
CCACAGTTCTTCCAGGCCTCGCCGGCGAGAAAGAGCCGAGAGCTCAAACGGCAAGGTTTTTTTCAAGACGATCAGCTTTTTGATACTGGTCGTCTCCGCGAGAGTTGTCAGATCGAATTCCTTGCAGGAGTCAATAATCAACTCACCGATGTGTCGGCGGTGCCCGTGCGCCGAGCGGTAGTTCGGTTGAGCGTTCGGGACGTAGGAGTCGAAGGTTCAAATCCTTTCACCCCGACCATTATTTTTCCAAGCGTTTTTTACCCGAACCCGCGGATATCGGCACTGCGGTTCCAGGGAAAAACTTCTCACGGTTCCAGTTGCGGTTCCAGTTTGGACCGAATAAATATGGGCCGTGACCACCGCCTCGACGCATCTTTCCGTCGACTCGTCGACCACCGATTAGCCATCTAATCGGCTCACGCCCAGGCGTGTGCGAGCACGCGCCACAACGCCGGCCCGCGCAGCACCACTCGAGTATGGAAGATGTCCGCGCCCAGGCCGCTGGTGAGGGAGTCCGCGCCGCCGCCGGCCTACGTGTCGTCACCACTCCAACCTTCGAGCGTGTTGTTGCAGGAATTGCCGATGATGACGTTGTTGGCGGAGTTGCCCGTGCCATTGATCGCCGACGAACCGGTGAGGCTCGGATTCTCGAGATTGCTAGTCAGCAAGTACGTTGTGGACGACGGCACCAAATCCGTCCCTTGGTTTGTGGTCTCGATAATTGTGAGGCCCGTCGTCGACCCTACCAAGCCACTCGCTATTCTCCATACCGGTCATTCGCCGCGGAGTCGGCTCACTTCAGTCGGAAAACATGGGCTACCGACTTGCCTATGCTGTCCTCGTATTTTTCAACGGAGGATTTTGCCATGCGCTTCATTGATGTGTTACTCGCTCTTATCGTCATCATGTTTTCACTGGCAGGCGCGACAGCTATCGGGGCTGACAACGAGCGCAACCATACGTCCGGCAATTTCGCTGTTGAGCTGGATGGGCCGGATAAAGGACAGGTAAAGTCCGTCGAAGACGGAAAAGCCACTGCTGAAAAAGCGAAGAAGCGCCAAGCCTCTCCACAAAAGAAATCCCCGCAGGCGACGACCCCGCCCCGCCCTGCCGTCGGTACGGTTCAGCCGCTTTGCACCACCCCGCCCTGCATTCTGAAAAAAGAGGTTGATACGAAAAAGAAATAACGGGGTGCAGGTGTGTTTGGAGAGTACGCGGTACGGCTGCCTTGACCCACTGGGCACTACCTTGCGCCTCATAGAGTCCAGCGCACGGCACGCAGTCAAACAGCTGCGGCAGTTATTCCATTCTCCATACAGTGTGAACGGGCCGAAATTTCTGACACCTACCTCAGGAACCTGACATGAAGCCACGACTGATCGCGCACCTCTCCGCCATCGCCGCAACCGTGCTGCTCTCTACCACTTGCGCCGCACACGCCCCATCGTGATTCCCGTCAGTTTCAGTGGCCTCGAAGCCGCGTCCGAAACATTGGCTTCGGCTGCGAAATCGCAGACTCCAGCGGTCAGATAATCGGCGGTAGTGGACTGCCCTTCGAGTCACCCCGGCGCGCTCGGATCTTTACCGAGGTGGAGGTTCCGGATCCGAACGCCTGTCCGTGCGATTGCGGTGCCGGTGGCTCGGACGGCGCCGCATGCAACACGCGGCAGGGGGCATCGGGGCTGACGGGTGTCAACTTGCCAGCCGCACGGACTTCATCGAGTGGTTCGCCAGCAACGCCACAACCGAACGCGAAGAAGTCCCCAGCGACGATCGCCCCGGAGTCGAAACGACTTGGACTCGATCGGCGTACGACCACGCCGATTCCTGGCAGCGGAAGCTTCGCACCCAGCATCAACTCCGCACGCCTCGAATTCGTCGGTGACGGAACGTCGATCCGGATCCGATAGCTAGGCTGAAGCGCGTCCACGAACGTTCGCCAGCGCACCGCTGGCTGGCACAATCGTTTGGGGCGTCCTGTCACGTGCAGTCGTAATCCCGATAACGCTGAATCCTGCAGATGAACACACCGATAGACGCGACCGAGCGCCCAAGCTCCGTCTGCGGCGCATCGATCTCGTGAGGTCTGCATCACTCGCCGGCTCCGTGTGATCACCTCCCGCGCCCATGGCATTTGCCGAAGGATCGCATGGATTTCCAGAACCTCCTTATGTCAAAACATAGACATATATAACTCTAAGTCATTGAAATACTGTCTTGTAATTGGAATCCGATGAGGATTATATTAGATTCACTATATGGACAATGCATCCCCCGACATTGCGACCGTTCAGGCATTGCGTAGCGATGTCGCCTTGCAACTCGCACGCTTTACACAGCGCATGGGCGTTACCCAAGTGGTAGCTGCAAGACGGCTTGGCCTGCCTCAGCCAACCTTGAGCAAGATCCTCAATGGTCGTGTATCAGACGTCTCGCTCGAATTGCTGATTCGTACTGCCGCACGCGCAGGTTTGTCCATGACGCTCCAGACGGGTCGTGTCCCGCAAGAAGCGGGCGCCTTTGTCTCCGGTACTCACTCGAGTCCTTCCCGCTCCTCCCGATCCAAGCTTGGAGATGAGGCTCGGGAATCTTTGAACCAATCTGCGAGTCGTCTCACACCCACTGAGCGACTTCAGGCCTTTCTCGAACACAATCAACTCTTGGGCGCCCTGCACCAGGCTGGTCGTACCGCTGAGGTGCAGCGACAGCGCAACGCACTCCAGAAGCTGTGAGGACCCAGCAGGCGGGTCAATCTGCGCTCTTATTTCTCGACGTTGCTGAGATCCTGCAGCGTGAAAAGGTGGACTATGCCGTCATTGGCGCTTTTGCGCTCTCGGTGCACGGCACCATCAGGGGCACAATGGACGTGGATGCCGTTCTCTTTACACCACCGCGGCAGTTGGCAAACCTGAGTGCGGCGTTTGATCGCTCTGGCTTCCGCGCAGAACTGCGCCGCGGAGATCCTGATGACCCCATTCCGGCGATGCTCGTATTGCGCGACGCTCACGAAAATCGGGTCGAGCTGTTAGGCGGACTCCGGGGCATGGATCCTGAAGTTTTCTCTCGAACTGTGGAAGTTCCGTTCCTGGGCGTAAGCCTTCGCATCGTCGGGCGTGAGGACTTCATTGCGATGAAATGCTTTGCAGGCGGTCCCCAAGACATCATGGACGCACGGTCTGCATACCGAAGTGCGCAAGGCCCGGTAAATTTAGATTTGCTGCGCGCTGTTACGCGTCGATTCGGTCGAGACGCGGCCGACAACCTGGAGCAGGTTCTCGCAGGGTAAGCACTCACTACTCTACTTGTCCAAATCTCAATGGCTGTGAAAGCTGCCGGCTGCTTCTCAGCGCAGCTCGCCGCGATCGATCGCAAGTACAGTCTGTAAAAGCACGTTCGCGCCGTTCGCCATGTCCTGCTGCGACGTGAACTCTTTCGGCGAGTGACTCACTCCGCCGACGCTCGGCACGAAGATCATTCCGGTCGGCGCGATGTGCGTGATCTCCTGCGCGTCGTGCCCTGCCCCGCTCGGCATATTCTTGTGCGTGAGATTCAGCGAGCTCGCCGCCTCCGCGATGATGCGACGGAGACGCTCGTCGGTAGGCGCCGGTGCGGATGCGACCTTCAGCTGGGCAAAGGTGAACGGCGTCTGGCGTGCTTTCGCGATCTTGTCCGCTTCTGCACGAACGGCTTCGTATACGGCAGCCATCTTCGCGGCATCGAGATCGCGAATCTCCAGGCTCAGTATAACTTTGCCGGGGATCACGTTCGGCGCGCCGGGCTCCGCCCGGATTCTGCCGACGGTCGCGACCTGCCCACCCTCCATGCTCGTCGCCACGCGGTTCACGGCGAGAACGAATTCGGCAGCGCTCAACATCGCGTCGCGCCGACGATTCATCGGTCTGGTGCCCGCATGGTTCGGCACGCCTTCAATGGTTACGTCCCACCAGCGAATGCCGACGATGCCTTCGACGACGCCGATATCGATGTCGCTCTCATCGAGAATCGCACCCTGTTCGATGTGCAGCTCGACGTACGCCTTCAGCTCGCCCGGTTTGCGTCGCGCCTCGGCCAGACGATCGGGATCTCCGCCGATCGCGCGGATGCCTTCGCGAATGGTCTTGCCGCTGTGGCTCTTGATATCGAGTGCGTCAGGTTCGAGATGACCGGCCATTGCCATGCTACCGACCGTGCCGCCCTCCTCGTCCGCGAAGATGACGACTTCTAGCGGATGCTTCAGGCGCACGCCGCGTTCCTTCAGCGTCTGCGCGACCTCGATGGCGCCGATAACGCCGACGTCGCCATCGTAATTGCCACCGCCCGGCACGGAGTCGATGTGCGAGCCGATCATGATCGTGGGCAGTCTGGAGTTGGTGCCTGCGCGCCGGCCGAGGATGTTGCCTGCGGTGTCGACGCGCACTTCGAGCCCGGCCTCCTGCATGAGCTTCTTGACGTAGTCGCGGCCGGCGATGTCGGCGTCGCTGAACGCGACGCGGATCACGCCGCCTTCGGGGTTGGTGCCGAACTTCGAAAGTTCAGTGATGTGTTGCTGGATGCGATCGACGTTGACTGCGGGCGGCCGCGGCTTGTCTGCGGCAATCGCCGACACTGACAGGCCGAGGAGACACACAATTGAAAGGCTGAGGTGGCGCATGCCGCACTATAACGTGGAACTTTATCGAAGCAGGTTTACGGCGCACGCGTCGGTGGACTCGGAAGATCGGCGGAGTGAGTAATTCGAACTCTCGAAAGGTTCGGGACGTAGGAGTCGAAAGCTCAAATCCTTTCACCCCGACCATAATTTTTCCTCAAGTATTCCCCCCGAACGCACCCGCAATTTGCATTGCGGTTCCAGGAAAAAACTTCGCACGGTTCCAGAAACGGAGGTTCCGTTTTTATCTACCAATCACGCCGCTTGTCGCAGCGGCTTCACCTTCGGGCGCGCCTTGCGGCTCACGTCCCAAAGGTCGTACTGCGCCTGCAGATTCACCCAAACTTCCGGCTCGGTCGAAAAGACCGCAGCGAGGCGCATCGCCATATCGGGCGTCACCGGGGCGCGGCCGTTCACGATCGCCGAGACGTGCTTGCGGCTCACGCCCAAGGCTTCGGCCGCTTCGGTGATCGTGACGTTCATCGGCTCCAAGTACAGGCCGCGCAAGATCTCCCCGGGATGAGCGGGGTTCGCCATCCGCGCGGACTTTTTAGTGATAGTCGCCATAATCCACCTCCACTGCGTGTCCGGCCTCGAAGGCGAAAGTCACGCGAAAGTTCTCATCCACATTCACGGCATACCGGCCAGCAAGCTTGCCCTTGAGCGGATGCAGCCGCAGGCCAGGCGCGTTCATTTGGCCGGCGTGTGTGGCCGCATTCAACAAGGTCAGGATTTGCCGCAGGCGCGTGCCGTGTTTCGCCTGGACCTTACGGGAGCTGCCGGTTCGGAACAGTTCCTCGAGGCCCTTGTGACGAAAGCTCTTGACCATGCAGGCCGACTGTAACCTAATTGGTGCCGGCGCTGCAACCTATCAGGTTGCACCTCAGACCGAGGCCCAATGCGCCTGAATAAGAGCTTCGGGACGTAGGAGTCGAAGGTTCCAATCCTTTCACCCCGACCATTATTTTCCTGAAGTTTTTTCACACGCACATACCGAAAACGTGGCTGCGGTGTCAGCGGAAAATCGGTCACGGTGTCAATTGCGGCGACAGTTTTGTTCGGCACGATTCGGGCCTGGTGAAACTCGATCCACGTTGGTCTGACTCACTCACGCAAGTCTCCAGAAATCCGGCGCGGTTCAAGCGGACAATTACTCAAGGTGTCAATTGAGGTGACAGTCTTTCCGGCACGATCCGGACTCCGAAAAAAGCATTCGGCGCCTCTCTCCTGTCCCAGGCGCCTCCGACCATTTCCCTCGGCGCTGACCAAGCCAGCGACCGGCCAGCCCGCCCTCTAGCTACACACTGTTGGGATATTGCGGCGCAAGTCCCAGCAATTCTTTCACTAGCTCACCCGCACTTGCGGCGTCCTCAATTCCCAATTCGATCGGGCTGCGGAACCGAGAGCCACGGCAATTCGCCGCGGCGCGAGCCCAAACATGCCGTCTCTTCCGGCGGGTAGTTGGGAATCCCTCGAAGACTCGGGACCAAACGCGCAAAGCCGCGAGCGCGTGGCCAAGCTGAATGTGGAGACAGTGCGTTCATGGGCTGAACAGCGGCAAGTCGTCTTCTTCCGGCATGAGGGTTGAGAGACAGGCCTTGCCGCGCTCTGTTGGCGGCTATTCGATGCGCACGACTTTGACGCTGTCATCTACCGCGCTTTGTTCGATATAACCGATACCATTGAGATTCGAAGCGAGCAGCTTCTTGATCTCGGCGCTGTTCGAAACAGCCCGCGGCGGCTGCCCTCTGCCCGTGAAGATGATCTTCGACCAGTGCGCCTTGATTTGCGCTGCCGTCTTGCCTGCGAAGCGGGTGTAAAACTCGTTGCGGGCAGCCGTGCCTTCGGCCTGATCGATGGGCACGGCCTGATTGCCGTTCGGGAAGCGCGCGACCCGGCCCAGAAAAATATCCACTACCTGGTTCTTGCTCAAACTGTCCACCGTACTCCGGTCGGACACCACCGCCACCACGTCGCCATGCGCCGTGGCCATGCCGAGGATCAGGCCGATGCCGAGGATAGTTAGGCGGAGGCGTTGCATGGCGTCAGAACACGAAGTCGATCGTGGCACTGAACACATTGACCTCTGGGCCGAGTGGAAAGCCGGGCTGAACGTTCGTCAATACGCCGATCGACCCGTCGCCGACCCGCATGTGATCGAATTGCAGCTTGATATCCACATTGCTCGAGATATCCCAGCGGGCGCCAAAGGAAACTGTGCTCTCGACCGGCTTCTGACTCAGGATTGTGTTGAGGCCGGCATTGAGGGCCGTCGCCGGGCCGGCCAGAAAAGGCGGCAAGGCCGACACGTTTAATCCTGGATCGGTGAGTTTGTCCGCAGTTGCCTTTGCATAGGTGAGATACGGCGTGAATTTTCCAAATCGGTAGCCGCCGCTGAGGTACCAGGCGGTTCGAGTGCCCAGGACGGAGTCGCTGCTAAAGCGACCCCACTCAGCCATGGTGAACCACTTGCCCGGATCGTAGCTGGCACCCACCCCGACGAAGGTGGAAGGACTGTCACGCACGGCATTCTCGTCCGCGATCGCAACCCCTCGCGGCCCAAACTGCCTGAAGCCATCGAACAGCGGATCGAAGGACGCCAATGTGATTTTGGTTCTCACATACGCGAAGTGGGCGGTCAGCGAACCGATTTCGGAAGTATTGGAAATCCCCCACACGTCAGTCGCGTCGGCCGTGCCTCCATTTTGGGGCAGTTTGGTTTTGCTGTGGCCGACTCGCAGCTGCGGGGTGTGCGTCCATTGTCCGAAGTGCAGGCGGTAGCTAGCATCCACACCATCGTTGATGGTCACCGGATTTAATTGATAGAGCTCGAGCGGCGGACGCACCCAAGGGTACGTGAAGCCCACCTTGCGCGTTTCCGACAGCTGAAAGACCGCTAGTACGGTGCGGCCGATGCGAACACTGAAATCCGGCGTGAACTGATACTTGATGTTCGCCCACTCCACGTGCGGGTCGTAATTGCCTTCGTGGTTCGGCTCCAACACGATCTGGAGGACGGCTGATAGTTTGGGGGTGAAGTTCGCATTGACCTGGCCGGCGATCAGGCTGTCGACCGCAGAGCTCCACTCATCCGTGAATCCGGCCCCCTCGGCTCGCAGGCCGGTCCTGAGATCAGCTTGGTCTTCGCTCGAGTGGGCGACTCCGAAGGTACCGAAGGCATTGAAGGTGAACATCGGTGCGTCGGCAACGTCCACCTCCTCCGCACTGACCCCCGAGGCGTACAGAAGCGCCGCGATCGCCGTGATAGAGCTCAGCTTCATGAATTCACGCAGGTGTACGGTAAGCCATCGCTGCCAGCTTGCGCCGCTGCTTCTAACTTCACTGTTCGCTGGCACACAGTGGAGCGAGTCGCGCCCGCTCTCCGAATTGCGCAGCAAGAGGATGTTGCCGCCCGACCTGCTCTTCGTCGACGACAGGATGCGTAGCATCACGCGGCAACCTGTTCCACGCCGCGGTCAGCGGACGATTCACCGACCGGAATCCGGATAAAAAAGGTCGTCCCCTTGCCGCACTCGGTCTCGAAACTGAGTGTGCCCTGATGCTTTTTGACGATGACGCTGTGGGCAAGCGCGAGGCCCTGTCCGGTTCCTTTTCCGACCGCTTTAGTTGTAAAGAATGGATCGAAGATTCTCTCGCGCGCGGCTTGGGGAATGCCCGTACCGCTATCACCAATCGCAATTTCAACCTCATTGCCATCTAACCGGGTGCGCACCGTGAGCTTCCCCATCGCGCCACTGCCCTTGACCACGTCCGAGATCGCGTGAGCGGCGTTGACCAGCAAATTGAGCACCACCTGATTGATCTCGCCCAGATAGCAGGACACCGGTGGCAGTTCACCGAAATCGGTTTCGACCTCCGCGACGTACTTGTACTCGGAGTGCGCAATGACGAGCGTGCTCTTGATCGCCTGATTCAAATCCGCCATCGTCTTTCCCGATTGGTCCGGATGCGCGAATTCTTTCAGCGAGCGCACAATCGTTGCGATACGTCCGAGACCTTCCAGAGAACTGTCGAGCGCAGGAGGTGCTTTCTCCATGATGAAGTCGAGGTCTGCAGCCTCGGCGGCCTCTGATGCGAGTCGCGCCGCTGAGGCAACATCACCGGATGACTCGACCGCGTGCTGAAGGCCCCTGTAGGCTTCAATCACAGCAGCAATATCGGTCAAGGAGGTGCGTATGAACTGCACATTGTCGGAGACGAACTGGACCGGCGTGTTGATCTCGTGCGCCACGCCCCCCGCCAGCCGGCCCACGGACTCAAGCTTTTGAGCCGCGGCAAGTTCGCGTCCCAGTCGGCTCAGCTCGGTGACATCGAGCATGAGGCCGCGTAGATATTTCGCGCCCTTAACGATCTCGCAGGTTCCGGTCCAACGTGCTTCGGTGCGCTGACCGTTGCGCTGCGACAGCGGCGTCTCAAATTCAAACTGGCCAATCTCGCATTCATCGAAGCGCTGACGAATCTCCGGATTCGTTTCGCGGGGCAGTGCGATGTCCAATCCACCGGGCTTTTTCCATTCGACTTCTGAAATGCCGGACTCGGCGATGCCCTGCGCACCGATATAGGTGAAGTAGCCTCGCGTGAGATCCAACGTGAAGGGAATCGCTTTGGTGCTTTCCGCCATACGTCGAAACATTTCTCGGCCCTGCGCCAGCTGCCAGCTCATGCGGCCCAAAAAGGCCGTTAGCACCACGACGAGGGCGCTCGCCAAAGCCGCCCATGCAAGGTACGCACGCGTCTGTCGTTGCGGGGCGGCCATTTGCTCATCCACCGATAGCCCTACGAGTACGGCGAGCGGGAAACCGTAGAGATTGCGTGCGCTCATCCAGCGCCGCGTGCCATCCCAGCTGCTGATCGAGACCGCGGTATCCGTCTCGGTGACGTCGGGATCTTGCACAGAGGCGGCATAGTCGATCCTCTCGCCAGAGATTAGTTCGTCTCCCGTGCGCGTGACTTGAGAGACACCGTCGGTGCCAATCAAGCTCAGGACTCCGTGCTCGCCGAGCTTGGAAGAATCGTAACCGCTGACGAAATACGCCGCATCGACACTGACGATCACGATGCCGTCAAACGCTCCATTCGAAGTGTTGAGCCGTCGGCTGAACGGCATTTTCGCGTCCCCCGTGGGGCCCCGCGGCACCGGCCCAATGATCAACGTGCCGCTGTCGCGTTGCTTGCGAAAGATGTCCTGATCGGCAACATTCTGTGGCACTTCCGGACGAGTGCTATCCACGATGGTGCCGTTCACATCGGCAATGCTGACCGTAAAGAGCAGATCCGGTGGCAACAAGCCGTTCTCATTGAGCTCGGAGAGCGCGTGGCCTCGCGCGCGCTGGTGCCAGAATCTAACGAGGTTCAGGGTCAAATCGATCTCACGCAAATTGCGCACGACCTGAGCCTCGTAGGCGCTCAGGAACACGCTGGTAGATTCCGCGGCGGCGTGTGTCGCAGCGGCATCCTTGGCTCTGATGACGCCGAAGGTGGTTGCCCAGATCATGGCGAGCACGAAGACGGCGATGCACGGAAACAGAATTTGCGGTTCGCCAAGGCGGGTGAAGAACGCTCGAGCTCCCGTTGGCGCGTGCCTTTGCACGGCGGTAATGGGGATCGCGTCGTCAAAGGCAGGTTTTTCGGCCATGGTCATTGAGGTTCAATCGCTCGATTTCTTTCGACAACGTGACATGGCGCCCCTTCCCTTCGGCCCGGAGTCGAAGGGATCTGCGCATTGAGAGTCGGCGCCGGACACGCTATGTCAGTGCAAAGCATGAAGTGTTGGATGCGGGTCTCGCCCGTGTTACTGATGTCGGCCAACGACCCCAAGACTTGATCGGCTTTGATGACTTTGGACTCGTCGTCACGGCGCGGGATCACCCGCGTCAAGCGGGGTTCTTTTCCGCAAGCAATTGGTCAAGTAAGTCGCTAGATGGCCGATATCTGTGAAGGTTCTCGCGGAGCTGCAGCAGGAATTCCGTGGGTTCGGACCCGTTGTGAGACCCTGGTCCCTCTGGCATGGCGTGACACTCACGCAAGACTACCGGCCAGAAATTTCCAGGGAGACTACATTTGAGTTCGTCAATCGCGCGAGAGCTGTTCGCGCTCATCCTGATTGGCACCGCCTTGTTCGTGTTCAGGCATTACTTCTCTGTCTTGCGGTTGCAACGGCGAATAGGTCAGCTGCATTCGGGACGTAGGACTCGAAGGTTCAAATCCTTTCACCCCGACCATTATTTTTCCTGAAGTTTTTCTCCGTTCTTGTTTGAGAATCACCCGATTGGTTCCACGACAAATGTCCATTGGTTCCAGAATTGGTTCCACATTCGCGGGTCGAAAATCCATCCGCATATTTGCAGAGATGCGGCGAAAAATGAGCGGGAACTCTGGCGCTGAATGGCCGTTCCACTGTGGGCTCGACCCTCCTGCGCGAGTTGAGTAACCACGCGTTCAACACGCGTTCGAAGAGTGCCCGCGGTGACCGCGCACTCAGGTGTTTATTTCAGGACACCTATTGCTCGGAGAAGACGCTCTAACTCAACAAGCAACAACAGCTCATCACCTTGAGTAGTGAGCCAGTGAACCGAGCGGGCTTTCCCACGAACTCCATCCTCTCAAAGGTTGAAGTCGCCGAGAAATCCGGCGCGATTCAGTGCGATTCCGCAATCTGCGTCACTTACTTTCTCCCATGAGCAGTCGCGATTGCGACGGCTTCTAATGAGCAGAACGTAAAAAAAAAAGGGGGTAAACCGGACAGCGGCTCAGAACAGAATGGATTTCGCCGCGGCAAGATCGCTCGTCCATGGCGATCGGGCGAGAATTCTCTGCGCCCGTTGCAGCGCGATTCTTGCCTCATCTCGCCGCCCTGACTGTCCGTAGCATCGGCCCAGCCATAGTGCCTAACCGCCAGCCCAACATGTCTCAGGAGATGCGGGCACTGTTCAGCCTGCGAATGCGGAGCATCATCCTCGCGCCGGGAAGCGCTCCAAGCACGGAACGACCCCGTGATGATCTGAACCGTGCCGGCTTTCCCGGTGACTTCAAACTTAGAGAGTATCGAGTTTATGGCCGGGGCACGAGCGTGAAACGATCATGAAGTTGTCGATCTCACCGTTGGCCGCCTGGTTCTTCACATGGAGCCCTTCGCACACAAGTAGTTAGCCTGTGTGCCATCGCGCGTATTGCTCGACAGGTGAGCGATTCGAATCCCAGCGGGAAGAATCTTAGTACCTTGATCAGCCTAGTCGGAGAGCTAGCCTCCCGCTTGAAGACAGGCGTGGGCCGTCAGCGACTTTGCAGTGACGCTCGGCTGTCGCGCGGATAAAAAGATGCCGAACCGGCGCCTCGACAGGATCGTTGGCGCTGACGGTTGCGGCCACCAGGCACGACCTTCAGCGGACAGAAGGCGTAGCTCAGCTTAAGGCTGGGGCCGCGGTGTCGCAGCGACACTCGGTGGCAGAATCGGATACGAGATCTTCGGTTGCTCTCCGGTGAGGCTGCCGAGGAATGTAACGATGCCGTCAATCTCCTGCGATGTCAGTTTCGCGCCAAGTTGGCTGGTCCCCATCACTGCCACTGCCTGGCGCAGGTCCCAGGACCGGCCGGTGTGAAAGTATGGCGCCGTCAGGGCGATGTTTCGCAAAGTTGGCACCTTAAATACGTACTCGTCCGTCGCGGTCTTCGTCACGGTAAATCGGCCTTTATCGTTCACAGGCAGCAATTCAGCTCCCGGATTTTCCACTGCGCCGAACGGTGCGTACATGCCGCCGCCCACGTTGATGCCGCTGTGGCATGCGGCACAGCCCTTGTCCATGAATACTCGCAGTCCGTCCTTCTGCTGAGCGGTCAACGCTGTGGCATCGCCCTTCAAGTACCGGTCGAACGGCGCGTTCGGAGTGATCAGCGTCGCCTCGAATAAGGCGATGGCCTTCTGCTCATTCACAAGCGTCACCGCTTTCGCCTCGCCTGGAAAGGCGGCTTTGAACGCACCAACGTAACCAGGAATCGCCGCGAGTTGTTCGCTTACGTGCTCCTTCGGGGAGGCCATTTCGATCGGATTCAGCATTGGGCCGCCGGCCTGCGCCTCGAGATCCTTGGCGCGCCCGTCCCAGAATTGCGCTGTGTTGAAGACCGCATTGAAAACAGTGGGCGCGTTGCGACCGCCTCGCTGCCAATGGTGACCGATCGAAGTCTCTTCTGCGTCCACGCCGCCGAGCCCAACGTTGTGGCAGGAGTTACAGCTGATGGCGTGGCTGGCCGACAGTCTCGGGTCGAAATAGAGCATCTTGCCGAGCTCCACTTTCCCCGGCGTAGCCGGATTTCCCGGCAACACGGGTAGGACGGTCGGAATCGGTTTGAACCGCGCCTGTGCGGAAGTCATCAAGTCATCGGCCGCATCAGCGACAGTGGGGAAGCCCATGGCAGCGGCCAACACGAGGCTATAGATCGATCGCATTCGGACTCTCCTTTCCGGCTGCGCACCTGCGGTGTCGTGGCATTCAGCTTCAGGCCATGCGTAACAAGCTATGTCAGCTACGAGGGGCAACGCACGGTCTCTGAAGACTGCACGACTAACAGAAGCCAGGTCCGTACGCTGACGCACAAACAGCGGTGAACGAATGCCGCAATCGAGCGCAACTCACGATGGCCACGGTCAGTTGCGCTCTCGATCTTCCCGGCCTCCCTCACGCCCGCCGCCCTCGTGTTCACCGCTGGCATTGCGGTGACACCTGACACAATTTTCGAAGTTGGCGATGCCTTCTTCCTCGTGTTCTCTGCGGATGTTGGACGGCGTGTGCTCATGGCACCCGTAGCACGTGTATTGGCTGTAGTCGTTGCCCGAATGGCAAGTGATGCAGGAAGCGTTGTGGCAGACCTCGCAGCGGGCGTCGCTACACCCGAAAACGGCGGGTTGCAGGTGGTCTCCCGGTAATGCGGCGCACCTGGCTTAAATTTTACTCGTGCTCAAAAGCGGCTGATCATCGACGGCAGCTGTTCCATTATGCCGGTCGAGCTGATTCCCTTGGTTTCCGCGGCGGCTATTGCTCGATTTCGTCCCGTGGCCTTTGCTTGGTATAGAGCCCTATCTGCCCGACGCAATACAGATCCCACCGTCTCATCTGACAGCAATTGCGCTATGCCAAAGCTCGCAGTCACGGAGTGCGCCAGGGGTGGAATGAGGCTCTGTTCCAGATCGGCGCGAAGGCGCTCGACAAGCATTTGTGCGCCATGGAGATCAGTGTGTGGCATCACAATTACGAATTCTTCTCCACCAAAACGAGCGATGAAGTCGGTCTCGCGAATATGCGATTCCATCAAGCGTGAGAATGCTTTGAGGATGGAGTCGCCGATTGCGTGTCCGAACTCGTCGTTGACGCGTTTGAAGTGGTCCAGATCCGCGAGGGCGACAGTCAGCGTTCCCCCATATCGGCGGACGCGATTGCACTCAACTTCCAGCCTTTCGTCGAGCCGCCGACGGTTGGCAATACCCGTCAGAGAATCGGTCAGTGCTAGCTCGACAATCTCGGCTTGGCGAATGCGCAGGGATTCCTCCATCTGCCGCCGCTCGGTTACATCCTGATTGACACCCACGGTTGCCAGGACATTGTTCTCCGCGTCCACAATGACTTCCTCAGACGCCTCGATATGCCGAATGCCCCGCGTCGGATGGACAATCCGAAAGTTGTTCCGTGAAGTTGATCGAGTCTCTACGGTGCGCTTGAGCACCGCATCCGCTTCTTCAACGTCTTCTGGGTGCACTGCGTTCTTCCAGTTCTCGTACGACACAGGCGTTCCGTCCGCAATGCCATACATGTCGTACATCTGCGCATCCCATGTCAGCAGGCCGGATTTGATTTCCCACTGCCAGATGCCGATGTGTCCGGCACGCACCGCCAGCGTGTGCATCTGAATCAACCAGCGCAGACGCTCCTTGATCGCGTTGCGTTCATCGATGTTCTGGATCTGGGAAATGAAGCCGATCGGCTTGCCGGTCTCGTCGCGCCGAGTCGCAGCATCCAGTTGGATGTGAACAATGCGCCCCGATTTGTGAAAGTAGCGCTTTTCCATGCGGTAAGAGTCGTATGTGCCTTTCAGCAGATCATCGACGTGCGCCAGATCCAGAGCCAGATCGTCCGGATGCGTGATGTCCTGGAAGGTCTTGGACATCAATTCGTCCTGCGAATATCCCAACATCGCGCATAGAGCCGGGTTGACGTCAGCGAACCGCCCGTTCAGCTCGACCTCGGCGAGCCCAATGGGCGAGCTGCTAAGCGTCAGCCGGAAGCGGCGTTCACTTTGGATTCGCACATTGAGGTCCGCATTGAGAGCCAGGACCGATGCCTCGGAACGACTGCGGACGAGGTCGACCTTGTGCAGCGTATTGGCGATCGATCCCACTGCAATGAGAGAGGTGGTAATACTCAGGAGCACCATCAGTGCCAGTCCGAATCGGGTGTCGTAGAGCCCGAGGGATTGTCCTTCTAACTGTATCCACCCCAACACAAAGAGCATGAGCGGAATTGTGGGCAGCAACCGGCGCGATACCGATCCCCCGGCGGTGTCGCTGGTACTGATGCGTGCGAAACCGTGCTCCGAATCGGTCGCCAGCAGGCACAGACTCAGGACGAGTAATGACACGGCGGTGTGAATGGCTATGGAGGCGTATGGCCGCACTTCATACAAGGCACTGACACCATAGGTGTAACCCATGATCGCGAGGGCTGACACCACTAGCGGGCAAACTACCAGCCAGTGAGTCAGTACTGCGATATACGAGCGGCGAGCTTTGAGGGTAAGCAGCGCCAAGCCCAGGAACACCAGGCTGAATGATGTGGCCGGGGACATGCGCCCGAAATGCGCGATGTGCGTTGCCGGCGAAAGATTAGCCACGATGAACTGGTCGATGCCGAGTTCAAGACCAAAAAAGTCCTCGGCAAAGGTAAGGCTGCTAAGAGCGAGCACGGCGACCGCAAGGACGCGCGCCAAAAGAAATCGCCTGGAGCCGGAAGTGCCTGTGTGCAGACACCAAACTGTCACGGCCGACGCCAGGAGCGCGCAGGCGGTGTTGACCTTCATCGATGCAAAGGACGGCAGTACCTGCGTGAGGACAGGTATGTGAAACAACCAACCGCACAGCACTACGACACCGACGAACGCGACGGAAACCGAGCCGATTCGGACCAGACGATCAAGCAGTAGTTGAAAGGATCCTGCAGCCGTGACCGAGGAGCTGCTTATGTCCGAGTTCATGGCAGCAACATCCTCTTAATCGAGGACTCCTACTGTGCGGCGCGTCGCTGAGTGGGCGGCCATTTCAGCCGCGTAGCGCCGTAGGCTGCCCCGCGACGCATACAGCTTGGATCAAGGCTCTCGCGGCAATTTCTTGCCGCGGAATACACGACTGGAGTTCCAGGATTTGGTGAACAGCTTGTATCACTGCACAAACAGCAGGAGACGAAGCAGATGTCCACGCGTTTGAGGGCCGGTCGAGTCCGCGCAACGTATGAGCTCATCCAGGCGCATCGAAATGACTACCGCGTACAGGCGATGTGCAACTTTCTGGAAGTCGCGCCGAGCGGCTACTACGATTAGCCGAATATACGAGATGCATGAACTATCCAGTTGTCTCAAGGTTGATCAACCTCCGTCACCTAGCCGCCGATGTGGCCGAGTACTTCGGAACGTAGGAGTCGAAGGTTCAAATCCTTTCACCCCGACCACTATTTTTCCCGGAGTTTTTTCCCGCGAGCCCGTGGAAACCAGTTTCAATTGAATTTGTTACAAGCGCAGTCGGCTCCGCTGTGGTCACACACCGCGCCGCATCAAAAACGAATCGCTTCTCACCGATAGAACTAGTTAGTACCTGCTGATATGTTCTGCCGGGCTCGAGATAAAGATCCGCACGAGAGAAATATGCGCAAAGTCGCCGCAACACAACTCGCGGCCATGACCGCTGCTGTCGACGTCTATGCCACCACCGTGGCGAGGTATTCCATCCCGCTTTTGGGACTCACCGCGGCAAACACCGCCTTCGCTTACGACGACGAGGAGCTGGACGAAGTGGTCGTCACCGGCCAATCTTAGAATGAGTTATCTGTTCTGGTATTTCGACCGCAACGGGAAACTCATTGCGCCGATAGCTCCGTACACCGGTCCGCCTTGCGGGGGTCGCATGGATATCTGTCTTGAGCACGTATCTGCAGTCGGTGGTCGACGATCGGGCTCGACGGCAGAATGACGATTCGAAAAATCGTCCCTTGCCGAAATTGTGAGCGCCGTGCGCCGTTGGATTTGCTTCTTGCCTCTCTTGCAACTACCGATTACGCCGCCCTTGCAGCAGCTTCAACGGAACGATCAGCAAGACCACTACGACGCCTGTTCGCGATCGGCGTGAACCAGCACCGCGTCCACCGGCCGTCGCGGTGAAAAGCGCGTCGGGCGTGCGTAGCCAAATCGCATGACGATGTCTGGACGACGCCCGGGCAGTCCGGCCAGCGCGGCGAGTTCGGGCCTGAAGCGCGCAACTTCCACGGGTTGATTGACGAAGGCGGTTTTCAATCCAAGCACCGTTGCCTGCAAGGCAAAACGCTGCACCGCGCGCCCCACCTGTACCCAGCTCTCGTGACTTTCTTGGCGCGCGAGAAAAATTGCGACGCCGGATGAAGAATTCATCTGGCGCGCATACTTGTCGTTCTCCGCTTTCGCGTTGAACGCGATGTCGAACATCAGACGGCCTAACCACGTCGGCAGGCTCGGGTTTCCGCTCGTGACGGAAAAGAGGCCATCGCCCTTCGAGATCGCCTGGCGCGGATTGAAGCGCAACCAGCTCTTGAGCTCGCCCATAAACGCCGCGTCTGCCATTTGCGCGCTGTTGCCTGCGATCACAAGATCGCGCACGCGGTCTATACGTGCCCGCTCCGTGATTAGCAGGAATTCGACGCCGGGAGTTGCAGCCGCGGCGGCCAAGGTTCGCAAGTCGGCGGACGCAACCGATCTGCCGTCGTATTCGCTACGCGTCGATTGTCGCCGCGTTATCGCTGCGAGCAGCGGCGTATCAACGCGAGGACCTTTCGCGAACTCGAAAATGACCGCGCCGCCGGAAGCCGGCTCGAACCGCAATTCGCCGGGGCTGGCGCGAGCAGCCGCTGCGATGGCCAGGTTCTCGGCCGCGCATCCCAGGCTCAGATAAAGATGATGGTCGTCCGGATCCACAACCGGCGTTCGCCGCGAAAAGTCCGGCAGGATATCGATCCGATTTTCCGCTGCACGAAATTGCCAGGGCTGGCTGTTGTGCCCGCTCGCCGCGAGCGTCGCGCAGCGGATGAGATCGTGCAGCTCGGGCCGTTCGGCAAGATCGACGCGAGCTGCCGATGCCGTAGCGTCGTATTCTTCCATCGAACCCATCTGTCGCCATGTCGTCGCGCCAGCGCCGACGAGCGCCGCTGTGCCCACTCCGATCAGCACGTTTCTTCTGTTCACCTTGCTGAAGAATCTCTCAAAACGATCCACTCACACCGCACGCTGGCGCACAACACTCCGCATTCCGGTTACGAACACTTTGCGATGATCCGCGCCCGCGGCCGCCACGCCCAGCACCAGACTTGCGGTGGACACGATGCCATCATTGGCGCCGAGCACCGCCGCACGCAGCCATCCGATGCGAGCATTGCGGTGATGCTCGGAATGACGGGCAGCGGGCCACCGAACAGGTCGAGCAAGCATCAGACGGCCAGCGCTTCCTTGGCCAGAATCCACGCCTGCGACGACTTTGCGCCGCGTACGTGGTAGGCGCTCTTCACCCGCTTCAGATGGGATACACGCTTCGTCATGATGCAGATCCTTGTGAGTGAGTGCCGTGACTCAAAAACCAATGAGCACTCGGTTGTCACCTTGTAGAACGTTGCAGATGCGCTGTCTGTTGGCCAGCGCACTCAGTCTATCGAGGTCATGACAATCAGCGGTGGCTGGGTGCGCGTGCGCACAGACCGCTCCACGCGCCAAGCACATGCTCCGTCTCCCCAAAACCGACTGGAGCCGACACCATGAAGGCCGATTCGCAAGTGCAGCAGGACGTAATGGCAGAACTCAAATGGGAGCCGGCTGTGCATGCCGCGCAGATCGGCGTCGAAGTAAAGGATGGCGTCGTGACGCTGACCGGCGAGGTAAGCAACTACTACGAGAAACTCAGCGCGGAACGTGCCGCCCAACGTGTCAGCGGAGTGAAGGCGCTGGCGGTTGAGATCAAGGTCAGGCTCGGCGAGTTCGGCAAGCGCAGGGATGCGGACATCGCGCAGTCGGCAAAAAATGTCCTCAGCTGGAACAGCTCCATGCCGACGGATGCCGTGAAGGTGATGGTTGAAGACGGCTGGCTGACACTGTCGGGCGATGTCGAATGGCAATTCCAGAAGCTGGATGCCGCCGATAGCGTGCGTCATCTGCTGGGTGTAATCGGGGTCAGCAACCAGATCAACATCAAACCCGCGCTCTCGGCCACGGTCGTGAAGTCGGACATCGAAGCTGCGCTCAAGCGCAGCGCGACGCTCGATGCCGAGACCATTATGGTGGCTGTCAACGGTAGTGATGTGACCCTGTCGGGCAACGTGCACAGCTGGGCCGAACGGGATCTGGCAACGAACTCTGCCTGGAACAGCTCGGGCGTTCGCAAAGTCATCGACAACATGCATCTCGTTTACTGAACGAGACCGCGCACGAGGCGGCGCGATGGCTCAGGCGAAATCCGCGGTAGGTGCCTGGAACCGGCACCTGACAGCGCCGCGTCGTTCCGAACGGCGGAGCGGCGCGACATTTTCTCGATTCATGGCAAGCGGCAAGCCCACAGGAATGGATCATGGAAAATAAGTCACATCTCGCCCGCATCACCGGGCCTGTCCCCTATCTGTCAGAGACGGGGCGCAAGCGGAATATTCCCATCGGACCGTGCCTGGTCGAAAGTATCGGCGGAAAGTCGGTGGACGTCGTCTGGGGCGTGAGCGGCCAGCGTTCTGTCACACTGCCCGTCGAAGAGATCGAGGCAGCCCGGGACCAGGGACGTCTGATGTTGGTTGACTAACTATCCAAGGACTCTGCGCCACCTCGACCTGACACCCGATACGGTCAACGACGCCGCCATCGCCGACGGCTGGGGTGGGCAGTACATGTACATCGATCGCAGGAACAAAATGGTGCTGGTATCCAGGCGAGACACGGGAAATTCACGTCTGGGCTTTGTATGGTTCCGGTTGCACAAAAAGAGCGGAGAGCCGAGGGATATGTTGAGGTTGCGGGAAATGGCCCTGGTGGCGGCAGCCCGTTCGTGACTCCGCTCACGAAGGGCGCCGAACTTCACTACGTTGTGTAGTCCCACGAGGACTAGCTAGAAGAATAAGTGTGAATCGCCGACGGCGTGCGATGGCGAAGTGCTACGGATCAACTATCGGTGACGGCGTGAGCGGCAAGCTCGGTTAGCTCATGAAGTCCGACCGGTGGTTTCGCGCGCCACGGGATGAGGTACGCACGGCGCGCCAGACCGGCGGCCACGCGGTCTATTTGCGCCAGTTCGAGAGTCATGCGCGCGCCCAATACGGGATCTCGCGTTCCTGAGCCCCTCAAGCTTCGATTGATCACCCACGCAAACGGCTCGATCCCGGCACGGCGCAGGTCTTCCTGGAGCGCCGCGGCTTCCGAGACTGGAGTGGTCTCAGGCAGTGTCACCAATACGATGCGCGTGTACGCAGCATCCTGCAGCCGCATCAGCGGCGTTGTGACGTGTTGGCCGGCGGGCGCGAGGTCGCGCACCATTTGCCGGTGATAAGCGCCGGCCGCATCCATGAGCAACAGCGTGTGGCCGGTGGGCGCGGTATCGAGCACCACAAAGGCGCTGCGCGCTTCGGACACGATGCGCGAGAAGGCATGGAACACGGCGACTTCCTCCGTGCACGGCGAGCGCAAGTCTTCGAGCAGCAATGCGCGTCCCGCAGCGTCCAGACCCGCACCACGGCTTGCCATGATCTTGTCGATGTAACGTTGGGTTTCAGCCTTCGGATCGATGCGATCCATCCGCAGATTGGGTACTGCCTCGCCGAGGGTTGCCATGAGATGCGCCGCAGGGTCGGTCGTAGATAGATGCACGCTCTTGCCACGCGCAGCGAGCGCGACCGCCAACGCCGCGGCAACGGTCGTCTTTCCGACGCCGCCCTTGCCCATCACCATCACGAGCCCCTGGTCCGCGTGCGACAGCTCGTCGGCAAGCACGCCTAGAGTCGGCAGATCGCTGGCGCGCATGGTTGCGCTGCCGATCGCCGTCGATGGCGAGACTTCGACAAGCCTCAGCAAGGCGCGCAGCGCATCGAGACCCACCATGTCGAAGGCACGCAACGGTATCCGATCCTGCGGCAATGTTTGCAACGCAGCGGGCAACGTAGATAGCGCCTGTTCGCCTTGCCCCTGGATAGCGAGCGCGACGGCATCGTCCGCTGCGGAGGAGCTGAATACCCCGTTGACGATGACCGTTTGATTGCTCAATCCGATGTCGACCAATTCTGCACTGGTGCGTGCCGCCTCGGCGAGCGAGCCCCTATCAGCTCGAGCCACCAATACGATGTTTGTTTGCGAAGCATCGCCCAGCGCCTGCAGAGCCGTCTTGAAACGCGCCTCCTGCATCTTGAGACCGGAATGCGGACCCAGGCACGAAGCCCCGCGATCGTTGTTCTCGAGAAAGCCGGTCCAGGCTTTCGGCAGGCTGAGCAGGCGCAGTGTGTGACCAGTGGGCGCGGTGTCGAAGATCACGTGATCGAAGTCGTGCGCGTCACCGGCCAGCAGACCCACGAACTCATCAAACGCGGCGATCTCTGTCGTGCATGCGCCCGAAAGCTGTTCGCGCACGTTCGCCTGCTCGGCCGCCGTGCTCCCTGCGGCCATCTGGTCGATGACACGGTCCCGGTAGTCCTGAGCGGCTGCCTCCGGATCGATGTTCATCGCCTGCAGGTTCGGCGCGCCTGGAATTGCGATCGGCTGGTTTGTCAGCGTCTGAAGCAGCATCTCATCCAGATTGGATGCCGGGTCGGTGCTGACCAACAAGACACGCCGACCAGTGTCGGACAAAGCAAGTGCGCACGCGCAGGCAATCGACGTCTTGCCGACGCCGCCCTTACCGGTAAAAAACATGAAACGGCGCGGAGCCTTCAATATCTCCAGCGGGAGATCGACGCCCGTCATCGGCAAACTACCTTCCAGGTTGAGGAGTACTCACCGAGTTCGGCGTGGACTGGCAATCTAGTCGCTGAATGCCCATGTCGCCATACGCGTCATTACCAATGGTCGAGCATCTTCGCTGCTTGAAACCAGTTCCCGATGGATCAGATCGTCTTCAAATTCACGCGCGCCTCGAGCTTTGTGGCGCTCTCTTTTCGCTCGCTGTAGCGATCGGTCAGGTAGCTGGCCGCATCGCGCGTCAGAAGTGTGAACTTGACGAGTTCCTCCATCACATCGACAACGCGGTCGTAGTACGGCGAAGGCTTCATGCGCCCCGCATCGTCGAATTCCTGAAATGCCTTCGGCACGGAGGATTGATTCGGAATCGTGATCATCCGCATCCAGCGGCCCAGCAGGCGAAGCGTGTTCACGGCGTTAAATGATTGCGAGCCCCCACTCACCTGCATCACCGCCAGCGTTCTGCCCTGCGTTGGCCGCACGCTCCCGAGCGCGAGCGGAATCCAATCGATCTGCGCCTTGATTACACCGCTGATCGCACCGTGTCGTTCCGGACTGCACCAGACATGCCCTTCAGACCATAGCGACGCCGACCGAAGCTCTTGAACCTTTGGATGGTCAGCCGGCACTGAGTCCGGCATCGGCAGTTCGCGCGGGTCGAAAATGCGAGTCTCAGCACCCAAGGATTCCAGCAGTCGCGCAGCTTCCTGAGCAAGAAAGCGGCTATACGATCGCTCCCGAAGCGAGCCATACAGCAGCAAGATTCGGGGCGGATGTGACGAGCGAGGTGGGAACAGCCGGGCCGCGTCCGCCAAATGGAATGTGCCCGGCTGCAGGTTCGGTGAATCCGCCTTCATCTCAGCGAACTCGATGACCGTTTTCGTCTATGACGACTTCCCCGTCTTCCTTGGAGAACGAAGCTTTTTGCGGAAGCGACAGGATATCGAGCACGAGTTCGGAAGGTCGGCACAGACGCGCTCCCTCCGGTGTGACTACAAAAGGCCGGTTGATCAGGATGGGGTGCGCCATCATTGCATCCAGCAGCTGATCGTCGGCCAACGAGGGATCGCCGAGTCCAAGGTCGTCGAACGGAGTGCCCTTTTCCCGCACGGCATGGCGAACCGTGAGGCCGGCGCGAGCGATCAGGCTCTTCAGCTCATCCCGGGAAGGAGGCTTCTTCAGATACTCGATCACCTGCGGCTCGACGCCGGCGTTGCGAATGAGCGCCAGCGTATTGCGCGACGTTGCGCACTGCGGGTTGTGGTAGATCGTTACGTTCATGGAACCGCCTTTCTTGACCCTGCTTCGTACCAGCCACGAGTCGACTTCACGATGCGAACGACCGAAAGCATGACCGGCACTTCGACCAGCACACCGACCACAGTCGCGAGCGCCGCACCGGAGTTCAGCCCGAACAGACTGATGGCCGCGGCCACCGCGAGTTCGAAAAAGTTGCTGGCGCCGATCAAGGCCGACGGCGCGGCTACGCACCATGCCACTCCGAATCGCCGGCTCAGCCAATACGCCAACCCGGCATTGAAATAGACCTGGATCAAAATCGGCACCGCCAGCAATGCGATGACCAATGGCTGCGCGAGAATCTGTTGGCCTTGAAAACCGAACAGCAAGACTAGCGTGGTCAATAGCGAGATCAGCGACACGGGTTGAAGGACTGACAATGTGCGTGACAAACCCGCAGGTCCCGAAACCTTGAGCACCGCACTCCGCCAGAGCTGGGCAATGATCACCGGCACGATGATGTAGAGAGCGACCGAGAGAAACAGCGTGGCCCAGGGCACGGTGACGGCCGCGACTCCGAGCAGCAGCCCCACGATTGGCGCGAATGCGAAGATCATGATCACATCGTTGAGCGCCACCTGGCTCAATGTGAAATGCGGTTCACCCTCGCAGAGATTCGACCACACGAACACCATCGCCGTGCATGGCGCAGCCGCCAGGAGGATCAACCCGGCGATGTACGAGCCCGATTGTTCGGACGGCAACCAATGGGCGAACAGGTGTCCGATGAACAGCCAGCCGAGGGCGGCCATAGAAAACGGCTTGACAGCCCAGTTGATGAAGAGCGTGACGCCGATGCCGCGCCAGTGGTTCCTGACTTCAGATAACGCGCCAAAATCTATCCTCATCAGCATCGGGATGATCATCAGCCAGATGAGCACCGCCACCGGAAGGTTGACTTGCGCGAGCTCGGTTGCGCCGATGACTTGAAAAACGCCGGGCATGAGATGCCCAAGGGAGATTCCCACCACGATGCACAACGCCACCCAGAGAGTCAGAAATCGTTCGAATATGGACATCAGATCTCCGGCAGCGCTGGCGGCGCTCAGGCCACTGGGTCGGCCGCGGTCGTTTTTCCAATCGCGCGCAGTTGCTCCTGCAGCTTCACGCGATCGAGCGATCGAATCGGGAGGCTTATGAAGATCTTGATGCGGCGCTCGAGCTCGCGGAAGGCTGCGCGAAAGGCCAGCCACTTTTCAGTCTCGGCCCCTTCCACCGCCGCCGGATCGGCGATGCCCCAATGCGCGGTCATGGGCTGCCCGGGCCAGATCGGGCACATCTCACCGGCCGCGTTGTCGCAGACGGTAAATACAAAATCGAGCCTGGGCGCGCCGGGCTGCGCGAACTCATCCCAGCTCTTGCTGCGCATCCCTTTGCTCGGCATCTTCATGTGCCTGAGTAGTTCGAGCGCGATCGGATGCACCGTGCCCTTCGGGCTGCTGCCGGCGCTGAAGCCGACGAACTTGCCGTGGCCCCAGTGGTTGACGAGGCTCTCGGCCAGGATGCTCCGCGCAGAATTTCCGGTGCAGAGGAAGAGAACGTTGAACGGACGCTCGGTCATGATTCTCTCGTGTTCAGAGTGTGCGTGTGGATTTCGAGCATGCCGGCTCAGGCCGCAGCGCGCCGCCTCGAGGGCTTTGCCGCACGTGTCGGCTTGCAGGGCGTGGCGCATTCCTCGCCGCTGGCCGCGCAACACTTGTCGGTGAGGTAGCCCACGAGCTCATTCATGACTGCGAAGTCCGCGCTATAGATCAGCTGCCGGCTCGCGCGCAGTTGCGTGATGAGCCCTGCTCGTTGCAGCGACTGCAGGTGAAAAGTGAGCGAGGACGGCACCAGACCCACACGCTCGCCGATTGCACCGGCGGGCAATCCTCGAGGTCCCTGTTCCACCAGCAGGCGATAAATGGCGAGTCGATATTCGTGCGCGAGGGCGCCCAGAGCGTTGATGACGTCGGCGGTTTTCATGGCGACGCACGATATTACGGCTATTGTCGAAACGTCAAGCGCGCCACGAGAAGCGACGTCTGGTACTATCGCGGCCGATTTTTTGACTGGTCGGCCGGTTTACCACGGCTGACAAGCTGAGCGCCGATGATCGTAAAACCGCGCTGGACATTCTGCGTGAACGCATCGCAACGTTGCGCCCAGATCCCGCAGCGCCAGCGGTGCAGCGAACTGCATGAGCGACACGGCCGCCAGCCTGCGCCGCAAGATCGACAGCGCCGCGGATCTCAAGTCGGTGGTGCGCACCATGAAGACCCTGGCGGCGGCGAGCATCAAACAGTAAGAAAATTCGGTGCGTTCACTGGCCGACTACGCGTGCTCGGTGGAATCAGGCTTGGGCGTGTGCCTGCGTCATCGCGCTAGCGTAAATGCACAGAAGCCGCGCGCAGCTCTAACTTTTGGCGCCATCGTGTACGGGTCCGATCAGGGGCTGGTCGGCCAACTCAATGAGCACGTGGTCGAGTTCGCTGTCAGTCAACTGCGCCAATCAACTGCGCCAATTCGGCGGCGTTTGCAAGGTTTGGTCGGGGTTTGGAAATCGAGCGAGAGCCCTTGCCTAGCCTCGCGTCATGCTTCTTGTTCTTCATGACCGGGCGTCACTTGCCCTGAACTTCCGGATCGTCCGGAACTGAATCCGTATGGTGACGTCGAGTGTCGCGCATGCGCCCGACATCGCTTTCGATCGACCTGACCATTTTCCCGGCGGCACCTTCCACGGCCAGAATCACGGTGCCCGCCTCGTGGCTCACCGCAATCGGCTTTCGCGCCTCGAGACGTGCTTCGAGCAGGCAACGCTTGTCGTCTTCGCCTGCCTTGCTGGCGTTTTCGTCGCTCAAGTGAATCTCCACTCGAGTGATGTGCCGATTGAACCGATTCAAGCTTGCTTCCACAATCCCCCGCAGCTGCGTCGCCTCCGCCTCGTGAATTTTAAGGTTGTGGTCCGTATTGATCTGAATTTGCATTCTGCACTCCAAATATTTCCGCGCGCCCAGGAATGCCTGCTTCATTTTGCTGCACTGGAATCCTGCGCCCCGGATGTCGTTGTCTTTCGCTTTCAATGTTACCGCGTAGCGTGTCTCGCCGATGTTTGATCATTCTCGATTTGCCGCTTCGCCGACACGCTGAACGGACGGACGGCGTGCCTTGCAATGGCAAGCAGCAGCGCCGCGCTCCATGCATCGCCAATCGGTCAAAGGTCGTGATTGCGCTAGCTACCTTCGGGAAGACGAGTCGGATCGAGCTCGTCGAACTGCCTGACGGAGACCCCGGCCGATCTCGGGAGCATCGCGGAACTATTGATGTCGATCGCGCCTGCGGAGCCGAACTACCTGAAGTGGTTGACCGTTCCACAAGGATCGGATCTGCGCGTCATTGCAGTCGAGGAAGTGTCCCATCTACGCGCGGATCACAAGTACACGACGGTCTTCACCCCGGAGGGGTCATTGTTGATGAGCGCCTCTCTTCGACAGATGATCTACAAGCTCGATCCGCAGATGTTCTGGCAGATTCATCGCAGCGTCGTCGTCAACGTCGGTGCGATCGATCGGATCGGTCAGGTTGTCGAAATCGATGCCGCCGTCGGGAAAACCGACTAAAGAGAGTGGGCTTGCTTCCTTCGAACGTAAGCAGCTTCCTCAATTTATCAGGCACACTCGGCTCATACCCGCTCTCTGGCTCGATCTCTTGAACGACCGATCAGCTCACCCAGCTCTTCCGCCCCCTCACCCGCCATTGTCCTCGGGCGCGGTTCTGACCGCGGCGCTGAAGCTCGGTCTGACTTCCTTCGGTGGGCCGATTGCGCATCTGGGATATTTTGAGCGGACCTATGTGCGCGAGCGCCGCTGGCTGAATGCACAGGAATACGCGGGACTGGTGGCGCTATGCCAATTCCTGCCAGGTCCAACCAGTAGCCAGGTGGGCGTGCTGATCGGCTTGCGCGCCGCCGGATGGCGCGGCGCGGTTGCCGCCTGGGTCGGCTTCACGTTTCCTTCGGCGTTGCTGATGTTTGGATTCGGGCTGCTGTTGCCTCGTTCTCATTCGGCCTTGATGCAGGCCGGTTTACACGGCTTGATGCTGGCGGCGGTTTCGATCGTCGCCCAGGCGGTGTGGAACATGGCCCGAAGCCTCTGCCCGGATCGTAACCGCGCCGCGATTGGATTGTTGGCTGCGGCAGCGCTGCTGTTCGAAGGCGGCGGCCTCGTGCAGCTCATCGTATTAGGGCTCGGGGCGGTTGGCGGCGTACTGCTGTGCCGGGAATTGCCTGCTCCCTCGCGACAGGACTTCCCGAAAACTGGCGCCAGGCTCGCCTGGGTTCTCCTTGCTATCTTCGCCGCGCTCCTGATCGCGCTGCCTGTGGCGGCGCGTCTTTTCAGCAATGAATTGCTCTCGCTAACAAACATCTTCTATCGCGCCGGCGCGCTGGTATTCGGCGGTGGCCATGTCGTGTTGCCACTGTTGCACGAGGCGCTCGTGCCGCAGGGAGCGGTGCCCGAGGAAATGTTTCTAGCAGGATACGGATTCGCCCAGGCAATGCCGGGGCCTCTGTTCAGTTTCGCAGCGTTTCTGGGCGCTGCGTCTGCGGGTGACCACGAGCCGCTGATTGGCGCGACTTTTGCTCTTGCGGCGATTTTCCTGCCGGGAATTCTGCTCGCCGTCTCTGCTTACTCGATGTGGACGCGCATCGCGTCGGTCGGATGGGCCCGATCGGCGCTCGCCGGAACCAACGCGGCGGTAGTCGGGCTGCTTGGCGCCGCGCTTTACAACCCGGTGTGGACTAACGCCGTGCGCGACACTATCGATGTCGTGGCTGTCGTTCTGGGCGGCCTGCTGCTGATGCACTGGCGCACACCGCCGATCATCGTGGTCGGTTTGTTAGTGGCACTCAGTATCGGCAGGCGACTCTTTTGATGCTGGCGCCAAGGTGTCACGCCGGGCGAGGCGAAGTCTTGATTGTTGAAGGAGTTGGATGTCGGGCGCTGTACAACGATTAAGGAAGAATTCTTTGCGCGATGGACAGCATTGCAAACTGCCGTCAGCGAATCGAACGCCGCCTCGAATGCCGCCTTGTCACCCGGAAGGTGGACAAGCCGCGCATGGCCTTGATCATGGTGACCTGCACACATCTTCGACCCTGTTCATCCAGCACTCGATACCTCGCCATCCTCGGCCTCAGGTTCTCTATCGGCGAGAGTTCGGCGAATCACTACCTGGGCCTTCTCGCCGGCAGCATCCGCAGGAGTGTGTTGTCGCGAATGATGTAGTGATGCGCGAGAGCGGCAACGGCGTGGACGCCGATGAGGAAGTAGCCGATATTCCCGACGGTTTCGTGGATCTCTGCCAGCTGCTTGGCAAGTCCCTTGTTTGCGGGCATCAACGCGGGAATTTGCATGCCGAAGAAGGGCACCGGCTTGCCCTCGCCGCTCAGAACCAGCCAGCCCAACAGTGGCATGGCAATCATGAACGCATAAATGGCGAACTCTGCTCCGTGAGCGACATGCAGTTGCCATTTCGGAGGCCTGGGTACGATTGGCGGAACTCGTCCGTAGTAGCGCGCAAGCAAGCGTAGCCAAACAAAGAGAAAGACGACGAGCCCGAGCGAGAAGTGCCATGTCTTGAGGGCTTCGCGGATCTCGCTGCCCTTGGGATAGAACTCCCGCAACTCAATGCAGGCGTACACCGCGACGATCAACAGCAGCATCACCCAGTGCAGGGCCACCTGGAGTGATCCGTACCGAGCGTTATTGTTCGGGCTCATTTCTGATTCCTGTTCGCGCTTATCGGACACGGATCGAATTCTGATCCAGCGCCTGGCCCGGGCCATCAGGGGAGTTGCGGCGGGTATGAGGGGCACTACGCATGCAAAATTGCCCCCCCCGGCGCGCGTGCCCAAAGCGTTTTCGTGTAACTACTGTTCAAAATTTCTCACCGGGAACGGCGGCTATGAACACTTTTCACGGAAATGCTGAACGCCAGCGTTACTGCCACGCCGCGCACGCAACGGATCGCTTCCCGGATCTCGCCACCACCGCGCACCCGGAAACGTCGGTCGCGGAATCTTGTGGCGCGGGCCACAAGGTCTACAAGGGCGCCGATGAGCCGCGCACGGAGTACCTGGCCGTACCCGATCTGGGCATTTTCGCCCTTGCAGGCATGCTGCCCGCCGACTCTCCGATGAAGATCAGCGCAGGCGGCAAATCGATTGTCCTGAGCGCGAAGAACAACCGCTGGATTTGGACATTGACGCCGAGCGTGAAGTGACGCGCTAACCGCTGCTTCGATCCGCCTCGCGACTGGCGAGGACGGCTGCGCCGGCGGCGCGAGAGAGTTGATCGGCGCGGCCTACTCTGGGCACTGTCGAAACAGACCAACAGCTGAACGCGACGATCCCGAATTCAACGTCTACAGCAACCAGAACCCGCCCCGGAGATCATTGCGGGTCTCTTCCGCCGGAAACCGGCAAGTGCCAGCCCCAGCGGATCGCCATCATCCGCAGCCCGAAGCACGTCACTCCTCCACACATCGCGGTGATGAGAACCGGGAGCTGTAACACGCTGCCGCCTGCCACGATGGCGGCACCGGCGAGCGCCGCTATCGCGTAGAGATCCGCACGCAGCACCGCGGGAATTTCCGCCAGCAGCACGTCGCGGGCGACGCCGCCGCCAATGCCGGTCACCATTCCAAGAAGCGCGGCCATCAGTGGACTCAACCCGAAAGCCAGCGCTTTCTGCGTGCCCGCAACCGCGAACAATGCCAGGCCCATGGCATCGAGCATCTGCACCGGATTGCGCAGCTTCTCGATGAGCGTCTGCCGGTAGAAGGCGAGCAGACCTGCCGTGAGCGAGATCGCCAGATACCGCCAATCCTTCAAGGCTGCGGGAGGTGTCGCGCCTATGAGCACGTCGCGACCTATGCCGCCGAAAGTGGATGCGGCGAACGACACCACCAGGACGCCAAAGATGTCGAGGCGCCGGCGGATTCCCGCCATCGCGCCGCTGAGCGCAAAGGCGAACGTCCCACCCAGATCGAGAATGAGGACGAGTGTTCGCTGCAGCTCGAGAGAGTGCTCGGTCATCAAACTATGTTCCTCGAGCACCGGCGTGCGGACGTGCGCTTTGCATCGTCGAATATCGGGCGGACCAGCATCCCGGGCTGAGAGAAATCGTCTTCGGCGTGCAGCGTATACGCGCTGCGCACCATGTCACCGTCGAATTCCGTAAGCGAAGAATTTAGGCAGGCCACTGGCGGTCACCATTCCTGCAATGCCACCGATGCCGCCTTTGAGCTTGGCGATGCCGTGTAACAGGATCAATACACCGAGCATGATGCGCAGCAGCAGTTTTCCCGGATCCTGGTTCATCGTTCTTCTCTTTTGTTAGTTCGGGGTTCCCAACCCTACAGCAGCCAGTCGAGCGGCAGCAACGAAAGTCCAGATACGAGTATGCGGCGCACCAGATTCGTATTGGGCTCGCGATCATCTCGGTATTCCGGACTTCAGTGGGTACACAAATTGCGAAGTGGCGATGCGCTCCGCATACGCATGCGCCGACGGACGAAACCTCCGCGGCGTTTGCCGCGATTTTCCTCAGGCGGGGGCGTGAACCGCTCGTTCGTCCGTCTATGTCATGCCGCGATGGTTGCTGACAGAACACCCTCGTATGATCGGCGCAAAGCAGAACACCGCGAAACGCGGGTAGTGGGAGCACGGGGGTGGGTTCAAAATCGTGGTTGATGCTCGTGCTCACGTCCGCGTTGGGCTGGTCCGCGTCCGCGCAGGATATGCGTATCCAGTTCGCGGAGAAGGTGGCGATCAAGGCCGCGGCCGGGCACACCGAGTTCGACGCATATGGACGCCGGTTCTCGCTCGACCTGCAGTCGAACGACCGCCTGTTGAAGACGCTCATCGGCAACCGGAAAGTGTCGATCGACACAGATCGACTCATGCGCGGCGAGGTCCAGGGCGCGCCTGGTTCCTGGGTACGACTCGCGAAGGTGGGTGGCGGACTCGAGGGCGCGATCTGGGACGGCCACGACCTCTACGTCGTCACCAGCAAGGGCAGCATCGCTGCGAATCTCACGATGCCGCTCGACGGCGCGCCATCGCAGACCGTCGTGTATCGCCTATCGGATACGGTCGGCGGACTACCGGCGCGGTTTTGCGGGCTGGACGTCAATCTACCCGCGAGCAAGACGAAGTCGCGAACGGGGCTCGAGCAATACCAGTCGATGATCACCGAGCTGCGTGCGAATGCCGCGGCACTGACCGCGAACGAACAGCTGGATATCTCGGTGCTCGCCGATTCCGATTTCCAGAACAACATGGGTCAGCTCGCGCGCGATGCGATGCTCGCGCGTGTCAATACGGTCGACGGCATCTTCAGCGATCAGGTCGGCGTCCTGATCGTGCCGAGCGAGCTGCGCATGGTTCCGGCGGCTGGCAATCCGTTCACGAGCACGAATCCGCAAGCGCTGCTCGGTCAGCTCGCCAACTATCGGAAAAGCACGCCCGCCGTGAAGGCCGCCGGCATCGCGCACCTGATGACCGGCAAGTACCTCGACGGCGACACAGTCGGCATCGCGTATCTCGACTCGCTGTGCGACGCAACCGACGGGGTATCGCTGAGCGACAGCGAGACGGGCGAGTTCTACTCGGCGCTGGTCATGGCCCACGAACTGGGTCACAACTTCGGCGCGCCTCACGATGGCGCGTCCGGCTCGGCGTGTTCGGCGACGGCGCAGAGTTTTCTCATGGCGCCGGAGCTCAACGGCAGCGCCACCTTTTCGCAGTGCAGCCTTTCACACATGCAGGATGCCATCGCGCGCGCCCGCGGCGTGTGTATCGCCGGTTTGCACTACGCGGACCTGACCGTCGATTTCCCGCCGTCGCCACTCCCGGTAAGCGCGCAGACCGAGTTCGGCTTTCCCATCACGGTCCGCTCGATCGGCAGCGAAACCGTCACGAATGCGACCTTGCGTGTCGAACTGCCGCCGCAGCTCAGTTACCAGTCCGCGGTGCTCGTGAACGGCAGCTGCGCCGTCGGCGGATCGATCGTGACCTGTCAGTTCGGCGATGTTCCCGCGAACGAGAGTCGATCGGTCGAACTCAGGTTGAAGAGCAGCTTGCTGGGCAGCTTCACCGTCGGCGGCGAGGTTGCGGCCGACAACGACTACGCGCGCTACAACAACGTGGGAAGCACCGTGGTGGGATCATTGTCGGCCGTGGATCTCGGCATCCAGATGACGGCGAGCACAACGCAGGTATTCGCGGCGGATGTCATCGACTTCACGATCGACGTCAGCTCGCTGCGTACACAGACGGCGCACGGCGGCATCCTGCTGTTGAACCTGGGCGCCGCCGCCGCCAGCATCGAATCGATATCCGGAGGCGCCAACGCCTGCGCCATCGAGTCCGGCAGTCCGTGGGCGATGCGTTGCAACCTCGCGGACGTGCCAAGCGGAGCGACCACTCGCGTCACGGTACGCGCCCGCGGGGGCAATCCAGGGCCTTACCTCGCGGATGCGTGGGTCGTGCTCGACAACGACGGTGACTCGACCAACAACTCGGCCCGGTTGGCGTATTCCGTGCGCGCCGAGCGCGAGATCGTGACCACCGTTTCGACCGAGAACCTGCTCGCCGTCATCGGATCCACTTACGACGTCGTTTATACGCTGACATCGGTCGGGCGCCAGGGCGCCACCGATGCGGTGCTTACCGTCAGCAATCCGGGGAGCGCCGTCCAGTCGATCGTACCGAGCGCGGGGACGTGCACGACGCCCGGTCCGGGCATGAACTACGCCTGCAACTTCGGCACGCTGGGTCCGGGTGTTGTTCGAACGGTGACGGTGCGTCTGCGCTTCGACACCGCCACCTCGACGACTCTTGTCGGCGCGACCGACTATACGAACGGCGCGGTGCACGCAAACACCGCGAAGTTCACGTGGGTCTACGTGAACCTGCGCATCGACGCGCAGGCAACGATCAACTGGGTACAGCAAACGCTGGAGGACCAGACGGGCACCGGGTCCTTCGATCTGCAGTCGATCGGCATCGACTTCGCGCAGCACGTCGTGGCGATACTCGACGTGCCCGCGCCGATCCGGCTGGTGGCATTGCGCCCTGTCTACAATCCGCACGGCTTTCAGTGCGTGCTCCTGAGCGCGCAGCGGGCGAGTTGCACGGGCTCGTATGGCGTCGTCGGGCAGGAAGGCGCGCTAACACGCGTGCAGTTCGATTTCGTCTCCGCGACCGCGGTCAGCGGCACTGCCCAGCTCTCGCTCACGGCCGACTCCGACGGCAACGCGGCGAACGACGCCACGACCGCGTCGATCCAGGTGAATCCCTACATCGATGTCGGCATCGGCCAGAGCGGCGCGAATCCGGGCGTGGTGGTGATGAACGTCGGTGACGTCACGCCCGTGAATCTCACGCTGACCAGCGGCCGGAATCCGGCGACGAATGTCTTCGTCAGTGCGTCGGGAGAGAATCCCTGGTATCGCGTGGATTCGATCAGCGTCAACGGTGCCGACTGCCCGCGCTCGGAAAACGATCTGTCCGAGTTCGGCAACTACTATTGTTCGGTGGGCTCGATGCCGGCGAATGCGAGTTACGCCGTGATCGTGCGATACCGCGCCACGCAGGGTGGCGCCGGTCTGGGCGGCGTCACCGTCTACGCCTCATCGCTCAACGATGCCGCCCACGGCAACAACTTCGTGTACATCAACGCGCGCACTCAGCAGCTTACCGACGTGGCCGTTGCGATCGCGCAGTCGACCGCCACGACCACGAAGGGATCGAGGCTGCGCTTTCCGCTGATCACGGTGACCAACACCGGGGCGCTCGCGGACGACATCGTGGTCAGCATTCCGCTGCCGGGGTTCGCGACGGTCGACACGATTTCGTCGAGCGGCAACTGCGCCGGCACCACGTCGCTGCAATGCGTGTTCGACTCGATCGCGCCCGGCGCCAGCGCCACCATCGATCTCCAGCTGCTCACGTCGGCCGAGGGTACGTTCACGAGCAACGTCACGATGACCGCCGACAACGATTCGACGGCCGCGAACAATTCGGCGTCTGTTGCGCTCACGGTGACGGCGGCTCCGGCGGCGCCGGCGTCCGGCGGCGGTAGCTCAAGCGGCGGCGGCGGCGGCGGCGGGCGAATGGAATGGCTGGCGCTTGTCCTGCTCGGTGGGCTCGCGATGCGCCGCGGCACTCTGTCCAGGCCGCGCGAGTTAACACCCAGGTCGTAGTGCGTGAAGCTAATTAACACGTCGGCCTGTCGCAACTCCGCCCGGATGCAGGTCCAGACGCCATCCTGATGCCGGTGGCGACACAGAGGTGCGACACCGCGAATAATGCACCGCACTTCCAACCAGGGTAAGACATGGCTTCGCAACGATTTGCGTTCGGCCTAGTACTCGTATTCGTAGCTAGTTCGCCGGCATTGTTGCCGCGGTTGTCGCGCTGGCACTTTCCTGGCCAGCTCCCGCCGAGTTGTTCCTGGCGCGGCTGTCGAATTCGGCGAGTCTTTTAATGTGTCTCCCGATTCTCGGGATCGCGCTGCTGATCGCGTGGCGCGCAAGCGACCATGCGCCGAACATGGCGATCGCCTTATCGCTCACTTTTATCTAGGGCGGTGTCGTTGTCGCTTTGCTGTTCGACCGGCTGCATGTCATGCCGCTCATCCAGCAGGTAGTGCAGACGCTGATGTTCTTTCTGGGCTCAGCCTTCTACATCCGTTCGTCACAACTCTTTCCACGCAAGCTGACGGCCGCGGACCTCCACGTGTTCGTCCCCATGTCGATGGCCATCACCGCAACCGGCATCGTCTATTTCTACATCACGCTGCGCGGGCCCGACGTGGAGGCCAGGCACAAGGTTCTGTGGTTCTTCGAAGCTGCACTCGCAGCAGCCATCACCACGATGTTCGCCGGCGCGGCATCCGTTCCTGTCACGCTTCAGTAACAAATTCAAAACCGAAGTGGAAGTAGTTCCAATGCAGTGGCTTGGCGCAATCAGCGCTTGCTGAAATCCTCAGTCGATTCCCGGCGTGGCCTGAAGCGTCAGCGTGCCATCCGCATTGAGAGATTGTTTGCACGCCCAGCGTACCGGGTAGCGCTGGCTTTTAACCTCGATCTCCGCCTTCACGCGCAGCCCTTTCCAATCCGTCCCGCGCGGCAGGGTAAATTTTGCTTGCCGCACTCTGCCGGGCAACGGAAACCCGGGATTGAGACCGCCCGCAGAAAGCGTGCGGCCCGCCGCGTCGAGAACGCTGATTCGCAGGACTCCCGGAACACCGGCAATGCCGTCGTTGACCACCCCGAGAATCAGCCCGGCATCACCGCCGGCCTCGTAGGTCCACACCCAGGACGGCCGCACGCGAAAACCGATTGAGCGCGCAAGGTTGTTCAACGCGTCGGGAAATTTTTCGTAATAGCTTCTCAGACGGTCGGCGCGGATGCGATGCCAGTTCCAGAGCGAGAAATAGCAGGCGCCCACGTCCCGCACGTGACCGATGACGTTGTCGGTCAGCGTGACGCCCTCGTTGAGATACAGGCTCGAAGGTGACCCGTCGGAATTCGGGACCTCCACGGTCACGCCAGTCCATGCCGGACGATTGCTGAGCGCCTCGATCTGCTCGTTCTCGATGAAGATCGTGTCGGTGCGCAGCCAGTTGTTGCTGCGGATGCTGCGCTCGAGCAACTCGAAATTGCCGACCTTGCTGAAGTCGGGTTGTGTGTTGGTGGCGAGCGGAGTTTTTTTCCAGCGCGCGAGTTGTTTGTCCAGCATGCGCACGAAGGTCGCCTCGGCGGTCGCGTAGTCCGGAAACGGATTACGCTCGAGCGGCCAGGTGTGGCCCTCTCCCCAGAAGCCATACATCGCGGTGTCGACGTATTCCACTTGCGGATGGCCGTCGTAGGCATCCGCCAGTAGTTCGGTCAACTCGTTGAAAGCGGATTGAAACGCCGGATCGTCGTAACGCGGCTCGAAACGCCGCCGGTTCAGCCACTCACCGAGCTCGACCATCGGCACGCGCTGCGCAACGAAGTCCGGCATGGCCGAACCTTCGATATCCGGATTGCTCATCATCACTCGCAAGCCGAGGCGCTTGTCGTAGCGTTTTGCCAGGTCGAAGGCGATCCGCCAGTGTTCGCACAGATCGAGCCGGCCTGGCCTTTGCTGCACGTCCTTCCAGTTCACGCGCAGGTACAGCTTCGTGCCGGGTGCGAACTGCGCCAGGTCTTCCAGGGATTTCTCCAACGTCTCGCCGGGTTTCCGTGGCGGACCCACTTCATCACATAGATAGGTGATGAGGCCCATGCCGAACCCGGGGATGACTTCCTTCGAAGCCGTGGTCGCCATCACGACCTGCCAACCCGCGAACCCATCGGTGGGGAATGGGCCTTGATCCAGCCGATCGGCGACCGCCGGCCCGGGACCAAAGTCGTATCCCTCGAAGTTGTGGACCGCGGCCCCGTAGCCGCGCCTGCTTGCAAGCAGCGCCGCGACGCTGCCGGCCGTGATGAATTCCCGCCTGCGCATGTATGACCTCGATGTGCCGAGGCGCTGGCATGGGCGCCGCGCCTGGCGCGAATATCAGTCATCGGAAAAAAAGGTCAAAGCAACCTTCGTATGCTTACGATTGACGACGCTCACTCGTATGATCTCCCCTGCGTATTCAAGGAGTAAGCAGATGAAAGAAATCCGGCGCAGCAACGAGCGTGGTGCAGCCGATCACGGCTGGCTGCAATCCCGGCACAGCTTCTCTTTTGCCGACTATCACGATCCGCGGCACATGAGTTTCGGGCCGTTGCGCGTGATCAACGAAGATCGAGTCCAGGCTGGCGCCGGTTTCGGCACCCATAGTCATGGCGACATGGAGATCGTGAGCTACGTTCTCGAAGGCTCGCTCGCCCACAAGGATTCGACCGGCACGAGTTCGGTGATCAAGCCCGGCGACGTGCAGCGCATGAGCGCGGGCACCGGCGTCAGTCACAGCGAGTTCAACGCATCGAAGAGCGACTCCGTGCATTTCCTGCAGATCTGGATCATTCCGGAGAAGACCGGTCTTCCGCCGAGCTACGAAGAGAAACACTTCGACCCGGCCGAACGCCGCGGACAGCTGCGGCTGATCGCCTCGCCTGACAAGGCGGATGGCTCGGTGCTGCTGCACCAGGACGTTCGCATTTTCAGCGGGCTGTTCGACGGCGAGGAACACGCCACGCTCGAGGTGGCCGGCGGCCGGCACTCTTATATACAAGTGGCCCGCGGTGCGATTCACGTCGGCGGCCTGCATCTCGAAGCCGGCGATGGGCTCAAGGTCACCGACACTGGCGACCTCGAATTCAAGGAAGGCAAATCGGCCGAAGTGATCGTATTCGACCTGCCTGGTTGAGCGCGGGGGTAGACCCATGAAGATCGACTTGCGCACGAACGCCCTCGTCGAGGGGGATTTCGTACTGCGCGATTTCCATTTCTCGAAGGGCGAGACGTTGCCGGAGCTGCGCATCCACTACCGCACGTTCGGCAGACCCGTGAAAGACAAATGCGGCGTATTGCGTAATGCCGTGATCATCGATGGCACGGGTGGCAGCGGCGCGCAATTCATCCGTCCCGAGTTCGCCGCCGAACTGTTCGGTGCCGGCCAGTTGCTCGACGCGACACGTTATTTCATCGTGTTGCCCGATGCATCGGCCACGGCAAATCCGCGAAATCCAGCGACGGCCAGCACGCGAAATTTCCGCAGCACGGTTCCACCGACACGTGAAAGCGCAGTACGCCTGCTCGCCGAAGGTCTCGGCGTCAAACATCTGCGCCTCGTCATGGGCACGTCATCGGGAGCCATGCAGACCTGGGTGTGGGGGAACGACATCCGGATCGGCGTTGCACGACGTACTCGAGATGGCCTTCGGCGACTATCATCACCTGGCCGCCGATGTGTTCTATCAGCATCCGGCTCGCCTTGCCGTGCGAAAGGCGAGCGTGGGGGAAAAGAAGGGTTGCTAACGCGCGTGGGCGAGCAAGCCCCGCAACACTCCGTAATTGAACTGCTGCCGCTTCCAGTCCGCCGTCGCGATGAGCTGTTGGGCTGCGTCGCCGACCGGCAGTAGCTGTGGGTTTTCGATGGCCCGCATCGACATTTGTCCGCCGTAACTATTCACGGAAAAGATGCCCTCACGACCGTGACAGCGTCCGCAGCTGGTTAACACGACGTCACCTCGCAATCGCTCCGCCCGCGTTCCGCCCATTGGCACGTTCTGCAGTTGGTAGCCGTGTTCTTCCGGACCGACCGCGCGAAGACCGCCGGTGCGGCCTGCAAGCAGCTGGCGGCGCTGCATCACAAACTCTGATACCGCCTGCGAAGCAGGAAAACTGGCGCGCGTCGCATGCCCGCCGGTCAACAGCCCGAACTTCCGATAAACGCGAAACTGGATTTGCTGCGTGATCTCGGTCGGCACCGGTTTCAAACCGTCATCGAGCACGATCATGCGCCGGACCAACGCGAACACCGTTCCCTCCGGAAATTGCGGCGTCTGCGGGTCGAGACGCAGGACATTCGTGCGCACTGTTTCCGCCGGCTGGGGGTTGTACACCGTCCCGAGTTCAGCCTGTTTGAGTTGGTAAGGCGTGGGGAAAAAATTGAGCGTCCTCAGGTACGCGAGCGTCGGCTCACGTCCCCCGGGGCAACGTATGAACACGAGGAAAGCAGAGCGCCCGGATACCATTGCAACGTGTTGCGACGCCACCGGGCCGCCGAAGTAGTTGGCAACCTGCACCCAGTCTCCGTTCGGATTGAAAAGATCGGGAGGGAGGAATGCGATTTCCGGGTGTGCGGGATCGAAATCCTTCGGAAACGCTGCCGACTTGACGGCAGCCGCATAGTTGTCAGGCAGGGCGGCGATCGACAGCCGCGGCATCGCGAGGTTTCGCAGCGCGCGGGCCAGCCTGGGCGGCAGACCGTGTTCGTCGTCCCGCCGTACCGCGAGATCGAATGCCGCCCAGAGATCGTTGAGCAGCAGAGCTCGCGCGACACTTCCCGAAGCGGGTTCACGAATCCTTGTCGCGAGAAATTCATCAAGCACCTTCACGAGTGAGGCGGGGTCGTCAAAGGGTTCGCTGAATGGCTCCGCAGCGTCGTCACCGTAGTCGACCCCGAGCTCGCTGCGCATCGCGATGCCCCGATAAACCCGATTCCAGAGATGTCCCGGGTCCGGATCGAAGACCGGCTCCGCGGCCAAGGCGCTCGCCGCGGCAAGTCCCAGGAAAAGCACCAGCAACAAATTACGCATCTGTCCTCCCCGGCACCCGCGCCGTCGACAAGGATATCTCTGCCGTATCCCTGACACACGCTGACATATTCGTGCATGAATACTTTTGGACCATGGGCTTCGCCCACCGAAACACGAGGAATTCCGATGAAACGCTCCGCCCTGTTACTTGCCCTGGTCGCCGCCAGCGCGGTCGCGCTTGCCGAGGCGCCGCCCGGTGACCCGCCGCGTGGACCGCCGATCGAACGCATCGCCAAGGATCTGAACCTCAATACGAATCAGACCACCGAGGTAAAACGCATTCTCGAGGCGCAGCGCGAGAGAATGGATATGGAACGTCAGCATTTTGAAGCATCCGGCACGCGCCCGTCGCGCGAGGAGATGCAGGCCAAACACGAGCAGATGGGTGCCGAATTGCGCCAGCAGTTGTCGGGCGTGTTGACGGCCGAGCAGCTAGCCAAGTGCGAAGAGATGCGCAAACACCAGCGCCATGGCCCGCCGCCGGGCGAGCGTCCGGACGGCGAACCGCCGCAGTAGGCGAACAGGAGTCTCAACGCCTCTCTTTCGGAGGACAGGTTTACTGCCGCGCGGCTGCGCTCAAGGCGCATGAGTTGTTAGGTGGTGGCGCGCCGCTGCCGATTCACTGGGGCACGATCAAGCTGGCGTTGCATCCCTGGGACGAGCCGATCGAAACGTTGTTGCGCCTCGCCCCGAAATCCGCATCGCGGTTGCTAGTGCCGCGGCTCAGCGAACCCGTGGAGCCGGCGGAAGAACTCGCGCTCGATACATGGTGGCGCGGGATAGATGACGATGCGAAAAAACCGGGGAAATCGGGTAAAGCGCGTATGCCAATAGCGATGCCTTGGCCCATCGACTAAAGGGGACAGGCCGAATATTCGTCGCGGTCGGAGGAGTCCTACAACTTCCGGGCGCACCGCCACAGTCGCGCGACCACCCAACGCGCGGGTACGATGCGAGCAACGCTGCAACGCGGCAGCCACTCATATATATGCGGTGCCCAGTGAGCGAGCCGATTCTCCGCCTGATCGAACCCTCCGAACGCAGCTTGTCGGGCGGAGATCGATTGCTCGAGGCGCAAAGAAACGTGCTCGAGATGATCGTGCGCGGCGACCCGCTGGCTCGCGTGCTCACCGAGCTGTGCCTGATCGTCGAGACGCAGGCATCCGCGAAAGTTCGCGCGGCCATCCTTTTGATGGATGCCGCAGGCCGCACGCTGAGCACGGGCGCAGCGCCGGGATTGCCCGAAGCCTACAACCGCGCGGTCGATGGAATCGCGATCGATCCTAAGGTGGGTACCTGCGCGGCCGCGGCGGCACTGCGGGAAAATGTCATCACCCGTGACATCGCCAACGATCCGGCATGGCGCGATCTGAAGCATCTGCCATTGGCATTGGGTCTGGTCGCGGCCTGGTCGGTGCCGATCAAGTCATCGACGGGCAAGGTGCTGGGAACCTTCGGTACCTACTTTGCGGAAGTACGCGAGCCCTCGTCCTCCGAACGCCACCTGGTCGAGGTGTTGGCGCGCACCGCCGCGCTCGCCATCGAACGCGAAGCAAGCGATGCGAAATTGCGAGAGAGCGAGGCGCGTTATCGCGCCATCGTGGAATCGACGCCCGAATGCGTGAAGGTCATCGCGCCCGATGGCAAGTTGCTGCAGATGAACGCCGCCGGCCTCGCAATGATCCAGTCCGGCGAAGCGAACGCGATCGGCGCCAGCATCTACGCGGTGATCGCGCCCGAACACCGCGAGTTGTTCGTCACGTTCAACGAAGGTATCTGCCGCGGCGAAACCGGCAGCCTGAAATTCGACATCGTCGGCGCGGACGGAATGCGCCGCTCGATGCACAGCAAATCGGTACCGCTGGTGGAGCCGGCTGGCGGTTACCTGCATCTGGCCGTGACTCGCGACATCTCCGTGGAACGCGCACTCGTGCAGGATCGCGCGCGGCTCGACTACGCGGTCAGGTTGTCAGGCGTGGGGTTCTGGTATTGCCCGCTGCCCTTCGACGCGTTGTTCTGGGACGAACGCGTCAAGGAGCATTTCTTCCTGCCCGCCGACGCCCACGTCAACATCACCGACTTCTACGATCGCATTCATCCGGATGATCGCGAGTCGACGCGCGCAAACATCGATCTCGCGATCCGCGAGCACCGCTCGTACGACACGGTGTATCGCACGGTCGATCCGATTTCCGGCGACATCAAATGGATTCGCGCCCTGGGCGGCGCCGCCTATGGCCCCGACGGGTCGCCCACTCACTTCGACGGCGTGACGGTGGACGTGACCGCGCAGAAGCGCGACCAGGAACGACTCGCGCTCGTGTTGAATCGGGAACGTGCCCAGGCCCGGTTGCTCAACGAACAGGATCGCCGCAAGGACGAATTCCTCGCGACGTTGGCGCACGAGCTACGTAATCCGCTCGCACCGATCCGCACCGGTTTGCAGATCCTGCGGGTCGGCGGCAATGCCGAGCAGTCCGGCAAGACCCACGACATGATGGAGCGACAGTTGCGGCACCTGGTCCGTATGGTCGATGACCTGCTGGACATTTCCCGGATCACGCTCGGCAAGGTCACGCTGCGCAAAGAGCGCATCGATTTTCGCGCGGTCCTGCACAGCGCCACGGAGTCGACGCGCTCGCTGATCGAGTCGGCGAATCACGAATTCGCCGTACGCCTGCCCCCGGACCCATTGCCGCTCGACGTCGATCCGACGCGCCTCACGCAGGTGATCGCCAATCTGCTCAACAACTCGGCCAAGTACACGCCTCCGGGCGGACGCATTCAGCTGACTGCGGACATCGACGGCACCCAGCTCATCCTGAAGGTGACCGACAACGGCGTCGGCATTCCGGCGGACATGTTGCCGCGCGTTTTCGAGATGTTCACACAGGTGGGGCGATCCATAGACCGCTCGCAGGGTGGGTTGGGCATCGGGCTCACGCTGGTCAGACGACTGGTGGAGATGCACGGCGGCAAGATCGATGCGCAAAGCGCAGGTCACGGCCTCGGCACCACATTCACCGTGGCGTTGCCACTCGCACCGGGCAGCGCCGCCTTGCCCGACGACGGACAGGAAGCGCCCACGTCCTCCGCACCGCGCCGTATCCTCGTGGTGGACGACAATGTCGACGCGGCCGCGAGCCTCGCGATGTTGTTAGAGCTCGACGGCCATACCCTGCGGGTCGCGGACAACGGCGACGACGCGTTGATCGTCGCCGAGGAATTCGTGCCGGATGTCGTGTTCCTCGACATCGGTCTTCCGACGATCAACGGCTACGAGGTTGCACGGCGTCTGCGCGCCAATCCGCAATTGCCGCGCAACATGCGGTTGATCGCGCTCACCGGCTGGGGCACCGACGAAGACCGGCGCCGGGCGCAGGCGGCCGGATTCGATCAGCATCTGGTGAAACCGGTGGATCCGGAACTGCTCGCGGCGCTGCTCACGGCTCAGCCGTAGGCGCGCACCATCGCCGACATCTCCCGCAGGAAATCCTGCGATCGCACGTGGCCCGGCGCCGAGGAGGCGAACGGCTCCTTGTACCAGGGCCAGGGATATTCCACCGTGCGCTGCGGGCGATCGCCGCGCAGCAGCGTGAACTCACGCGTGCTGAAGCCGCGCCGGATCGTAGTGCCGATGTCTTCGGAGTTCACCGAGTACACGGCGCCGTCGACCAGCACGAACAATGCCGACTTGTAGTTAGGCTCGGCGTCGAAGCGCTCGCGCGCGGCGGCGAAGTAGGCGGCGAAGACCGGTCCCTTGACCGACTGGATCTCGCAACCGACCCCGAGCACGTGTGCGGCATTACGCGGCTCGCCCATGGGGGCGATCTCCGCGCGGGCGGCATGGATATCGAGACTGTAGAAGGTGCGGGTACCGGCCGGCTCGGCCTGGAACCCCGCGACGCAAACCCGGCCGGAATCCGGCAGGTGACCGGTGTCATTCACAAACATGAGATGTTAGTACCACGAACCGGCGTAAAAGTTTTCGCGCCGCAGAAATTTTTGTCCCGGCAATGGCAACGAGACAATAACCCGCAGCCCGCCCTCCTTTCGTTTTCGCAATTCGATACTTCCGCCATGGTCCAGAACGACGGCGCGTGCGGTCGTCAGGCCCGGCCCGATGCTGCCCGTATCCCGGTTGCGAGAGCATTCTTGCGGAAAAACGGTTCAAAAACACGCTGTTGGAGCGCGTCTGGAATGCCTGGCCCGTCGTCGTCACTCTCGAGGCTGAAAACCCCGTCGCCCGCAGGTAACCGCAGCGGCGCGCGGACGCCATATTTCAGGGCGTTGTCCACCAAGTTGACCTCCATCCGCGCAAAGACACCGAAGTGGTACCGGCTTCATTTGAGCGCGGCATCGACTATCGCTCGCGCGTCTTCCTGGATCTTCCGCAGATGCTCGGGCCCCTTGAAGCTCTCCGCGTAAACCTTGTAGACGTTCTCAGTGCCCGACGGCCGGGCAGCAAACCAGCCATTCGCGGAAACCACCTTGAGCCCGCCGATCGGAGCGCCGTTGCCCGGCGCGCGTGTCAGGATCGAAACGATCTTGTCGCCCGCGAGCTCCGCCGATTTCACGTTCTCGGGCGTCAACGCGCCTAACAACTTCTTCTGCTCCGGCGTGGCGGGTGCATCAACGCGCTGGAACACCGGCTCGCCGAGCTCCTGCGTCAGGCCGCGGTACACCTCGCCCGGATCGCGCTTCAACCGCGCGGTCATCTCGCCCGCGAGCAGCGCCGGCACCATGCCGTCCTTGTCGGTGGTCCAGACCTTGCCGTCCATGCGCAGGAACGACGCGCCCGCGCTTTCCTCGCCGCCAAAGCCCAACGTGCCGGCCAGCAGCCCATCGACGAACCACTTGAAACCCACCGGCACTTCGAGCAGCTTGCGGCCGAATTTCGCCGTGACCCGGGTGATGAGGTCGCTGCTGACGATCGTCTTGCCGATCGCGGCTTGCGGACTCCAGCCCTTGCGATGCTCCAGTAGATAGACGATGCAGGCGCTCAGATAATGATTGGGCGGCAGCAGCCCGGCGCTGCGCGTCACGATGCCATGCCGGTCGTGGTCCGTGTCGCAGGCGAAGGCGATGTCGAAGCGCGCCTTCAGGCCGATCAGGCTCTGCATCGCGTCGGGCGACGACGGATCCATGCGGATCTTTCCGTCCCAGTCGACCGTGAGGAACCGGAACGTGGCATCGACCTCCTGATTCACGACGGTCAGGCGCAGGCCGTATTTCTCGGCGATCGCGCCCCAGTAGTGCACTCCCGCGCCGCCCAGCGGGTCCACGCCCATGTTGAGGTTCGACGCGCGGATCACGTCCATGTCGATGACCGAGCCCAGGTCGGCAACGTAGGTATTCAGATAATCGTGGCGATGCGTGGTGGGCGCCTTCAACGCCTTCTCGTACGCAATACGCTTCACGCTGGCGAGACCGTTGAGCAGGAAATCGTTGGCGGTGTTTTCGATCCAGTTGGTGGCATCGGTGTCCGCCGGTCCGCCATGCGTGGGGTTGTATTTGAAACCGCCGTCCGCGGGTGGATTGTGCGACGGCGTGACGAGAATACCGTCGGCGAGCCCGGACTTGCGGCCATGGTTGTAGCCGAGAATGGCGTGCGAGATCACTGGTGTGGGCGTGTATTCATCCCGCTCGGCAATCATGACTTCGATGCCGTTGGCGGCCAGCACTTCGAGCGCACTCGCGCCCGCGGGCGCAGACAACGCATGGGTGTCGAGACCCAGGAACAACGGCCCGTCGATGCCCTGCTTGTGCCGGTACAGGCAGATCGCCTGGGTGATGGCCAGCACGTGGTTTTCGTTGAAGCTGCTGTCGAACGCCGAGCCGCGGTGACCCGAGGTGCCGAAGGCGACGCGTTGCGTCGAAACCTTCGCGTCGGGAGTGAGCGTGTAATACGCCGTGATCAGGCGCGGCAGATCCACCAGCAGGGAGTGCGGCGCGGGTTTGCCGGCGAGCGGGTTCACTTGTGAGGTCGCGGTCATGGATTACCTTGTTGTCTTGTGCGTCTCAGACAGGAATTTATAACGTGGCGGTGAACCCTGCTGTTCAATGCAATGTCAGGGATGTAGGGTCAGCACAGAGGTTCAAGCATGCAGCAACTGGGAATGATCGGGCTAGGCCGCATGGGCGGCAATATGGTGCGGCGGCTGGCCAATGCCGGCATCGAATGCGTCGTACACGATGCGAACGCGGCGGCCATGTCGGCCCTGGCGCTGCCTGGCGTCGTCGCGGCACCCACACTCGCCGACTTCGTCGCCAGACTTCGGGCGCCGCGCGCGATCTGGCTGATGCTGCCGGCGGCGATCGTCGACCAGGAGCTGGCGTTGCTGCTGCCGCTGATGTCGGCGGGCGACACCGTCATCGACGGCGGGAATTCCTACTATCACGACGACATCCGGCGCGGCACGGAGCTCAAGGCGCGCGGCATTCATTATCTCGATGTGGGTACCAGCGGCGGCATCGCCGGGTTCGACAATGGTTACTGCCTCATGATCGGTGGCGAGCGCGCACAGTTCGACCGGCTCGAGCCGATTTTTGCAGCCTTGGCGCCGGGTGCGGATCCGGGACTCGAGGCAAAGAACCTGACCACCGCGCAACGCGGTTACCTGCACTGTGGCCCGCAGGGCGCGGGGCATTTCGTCAAGATGATCCACAACGGCATCGAATACGGCGTGATGGCCGCGTTTGCCGAGGGCATGAACATCCTGCGCAATGCGAACGTCGGCAAACAGACTCATGACGTCGACGCCGAGACCACGCCGCTGCGCAATCCCGAGCACTATCAATACGATCTCGATCTGGGGCAGATCGCGGAAGTCTGGCGTCATGGCAGCGTGATCCGTTCGTGGCTGCTCGATCTCACCGCGCAGGCGTTGCACGAGGACTCGAAACTCGATGCGTACGCGGGACGGGTGTCGGATTCCGGCGAAGGCCGCTGGACGGTCACCGCCGCGATTGAAGAAGGCGTCCCCGCCCCGGTGATCACCACCGCGCTGTTCAGCCGGTTCGAATCGCGTGGCAACGCGGATTATGCGGATCGCCTGCTGTCGGCGATGCGCAAACAATTCGGCGGCCACGTCGAGAAGAAGTAAAGGGGACATTCCGAGTTAATGAGAACAAAAAACAACACGCCTATCTAGTTAGCGCGACTATGCACCGGCTTTTGCGCGCGTGTTGTTTTTTGTTCTCATTAACTCGGAATGTCCCCTCTTGAAGCCGAAGACATCGTCGAGTTCGTGTGTGCGGCTTTCAATGCCGGCGCGGACCATATCGCCGGCATGCACGCTGTACGTGATCCCATTGCCGCCGTAACACAGCGCGAACTGCAGGCGCGGATTCATCCCGGGCACGGCGCCGATAAAGGGCAATCCATCTTCCGTTTCCGCGAAGCTGCCGGCCCACGTGTACGCGACCTTTGGCAATGGCGCCCCGAACAATTTCTCGTACTTCTCGGACAGCCTGCGGATCTGTCGCGGCAGCAGCGCCTCGCGTGCCGTCGCGCTCTTGAACGGCACGTCCTCGCCGCCGACGATGAGCCGCCCGTCGCTCGTGCCGCGTATGTACATATAAGGAGTCGCGTTCTCCCAGATCAGCGGCAACCGCGTCGCATGCGCAGGTTCATCCAGCGGCTCCGTGACCAGCGCAAACGTATTGTGAATATCCGCGACCTCGATCGGCAGGAAGCGCAGCGATTCATAACCCGCGCATACCACCACATGGGCCGCGTTCACCGCGTGCGAACCCACGCGCAATCGAAGCACACTGCCCGCCTCGTCGATGGCGTCGACCCTCGAGCGCGCGAACATTTTCACGCCATGACGAACCGCGCCGGCAAACAAGCCGCGCGCGAGACGGAATGGATCCACCTGTCCGCCCAATTCAGAAAGAATTCCACCCGGTCGCTGGCAGCCGAACCGCCCCTGCAACTCGTCCGCCTCGATCCACGAGACCATGAGGCCCATCGCCTGCCGCGCCGCCAATTCCGCCTTGAGTTCGGCAACCCCCGATTCGTCCGCCGCCAGGTACAGACTGGCCCGGCGTTCGTAATCGGAAAGCTGCAGCAACTCCGGCATCCGCTTTTCCAGCAGGGTAAAGCTGCGCGCACACGCGGCATAAGCACGCACCGCCTTGTCCGGCCCTAACAACCGGGATAACTCGGTGAGCTGGGTATCGATTTCGTATTGCAGCAGCGCTGTCGATGCGCTGGTACTGCCCTGCGCGATGTCGCGTTCATCGAGCACGACGATCCGCAGGCCCGTTTCGATCAGCGCATCGGCCACCAGCGCGCCGGTGATCCCGGCCCCGATGATCGCGACGTCGCACTCGAGCGAGCGGTCGAGCGTGGCTCCGGCGGCCCCGATGCCATTACGCAGCAGCCAGTAGGGCTCGCGCGAGCGGACTTCAGCCGCATTGTTTCGATGGAAGGGCCACACCGAAGCAGCCTAGGCCCGCGAATATCACCCGGCTGTAAGAATCAGCCGGGTGACGTGTGATCAACTCGAACCACTCTTCGCCGGCACGTGCCGCAGGAAGTTGGCGATCGCGAGCACCATCATGGCCCCGATGAACGAAGTCAGCATGCTCACGAAACTGAAATCACTGTCGTTGATGGCGGCGCCGCCAATCAGCGGACTGATGACCCAGCCCCCGAGCAACGCGCCCACCACTCCGACGGCGACATTCATGGTCGCGTCGCGCCGTGAAGTCGTACCCATCGCGATGGCTGCAATCCAGCCGATGGTGCCGCCCACCACCAGCCAGACCACGAAGTTCATCAGTTAGCCCCGGGCGCCGGCATCTGGTTGATGACGACTTCGACGCGGCGATTCTGCTGACGGCCGGCGGCCGTCTCGTTGTCCCCGACTGGCGAATTCTCGCCGCGACCGGAAGCGCTCAAGCGATCGTTGCTCACGCCCTGACCGACCAGGTAACGCTTCACCGAATCCGCGCGACGCTGCGACAAGTCGTTGTTGTATTCATCGCTGCCCATGCTGTCCGTGAACCCTTCGATCGCCGCCGTGCGATTCGGATACTCGTTCATGAACTTGGTGATGCGATCGAGGTTCGCGCTGGCACCGGATTTCAGTTCCGCCTTGCCGGTGGCAAACAACGTGTCGCCCAAAGTCAGCACCAGGCCGCGATCCGTGGGTCTGGCTTGCAGCAGCGCGACTTGCCGTTGGAGCTCCAGGGCTTCGGCCTGCGCCAACGCGCTCTGTTGTTCGGCCGCGCCGGCCGCAAGCCGCGCCGCATCCGTATCAGCGCGCGCATTCGCGGCATCGGCCTTCGCCACCATGGCAGCCGCCTTGGCAACGTCGGCTTCACGCGTACGCGAGTCGAGGCGCGCCCTTTCGCTGGCTTCATTCAACGTCACACGCTCGGCTTCCGCGGCCTTGGTTTCCGCCAATGCCCGGGCCGTATCGACCTTGCGATCCGCGATGTAGACGCGATGCGCCGCCAGCGACAGGTCCTTCTGCGAGGTCTCGGCGATGCGTACCGCCGCTTCCGCGTCCTTGATCGCCACGGGAGCGCGGCCCGCGAGCGTCGCATCGGATTGCAACGACGTGAGTTTGGCGCGCACCGCTTCAGAGCCCGCGGGCTTCTTCGGAGTGGAAGCGCAGCCGGCCATGATCGCCGCGGCCAGCGCCGCGCTGATCAGCGTATATCCACGATACTTGGTGTCTCTCATTTGCTGTCTCCGGTCTTGCGCTGCATCTCTTCGACCAGCGTCGCCGTGCTGCGCTTCATGTCTGCATTGACGGCGTTCGCTTTCGCGACGGTCGATCGGGCGGCGGCCAGTTCGGCCGCGGCGCGCGACTCATCGGCGAGCCGCTGCGCGATCAACATCTGCTTGTCGCCCATCGCGGCGTTCGCGGAGGTCAACTTGGCCCGGGCATCGCCCAATTCGACCGCGGCGTTGGTCGCGGCGTCGACGCGCTCGGCGTTGGCAATCGCCTGCTGCGCGGCCTGCAGATTTTCCGTCGGTGGCGGCAACGAGGCGCAGCCGATGGCCAGAAAAAAGATGGGCAGGCTCAAGGCCAGCAGACCCCGCGAGCGGCGAGGTGCTTTCAGGAAACGATTCATGAGAATTCTCTACTGATGACGATGGAGCAAGGAGCTGAGCCTGGAGGCTCCACCAGAACCACGGAGTGTAGAGAATCAGCGCGCCCGCGTCGGTGCGCTGGCGCACATAGCGGTAGTTAGCTATCGATCGTGGGCGCCGAATCGCGAGCGGCGCGGAAGCTGCCGCGACCGGACTCGTAGCGCGGCGGAGCTTCGGGCAACCCCTGATAGGGATCAGACGCCTCACCTTTTCGCGGCGGCGCCTTGCGCAGCAGTCTCCAGATCCATTTCGTCAACATGGCGGCTCAGCTCCCGACGACGGCGTAGATGCGCCGGCGACTGACGAAAGATACGGCGAACAACAATGTCAGGATTCCCGCGATGGCAATCCAGGGCCAGTTGCTGTCCGTCTGAACTGTGTGCGTTCCGACCGCCTCCTGCGCTGCGGCGATACTCGCGAACGCGAGGCCCGCAGCCAAGACTGCGACTCGAAAACCGACGGTTTCAATCATGAGCCGACTCCCGGGGTGGTGGCTGGCCGCAACAAACGGTCGTTTGCCCGATTCCAGGCGCTCCGCGGTAGTTTTGACCCGGTATCCAGCGCTTGAGCGCAACTTACTCGCGCGGATTCGACCAGTCTGTGCGAAACCCCGCTTAGCGCCGGAAGTTCTGTACGCGAACGCACATAGTGAACACAAGGTGGCACGCTCTGAGCGGTAGCGTACGAAGCGTGCATAAAGAGCCTAGACTCCCCAACAGATGTACCCCGCGCAGGATCCCAGGCTCAATCACATCCTCGATGCATTGCCCACGCTCGAGCATGAACGGCTGTTCCCTCACCTGAAACTCGTGCCCATGCCGCTCGGCATGGTGTTGTACGAATCCGGCGCGACCTTGCGCCATATCTACTTCCCTACGGACAGCATCGTCTCCCTGCTCTACGTGATGCAGGATGGCGCGTCGGCCGAGATCGCGGTGGTAGGCAATGAAGGCGCCGTCGGCGTCTCGTTGTTCATGGGTGGTGAGACGACGCCCAGCCGGGCAATCGTGCAGAGCGCCGGTTCAGCGTACCGATTGACCGGCGCGCGCCTGAAGCAGGAATTCAACCGGCACGGCGAGATGCTCCACATCCTGCTGCGCTACACGCAGTCGTTGATCACGCAGATGGCGCAGACCGCGGTGTGCAACCGGCATCACTCGCTCGACCAGCAGCTGTGCCGCTGGCTGCTGTTGTCGCTCGACCGCCTGCGCGGCAGCGAACTCAAGATGACGCAGGAACTCATCGCCAACATGCTCGGCGTGCGCCGTGAAGGCGTGACCGAGGCGGCGGGCAAGCTGCAGAAGTTAGGCGCCATTCGTTACAGCCGCGGCAAGATCACCGTGCTCGACCGGCCGAAACTGGAAAAACTCTCCTGCGAATGTTACGCCGTGGTCAAGAAGGAATCCGATCGGCTGGCATTGCCGAACCGTTCGTCCTGATGCCTTTCCCGCCCGTTTTTTTCGGGGTCTTCACAGGGCAGCCGCACGGTGAATTCACTGCCAAGCCCGGCGCCGGCGCTGCTCGCCAAGACGGTACCGCCATGCGCCGCCACCAGATTGCGCGCCAGGAACAGGCCGATTCCGAGACCGCCCTCCGAGCGTCTCGATCCCGACTGACCGTCCTGAGCGAACATGTCGAAGATGACTTCAAGCTGGTCGGCCGCGATGCCTATGCCGTTGTCACTGACCTCGAACACGGCATGCCCCTGGTCGCGGTGCGCGCGGATGCGGATTTCACCGCCACTGTTGGTGTACTTGGCCGCGTTGGTCACGAGATTCTGCAGCGACTGGCAAACGCGCATCCCGTCGGCGAGCAGGTACACGGGCTCGGCGGCGATGTCGACTGACAACGTGTGCCCGCGGTCGGCTACATAGGTCCCCACGATCTCCACGCAACGCTCGACGATGTCCCGCATCGTGACGCGCCGCCGCTGGATCTCGAGATTGCACGAAGTGACGTGCGATACATCGACCAGGTCATCGATCAGACGCATCATTCCGATGACCTGTCGTTCGATGACTTCCGCGGCGCGGCGCACCGTCAGGACATCGAGCGGAGCACGCTTGAGAAGTTCGACGGTGTTACGGATCGGCATCAGCGGGCCGCGCAGTTCGTGCGCGACGATGGCGATCAGGTGGCTTTGTCCCGCATGCACGTCCTGCGGGGAAGTTTGTGGGGTGCGCCTGAGGGCGCGCGCCACGGATCCAAACGTTGCGCTCAGCATGGCTGCGGTCTCATTGGTTGGTTTGGCGGTCAATGGAGGATCCCCTTCTCATCCGGCCATCGACGCTTCGAGAAAATTCTCGGATGTCATTTTGTCGTCTTCCGTGCGTTGCCGCACATTGGGCGGCGCAAATTTCATCAATGCATGGGGCGCAACCCAGTACGCGAGGCGGTAGTGATAAACGGTGTCAGCGCCGTGTCCGGCGGTGTGAGTGAGCCGCGGAACCCCGACGATTTCACGTTCACAGCCGTTTTCAGCCAGGTCGTAGCGCACATTCACTTTGCCTTCGACCGGCAGCGCGACGCGGCGCTGAAAGCTCAGCGTCACACGAGCACCGGTCGCGACTCGGTTCGAGGTCAGAGGATCGCGCCACTGCGCCTTGATCACGTCACTGCCAATCTCGATGTCGGTGAACCCATCCGTGATCTCGATCATCCAATCGCTCCTGTCTATATAGGCGTCAGGCTACAGGAATTTCTCCATATGTCCGTTCGGTGGCGAACAGAGCGAAGCGATGAGCCATCGCATTGTGGGCGGTCGCCGTCACTGGCGCGTCAACTGGAAACACCGTGCCGAGCAAGAGCAACAAAGGTATTTCCAGCGACAACGCGCTGCTGGCAGCGTTGCCGGCCGAAGATCGGGCGCGGCTGATTGGCAGCGAGTCGCCGGTGCATCTGGATTTCGAGGACACACTGCACGAAGCCGGAAAGCCGATCACCCACGTTTACTTTCCGATCGGCGGATTCATTTCGCTGATCACTCCGGCCGACGGCCGCGCGCAACTGGAAGTGGGCCTGGTCGGCATCGAAGGCATGCTCGGTGTTTCACTGATCCTGGGCGTCGACACATCGCCGCTGCGGGCGCTGGTGCAAGGTGCCGGCAGCGCCTGGCGCGTCGAAGCCCGGCATTTCCAGAGCGAACTCGAGCGCAGCCCCGCCCTGCGGCGGCTGCTGAACCGCTATCTATATGTGTTGCTGACGCAGCTCACCCAGTCGGCCATCTGTACGCGCTTCCACCTGGTGGAGGCGCGGCTGGCGCGCTGGCTGCTGATGACGCGCGACCGCGCGCAGGCCAATCACTTTCACATCACCCATGAATTCCTCGCGTACATGCTGGGAGTGCGGCGCGTGGGTGTGACCGGCGCGGCGAGCGCGCTGCAGCGCCGCAAGATCATTCGTTACGCACGCGGCTCCATCGCGGTTCTCAATGGGCGCGCATTGAAGGCCGCAGCCTGCAAATGTTACGCGGCCGACCTCAAGACCTACGCGCGGATCATGGCCTGACGGGCGAGGCGCGGGGGGAATCCGACCATCCGCTGCAGATCGTCGTCCCAGAGTTTCATGCGGCCACAACTCATGCTGGTGCGCAGCGTCAACCGCTCGGCCACCCGCAGCAATGGGCTCGATTCATACGCCGCCCGCAGATTGTAGTTAGGGATGCCGGGCTGCAAGTGATGGATGTGGTGGTAGCCGATGTTGCAGGTGAACCAGCGCAACACCACCGGCAGGTCGTAGAAGGAACTGCCCTCGACCGCCGCACGGTGCGCATCCCAGCTTGCGCCGCGCGAGAAATACGACGCTTCGGCTCCGTGCTGCACGTAGAACAGCCACACGCCGAGCGCGCCGGCGATCAACACGATGGGCACGTGCACCGCGAGCACCAGGCGCCAGTCGAAGAACGCGGCGACGACACCCGCGGCCACGAGCAGGGCGAGATTGTTGAGCCAGACGCTGGCCCACTCCCTTTTCCACGCGCGTGGCAGATCAACCGGCAGGCGGTGCTTGGCGACGAACTGGTAGACAGGCCCGATGATCAGCATCACCGGCATGCTGCGGTAGAAGCGGTAACAGAACCTGAGCCAGGCCGACTTGCCGGTGTATTCGGCGACCGTCAGCACCCGCACGGCGCCAAACTCACGCCGGTCGAGATTGCCCGACGTGGCGTGATGCACCGCGTGGGTCTTGCGCCAGTAGTTGAAAGGCGAAAGGGTCAGAAAACCCAGGGCGGCGCCTAGCCACCGGTTGGCCTGCCGGTTGGCGAAGAACGAGCCGTGGCCGCAGTCGTGCTGGATGATGAACAGGCGTACGAATAGTCCTGCAACCGGGATGGACAAAAGTAGCGTCCAGCCGTAGTTCCATCCGACACTCACGCCGTATGCCATGAGCGTCCATAGGGCCACGAATGAAGCCAGCGTATTGCCAAGCTGCCACAATGCCCGCGGCAGCGAAGGCTTTACGAATCGCGCACATAGACCGCGTACAGTCGCGGCTTCGGAACTGTTCATGTTTATTCGGGCGCAATCGCGACAGCGGCCGTGGGTATAACACATAGCCCCTCGTCAAGGGTTTGAGGCAATCACTTACATAATGATTCGACGCATTCTCGAGAATTTTTCGCGTGACGCGGCCTGGGACAACGACCAGATCCTGCGTGAAGAGATCTTCAGCATCGAGCGGCTGGAGGAGCACGCGGCCAGCCTGGCGGCGGCGCAGCCCATCGCCGATCGCCCTCTGGTGGAACGATCGCTGAGCGCACGCCTGCGCGACAACGAAAAGGCGCTGCTGGCCGCCTATCGGGACATCGCCAAGGCCATCGATGCCGGCCGCAGCATCACCCCGGCCGCGGAGTGGGTGCTCGACAACTACCACCTGGTCGAAGAACAGATCCGCGAGATTCGCGAGGATCTGCCGCCGGGTTTCTATCGCCAGCTGCCCAAGCTGACCAGCGGCCACTTTGCCGGCCTGCCGCGGGTCTTCGGGCTTGCCTGGGGCTTCATCGCCCACACCGACAGCCGCTTCGAACCCGAAACGCTGCGCCGCTTCGTGCGTGCCTATCAAACTGTCCAGCCGCTGACCATCGGCGAGTTGTGGGCCGTCGCGATCACGCTGCGCGTGGTGCTGGTCGAGAACCTGCGCCGCGTCGCAACGCGGATCGTCACCAGCCGCGCCGCGCGTGAACGCGCCGATGCAATCGCCGACCGCCTGCTCGGCGTCAACGGCCAGACGGCCGATCCCGACGCGTTACGCGCGTGGAAGGCCGGCGCCGAACAACTGCCGCACGCCTTCGCGGTGCAGCTGGTACAGCGGCTGCGCGACCAGGATCCGAAAGTTACGCCTGCCTTGTTGTGGCTCGAGGAAAAACTGCGCGCGCAAGGCACCACGTCCGAAGTGCTGGTGCAGGACGAACACCAGCGCCAGGGCGCCTCGAACGTCACGGTGCGCAACATCATCACCAGCATGCGGCTGATGACCGACGTCGACTGGTCCGAATTCTTCGAGAGCGTGAGCCTGGTCGACGACCTGCTGATCTCGGGCAGCAATTACCCGGCGATGGATTTCGCCACGCGCAACCTGTACCGCAGCGCCATCGAAGATCTGGCGCGTTTTTCGCCGCACACCGAACTGGAAGTTGCCGGGCGCGCGCTGGCCGCCGGCGCGGCGGGCAACACCGAACGTGAGCGCGAACCGGGTTACCACCTGATCTCCGATGGCCGCCGCGCATTCGAAAAATCGCTCGGTTACCGGCCGTCGCTGGCGAACTTCCGCAGCCGCATCGCGTTCACGGTCGGCGCGCGCGACTACGTCGCCTCGATCGGCGTCGTGACCGCCCTGCTGCTGTCCATTCCGCTGTCGCTGCTGCTGAACTACGGCATCCACGGCGGCTTGCTGGTGTTGTTAGGCGTGCTCGGCGCGGTGCCGGCCATGGACATGGCCGTTGCATTGATCAACCGCGCGATCACGCGCGGTGTCGGCGCGAGCCGCCTGCCCGGCCTCGCGCTGCGCGAAGGCGTCACGGAGGATCTGCGCACCCTGATCGCGGTGCCCGTGTTGCTGAGCTCGCGCGCCGCGGTCGAGGAGTATCTGCATCGACTCGAGATTCACTATCTCGCCTCCGCCGATGAGCAACTGCATTTCGCGCTGCTGTCGGACTGGGTGGATTCGGACACTGAATACCTGGCCAACGACGAAGCCCTGCTCGACATCGCCATTCTCGGCATCGCGCGGCTGAATCGCCGCTACGGCCCGGCGGCCGGCGGCGAACGTTTCCTGCTGCTGCACCGCAAGCGGCTGTGGAGCGAGACCGAACAACGCTGGATGGGCTGGGAGCGCAAACGCGGCAAATTGCAGGAGCTCAACCGTCTGCTGCGCGGCGCCACCGACACTACTTTCATCACCAGCAGCGGACGATCCCCGTGGGTGCCGCAAGGCGTGCGCTACGTACTCACGCTCGACGCCGACACACGCCTGCTGCGCGAAACGCCGCGCCGGCTCATTGGCAAGATGGCGCACCCGCTCAACCGCGCGTATTTCGACAAACAACTCGGCCGCGTGGTCGAGGGTTACGCGATCCTGCAGCCGCGCGTGGCGTTCTCGCTGCCGGTCAGTTCAGAGGCCACCCTGTTCCAGCGCGTCTTCTCGGGCGCGGCGGGCGTCGATCCCTATGCGGCGGCCGTCTCGGACGTCTACCAGGACTTGTTAGGTGAAGGCTCGTTCGCCGGCAAGGGCATCTACGACGTCGACGCCTTCGAGGCGGCGCTGGCGGACCGCGTGCCCGATGGCACGTTGCTGTCGCATGATCTGTTCGAAGGCATCTTCGCGCGCGCCGGCCTCGCCTCCGACGTCGAGGTCATGGAGGAATTCCCGCCCCGTTATGACGTGGCATCGCTGCGCCAACATCGCTGGGTGCGCGGCGACTGGCAGTTGCTGCCGTGGATCTTGGGCCGGCGCGACGCCGGTGCCGCCGCGCATGGCCGCGGCCAGGGCCGCCTGCCGCTGATCGGCCTGTGGAAGATGCTGGACAACCTGCGGCGGTCGTTATCGGCGCCGGCCAGCGTCGCTGCGCTGCTCGTGGGCTGGACGCTGCCGTTGAACGCGGCCATGCACTGGTGCGCGTTCGTGTTGATCGCCCTGTCGCTGCCGACGTTGATGCCGATCATCGCGGCGCTGCTGCCGCGCCGCGCCACGGTCACGTTGCTCAGCCATCTGCGCGCGCTGGCGGTCGACCTGGGCCTCGCGGTGGCCCAGACCATGTTGCTGATCGCGATGCTGGCCTACCAGACCTGGCTCATGACCGACGCGATCGTGCGCACGATGTGGCGCCTCGCGGTCAGCAAGCGGCAAATGCTCGAGTGGATTCCGGCGGATCTGCTCTCGGGCTCGCGCAGCGACTTCGGCAGCTTCTATCTGCGCATGGGGAAGAGCGTCTGGCTGACGCTCGGCCTCGCCGTACTGACGGCGGTGTTTTCGGCCGGCAAACTACCCACCATCGCGTTGCCGTTCCTGATGTTGTGGCTGGCCGCGCCCGTGATCGCCTGGCGCATCAGCCGTACACCGCCACACGTCGCGAAATCGGAATTGTCGGGTGACGAACAACGCGAGCTGCGCCTGATCGGCCGCCGCACCTGGCGCTTCTTCGAGGCGTTCGTCGGCAGCGACGACAATCACCTGCCGCCCGACAACTACCAGGAAGACCCGAAAGGTGTACTGGCGCACCGCACCTCTCCCACCAACGTCGGTCTCTATCTACTGTCGATCGTCGCGGCGCGCGACTTCGGCTGGTGCGGCCTGCGCGACGCGCTCGACCGGATCGAGGCCACGCTCGGCACGATGGCGCGGATGCAGAAATGCCACGGCCACCTCTTCAACTGGTACGACACTCAGGATCTGCGCCCGCTCGAGCCGCGTTACGTTTCGTCGGTCGATTCGGGCAACCTGGCGGCGCACCTGATCACCCTGGCGGGTGCATTCCGCGAGTGGCAAAAGGACGCGGCGCCACGGGTCGAGTCGATCGCGGGGCTCGCGGACGCGCTCGATCTGGCGCGCGAGGCGTTGCGTGAATTCGAATTCCCGCCCGGCCTCACCATCACCCGCGGCATCGTCGAAACCGCGTTCGACGATCTCGAACTCGCGCTGCGCCCGAAGGAAAAACCGCTCGATCCGGCCGCCGACGCACTCGCGGCCGCCGCGGAACGCGCCTCGACGCTGGTCGACATGGTGCGCACGCTGGCGAGTGAAACCCACCAGCAACGCGACGCGGATCTCGTCTACTGGGTCGAGGCGACGCGCCGCACGATCGACAGCTGGCGCAGCGACCTGCTGGCGCGCGATCCGGCCGGTTACATCGTCGAGCATCTCGAAACCCTCGCGGGCCAGGCGCTCGAGATGGCCAACGCCATGGAATTCACCTTCCTGCTCGATCCGCAGCGCAAACTGCTGTCGATCGGATATCGCGCCAACGACGGCACGCTCGATCCTTCGTGTTACGACCTGCTGGCCTCCGAAGCGCGGCTCTCGAGTTTCATCGCGATCGCCAAGGGCGATATCCCGGCGCGCCACTGGTTTCGCCTCGGCCGCACCGTTACACCGATCGGCGCGGGCGCCGCGCTCGTGTCGTGGTCGGGCTCGATGTTCGAGTACCTGATGCCGGATCTCGTGTTACGCGCGCCCGGCGGTAGTTTGCTCGCGCAGACCAGCCGGCTGATCGTCAAGCGGCAGATTCAGTACGGCGCTGAGCTCGGCATTCCCTGGGGCGTCTCCGAGTCGGCGTACAACGCCCGCGACCTCGAACTCACCTATCAATATTCCAACTTCGGCGTGCCGGGCCTGGGGCTGAAGCGCGGCCTGTCGGAAAACAAGGTGGTCGCGCCCTATGCAACCGGGCTCGCGGCCATGATCGACGGCAAGGCCGCGCTGACCAACTACGCCGCATTGGCCGCGATGGGCGCGCGCGGCGCCTACGGCTTCTACGAGGCGGTCGATTTCACGCCGAGCCGCCTGCCCGAGGATGCCTCCCGGGTGTTGATCTGCGCCTACATGGCGCACCACCAGGGCATGACCATCGTAGCGATCGCCAACGCGTTGCTCGACGGCCGCATGCGCGACCGCTTCCACTCCGACGTGTCGGTGCAGGCCACCGATCTGCTGATGCAGGAGCGCACGCCGCGCGACGTGTCGGTGGCGCATCCGCGCGCCGAGGAAGTGGGCACCGCCTCGCGTATTTCCGATCTGCAGGTTCCCGAAGTACGCCGGTTGCGCAGCCCGCACGATTCCGTGCCGCAGACGCACCTGCTCTCCAACGGCCGTTACGCCGTGATGATGACCGCGGCGGGCTCGGGTTACAGCCGCTGGAACGACCTCGCCGTCACGCGTTGGCGCGAGGATTCCACGCGTGATGACACGGGCAGCCACTTCCTGCTGCGCGACATGGAATCGGGCTTCACCTGGTCGGCCGGCTACCAGCCGAGCGCGGTGCAACCCCACAGCTACGAGGTGAGCTTCACCGAGGATCGCGCCGAGATCATCCGCAGCGATGGCGACCTGGTGACGGTTCTCGAAGTCACCGTTTCATCCGAAGACGATGCCGAAGTGCGGCGGCTCTCGATCACCAACAACTCCTCGCGGCCGCGCGAGATCGAAATCACTTCGTATTCGGAGGTGGTGCTGGCGCCCCAGGCGGCCGACGTCGCGCACCCCGCGTTCTCGAAAATGTTCGTGCGCACCGAGTACCTCGAACGCCAGGGCGCCATCGTCGCGACCCGCAGGCGTCGCGGCCCCGACGAGCCGGAGGCCTGGGCATCTCATCATGCCGTGGTCGAAGGCGCCGTCAGCAGCGCGCCGGAATTCGAAACCGACCGCGCGCGTTTCATCGGGCGAGGCCGCGAATTGCGCGCGCCGCTCGCGATGTTGCCCGGGCGCACCCTGTCCGGCGCGACCGGCACGGTGCTCGATGCGGTGTTCGCGCTGCGTTATCGAATTCGCGTGCCGCCGAGCGGCACCGCGCGTATCTCGTACTGGACCTGCGTCGCCTCGAATCGCGCGCGCGTGTTCGAACTACTCGACAAACATCGAGATTCGAATGCACACATGCGTGCGTCGACACTGGCCTGGACGCAGGCGCAGGTGCAGTTGCGGCATCTCGGGCTCGACGCCTCGCAGGCGAATCTGTTCCAGCAGCTGGCTGGCCACATCGTGTTCCCCGATGCCCTCTCACGGCCCTCGAGCGAAACCATCAAGCGCGGCGCCGGCGGTCCGCACGGCTTGTGGGCGCAGGGAATCTCCGGCGATCTGCCCATCGTGACCTTGCGCATCGAGCAGGTCGAAGATCTCGAAGTCGCGCGGCAGCTCCTGCAGGCGCACGAATACTGGAGCGTCAAGCGACTGTCGGTCGACCTGGTGATCCTCAACGAACGCGGGTCCTCGTATGTACAGGATCTGCAGGTGGCGCTCGAAGCCGCGGCGCGCGTCAGTCTCGCGCGGCCGCGCATCAGCGGCATGGAAACCCGCGGCAAGGTCTTCGTACTGCGCAGCGACCTGATCAATTCGGAAACCCGCGCGTTATTGCTGGCGGTGTCGCGTGTCGTGTTGTCGGGCCGGCCCGGCAGTCTCGCCGAGCAGGTCGAACGTATGCAGTCGACGCCGGCAACCGCGCCGCGGCTGCCACGGCGTCCCGCTACGGCCAGCGCGGCTGCGGTGGCGGTGGCGGACCCGGAATTCGCACGCGACCTCGAATACTTCAACGGCATCGGCGGCTTCGGCGCGCAAGGTCGTGAATACATCGTCAACACGGCGGGTTCGCAGACCACGCCGACGCCTTGGATCAACGTCATCGCGAATCGCGGCTTTGGCTGCCTGATCTCCGCTGAAGGCGCGGGTTACACCTGGGCGCGCAACAGCCGCGAGAACGCCCTCACGCCGTGGAGCAACGATCCGGTCTCCGACCGGCCCGGTGAGGCTATCTACCTGCGCGACGAGGAAACCGGCGAGTTGTGGTCGCCCACGCCGGCGCCGATACGCCACGAGAGTGCGCAGTACTCGTGCGCGCACGGTCTCGGTTACAGCCGCTTCGAGCAGCGCTCGCACGGGATGGCGCTGACCCTCACGGTGTTCGTGCCGCTCGAAGACCCGGTCAAGATCTGCCGGCTGGTGATCCGCAACAAGTCGCCGCGCCGCCGCACGCTTTCGGTGAGCGCCTATGTGGAATGGGTTCTCGGGCCGTCGCGCGCAGCGGGCGCGCCGCATGTGATCACCGAGATCGACAACGCCACGCGCGCGATCTTTGCGCGTAACCCCTGGAACTCGGCGTTCGCGGATACGGCGTTCGCGGACCTGAGTGGCAAACAAACCGAATGGACCGCCGACCGGCGCGAATTCCTCGGGCGCCATGGCGCACTCGATGCACCCGCCGCTCTGGTCGCGGGCACACCACTGAGCGGCCGCACCGGGGCGGCGCTCGATGCGTGCGCCGCGCTGCGCACCCACCTCGAGCTCGACCCGGATGAGAGCACCGAAGTCGTATTCCTGTTAGGCCAGGCGGCAAGCGTGGATGCGGCGCGCGAGCTCATCAACCGTTATCGCGGCGCCGACCTCGACGGTGTCAGCGCCTCGATCGGCGGGTACTGGAAGGAGCTTTCCGGTCATGTGCAGGTCAAGACGCCCGAACGGTCGTTCGACCTCATGATGAACGGCTGGCTGCTGTACCAGACCCTCGCCTGCCGCACCTGGGCGCGCGCCGCGTTCTACCAGGCGAGCGGCGCGTACGGCTTCCGCGATCAATTGCAGGATGCGATGGCGTTGGGAATCGCGCGCCCCGCGTTGTTTCGCGAGCAGATCCTGCGCGCCGCGTCGCGCCAGTTCCCCGAGGGCGACGTGCAACACTGGTGGTTGCCGCACAACGGCCAGGGCGTGCGTACGCACATCTCGGACGATCGCGTCTGGCTCTCCTATGTGACCGCGTTCTACGTCAACCTCACCGGCGATCGCGCCATTCTCGATGTGCCGGTTTCGTTCATCGAAGGGCCGGCGCTGCCGCGCGAAAAACACGACGCATTCTTTGAGCCGACGGTCAGCGAGCAAACGGCACCGTTGTTCGAACATTGCCGGCGCGGCCTCGAAGGCGCGTTGTACATGGGCGAACACGGCCTGCCGCTCATCGGCACCGGTGACTGGAACGACGGCATGAACCGCGTCGGCGAACACGGCAAGGGCGAGAGCGTGTGGCTGGGCTGGTTCCTGCACGCGACCTTGAGCGCGTTCGCACCGCTCGCGCACACGCGGGGTGAGCTCGCGCTGGCGACGGCGTGGCTCAATCACGCCGGCAAACTCAAGACCTCGCTCGAAACACATGCGTGGGATGGCGAATGGTATCGGCGCGGGTTCTTCGATGACGGCACGCCGCTCGGCTCGAACAGCAACGACGAGTGCCGCATCGACGCCATTGCGCAGTCGTGGAGCGTGATTTCGGGCGTCGGCAATCCGGCGCGGACTGCGCGCGCGATGAGCTCGCTCGAGGCGCAGTTGCTGAAGCAGGATCCGCCGCTCGCGATCCTGTTCACGCCGCCGTTCGAGAAATCCGCGCAGGAACCGGGTTACGTGAAAGCCTATCCACGCGGCATCCGCGAGAACGGTGGGCAATACACACACGCGGCCATCTGGACCGTGATCGCCCTGACGATGCAGGGCAAGGCCGACAAGGCGATGGAAGTGTTCGCGATGCTGAATCCGGTGCGACGCGCCAGCACGCGCGAGGACGTTCAGCGTTACAAGGTGGAGCCTTATGTCGTCGCGGCGGATGTTTACTCCGAGGCGCCGCACGCGGGCCGTGGCGGCTGGACCTGGTACACCGGCTCGGCCGGCTGGCTGTACCGCGCGGGTCTCGAATCGATTCTCGGCTTCAAGCTGCGCGAGAATCAGCTGACGCTCGCTCCCTGCATCCCGACGAATTGGCCGGGATTCAGCATCACGTATCGCCACCGCGGGTCTGTGTACGAGATCAGCGTCGAGCGCCAGCCCGCGCCGGGGGCGACCGCCCAGCTCACGGTCGATGGCCAGGTGCAGAAACCCGGCCGCAACGTGGTCGACCTCGTCGATGACGGCGGCACACACAGCGTTCACCTGACGTGGCTGGCAGCGTCCGCGGCCGGCGCCGAAGTAGGCGCTGGATAGAAGTAGTACCGGCTTCTACGCCACCACTTCTACCCGCGCACCAAGCCCTTCACAGCGCCTGCGGGTTGCGTTGCCAAACGCTGTAGCACAGCGCCGTGGCGAAGCTCACCCACGCGAGATACGGCGCTAACAACCACGCCGCCGCGCGACGAATGCGCGCGAATGCAACCACCGTCGCCACGATCAGCGCCAGCAACAACACGATATCCACGAACGCCAGTGCGCCGCGATGCCAGCCGAAGAACAGCCACGACCACAGGGCGTTGAGCGCGAGCTGCAGAACAAACAACCCCAACGCGCCGCGAGCACGGGCCCAGCCGCGTTCCCGCCATACCAGCCAGGCGGCAACCGCCATCGCCAGGTACAACACCGTCCAGACGGGCCCGAACACGCTGGCCGGCGGCGCCCAGGGCGGCCGGTCCAGCTGCGTGTAGAAGCTCTGCGCGTTGATCGATGCGAACGCGCCGATGGCGCCCGCCACCGCGCACAAGGCAACCCATCCCGCCAGCGCGAGCAACGGGCTGACACCTGAAGGGACGACTCGCAGCGGCAATTGACCTGATTTCATTTGCGGAGTCTAAGCGCGCCGCAGCGTGGCACCCAGCAGTAATCGCGTAGGAATCGTCCGTCGGACGTTTGCCTGTATTCCCGCTTGCCCGGCTTGCCCGGAATCTCTTAACTGCGCCGCTGCATGAGCGACCCAGAAAACCACCCCCAAGCCGTCGCAGTACTCGAAGAGCGCGCCCAGGACCAGTCCGCGTTGCGTGAGCAATCGCGCATGCTCGCAATTCTCAACCGGACCGGCCAGTCGCTCGCCTCGCAACTCGATCGCCTGCTGCAGACTGTGACCGATTCCGCCACCACCCTGAGCGGCGCGCGTTTCGGCGCGTTCTGCTACAACCGTGTCAACGAACAGGGCGAGGACTATCTACTCTATTCGCTGCCGGGCGAACCGCGCGAGGCATTCGAGCAGTTCGGGCACCCGCGTGCCACCGCCGTGTTCGCGCCGATGTTGATCGACAGCGGCATCGGCATCGGCATCACGAGGCGAACAGCGCGGGGTTGGGCCACGGCAGCGAGTTCTCCGTGCATCTGCCCACGAGGCTGCATGGCATGACGGACAAGAAGCACCGCCGCATCCTGGTGGCCGACGACAACATCGATGCCGGGGAGAGCCTGGCGATGTTGCTGCGGCTCGACGGCCACGAAGTCGAGCTCGCGGCCAACGGCACCGACGCGTTGGAGTTGTTCGAACGCATGCTGCCCGAAGTCGCGATTCTCGACATCGGAATGCCGGGACTGAATGGATATGAGGTTGCGCGGTGTATCCGTGGCAATGGACACATGGACGCGCTGCTGATCGCCGTAACCGGCTGGGGGCAGGACGCCGACAAGGCGCGCGCCGCGGAGGCCGGCTTCGATCATCACTTCACGAAGCCAGTCGAACCAGCGGCGCTGATCGAACTGCTGGGAAGTTAGGCCGGCCGGGGCTCTGAGCCCTACTTCAACTGCGATTCTTCGATGACGTCGAGCGCCTCCTGCGCATCGGCGGTCATCGTCTGATCGTCCCCGTGATAAATCGCTTCACGAATCGCATTACGGATGGCGCTGTTCTCGTCCCCGTGATTCAGCGCGAGATCGCGCAGCGACTGCAACGCCAGCGGGCGATCCACGCCGGGTTCGCCATTCATGAGAACCCGACGCAACACCGGTAGTGCCCGCGCAACTGGCGCAGTCGCGAGCGCGGTGATCGCCGCGGCGCGCCGGGCGGCATCCCCGCTGCCGACGTCCGCCGTCCAGCTATCTACATCGCCCGTCGTGACCGCCACCGGTTTCACGATGGCGGCAGCCGGTGCAGGCGCCGCAGCAGGCACCGGTGAGACCACCGCCTGCGGTACCGCGGCACCACCTGTCTTGCCGCCTGTGCTGCCAGGACGAGTCAGGAACACGAAGCCGATTGCTACGCCCGCGGCTACCGCGAGAAAAATCCATGAAATGCGAAAACTCATGCGCCACCAAAGATAGCGCCGATGCGCAGCCACGACCAATAGGCCGCCAGCGCGCCGATGCTGTACAGCAGCGGCACACGGCTGCGCTGCACGACGGGAAATCGGTGCACCAGAAACCAGACACCCCACGCCACACCGACCGCGAACAGCTGGCCGATCTCCACGCCAAGATTGAAGGTCAGCAAGGCGGTCGCGAGGTGCGCCTTCGGCAATCCGATCTCACTGAGCGCGCCGGCGAAGCCGAGTCCATGTACCAGGCCGAACAGGAATGCCACCAGCGCCGGCAGCCTGCGCGCCAATGTCGCGCGTTCGTGCAGCGCCTCGCCCGCCACCAGCACGATAGATAGGGCGATGGTCGCCTCGACCGGCGCGGACCGCAACGTGAACCAGCCGAGCGCGGCACTCGCAAGCGTGAGGCTGTGCGCCAGCGTGAACGCGCTGATCGTCCAGATGAGCTTGCGCCGGAAGCCCACGAGGAACAGCAACGCCGCCACGAACATCAGGTGATCGACGCCGCTCAGGATGTGTTCGACGCCCAACACGAGGTATGCGGCGGCGATCTCGCCCATGCCGCGTTTGTCTTCGGCCGAGCCATACAGATGGACGGTCGGTTGCCGGGCAGTGAGCGTATAGACACGGCTCTGTCCGTCGAGCCAGAAAACCTTCACCAGCGCCGCTGAATAACCTTCACCAACGCCATCGATCGACAACACGCCCGTCAGACCCTGCGGGCCACAGCGCAACATGCTCGTCTCGGCCTCACAACCCTGCGGCCAGACGGGGGTGAGCACGTCGGCGATGGGTTTGGCGCCGCTCTGACCCCACTGCCAGAGGAATTCGCCCGGTCGCGTTTCGCGCAGCTCCATTTCAGCCAGCGTCATCTCATGCGCCTGTACGGCATCCGCGGCTAACGCGAGCAGCAGCAGCGCGAGAATCCTCGCCGGGAACCTCATGGCTTCGCAGCCTGTTCCACCCGGTACTTCTTCGTCAACGCTCGCACCGCGTCGCTGCGTTGCTCCGACATGACCGCATCGGTCCAGTCCTGCAACACGGCGGCGCCGACCAACTGGAAGTCCGCGGGTTTCGCCGCCGCGATCGACTTCAGTCGGATCGCGCGTATTCCTTCCTTGCTCGAAAGTGCCTGCCACTGACCCACGGGCGCCGCCGCGAGCGCGGTCGCTAAATCCTGCCCATAACTCTGCACGACATTGGCGTACGGCCGCGCGGTGAATACACGCAGTCCCGCTTCAGCGTCGCCAGGCGTTCCGGCGTTCAGGCCCATCACGAACGCCCGCACCGCACTGTCCGAGCGCTCACCCGCGAGGACACCTTCCTCGAAGTCGAAGCGCGCCGGCTCGTCGTATTTGTCTCGGTGGTCTTCGAACCAGGACTTCAGCGCCGCTTCGTCGACCTTCGGTAGTTTGACGCCGGCGTCGACCACGCTCAGCGCCTTGAAGATAACTCGCTCGCGGATGGCGTTGTCGCCCTTGTCGAGACCGAGTGCGATGCCCTCCCGATACAACACTTCGTTGTCCAGCCACACGCGCCGCAGCGCATAGAGCTCATCCGCGTTCGGCTCGCGGCCGCGCGCTTGCATGAATACCGTGACTGCGTGCCGATCGACTTCCGCGTCGATCACGATCCGGTGCGGATCGTCCTTCCGGGACGCAAGCAGCTGATCGGCGCCGAACAGCAGCGCACCCAGCACGACGAAGTGGAACAGCGGTTCACGCAGCCAGGGGGAATCCCACCGCCTGCGTGTATTACGAATGTCATCAGCGGAAGCGGTCAGTGTCGTGGTCATGTACGAAGTTTCAGATGTGAGAAAGCGCCGCGCGTTGCCGCGCGGCGCCCGGGGGGCGCGACGAAGGTCGCGTATCAGTGAACGCCGGCAACCACGGTCGAGCCCTTCACTTCGATGAAGATCGGGTTGCTGTAGAACCACAGGTCGGACCAGGCAGCGACGTCGTAGGCGACCATTTTCTGTCCGCCCACCACCGGCAAGTGCGCCGGGCAGCCATCGATCGCCGTGCCGGTGTACACCGCCGCAGTTTCCGGCACGTTGGTGCCGGCCACGTTGCACGGAATGCGCAGGTTTGCACCCGCCGGCACGCCATCGGCGCCGCCCGCAAAGGTCGGATTGACGGCGGTCGCATTGGTGTTCAGATCGGCCAACGGATTGCCATCCGCATCGGTTTCGTAGGGCACCGACGCCGGCAGGTTGCTGCCGCGCAGACGAACATACTGCGACTTGGCGATGTCCTTGATGCGGAAGACCATGGTCTTGAACTGTTTGTCACCACGCTCGACATGCCAGTTGGACTGGTTGAACGTCTTCAGGATCGCCGCACTCAGATTCCTGGCGCCGTCGGGAACCGTGGCCAGGTCGGGATTCGAGATCCAGGTCCTCGGCCACTCACCCGAATAGTCAGCCGCCCCCGGCGTCTTGTAACCGCTGACCATGCCGCGGATCACGTCGATGTGATCGAGCACCGGCTTGTTCAACGGCTGGGTGATACCCACCTGCGTCAGCGAAGGATTCGCGAACGTATACGGCGAGTAGTTGGCACCGGACGGATCGCGCACCGCGACCGCCACCACGACATCCTGTCCCGGGCGGATCGTGAGCTTCTCGCCAAGCGTTGCACAGGTCCAGTTGAGATCGACATCCGTGTTCTGTTTCGCCGCCAGCAACGCGGCGCCTTCCACCAGCAGATTGCCGATCGCGTCGTTGACGCGCGTATCCGCGCACACCACGAACGCCAGCCGGTCGACCAATTGACCGCTCGACGCCCAAGCGTTGCCGCTGCGCAGACCATCGACGATCGCGTCAGGGGTCAGGACCTTGTTCTTTCTGCCCTTGTCGTGCGAATCGAAGAAGTGACCACGACCGTGATTACCCTTGTCTTCCTTAGTACGAACCATCACGGCCGTGCGCTGGTATTCACCTGGATAGAAATCCTGCGAGGAGCGGCGATCGTCCGGGCCGAACATGCCGCGGTTGTGCCAGTCGGAGCTCGCGAAGAACCACCAGTTGCGGCCTTCGCCTAACAACGCGTCCCATACGCCGCCGATTTTTCCGGCATATACGCCGGTACCGCCCCAGGTGGTGCCGCCGACGCTGTCGACGTTGCCGATCGTGCCGCCGAAGTTGTTGCGGTGAACGGTGTATTCACCGCGCGCATCGGAGGCGCCGTGACCGGGCTGCGATTCGAAGCCGAAAGCGACGCTGGGCGCCGCGTTGTTGAAGTCGCGCAGGCTCTCGATGTTGAAGCCGTTGTTGCCGTTGGGATTGAACGGGCCGGCGCGCTCGAGATGCGCGGGGACGTAGTAACTCTCGTCGCCGTACTTCTGCGCCATCCATTTCATCGCCTCGACCGTCTTGGCGTGTCCGCGGTCACCAACACCAGCGCCGGAGGCTGGCATCAGCTTCTGCGCCGTCGCGTTCCAGCTTGGGTCCGCCGAGTTGGCGCTGCCGGCGACCGAGCAGTCCCAGTTGTTGCCGATGCCACTGCCCACCGCCGTGTCGCCACGACTGGTATCGTTGTCGCCACGATCGAAGCAATACGACCACTGCGCGACCGCCGTGGCGTTGCCGAGCGGCGTGTAGCCGGCCGTGGTCGGCAGTTTCTGTTTGTAGACAGACGGCGGCAATTGCCCCGCGACCACCGACATCGAGCTGTGCTCGTGACCGGCAACGACCGACTCGAGACCCGTGAACACCGGCATGCCCTTGAGCGCGGCCAGGTATTCGGTCAGCGGGTACTGGTATTCCTGCAGCGACTGCCAGCGCCACATGACCTGGTTCGGCGCATTGCCCGACACCAGGCCCTTCGGCGTGATCGCGGGGATGCTGTTCTGCCAGCTGGTGTTGGGACCTAGCAAGGTGGTGCCATCGGCCGCGTAGACCAGCGGATACGCCGGGGTCGCGAGCGTCGCATCTTCCGCGAGCGTGCAATTGCGATTGCCGTTGCCACCGTGGCCGGCCTGCACGAACCAGTCGAGGCCCCAGGGTGTGTCCGACTTGTCGGTCGATTTCTTGATCAGCTTCTGCATCGAGATCGAACCATCCGAACAGGTCGTATGGTTGTGAAAGTCACCGGTGACGTAGGTGCCGTCGCTCGGGTCGGCGCTCGGGTTGTCATTGCCGTGTCCGTATCCATTCCCCGCGTATGCCGCGCTCATGGCAGCGGCGCCCAGCACGCTCGCGACGGCGAGCTTGATCTTCGATTCGTATTTCATGGCTTCCCTAAAGTCCTGTGAGTGAGTCAGCGGGAAGAACCCTAGGTGTTACATATGACCGCGCCATGAAGCCGCGGTGAACGAATTCAGTCACGAAGCTGTCGCACTTCGGAATCTAGAATGCGCGGCCCCATGTCAGCGACGAAAAATGAAGTCATCGGCCTATTCCCAACGCCATTCATGCGCAGCCCGCAAGTGCTGGGCCCGGAGCTGGTCGCCGGCCTCGTTGATCACTTCGGCAAGACCGTGGATCACGCGAACAGCTCCTCGCCTAACCTCTCGCATACCGCGTTACTGCGCCCCGGCGACTCGCCACTGCTGATCGAAACCGCCGCGTTGCTGGCGCCGCTGTTGCCGGAGTTCGGCCAGTTGTTGTTCGGTCAGCGACTCGGCTGGTCGTTGAAGGAAATGTGGGTCAACGTGCTCGATACCGGCGGACGCCAGGCGATGCACAATCACGCCAACAGCTTCATCTCCGGCGTGATCTACCTGACACGTTGCCATCCGGATTCGCGCACTGTGTTCCTGAAGTCGCCGGGCGGCGCCGATTTCACCTTCAAGAATGACAACGCCGGTGTCGTCACGGGTCCCTACAACGCGGACAAGTGGATCAGCATGCCGCCCGAACCCGGTGACGTGGCGCTGTTCCCCAGCTACCTGATGCACGCCGTGCCCATGAATCCCGGCGAGCGGCGCATCACGCTGGCGTTCAACGCCATCCCGACGCATCTGGATTCCTGGGGTTACCGCGTTTCATTCAGTGGCTGAAATCGGCGCGAACCGCGCGCGGCGCTGGGCGCTCGCGCTCATGGTCGCGTCCGGATTCGCGGCGCTCGGATACCAGATCGTCTGGACCCAGCAAGCCACCTTGCTGCTCGGTCACGAAGCGGCCGCGGTGCTCGCCGTGGTGGCGGCCTTCTTCGGCGGGATCGGACTTGGCGCACTCGCACTCGGACCGCGCATCGACGCCAGCGCGCGGCCGGCGCGCTGGTACGCGGCCTGCGAAGCCGTCATCGCGCTGTGGAGCCTTGCGCTGGTCTTCCTGATGCCACCGGCCTCGTCGCTGTTGTTCAAGCTTTCAGGCACGCAGCCATCGGCGCTCTGGCACTGGTCGGTCGTTTTCTGCGGTACTTCGCTGCTGCTGTTGCCGGCCACCTTCGCGATGGGCGCGACCCTGCCGGCGATGGAACGCATTCTTGGCACGCTGCGCGATCAGGGAACACCGATCCCGATTCTCTACGCCGGCAATACCTTCGGGGCGGTGTTGGGCGTGTTGGCGACGGCGTTTTTTCTGATCCCGATGTTCGGCCTGACCGTCACCGCGTCGATCTGCGTGATGACGAACCTCTGCTGTGCGGCGGCATCGCTCAAGGTGTTCGCGGTGCACAGCGTGCCGGCCTCTGCCGGCGCCTCGACGGAATCGCGCCGACATCTCGCAATCCTGGCGGCGACAGGTTTTCTCGGCATCGGCTACGAGGTGCTGGTCGTACGCGTACTCAGCCAGGTCGCCGAGAATACCGTCTACACCTTCGCGATTCTGCTGGCGGTCTACCTGGTCGGCAGTGCGCTCGGCGCCGCGGCCTACGGCCATTGGGGCGAGCGCCGGCGCCTGAAGCGCGATCACCTGTTGCAGTCGCTGTCGTTCGCGTGTGTGAGCGGCATAGTCGTGCTCGTGAATGCGAGCGCAATCAAATCCGCGGCGCTTGCCACATTCGGCGCCGGCATGGGTGCCGCGCTCGGAGTCGAAGCGCTGCTCGCCACCGCCACGTTCCTGTTGCCGACCTTCGTCATGGGCGCATTGTTCAGCCACCTGGCGATTGCCGCACGCGGCGCCGGAATCAGCTTTGGACGGGCGCTGGGCGCGAATACGCTCGGCGCGGCGTTGGCGCCCTGGATCTGCGGCGTGATGTTGTTGCCGCGACTCGGCTCGACCTACGCGCTGGCAATCGTCGCCGCCGGCTATCTACTGCTGATTGCGCGCCGCTCGTGGGCTGCCCCTGCGCCATGGGCCGCGCTGAGCGTGGGGAGCGCGCTCGCGATCTGGGCCCCGTCATTGGCGCTGGTCGACGTCCCGGCAGGCGGCCATCTGGTCAGTTACGCGGAGGGAGTGGGCGCGGCCGTGAGCGTGGTGGCGGACGCGGATGGCGTCGAGACCCTGCACATCAACAACCGGCAGCAGGAAGGCAGCAGCGCGACCTTGTTTGCCGATGCGCGCCAGGGCTTGTTGCCCATCCTGTTGCACCCGGCACCACGGCGGGCATTGTTCCTCGGCCTCGGCACCGGCCTCACCGCCAAGTCCGCGAGCGAAGATGCCGAAGTGCAGGTCGATGCCGTCGAGCTGTTGCCCGAAGTCATCGCGGCGTCCGACCGATTCGAAGCGGTCGAGCCGCGGCATCCGCGCCTGCGCATGATCGTCGCGGACGCACGCCGCTTCGTGCGCGCCGCCCCGGATCTGTACGACGTGATCGTCGCCGACAACTATCATCCGGCCCGCAGCGGCTCGGGTAGTTTGTACACCGTCGAACACTTCGCGGCCGTGCGTGAGCGGCTCGCGCCGGGCGGAATATTCTGCCAGTGGCTGCCGCTGCATCAGCTCGATCTTGAAACCTTGCGCAGCATCGTGCAGAGCTACCGCCGCGTGTACCCTCGCGGCTGGGCAATGCTCGCGACGAACAGCCTCGAAACGCCTGTGCTGGGTCTCGTGTCGCGGCGCGACGGCGAGCGTTTCGCGCTCGTGGACTTGCGCGGCCGCCTGGCGAGTGCGCGCCTGCCACGGCCGCCGCAGGAATTCGGGATCGCCGATGACCTCGCGCTGCTCGGCGGATTCATCGCGGGGCCCGAAGCGTTGACGAGTTTCGCGGGCGATGCGCCGCTCAACACTGATGACCGTCCGGTCGTCAGCTACCGGGCGCCGCGCATTACCTACGAGGCCGGCTACGCCGCGGCCTTCGCGCCTCGAGACCGGCTGCTGTCGCTGCTGCATGACCTGTCGATCCGGCCCGGCGAGTTGTTAGCCGGTGAGGACGGCGCATGGATGCCGAAGTTGGCGGCTTATTGGCGGGCGCGCGATCGATATCTCGACGCGGGCCGCACCGTTCGGCCGACGCGCGCCGTCCAGGAAATGCTCGCGCAGGTGCAGGCACCGCTGCTTTCGGTGCTCGAGATCAGTCCGGATTTCAGGCCCGCTTACGATCCGCTGATGCAAATGGCAGTGCAGCTCGAACGCACCGATATGGCTGCGGCTCGCGCCCTGCTGGTGCGGCTGGCGGGCGTTCAACCCGCACGCAGCGATGCGTTGGAAGCACTGCGCGAACTTGATCGATGAGGCACGGGCACGCGTAAACTGCCGGCATGAAAAATCTTCTCCGGCTCGTCGTTGCATTGTTGTTCACGCCGGCGAGCCAGGCGGCGTCGCCGCCGCCGGTCGGCGCGGAAAACGGCATGGTGGTCACCGCCCAGCAATATGCCACCCGTACCGGCGTCGACGTGCTCAAGCAGGGTGGCACCGCAATGGATGCAGCGGTTGCCGTGGGCTACGCGCTGGCCGTGGTTTATCCGGCGGCCGGCAATCTCGGCGGCGGCGGCTTCATGACCGCCCAATTCGCCGATGGCCGCAAGACGTTCATCGACTTCCGCGAAGTCGCGCCGCTGGCGGCCACCGCGAACATGTATCTCGACGCGCAGGGAAACGTGATCACCGATCTCAGCACCCGCGGCTACCTCGCAGTGGCGGTGCCGGGAACGGTTTCGGGCCTCGAATACGTGCGCGAGAAATACGGCTCGATGCCACGCGCGCAGTTGATCGGGCCTGCGATCAAGCTCGCCGAGGAAGGCTTCGTGCTCGACCAGGGCGATGTCGATATCCTGCACGAAGGCACCGACGACTTCCGCAAGGACGCGCCGAGCGCGGCGATTTTTCTCGCCGGCAACGAGCCGCTCGAAGCCGGCGCCAGACTGGTGCAGAAAGAGCTGGGGCGTACACTGCGCAACATCAGCCGTTCCGGTGTCAATGGCTTCTACAAGGGCGCGACGGCTTCGGCACTGCTCGCGTCCAGCCGCGCCGGCAAAGGCATTCTCACGCAGGCGGACTTCGACGCTTACCAGACCCGCGAACTCTCGCCGGTCGAATGCGACTACCGCGGCTTTCATATCGTCGCCGCGCCACCACCCTCCTCGGGCGGCATCGCGCTCTGTGAAATCCTCAACGTGCTCGAAGGCTATCCACTCGCGAGCTACGGTTTCGGCTCCGCGCACGCCGTGCATTTCGAGATCGAAGCGATGCGCCACGCTTACGTGGACCGCAACAACCTGTTGGGCGATCCCGCGTTCGTGCGCAATCCGGTCGAGCAACTGCTCGACAAGAACTACGCAAAGCAGATCCGCGCCAGCATCGATCCGCTGCGCGCGGGCAACTCGGGCACGCTCAAGCCGGGCATCGCCGCCACCGAAGGCACACACACGACTCACTATTCCATCGCCGACCGCTTCGGCAACGCGGTCGCCGTCACCTACACATTGAACGACTGGTTCGGCGCACGCGTGATGCCCGCCGGTACCGGCGTGTTGCTCAACGACGAGATGGACGACTTCACCGCGAAAGTCGGCGTCGCGAACATGTATGGGTTGGTGCAGGGTGAAGCCAACAAGATCGAGCCCGGCAAGCGGCCGTTGAGCTCGATGACTCCGACCATCGTGACGCGTGACGGCAAGCCCTGGATGATCGTGGGCACGCCGGGCGGCAGCCGCATCATCACGGCGGTGATGCTGACGATGCTCAACGTGATCGACTACGGAATGGATCTGCAGGAGGCCGTGGCCGCGCCTCGTATTCACCAGCAGTGGCAGCCGGAGACGACTTTCGTCGAAGATCGCGCGTTGAGCCCCGACACGTTGCGGATCCTCGCCGGCATGGGCCACAAGCTCAGCGTGCCGCAGCCGGAGAATCATGTCGCGGCGATTCTCATCGGCGCGCCCGCGTTGAATGCGCCGCCCGTGGGCCGCAATCGCTTCTACGGCGCCATCGATCCGCGCCGCGCCACCGGGCTTGCGCTGGGTTATTAGGCGGGGCCCGGCGCTGTTGCAGCAAAAGGAAAGCTGCGCGGGGACAGTCCCCTTTTCGGAAAATGGGGACAGTCCCCTTTTCCAGTCCCCTTTTCGCTCGAAAATGGGGACTGTCCCCTTTTCGGACTTTTGGGCTATGTCAGCGAACGAAGAGGGGGACAGGCACCTATGTCAGCGAACGAAGAGGGGGACAGGCACCGTTTACCGAGGACGGTAAACGGAGCCCGTCCCCGCGGTAAACGGAGCCCGTCCCCTCATTCCTTCCAGCCTCCACCCAGCGCCTGGTAGAGCTGCACGCGATTGCTGGCTTCGGCCAGGCGCGTCTCGATCAGCGCGCGCTGCGCCGAATACAGGTCGCGCTGCGCGATCAACGCGCCGAGATAACTATCCACTCCGCCGCGGTAACGCACGTCGGCCAGCCGGTAGCTGTTTTCGGTGGCGCGCGTCAGCGCCTCCTGCGCGCGTAACTGATCCGAGAGCGTGCTGCGTGCGATCAGCGCATCGGCCACTTCGCGGAAGGCGATCTGGATCGACTGCTCGTAACGCGCGATCTCGATGCGTTTGCGCACGTTGGTCAGATTCAACGTCGCGAGATTGGCCCCGCCCGAGAAGATCGGCAGGCGCACCTGCGGCACAAAGCTCCAGCTGGTGTGACCCGCCTGGAACAGCGCCGAGAGATCGTCACTCGCGTTTCCGTAAAAACCCGTCAATGAAATGCTCGGGAAAAACGCGGCGCGCGCGGCACCGATATCTGCATTGGCGGCCTTCAACGCATGTTCGGCGGCACGCACGTCGGGCCGCCGGACCAAAAGCTCAGCGGGCAGTCCCGCCGGCAGAGATTTGCTGAACATCTGCGTCTCGATGGCATGGGTTCCACCGCCCGCCTCCGCAGTCAGCGGCTCACCGACCAGCAGCGCCAGCGCATTGCGATCCTGCGCGACGCGCCGCGTCTGCGCGGCGATGTCGACCTCGGCCTGGCGCCAGGTGATCTCCGAACGGTGCAGATCGATTTCGCTCGATATCCCGGAATCGAAACGCAGCTTGGTCAGGTCGAACGATTTGCGCTGGCTGTCGCGTGTGCGTTCGGCCAGCGTCAGCAACTCGCGATCCGCAATCAACGTCAGCCAGGCATTGGCGACTTCCGACACCAGCAGCAACTGCGCCGCGGTGCGGTTCTCTTCGATGGCGAAATAGTCCTCGAGCGCGGCGCGGCGCAGGCTGCGTACCCGACCGAACAGATCCAGTTCGAACGCCGACACTCCGAGTCCCGCCGAGTAAGTACGCGTGAGTTCGCTTTCGCCGCTGGACGACAACGAAGCCGGCGTGCGCTGGTTGTTAGCCGTGCCCTGCGCGTCGATGGCGGGCACCAGGTCAGCGCGCTGGATGCGGTACTGGGCACGCGCCGCCGCAACGTTCAGCGTGGCGATGCGCAGATCGCGGTTGTTGGCGAGTGCACGCGTCAGCAGAGCCTGCAGCTCCGTGTCTGCGAAGAACTCGTGCCAGCCGATCTCGGCGGCCGGCAACGGCGCAGCCTCGGCGTTCGCCGCAGCCGTCTCGTCGTAGGCAGCCGGAACCGGTGCCGCCGGCTGGTGGTAACGCGGCGCCAACGTGCACGCGCTCACCAAAGCGCTCAGCGAAAGAACGGTCAGCGATCTGAAGGTGTTCATGGGGCTCATGTCGTGCTCGCAAACGGCTCGTCGGCCTCGGCCTGCTCGACTTTCATGGTCACGGGCTTCACCTTGAACCTGTGCAGGATCACGACGAAGAACACCGGCACGAAGAAGACGGCGAGAAAAGTGCCGAACAACATGCCGCCGATGACGCCCGTACCGACCGCATGCTGCGCGCCGGAGCCGGCGCCGCTCGCCATGGCCAGCGGCAACACGCCGGACATGAAAGCCAGCGACGTCATGAGGATCGGGCGCACGCGCTGCCTGGTCGCGTGCATCACGGCGTCGACCAGGCTCATGCCGTGATCGAAATTGGTCTTGGCGAATTCCACGATCAGGATCGCGCTCTTGGCCGCGAGACCGATGGTGACCAGCAGGCCGACCTGGAAATACGCGTCGTTGGTGAGACCGCGCGACAACGTGGCGACCACCGCGCCCAGCACGCCGAGCGGCACCACCAGCAACACCGTCGCCGGGATCGACCAGCTCTCGTACAGCGCCGCGAGACACAGAAAGACGATGGCCAGCGACAACGCATACAGCAGCGGTGCCTGCGAACCGGACTTCTTCTCCTCGTACGACAGGCCGTTCCACTCGAGGCCGGTGCCGGCCGGTAGTTTGGCGACGATGGCCTCCATCGCGTCCATCGCCTCGCCCGAGCTCTTGCCGGGCGCGGGCGCACCCTGGATCTGGTAGGCCGGTACGCCGTTGAAACGCACCAGCTTCTGCGGGCCATAGGTCCACTGACCGGTGCCGAACGCGGAGAACGGCACCATGCCGCCTTCCTTGTTGCGCACGTACCAGCGGTTCAGGTCCTCTGGTTGCATACGCGCCTGCGAATCGCCCTGCACGTAGACGCGTTTGACGCGCCCGTGGTCGATGAAGTCGTTCACGTAGGTCGAAGCCCAGCCGGTCTGCAGCGTCTGGTTGATGTCGGTGATCGAAACGCCGAGCGCGCTGGCCTTCTCGCGGTCGATATCGAGCTTGAACTGCGGCGCGTCTTCCACGCCGTTCGGGCGGACGCCAGCCAGCGCGGGATTCTTTGCCGCCTCACCTAACAACTGGTTGCGGGCCGCAAGGAAAGCGTCGTGGCCCATGCCGCCGCGATCCTGCAGCATCATGTCGAAGCCCGCGGTATTGCCGAGCTCGAGCACCGCCGGGGGCGGCACTGCGATGACGTTCGCTTCCTTGATGGTGCTGAAGAACTTGTTGGCACGGCCGACGATGGCGCCGACGGCCTGGGATGCGTCCTTGCGCTCGTCCCAGTCGCGCAGCTTGATGAACAGCAGGCCGGAATTCTGGCCCGTACCCGCGAAGTTGAACCCCGCGACCGTAAGCACGCCTTCGACCGAATCCTTCTCCTGGTTCGACAGGTACTGCTGCGCCTGGTCGAGCACCTGTTGAGTGCGCTCCTTCGATGCGCCGGGAGGTGTCTGAACCTGGCCGTACATGAAGCCCGGGTCTTCATTGGGCAGGAACGAAGTCGGGATCCGCGTGAACAGCAGGCCCATCACGAGCACGATGGCGCCGTACACCAGCATTGAGCGGCCGGATCTGCGCAGCATCGCCGTCAGGCCACGTTCATGGCGCGCACGGCCCGCGTCGAACATGCGGTTGAACCAGCGGAAAAAGCCCGTGTGTTCGACGTGCCCGGAAGGCGGCAAGGGTTTGAGGATCGTCGCGCACAGCGCGGGCGTGAGGATGAGCGCCACCAGCACCGACAGGCCCATCGCCGACACCAGCGTGATCGAGAATTGCCGGTAGATCACGCCGATCGAGCCGCCGAAGAACGCCATCGGGACGAACACCGCGGCCAGCACCAATGCGATCGCGACCAGCGCGCCCGTGATCTGGTCCATGGATTTGCGCGTGGCCTCGCGCGGTCCGAGCCCCTCTTCCTGCATGACGCGTTCGACGTTCTCGACCACCACGATGGCGTCGTCCACCAGCAGGCCGATGGATAGCGCCATGCCGAACATGGTCAATGTATTGATAGAGAAGCCGAATGCCGCCAGTACGCCGAAGGTCCCCAACAGGACGACCGGCACCGCGATGGTGGGAATGATCGTGGCGCGCGCGTTCTGCAGGAACAGGTACATCACCAGGAAAACCAGCACGACCGCTTCGAACAGCGTCTTCACGACCTCCTTGATGGAGGTCCGCACGAACGGCGTGGTGTCGAGTGGATAGACGACCTCGAAGCCGCGCGGGAAAAACGGCGCGAGCCGGTCGAGCGTCTCGTGGATGCTCTTGACGGTGTCGAGCGCGTTTTGCCCGACCGCCAGGCGAATCGCGACGCCCGCCGCGGGTTTGCCGTTGTACTTGGTGTCGCGCGTGTAACTCTCGGAATTGAGCGATACACGCGCCACATCGCCGATGCGCACCTGCGAGCCATCGGCATTCACGCGCAACAGGATGTCGCGGAATTGATCGGCCGTGGAGAAACGGGTGGGACCGATGATGCTGGCGTTGATTGCCGTGCCGGGCGCGGCCGGCAAGCCGCCAATGGCGCCCACCGACACCTGCACGTTCTGCGCGCGGATCGCCGCGACGACGTCGCCGGTAGTGAGACCGAAGTTGTTGAGCTTGGCCGGATCGACCCAGATGCGCATCGCATACTGCGAGCCGAAGATCGTGACGTCGCCGACACCCTTGGTGCGGTTGAGCGGATCCTGCAGGTTGCTCGCGACGTAGTCGGTGAGGTCCTCGTTCGACATGCTGCCGTCGTTCGAGATGAAGCCGAGCACGATGAGGAAGTTGCGCGCCGGTTTGTTCACGCGAATGCCGGCCTGCTGAACTTCCTGGGGCAACAGCGGCAACGCCAGCTGCAGTTTGTTCTGCACCTGCACCTGCGCGACATCGGGCACGGTGCCCTGCGCGAAGGTCAGGGTCATCACCGCCGAACCATCGGCATTACTCTCGGCGTTTATGTAGTCGAGATTGTCGATGCCGTTCATCTGCTGTTCGATGACCTGCACCACCGTGTCCTGCACGGTCTGCGCCGAGGCGCCAGCGTAGTTGAGCTGGATGCCGATCTGCGGCGGCGCGATGGCCGGGTACTGGCGCACCGGCAGCGACAACACGGCGAGGCCGCCCGTGATCATGATGATGATCGCGATGACCCACGCGAAGATCGGACGGTCGATGAAAAAACGCGAGAGCATGGACTGATTCCTCTGACTGACGCGTCGCGGTTACCGCTTCACGACTTCGGCGGTCGCGCCGGCCTGCATGTCGGCATTCACCGCTTCGGGCGCCGCCACCGGCTTCACCTGCGAACCGGGCTTGGCCTTCTGCAGGCCGTCGACGATGACGCGTTCGCCCGCGCTCAGGCCTGCGGTGATCAGCCACTCGCCATTGATGGCGCGATCGGCGGTGACCACTTTCTCGGCCACCTTGTCGTCCTTCTCGACCACCAGCACCGTTGCCTCGCCTTTCTGGTTGTGCGAGACGCCGCGCTGCGGCACCAGCAAGGCCGCGGAACGCGTGCCACGCGTGAGCTGGGCGCGCACGAACATGCCCGGCAGCAGCTCGCGCTTCGGATTCGGGAACACCGCGCGCAAGACCACGGAACCCGTGGAAGGATCCACCGACACTTCGGAGACCTTCAGCCGCCCGCGTTCCGCGTACATCGTGCCGTCTTCGAGCGTGAGTCCGACTTCGGCCTGGTTGTCGTCGGTCTTCACCAGCTCGCCGCTCGCGAGCTGCCGCTGCAGGCGCAGCATCTCAGTGCTCGACTGCGTGATGTCCACGTAGATAGGGTCGAGCTGCTGCACAGTGGCGAGCGGGCTCTGCTGTTCGGAGGTGACCAGCGCGCCTTCGGTGACCAGGGCGCGCCCGATGCGTCCCGTGATCGGCGACAACACCTGCGTGTACACCACGTTGATGCGCGCGTTGTCGACCTGTGCACGCGCCGCGGCGACGTCGGCTTCGGCGCGCGCCCGCGCGGAGATGGCCTCGTCGTTCTCCTGTTTGGAGACCGCGTTGGCAGCGATCAGCGGCGCATATCGTTCCTGCAGCAGCCGTGCACTCACGGCCTGCGCTTCGGCGCGCTGCAAGGCGGCCTGGGCGGAATTGAGCGCGGCGCGATAACTGCCCGCGTCGATCTGGTAGAGCTGCTGGCCCGCCTGCACTTCCCCACCTTCGGAAAACAATCGCTTCTTCACGATGCCCGTGACCTGCGGACGCACTTCGGCGACGCGGAACGCGGTGGTGCGCCCCGGCAATTGATCGGTGATCGAAATCGCGCGCGGCTGCAGCGTGATGACGGTGACCTCCGGCGGCGGCGGCGGCCCCGCCGCGTCCTTGGCGCAGGCGGCGAGCAGCGCCGTGACCGCTAACAATCCGAGGCCCGGGGTTTTACTGTTTTTCCGCATCGCGCGCTCCGTTCGCCAGCATCCGACTGAGGAAGTCGTTGAACTGGACGAGTTCTTCTTTCTTGAATCCATCGAGATGTACGTGCATCCCTTCCACCACGATCGGCCAGATCTTCGAGGCGATCTTCCGGCCCTTCGCAGTGAGGTGCAGATTGACGACGCGGCGGTCGAGTTCGCTGCGTTCGCGGCGCAGCAGCTCCTTTTCCTCGAGCCGGTCGAGCATGCGCGTCATCGAGGGGAACCCCATCTGGCTGACTCGCGCCAGGCCCGCGACCGTGTCGGCGCGCTTGAGCCACAACATCAATACCGGCTCCCACTGCATGCCGGTCAATTCCAACGGCTGCATGTGTTCGTCGATGCGGCGCACCAGCGTATTGGTCACCTGCTTCAGCTGCCGGCAGATCATGCGGTGCGCGTTGTCCTCGACCGGCGGCACCGGAGCGGTGTTGTCGCGGACTCGGCGAACGGCTGCGGTCATGGAGGCTCGCTCTTCAATCTTCGGGGGCGCAAGCTTTCCCTTCCCATGCAATAGTTGTCAAGGCAAATATTGCAGGGGCATGCGATACGATTTCGTCAGGCGGCATGTCTGCCCGCCGCGCCCAGGGTGTAAGTGTCCTCAATCACAACGGAAAATCGGTCGGACAACGCCGCAAGAGTGCCGGCCTGGATGATTTCGGCCGCGATGACCCCGGCGCCAAAAGGCTGAGGCAGATCTCGGGTGGCGGTGGCGGCGGCGACCACTGTCGAACGAAAGCCCAGGTCCAGCGCAGCGCGTGCGGTCGCGCTCACGCACATGTGCGTCGCGAAGCCTGCGATCACGATTTCGATGCGCCCCGTCGCACGAATGCGCTCCGCCAGGCCGGTGCCGGAAAAGGCGTTCGGCCGCGACTTCACGACCACGGTCTCCGCGTTAGCCGGTTCCAGTGCCGCAATGAATCGTGCGCCGTCGCCAGCTGGATCGAAAGCCGCGGCGCCCGGCCGGCCATGGTGAATCGCGTGGATCACCGGCATGCCGGCGCCGCGTGCGAACGCCAGCAGGCGTGCCCCCTCTTCCACCGCCGCATCGATGCCCTGCAACGGCAGCAACCCGGTGGTGTATTCGCGCTGCGGGTCGATCATCAGCAGGACGGAGTTCGCAGGCAGGCTGGGCAGCAGGGAGAGTCCGCCTATCTGGGCGAGAGTCCGGGGCATCTGGCTCGGCGGCATGTCAGTTCCTCTTAATGATTGGTTAGAAGAGTTGTTGGTTCGCACGAAGGCGCAGGACCACACTAACTCCCATCGCCAGACCCTGGAACCCGACAAATTTTCACGATGACTGACAAAAAACGATCGGCCAGCCTCGATTGGGAAGACGTGCGCTTCTTCGCCGCGCTTGCGCGCAATGGCACGCTGGCCGGAACGGCGCGCGGCCTCAAGGTGACGCATGCGACCGTCGCGCGGCGCCTCGCGAATCTCGAGTCGACGCTCGGACGGCCGTTGTTCTCGCGTAGCGCCAGCGGGTTTTCGTTGAACGCGACTGGCGCCACCGCGTTGGCCGAAGCCGCGCAGATGGAAATGGCGGCGTGTGCGTTGATGGAGCGGCGTGAGTCGGCAAGTACGATCGCCGGGCTGGTGCGTGTCACGATCGCAAGGGCGTTCGCGGATGGATTCCTGGCCGAACGCCTGGCGTCGCTGCAGGCACAGCACCCGCAGTTGCAACTCGATCTGGTCGCGACCTCGCGCAACCTGAGCCTGGCGCGTCGCGAGGCGGAGATCGCCCTGCGCCTGGCGCGCCCCGCTGCGGGCGAACTGGTCGCGCGGCGTATCGCGACTCTCGAATACGGTTATTACGCGTCGCCGGAATACGCGGCGAACCTCGCGACCGGCGCGCAGCCCGCGTTCATCGCGTTTGACGATGCGAGCGAATACGTCCCCGAGGCCGCGTGGGCGAAGAGATTCATGGCCGGCAAACGTGTGATCCTGAATTCAAACAGCCAGACGGCACAGGCCGCGGTCGCCCGCGCCGGCGCCGGGATCGCGCTGCTGCCGGCGCTGCTGGCGCGCACTTCTCCCGGGCTCACCGCGGTGCAGTTCGCAGAGAAACCGCCGCCGCGCGAACTGTGGATGTTGATGCGCCCGGACGTGGCGCGGCTGGCGCGCGTGCGCGCGGTCGCAGATCATCTGGTCCAGGTGTTCGAGGAAACCCTGTCAGGGAGTGAAGACGCATGATTCGCCGTGAGTACCCGATTTTCGCGATCGGTTTGGGAACAGGAATCGCTGCGACCGTGTGGGCGGGCCAGGTCAGACAACCTCAAGTGCTGGCCTCGGGCGTGTACGCCTGGGGGTCGCTGCCGGTGGAAATGACCGCGAGCGGCGAACGCCGCCAGGTGTTCGATTCCGCCACCGTGAATGCCGGGGACCCGCAGGCTAGCTACTTCGTGTTGCATTGGACGACGCCTGGCAAGGTGGGCCCGAAGCCCGGCGGATCGAAGTGACGCAGGCGGCCGCTGACAATCCTTCGGTGGGGCTAAGCCGCGGTACCGTGCTTATCATGGCGTCGGCGGCCGCGATCCTCATGATCACCATGGGAATGCGCCAATCGCTCGGGCTGTACATCGCGCCTATCATCGAGACGACCCATGTCGGCTACGCCGCCATGAGCTTCGCGCTGGCCATCGGCCAGTTGATGTGGGGCGTTGCGCAGCCCGCCTTCGGTGCCATGGCGGATCGATATGGCGCCGGACGCGTATTGTTGATCGGCGCCTTGTTGCTGGCCGGCGGCACCGCGCTCACGCCCTTCGCCAGCAATGAATACATGCTGCTCGCGACCATCGGCGTGTTGACGGCGGCGGGCGCGGGCGCCGGCAGCTTTTCCGTGTTGATAGGCGTCGTGGCGCAACGGGTCCCGGCGTCGAAGCGTTCGTTCGCGTCGGGCTTCGTCAATGCCGGCGGGAGTCTCGGGCAATTCGTGTTCGCGCCGTTCAACCAGCTGATGATCGTTACGTTCGGCTGGATGGTGGCAATGTGGACGATGGCGGTCGCGGCGCTCGCCACGATTCCACTGGCACGGCCACTGTTACGCCAGCGTGATGCCGAGGTTGCGGCGGTCTCCCGCGTTACGAGCGCGCCGTCACCGCAGACAATCACGCTGCGCGAACAGGTCGCCATCGCGGCGCGCGATCGCAGCTACTGGTGTTTGCACGCCGGGTTTTTCACCTGCGGCTTTCATATCGCGTTCCTGGTCACGCATCTGCCGGGCGAGGTGAAGCTGTGCGCCCTGCCGGCGTCGGTGGCGGCAAGCTCTCTCGCCATCATCGGGCTTGCGAATGTGGCCGGCAGCCTGATGGCGGGCTGGGCCGGCGGCGTCATGCGCATGAAGTGGTTGTTGTTTGCGATGTATTTCTCGCGCGCCTTGGCGGTCGCGATCTACCTGGCGGCGCCGAAGACCACGCTCACGTTTTATGTTTTCGCCGCGGTGCTGGGCTTCACCTGGCTCGCGACCGTGCCGCCGACCGCCGGACTGATCGGCAAGTTATTCGGCGTGCGGTATCTGGCGACCTTGTTTGGCCTGACGACCTTCACGCACCAGATCGGTGGATTCTTCGGCGCGTGGCTGGGCGGTATCGCGCTGGTCCGGTTCGGGGATTATTCGTGGATGTGGTACGCGGATATCGCGCTCGCGCTGGCGGCGGCGTTCGTCAATCTGCCGATCCGCGAGGCGCCAGTGCGCGCCCTCGCAGTCCCCGCGTAACGGCGTAAAAGTAAAAGGGGACAGTCCCCTTTTAGGCCTTTACGCGCGCAGCAGTCCGTCGAGCGCGCGGACGTTGGCGCTATCTGGAAATACCTTGCTATCGAGTGCCGCGCTCGACACACCGAGATGATCGCGCAACACGCCCTTCATCACCGTGCGCAGATCGCGCGTGGGCTTGAGGTCGCGATTCTCGAACAGGTTCGCGCGCGACAGCCCCGGCCAATCGGTCAGCACACGGCCGCCCGCGACCGCCCCGCCTAACAAGAACGCCGCCGCGCCGGTGCCGTGATCGGTGCCGCGCGTGCCATTGATCGCCACCGTCCGGCCGAACTCCGTCGCCACCAGAACCGCGGTCTTGCGCCACACCGGGCCGAGCGATTCCTTGAGCGCCGCCAACGCGGCATCGAGCCCGCGCAGCCGCAGCGCCAACTGTCCCTGCGCGCCGCCTTCGTTCGCGTGGGTATCCCAGCCGGTCGTGTCGAACATCGCCACACGCGGGCCGTCATCACGTTTGAGGAATCCAGCAGCCGCACGTGCGGTCTCGGCGTAACGCGCATTGTAGTTGCGCTTCGCCTTCGCATCCTGCTCGACCACGTTTTCCTTGGTCATCATCGCCGCTTCAGGATCCGCGTTCGCCGCCGCTTGAGCTTCGGTCGCGATCGCATCGCTCTCGAGCGCCTCCGCCAGCCGCTGCGACAGCAACGGATCGCGCGCGTACAGATCGGCGACCCGCGCCAATGTCGCCTCGTCCAGCGCCGCGATTTTGGTGGGCGACCAGGACGCGACTTCTGCGGGACCGCGCATCGCCAGCGGCACGTTGGCACCGAGCGCGACGCCGGATTCGCGTGGCTTACCGGCCGGTAGCGCGGTCAACGCGCGATTGATCCAGCCGCTGGTGGAACCGTGCGGCCGCAGATCGCCACTCTCCAGCACGTTCTGCGCGTCGAAATGCGAACGCTCGCGATACGGGGAAGCGATCGCGTGCAGCACGGTCAACTCTTTCGCCCCGTAACTGCGATGCAGGAATTGCAGCGCCGGGTGCAATCCGAACGGACCTTCGAGCGGCAGCGCCGCACCGTCACCGCTGTTCGCCAGAGCGATCTGGCCGCGCAATCCCGCGTAGTCCGGGTCACCCACCGGGGGAACGGCTGAGAGCCCGTCGAGCGCGCCACGCAACAACACGAACACGAAACGCGAGTCGGTGGGCGCGTTGGCAAAGGCCAGGCGCGAGGCGACCAGCGAGCTCGCGCCGGCGAACAACGATGTCTCGAGGAATCCGCGGCGCGATAGTTTGACTTTCATTTCGATGCCTCCCTATCGACGCATGAATTCAGGCGAAGCCATCAGCAGAGTCAGCGCCTGCGCGCCGCTTTCGGCGCGCGCGATTGCCCTGGCGGTGTCCTCACTCAAGGTGGCCCCTAACAACTGCGGCGCGAGTTCGCGCGCGTTGCGCGCGTCGCCCATGCGCTGCGCGACCACGTCCGCCCAGGCGATGCGTTTGAGTAATGCCGATGAGCCATCCCAGTCCGCGCTGGTATCCGGCCACCCGGCGGGCGAACCCGGGCTGAGATTGCGTTGACCCAATGCCTCGAACGCCTGCAACGAGCGGCGCTTTTCCCGCAGCGGAATACCAAGCGCACGGTACGAGGAATAGATGTAGTCCGCCGGCGTCTTGAACTTCGGGGAAGCCTGCTGCCAGGCCTCGGGCGAATCGATCAGTGCCTCGTAAACCGCCGGCAGATGCGCCTTCGAATCGAGCCACACTTTCGTGATGCGCTCCACCGCGGCCGCCGGCGGATCGTCGGCGATGAAATGGCGTGCGAGCTTGGTGGCGAGGTGACGCGCGGTCTGCGGGCGCAGGGCGACGTCGGTCAGGATGGCCTCGCCCTGGCGAACGCCGTCGTCGGAATAGCTGCGGCCTAACAACCGCTTCGCGCCAGGTTCGTGAAATGCCTCGCGGAAGTAGAATTCGCCCGGCCTGCCATTGCCGCCGCCGAGCTTCGCGAGCCGGCGTCCATTGTCCTGCCCACCCACCGACCAGCCGGAGATCGCCTGCGCGAACGTGGTGACGTCGGTCTGCGTATAGCCGCCATCCACGCCCAGCGTATGCAGCTCGAGAATCTCACGCGCCAGGTTTTCGTTGATGCCGACCTTGCGCCCGGTGCCGCGCCGATCCACGAACCGTGCGGCCGCAGAGCTTGGCCCGATCGAGGCGTGATTGTCGAGGTATAGCAGCATCGCCGGATGCTTTTCGACGGCTAACAACAGCGCGGTGAAGCTGCCCGTCACGTGTGGGCGGATCGCCTCGCGTTCCATCGCGCCCGCGAGCCCGAGAACCGCGACCTTGTCGATCGACACCGCGAAATGGTTGGTCCAGAACTGCGTCAGGCGCTCGAGGAACGGACGGTCGGTGCCAATACTGTGCGCGAGCCGCGCGTAGGCCTCGTCGATGTACACCGGCCGATAGATGGCCGGCAGCTTGAGCGCCGCGGCGACCTTCGCCTTGTCGTCATCATCGGCCGCTTTTTTCCGCTCGCGCCGCCCGGCGGCCGCTTCCTTGCGAAGTTCGAGCGCGCGCGCCAGAGTTTCGGCGGACGGCTTCAGGCCCTCGCCCTTGAGCACGGGCGGCGGGCCCTTGAGCTGCGCCTTGAGCCACCCGGCGGGATCCCTTTCGATCACCGCAAGGTCACCCGCCCGCGCGCCCAGCCCAAAGCGATTGGCGGCGACGGCTGCGGCGAAGCTGTTTTGATTGGAAGTCATGCCCTTACACGAGGCAACGCGCGAGCCTCACAGCGGTTGACCGGGAAAGGGGACATTCCGACTTTCTGGGAATAAAAAACAACACGCCCCCACCGGCACACGAAGAATTGAGCTGATCAGGCAGGCGTGTTGTTTTTTATTCCCAGAAAGTCGGAATGTCCCCTTTTCTACTTGCGCAGCAGGCTGTCCACCCAGCGCTTCACTTGCGGCTCCACGTTCGCCGCTTCCAGTGCATCACTCGCGCCGCCCTTCTTCATCCCGAGCAGCCGGCCATTGGCATCGAACAACACAAGCGTCGGGTAATTTTTGACGCGCACCCGGTCGACGAAATCGCGCGCATCCGGAATCACCCGCCACTTCAATCCGAAACGCTTCACGAACTGCCGCGTCTCTTCCGCCTCATCGAACGTCACCGCCAGAAAATTCATCTGTGGCCGCGACGCGGCGAATCGATTGAGCGGCTCGACTTCGAGAATGCAGGGCTTGCAGGTCGAGAAGAAAAAGCTGATCAGCGTCGGCTTGCCGCGCAGGCTATCGGACGTGACGCGTTTGCCCGCCAGGTCTTTCAATGAGAACGGCGGCATCTCCGTGATCGAAGGATAAGGAGTCGGGCACGACACGTTACCGCGCAGACGCACCGTCATGGTCAACGACGCGCCATCGGGCGAGCGATCGACATCCGCATGCGCGCCGGGCGCATGCATCGACTCGGCGAAGCCATCGAAGCTCACCGATTTGCATTCGAGATCGCGGTACGCCATGCGCACTTCCGGTGCGATTTTCATGGTCTTGCGAAACGCGTCCTCCGTCAGTTTCGGAGGAGTCGCGGCGAACACGGGTGTGATGACCAGTGCGAGCAGGCAGGCTGAAATACGCATGCGCGCCATTATGGCGGAACACTCACAAAAGGGTTGCCGCGCTCCACAAAACGCAGACGCCGGTGTTGATCGCGCGACAAACCGATGCGGGTGCTCACCCGGATGTCCATTTCCGCGCCGCGCGGCCGTTCGAGGAACAGCCGCTCGCTGGTGCACAGGTCCTCTCCGGAGAGCGTCCGCCCGATGCCGAGCGCGGCGCACACACGCCCCGGTCCGCGCGCCAGGTCCATGAGCCGCGACGCCGGGCGGTTGCGCCGCATGAGATCGATTCCTTCGCTCGGCTCGAGCGCACGAATCAGGACCGCCGCCCCCACGCCCTCTTCCTCGGCGGCGAGATTGAGCGTGAGGCAGGTGCCGTACACCATACGCACGTAACCAAACCCGCGCGCGCGGAACAGCGGCGCATTGCTGGTAGTTAGCCCGGGGCGCGCATAGCCGGTGGGGTCGCCGGGTGGATACGCCTCGGTCTCGACGATGCGCCCGGCGATCCGGCCAGCGTCCGTGACATGTACCAGCCGCTTGCCGAGGAGGAACCGCGCAAGCGTTACGGTGTGGACTGGCAAGGCGCGGCGGCGGATTCGCGACATGCGCACAGTATTCTACGAATCGGGGCGAATTGGGTATGCTGCCGGCCGGACATGGAAGGGGACGTCTGTGAGAGTGAATCGCCTGGCGTTGTGGATCGGCTGCTTTACCTTGCTCGGCTCGAGCACCGCCGTGTTCGCGCAAGCCCCGGCAAAACCCGCGGCGACTCAGCCCGCCGCGCCCAAACCGTCGGCCGCCGCCGAACCCGCCGAAACCCCGCCCGCGCTGCTGCCCGAATGGCTGTTCCCGATCGACCCCGCCTCTCTCATCAAGCCGCGGCCCAACGCACCGCCGCCACCGAAACCCGATGACGTCGAACTGCTCGGCATCCCCGACAGCACCGAGAAATACACGGCCGCTCGGATCGGCGACTTGTACAACCCGCCCGACTGGCATCCGAACGATCACATTCCCCTGCCGGAAATCGTGGCGCACGGACGCAAGCCGCTCATCATCGCCTGCGGCTTCTGCCACACCCCCACCGGCCAGGGCCGGCCCGAGAATTCCGCGCTCGCGGGCCTGCCCGAGGCCTATATAAAAGAGCAGCTGCAGGATTTCCGCAGTGGCGCGCGCCAGCCAGTCGGGCCTGAGGCCTACAAACCCAGCCGCGGCATGCACGTGGTCGCGAAAGCCATGACCGACGCCGAGATCGACGAGAGCGCGAAGTATTTCTCGCAGCAGAAGTTAGGCCGGCGCGTCTGGGTCATCGAAGGCATTCGTATCCCGCGCGCCGAACCTGCGCACTGGGTCTACGAGGAAGTCGGCGGCACCGAAGATCTCGGCGACCGCATGCTCGAAGTCGCGCCCGACATCGAGCGGCACGAGCGCCGCGACGACAAGATGCAGTACACGGCATACGTGTCGCCCGGCAGCATCGCACGCGGCAAGCGGCTGGTGTCGAGCGGCGATGGTGGCAAGACGCAGATCTGCGCGACCTGCCACCTCGCGAACTTGAAGGGCACCGACAAGATTCCGCCGATCTCCGGGCGCTCGCCCACCTACGTGTTGCGGCAGTTGCTGGCGTTCAAGATCGGCAGCCGTGGCAATGAAGCTTCCAAACAGATGACGCCGGTGGTGGAGAAACTCGAGCTCACCGACATGATCGACATCGCCGCGTATCTCGCGACGCTGTATCCGCAATAGATCAGGGTTTGGGCAGTCGCACATCGCCGCCCGCGAGCGCGATGTCGAGATTCTGCATCAGCTGCAGCGTGCCGCGTTCGCGACTGCCGCCATCTTCGTGGCCATCCAGAAAGGCATGTTGCTCGGTGACCAGCAGCTTGGTGCCCTTGCCGGCGGCGACGAATTCGATGCTCGCGAGCGTCACCGAAATTTTCTTGCCCTGAAAGTACATGTCGTAGACATACACCAACCGCTTCTCCGCAACGACATCGAGATACTGCGCTTCGAAGCGCGATTCACTGCCGTCGATGGATTTTCCGGACAACACTTCGCGGCCCCCGACGCGCACATCCATCTCGCGCGAGCCTTCCTGCCATTTGCCGGCCGGGCCGCTGAACCAGCGTGCCTTGGCGTCCTTTTGCACCCAGGCGCGATAGACGACCTCGGGGTTGTAGTCGAGCCGGCGTTCGATGACGAACGAGCCGTGCTTGATGGATCTGGCGCTCGAATGCATGACGGGTCCTGACATTTGTTAGTCGCGCCTGGCTTGGGTGTGCCGGCCACTGTGCCTCGCAACACTGGCTAAGTACACAGCCTGCGCGCTTTCGTCAATTCGCGCGGAATAACCGCCGCCGTTCCCGCATTCAACCTTGCAGCAGCGAAGGAATCGCGGAGAACACCATGAAATCCAGGCTCCTTGCAGCGGCCGCGGCGGCCATGTTCACGCAGGTCGCTGATCCGTAAAAGGGGACCTGCCTATAACTCTGGAAGTGGTACCGGGTAGGGATTGCACAATTGTTCGCGCTTGCGCCAACGTCCGCCCCATCCCTACCCGGTACCACTTCCAGAATAATGGGCGGGTCCCCTTTTACTGCCGGCGCCGGTCTGGTAAACGATTCAGCATGGATGTCATTGATCAGCGCCGCCGCGACCTCGGCGGCTTCGAAGTCGGGCGCGTATTGCCGTTCACGCGCCGGCACATGGTCGGCCCGTTCATCTTCTTCGACCACATCGGCCCGACGAGCTTCGCTCCGGGCATCCCGAAATCCGTCGACGTGCGCCCGCATCCGCACATCGGCCTCGCCACGGTCACCTATCTATTCGCCGGCGAGATCATGCATCGCGACAGCGTCGGCGTGAGCCAGGCCATCCAGCCCAACGAGGTGAACTGGATGATTGCCGGCCGCGGCATCACCCACTCCGAGCGCTTCGAAAAGGCGCGGGCTGAAGGCGGCCCAATGCACGGGATTCAGGCGTGGGTGGCATTGCCGGACGAACACGAGGAAACCGAGCCCTCCTTCGGCCACTTCGGCTCGGACGCGCTGCCCGTGCATGAAGACTCGGGTGTGCGCACGCGGATGCTCGCCGGCAGCGCATTCGGGCTCACCGCGGGTGTCAAAACCCATTCGCCCCTTTTTTATGCCCATTGGGAGATCGCGCCCGGCGCAGGCGCGGCGTTGCCACCGGGTTTCTCCGAGCGTGCGTTGTACATCGCCGCGGGTGAAATCGAAGCGCGCGGACAACGTTACGGCGCGGGCCAGATGCTGGTGTTCGAGAGCGGAGAAGACAGCAGCATGGTGGCCACACTGCCGGCTACCGTCATGGCGCTCGGCGGCGAACCGGTCGGCGAGCGATTCATCGAATGGAACTTCGTGTCATCGTCAAGGGCGCGCATCGAACAGGCCAAGGCGGATTGGCGCGCTGGCCGCATGAAACTTCCCGACTACGACAACCAGGAATTCATCCCGCTCGCATGAAGGCACATTCAACTCTCGTGGCGTTCGCGGTCGCCGCGCTCTGCGGCTGCGGCACCACCCTCACGGGCGCGCCACTCGCGCCGACGATGACCAACCATATCGTCGTCCGCCAGGCGCCGTTCACCCCCGACAGCGGGTCCATCGCAATCCTGTGCGGCAAACTCGTCGACGGCAGCGGCGCGGCGCCGCTGGAACGCGCGCTGATCGTCATCCGCGACGGCCGCGTCAAGAGCGTGACCGGCGGCGCCAGCCGCAATGCGGCGGCCAACACCTATCTACCCGTGCTGGACCTGGCCGACTACAGCTGCCTGCCCGGCCTCATCGACATGCACACGCACCTGACGGACCGGCCGGAAGACACCGCCGATCTGACGGTGTATTTCCGGCGCACGGCCGACGAAACGCTGCAGATCTCGAAAGAGAACGCCGCGGCCACTTTATTGGCCGGCTTCACCAGCGTGCGTAACGTGGGCACCTATGTGCTCGGCGCGGATACCGCGCTGCGCGACACCATCAACCAGGGTGACGCCGTCGGCCCGCGGATGCAGGCGAGTGGTCCGTACCTCACCATCCCTCACGGCGGTGGCGACCTGTGGATTCCGGATTTCAAGGAGCCAGCCGACAACGCGCGCTTTCACGCGGGCGTGGCGCACGGCGCGGACGATTTCCGCAATCACGCCCGCGGGCTCATCGACAACGGCTCGGACCTGCTCAAGGTCATCGCCTCCGGCGCGGTGCTCGCCTTCGGCGGTGTGCCGGGCGCACCGGAGATGACGCAGGCGGAGATCGCGGCCGTCGTGCAGGTCGCGCATTCGGTCGACAAGAAAGTCGCGGCGCATGCGCACGGCGCGGAATCCATCGCGATGGCGATCAATGCGGGCGTTGACACGGTCGAACACGCTTCGTACCTGGATGATGCGGGGATCGCACTCGCCCTCAAACACGGCAACGTGGCATTGGCGATGGACGTCTACAACGGCGACTACATCGACACCGAAGGCCGGCGCCTCAAATGGCCGGAGGAATTCCTGCGCAAGAACACCGAGACCACGGAAATCCAGCGCGTGGCGTTCACCAAGGCGGTCAAGGCCGGCGTGCCGATCGTGTTCGCGACGGACTCCGGCGTGTTCCCGCACGGGCTCAACGCGCGGCAGTTTCCGATCATGGTGGAGCGCGGCATGACGCCGGCGCAGGCCATTGCGTCGGCGACCACGGTCGCGGCGAAATACATGGGCTGGACCAATGACGTGGGCGCACTCGAGCCGGGCAAGTTCGGCGACCTGATCGCCGTTTACGGCGATCCACTCACCGACATCAAGGCGCTGCAGGACGTGGCAGTGGTGATCAAGGGCGGCATCGTTCTCAAACTACCTGACCCGAGGTAGGTTGCCGGCTGTCGGCCAGATCGCTACTTGAAATAGCTGGCGTACTCGGCCGGCATCGCCGGGATCGAGCGGATCTCGATGCCCTTGTAGAAAACCTCGGCCGCTTCGCTCTGGATCTGCAGCTTGCCGCCGGTCATCGCGACGAACTCGTCGCCGTCCTTGAAACGCGCGTTGGCCAGCGCCATGACGACTTTGCCGTTGGCGATATGGACGCAATCGTCCTCGAAACATACGAGCTCGATCGTATTCCATTGACCGGGGCGGTCTTCGTCCGAACCGGGCAGCGCGTGGTTGTTAGGCGCGACGAATGCCAGCCATGGCGCGGCCGGGTCCCACTTCGGCGCGTCCGGCGATCCGTCGGGGCTCGGCACCTTGGGCCCCACGCGGATGTCCATGGCCGACGTTGCCTGCGTCCAGTATTCCCCGAGCCCGTGTTCGATGACCTGGAATTCATGCGACAGCGCCCAGCTCTTCCAGTAGTCGACGCCGAAGTCGCCGCGGCTGTGATAAAGGATTCCAGAGTCCTTGTTCTGGGTGAGGCGCGGCTCCCATTTCTTCTCGCCCCACTTCACCTGCGCGCGGAAGTGATAGTTGGAAAACGCCTGCTTCGTGGTGGCGCAGCCGTAAATCTCGCCGCTGATCCGCAACACCGGTTGTTTGTCGATCTCGACGACGCTGAACACGTTCTGATCGGGCGGATTCAACCCGATGGGTTTGAGGCCGGCGGGCGCCGTGCCCTTGAGCACGCTCGTGATCTGATCGCCGCGGTAACTCAGGTACACGTCGAACTTGGAAAGGTTGGGGTCGAGCAATGACTGCCACGCGCCGGCTGTTTCCGCCGCGGAAACATTGGCCGCCAGAAAGATCGTCAGAAGCAGGGTCAAGTTTTTCATGTGCGGCGAGTACACGTGATCCAGTAGGCTTCGGTCAAGCGCAACGCTTTTCGGAGTCGAACCATGCAGATGATCTGGCTAGGCGTCGCCATCGCCGCGACCGTCGGGTACCACGTGGTGCTCAAGCTCACCCCGTCGGGCGTGAGCCCCTATCTTTCGTTGGCGGCGACCTATGCAGTGACCGCGCTGGCATTCACGGTGACCTACGCCGTGATGCCGGGTCCCATGCCGCTGCGTGAGGCCGCCGGGCACTTGAACTGGACCACACTCGTGCTCGGCGTGGTCATCGTGTTCCTCGATCTTGGTTTCCTGATGCTGTATCGCGGCGGCTTCGACGTGAGCCTGGGTCAGCTCATCACGCAGTCCGCGGCGGCGCTGCTGCTGCTGCTGTTAGGCGTGGCGTTTTTCGCGGAGAAGCTGTCGCTCGCGAATGTTGGCGGAATACTGCTGTGCGTCGCCGGCCTGTGGCTGATCAACAAGAAGTAACAAAGGGGACATTCCGAGTTATTGAGAACAAAAAACAACACGTCAAGACGGCTGGCCAATAAAAGCGCTTACGTAGATAGGCGTGTTGTTTTTTATTCTCAATAACTCGGAATGTCCCCTTTACGCGGCTTCGTCGTGGGGGTCGGCGGTGACTCGCGACTCGAGGTTCGAGATCAGCCACTTGCGTGCCTCGGCGGCCGACCAGCCCTTGCGCGCGGCGTAGTGCTGCATCTGATCGAGATCGATCGGGCCGACCGCGAAATACTTCGCTTCCGGGTTCGCGAAATACCAGCCACTCACCGCGGCCGTCGGATACATCGCAAAACTTTCGGTGATCTTGATCCCCACCGCCCGCTCGACATCGAGCATCTGCCACAACGTGCCCTTCTCGGTGTGATCCGGGCAGGCGGGGTATCCCGGCGCCGGGCGAATGCCCCGGTAAACCTCCTGGATCAACTGCTCGTTGGTCAGACGCTCTTCGGGCGCGTAACCCCACAACTCGCGGCGCACGCGCAGATGCAGCGCTTCGGCGGAAGCCTCGGCCAGACGATCGGCCAGCGACTTCAGCAGGATGTCGTTGTAGTCGTCATGACCCTTGGCGAAACGCTCGAGATGTTTTTCGATGCCGATGCCTGCCGTGACCGCAAACCCGCCGATGTAGTCGACTTTGCCTGAATCCTTCGGCGCGATGAAATCCGACAACGCATAGTGCGGTTGCCCGGAAGGTTTGCCCTTCTGCTGACGCAGGTGATGCAGGCGATGCAGCACCCGCGTCCTTGTCGCGTCGCTGTAAACCTCGATCTCCTCGTCGACGCTGTTGCAGGGGAAGAACCCGACCACCGCGCGTGCCTGCAGCCAGTGCTCGCGCACGATGGTCGCGAGCATTTCCTGCGCGTCCTTGTACAACGCAGTCGCGGCGGGGCCGCGCACCGGATCCTCGAGCACATCCGGAAACTTGCCGGTGAACTCCCAGGCGTTGAAAAACGGCATCCAGTCGATATACGGAGTCAAGGCGCTCAACGGCACGTCTTCGAACACCTTGGCGCCGAGAAAACGCGGCACGGGTGGGGTGTAGTTAGCCCAGTCGTGTTTGAACCGGTTCGCGCGCGCCTGCGCCAGGGACAACTGCGCACCCTTGATCTTCTTGCCGGCGTGTTGCTCGCGGCGGCGGATGTTGTCGGCCTTCACCTCGGCCACGTACGCGGGCTTCATCTCCGGGGTCACGAGCTGGCGGCACACACCGACGGCGCGCGACGCGTCCTTCACGTAGACCACCGGGCCTTCGTAGTTCGGATCGATCTTGACCGCGGTATGCGCAGGCGACGTGGTGGCACCGCCGATCAGCAGCGGCACCTTGAACCCGCGGCGCTGCATCTCGCTCGCGACGTGGCTCATCTCCTCGAGCGACGGCGTGATCAGGCCCGACAGGCCGACCATGTCCGCGCCCAGCTTCTCGGCGGTATCCAGAATCTTGTCGCAGGAAACCATGACGCCCAGATCGACGATGGCGAAGTTGTTGCACTGGAGCACGACGCCGACGATGTTCTTGCCGATGTCGTGGACGTCGCCTTTCACGGTCGCCAGCACCACGGTGCCGTTGGTCTTCTGCACACCATCCGCGAGCGCTTCGATGAATGGAATCAGATGCGCCACGGCTTTCTTCATGACACGCGCCGATTTCACCACCTGCGGCAGGAACATTTTGCCCGAGCCGAACAGGTCGCCGACCACGTTCATGCCTTCCATCAACGGGCCCTCGATCACGTGCAGCGGATGCACCGACGCGAGCCGCGCTTCTTCGGTGTCTTCGATGATGTATTGATCGTTGCCCGACACCAGCGCGTGACTCAGGCGCTCCTTGACCGGCAACTGCCGCCACGCCAGGTCTTCCTTGCGCTCGCGCGCGCCGCCGTCCTTGTAGTTCACCGCAATCTCCAGCAGGCGCTCCGAGGCGTCCGGCCGGCGATTCAGGATCACGTCCTCGACGCGCTCGCGCAGGTCCTTCGGAATGTCGTCGTACACCGCGAGCTGGCCGGCGTTCACGATGCCGAAATCCATGCCCGCCTGGATGGCGTGATAGAGGAACACCGAGTGCATCGCCTGGCGCACCGGTTCATTGCCGCGGAACGAAAACGACACGTTGCTCACGCCGCCGGAGATGTGCGAATGCGGGCAACGCTTGCGGATTTCGCGCGTGGCTTCGATGAAATCGAGCCCGTAGTTGTTGTGCTCTTCGATGCCGGTGGCGATCGCGAAGATGTTAGGGTCGAAGATGATGTCTTCGGGCGGAAAGTCCAGCTTCTCCACCAGGATCTTGTAGCTGCGCTCGCAGATCTCGACCTTGCGTGTGACGGTGTCCGCCTGGCCTTTTTCATCGAAGGCCATGACCACCACGGCGGCGCCGTAGGCTTGAACCTTGCGCGCATGCGCGAGGAAGGACTCCTCGCCCTCCTTCAGGGAAATGGAATTCACCACGCCCTTGCCCTGGATGCACTTGAGCCCGGCCTCGATCACCGACCACTTCGACGAATCGATCATCACCGGAACACGCGCGATATCGGGTTCCGCGGCGATGAGATTGAGGAAACGCACCATGGCGGCTTCCGAATCGAGCATGCCCTCGTCCATGTTGACATCGATGATCTGCGCGCCGTCGACAACCTGCTGCCGCGCAATAGAGAGCGCCTGCGGATAATCGTTGGCTTCGATCAACTTGCGGAATTTGGCCGAACCCGTGACGTTGGTGCGTTCGCCCACGTTCACGAAGCGGATGTCGTCAGTGAGATTGAAAGCTTCGAGCCCGGACAATTCCAGGCGCGGCACGTGTTCTTTCTTCTTGCGCACCGGCTCGCAACGCACGCGATCGGCAATGGCGCGGATGTGCGCGGGAGTCGTGCCGCAGCAGCCGCCGACGAAATTGAGGTGGCCGGCGTGGGCCAATTCGCCCAGCACCTTGGCGGTGTCCTCCGGCGCTTCGTCGTATTCGCCGAAAGCATTGGGCAAACCCGCGTTCGGATACACGCCCACGTTCGTATCGGCGAGCCGCGAGAGCTCCTCGACATACGGGCGCAGCTGTTTGACGCCGAGCGCGCAGTTCAGGCTGATGGTGATCGGCTTCGCGTGGCGCACCGAGGCCCAGAAGGCTTCCACCGTCTGGCCGGACAAGGTACGGCCCGAGGCATCGGTGATCGTGCCGGAGATGATGATGGGCAGGTCGACGCCTTCGGCATCGAGCGTCGAACGCACGGCGTAGATAGCCGCCTTGGCGTTCAACGTATCGAAGATGGTCTCGATGAGGATGGCGTCCGCGCCACCGGCTATGAGGCCGCGCGTGGCATCGCTGTACGTGGCAACCAGCTGATCGAACGTGACCGCGCGGAAACCCGGATCGTTCACATCGGGGGAAATCGAGGCCGTGCGGCTGGTCGGGCCCAGTGCCCCGGCGACGTAACAGGTACGCCCCAGCCTCTTCGACTCCGTCCCGGCGACGGCGCGCGCCAGTTTCACGGCTTCGAAATTCAGCTCGTACACCAGTGCTTCGAGGCCGTAGTCGGCGAGTGACAGCGAGGTTGCGTTGAAGGTATTGGTCGCGACGATGTCGGCGCCGGCGTCGAGGAACTCACGATGGATTGCGGCGATCAGCTCGGGCCGGGTGAGCACCAGCAGGTCGTTGCATCCCTTGAGATCGCTCGGCCAGTCCTTGAAACGCTCGCCGCGAAACGCGGCTTCATCCAGCTTGTGTTGCTGGATCATCGTGCCCATGGCGCCGTCGAGAATGACGATGCGCTCGGCGAACAGCTGGCGCAGCGCCGCGGCGCGCGGCGCCGCCTCGAGTTTCGAACTACTCATTCGCGGCTTTCCTCGGCTTGTCCGAGACAACCTGCGGACGTACGCCGAGCGCATGGCAGATGGCGTAGGTCAGTTCCGAGCGGTTCAACGTATAGAAATGGAATTGATCGACGCCGTGCCGCTGCAACATGTGCACCTGCTCGATCGCCACCGCGGCGGAGATGAGCTTGCGGGTCTCCGGATTGTTTTCGAGCCCGTCGAAACGGTGCTCCAGCCAATCGGGAATCGATGCACCGCAACGCCTGGCGAAACGCGTGACCTGCGGAAAACGCGTGATCGGCAGGATACCCGGCACGATCGGCACGACGATTCCCTTGGCCGCACATGCATCGCGGAAGCGCAGGAACAATTCGGTGTCGTAGAAGAACTGCGTGATCGCGCGCGTGGCGCCGGCGTCGATCTTGCGCTTGAGATTGTCGAGGTCGAATTCGGCGCTCTCGGCCTCGGGATGTTTTTCCGGATATGCGGCCACTGACACTTCGAATTCGCCGACGGACTTGAGACCTTTCACGAGATCCGCGGCATACGCGAACCCATCCGCGCGCGGCTCGTACTTCACCGTGCCGGCCGGCGCGTCGCCGCGCAGCGCGACGATGTGGCGAATGCCCTGGTCCCAATACATGCGCGCGATGTCGAGCACTTCCCCGCGGCTGGCGCCGATGCAGGTCAGGTGGGGCACGCAGTTGAGCGAAGTCTCCTTCTGCACCCGCGAGACGACATGGTGCGTACGCTCACGTGTCGATCCATCCGCTCCATAAGTCACCGACACGAAGGTTGGGTTGAGCGGTTCGAGGTAACGAATGGATTCCCAAAGCGTCCTCTCCATGGCGTCGTCGCCCGGCGGAAAAAACTCGAAGGAAACGGAAACGGGACGTGAGCGGGACATGGAATTCCTGATGGCAGTCATACAGTTACGTGATGCGCACCTTAACGCACCCGGGGGAGCGCGTTAACGCCAATTCTTGACTATTTCGGGCCGCCTTTTAGCATGTTTGCCCTACATTTAACCGGGATATCGGTCATGGCTGCGCAAAAACTGGACAAGGTCGACGCAAAGATCATGCAGATCCTTTCGGAGGACGGCCGGATCAGCTGGCGCGACCTCGCCGAAAAGATCGGACTTTCGCTCACCCCCACCCTGCGGCGCATCCGACGACTGGAGAGTGATGGCGTGATCACCGGCTACGGCGCGCAGTTCGACGAACAGAAGCTCGGCTTCGGCATCACCATGTATGTGTGGGTTTCACTCGAACGCCAGGTCGAGGAAACCCTCAAGGTGTTCGAGCGCCGCATCGCCGACGTGCCCGAGGTCATGAGCTGCTACCTGATGACCGGCGAAGCGGATTACGTGTTGCGGATCGTGGTGCCCGACCTGCCCAGCTATCAGCGGTTCATGCTCGATGTGCTCACGCGTATTCCCGGCGTGTCGCGCATTCAGTCGGGCCTGGCCATCAAACCGGTGTTCCAGCGGGCCGCCCCACCCATCCCGCGCGGCTGAACGGAATGGGGCCATTACTCGTTTCCTGGCAAACCGGGACGCGGCTCAACTTCATCAACGAGACACTCATGAATCACCGCCATCCGATCTCGCGTGTTTTCGCGTCAAGCGTCGCACTGCTACTCGGTCAACCCACGATGGCTGCCGCACCCACCCGCCTGGCAGCGATACGCGCGATGTCGATAAATCTTTCTATGACCTGCGAGCGCGGCACCCTGAAGGCCAGGGTCATCCTCGCATCGACGACGCCGGCAACCCTGCAGACGCTGGAGTTCACGCAGTGGCAGGACTAACCTTCCGCGGGTGACCGCGCCTCAGACTCCCGCTTTCAACGACCAGCACTTTCGGATTTTCATCGAGTCCGTACGTGACTACGCGTTGTTGATGCTCGATCCCGAAGGCCGGATCCAGACCTGGAACGCCGGCGCCGAGGCCATCAAGGGTTACAAGGCCGAAGAAATCATCGGCCAGCATTTTTCGAAGTTCTATCCACCGGACACCATCGCCTCAGGCCTGCCCGAAAGAGAACTGGTCGAAGCGGCGCGCGTCGGGCGGTACGAAGACGAAGGCTGGCGCCTGCGCAAGGATGGTTCGCGTTTCTGGGCGAACGTCGTCATCACCGCGCTGCGGGATGAAAAAGGCGCACTGCTCGGCTACGCAAAAGTCACTCGCGACCTGTCCGAACGGCGCAGGAGCGAAGAGACCCTGCGCACCTCCGAAGCGCGTTTCCGCAGTCTCATCGAGGGTGTGCGCGACTACGCGATCTTCATGCTCGATCCTGACGGGCACGTCGCCACCTGGAATGCCGGCGCCGAAGCGATCAAGGGATATCGCGCCGAGGAAATCATCGGCAAACATTTCTCGGTCTTCTATCCACCGGAAGCGATCCAGCGCAGCCTGCCCAAGATCGAACTGGTGGTCGCCGCCCGGGAGGGCCGTTACGAAGACGAAGGTTGGCGGTTACGCAACGACGGCTCGCGTATCTGGGCGAACGTGGTGATCACGGCGCTGCGCAATCCGTCCGGCAACCTGATCGGGTTTTCAAAGGTCACGCGGGATTTGAGCGAACGCCGCCGGCATGAAGAAGACCTGCGCGCGTCGGAGATTCGTTTCCGTGCCCTGGTCGAGGGTGTACGCGACTATGCGATCTTCATGCTCGACCCGCACGGGCACGTGGCGACCTGGAACGCCGGAGCCGCGGCGATCAAGGGGTATCGCGCCAACGAGATCATCGGCAAACATTTCTCGCAGTTCTACCCGCCCACCGCGCTCGCGGACGGCCTGCCGGAACGCGAGCTGCGCGGCGCGATGACCGAGGGCCGCTACGAAGACGAGGGCTGGCGAGTCCGCAAGGATGGGACACAGTTCTGGGCCAACGTCGTGTTGACGGCGATCCGGGACCCGAAAGGCCAGTTGATCGGCTTTTCCAAGATCACGCGCGATCTGACCGATCGCCGCCGGCACGAAGAAAAGCTGCGCGTGAGCGAAGAACGGTTTCGCCTGCTGGTCGAAGGTGTCTCCGACTACGCGATCGTCACCATCACCAACGAAGGCCTCATCGCCACCTGGAACTCGGGCGCTCAGCGCATCACCGGTTACGCCCCCGACGAAATCGTGGGCCGCCACTTCTCGGTGTTGTTCATCGAAGAAGACGTCGCCTCGAACCGCCCCTGGCAGCAACTCACCACCGCGCTCGAGACCGGCCGCGTGGCGGATGAATCCTGGCGCGCGCGCAAGGACGGCACGCGTTTCTGGTCGACCAACGTGCTCGCGCTGCTGCGCGATTCGGAGGGCAGACCGAACGCGTTTTATCTCGTCATGCAGGATCTGACGGAACGCCGCCACGCCGAAACACTGGCCGACACCGCGCAGCGCATGCACGAGTTCATCGCCATGCTGGCGCACGAACTGCGCAATCCGCTGGCGCCCATTCGCAACGCCGTCACTTTCATGGGGCGCGTGGGCCTCAAGGACCCGGTGAACGAATCGATGCGGCTCATCATCGAGCGGCAATCCAGCCACCTGACCCACATCGTCGACGAACTGCTCGATGTGAACCGCGTGACTCGCGGCGAGTTCTCGATCGAATCCGCGCCGCTCGATCTGCGCGACGCGTTATCGCGCGCCATCGAAACCAGCCGGCCCGTCATCGACGACCGCCGGCACACGTTGAACATAGCGATCCCCGACTTTCCGATCGAGGTGTCGGGGGATCTGCTGCGGCTCACGCAGATGTTCGTCAACATCCTGAACAACGCTGCCAAATACACGGCGGACGAAGGCCAGATCTGGCTCACGTCCAGAACGACGGCGACCGATGTCGAAGTCAGTGTGCGGGACAATGGCAGGGGTATCGCCGCCTCTGAACTCGACCGCGTATTCGAGTTGTTCATGCAATCTCAGCCCGGCGCCGGCGCCAACAACGGCGGGCTCGGCGTGGGGCTGACTCTGGTGCGACGGATCGCCGAGCTGCATTCCGGCAGCGTTTTCGCGCGCAGCGCCGGCCTGGGTCACGGCAGCGAATTCATCGTTCGCCTGCCGCTCGCGCGCGACTCGAGACCCGCCATCAAGGGGACTCTCGGCACCGCCACGTAGCCACGCGCTGACAGCAGCGCGGCACGCCCCGGCGGCAGCAGCGTTGTCGGAATCTTCCGACAACGCCTGACAATGTTGTGAGACTCCGCCACTTTCCCCTCTACAAATATCCTGCGTTCATACGCGGCACGTTGTTTGGCCGCGGGCGGCATCCCGATCCGAACACCGAATCAGCTCTGATATGGCGAAGAACAGAATTGACCGTCGAGAGATCCAAAAGGCTCCCACCGGCATCCCCGGACTCGACGACATCACCTTTGGCGGCCTGCCCAAAGGGCGGCCGACACTGGTTTCCGGCGGCCCCGGCTCCGGCAAGACCTTGTTAGGCGTGAGTTTTCTGGTGAACGGCGCCCAGCAGTTCGATGAACCCGGCGTATTGATCACATTCGAGGAAAACGCGGACGAGCTGGCGGATGACGTGCGTTCGCTCGGCTACGACCTCGACAAGCTGGTCGAGCAGAAGAAGTTGCTGGTCGACTACATCCACGTCGATCGCAGCGAAATCGAGGAAACCGGCGAATACGATCTCGAAGGGTTGTTCGTCCGCCTCGAACATGCCATCAAGGAAATCGGTGCCAAACGCGTGATGCTCGACACCATCGAGACCTTGTTTGGCGGCCTGCAGGACACCGGCATCCTGCGCGCCGAACTGCGGCGCCTGTTCCGCTGGCTGCGCGACCACAAGATCACGGCGGTCGTCACGGCCGAACGCGGCGAGCAGATGTTCACCCGCCAGGGTCTCGAGGAGTACATCACCGACGCGGTCATTTCGCTCGACCACCGGGTGCACGAGCAGATTTCGACGCGCCGCATTCGCGTGGTGAAGTACCGCGGCTCGACCCACGGCACCAACGAGTATCCTTTCCTCATCGACCGCGACGGCATCACCGTGCTGCCGGTGACTTCGATGTTGCTGCAACATGAAGCGCCGAGCGAACGGGTATCGAGCGGCCTGCCCGCGCTCGACGAGATGCTCGGGGGCAAGGGGTTCTATCGCGCCAGCACGGTGTTGCTGTCCGGAACCGCAGGCTCCGGCAAGACGACCCTGAGCGCGCACTTCGTCAACGCCGCCTGTGCGCGCGGGGAGAAGTGCCTCTACTTCCTCTTCGAGGAATCTCCGCAGCAGATGATCCGCAACATGCGCTCGGCCGGAGTCGACGTGCAGAAGTGGGTCGAGAAGGGCCTGCTGCAATTCCACGCGGATCGCCCCAGCCGGTTCGGCCTCGAAACACACCTGCTGCAGATGCATCAGGCGGTCGAACTGGCCGATCCGGACGTGGTCGTGATGGACCCGATCACGAACCTCATGGCCGTCGGCACGACCACTGACGTGCGCGCAATGCTGACGCGGGTGATCGACTTCCTGAAGACCCGCGGGGTCACCGCCATGTTCACCAGCCTCACCTCGACCACGCAGTCGCTCGAACACACCGAGTCGATGATCTCCTCGTTGATGGATACCTGGATCCTGGTGGCCGTCTCCGAGCAGGAACGGCGTCGCGACCGGCTCATCTGCGTGCTCAAGTCGCGCGGCATGCCGCACTCCGACGAAGTGCGCTCGTTCCGCTTCACCAATCGAGGCATCGAACTGCTTCCGGCGAGGAAAGCCCGCGCCAAACGGAGGAAGTCATGACCGCCGAATACGAGCTGCGACTGTATGTCGCGGGCCAGACCCCCAAGGCCGCACGTGCGTTCGCGAACCTGCGAAAGATCTGCGAGGAGCATCTGCGCGGGCGTTACAGCATCGAAGTGGTGGACCTGGTCGAAAATCCGGCGCTCGGCCGGGGCGATCAGATCCTTGCATTACCGACGCTGGTGCGCCGGCTGCCGGCGCCGATCAAGAAGATCATCGGCGATCTCTCCAATACTGAGCGGGTGCTGGTCGGACTCGACCTGCGTCCGCGCCAGGGACTACGTGAAGCAAGCTGACAAATTCATATTGCGTCTGTACGTCACCGGGATGACTCCCCGCTCGACGCGCGCAATCCACATCGTCCGCGCGGTCTGCGAGGAGCACCTGAGCGGCCAATACGACCTGGAAATCGTCGACGTGTACCAGCAACCGTCGCGAATCCAGGAAGACCAGATCTTCGCCATCCCGACGCTGGTCAAGTATCAGCCCATCCCATTGCGCCGGATCATCGGCGACATGTCCAGCAAGGAGCGCCTGATGCACGGCCTCGGCATCCATCTGGCCAGCTGAACCATGAATGTCGAAGACCTGAGTATCGAAGAACTGCGCGACCGGCTGCTCGAGGCCGAGGGCAATCTGCAGGCTATCTACAGCGGCGAGATCGATGCGCTGCTGCTGGCCGACGAAGGCGGCGAACGCCGTGTATTCACGTTACGCAGCGCCGATGCGCCTTATCGCGCCCTGGTCGAGCGTATGCAGGAAGGCGCCGCGACGCTCGCGGTGAGCGGCGAAATCGTCTACTGCAACCAGCGCTTCGCCGAGCTGCTCAAACTACCGCTCGAACAGGTGTTCGGCGCGCCGATCGGCCAGTTCCTGCCGACCGCCGAAAGCGAGATCCTGCGCGCCATGCTCGCGCACGGCTCCGGGCGCTATCAGACGCATCTGATGCTCGATGGCCGCGAAGGCACCGAGGTGCAGGTGACGCTTTCGAGCATCGTGCTCGACGAAGTCGAGCACCGCACGTTGATCTTGAGCGACATCAGCTCGTTGGCGCGCGCTCAGCGCGAGAGCCGCTCGAAGGACGAGTTCCTCGCGATGCTGGCGCACGAGCTGCGCAACCCGCTCGGCGCCATCCAGGGCGCCGTACACGCGCTCGGCATCATCGGCAACCCCGATCCGATGGCGTTACGTGCCACCGGCATCATCAAGCGGCAGGTCGTGCACATGGCGCGGCTGGTCGATGACCTGCTCGACGTGGGGCGCGCGGTTACCGGCAAAATCGTGCTCAAGCGGCGCGCGGTGAATCTCGCGGACACCGTCAAGTCCTCCCTGAATGCGATCGCGTCGGGCAATCCGAACGAGGGTCGGATCGACCTCGTCTGCGAACCCGTCTGGGTCTATGGCGATGCCGTGCGGCTCGAACAAATCGTCGGCAATCTCGTGTCCAACGCGCTCAAGTTTTCGACCGGCGATCGCGCCGTCACGGTGATCGTCGGCAGTGAGGGTGAAAACGCATTGTTGAAGGTCATCGACCAGGGAGTCGGTATCCCTGCGGAGATGTTGCCCACGATCTTCGACCTGTTCGTGCAGGCGCATCACACCATCGACCGGTCGCGCGGAGGTCTCGGCATCGGTCTCACCCTGGTGCGACGGCTGGCCGAGCTGCACAACGGATCGATCACGGCCGAGAGCGACGGGCAATCGAAAGGCGCAACCTTCACCGTGCGGTTGCCGGCGGTGGCGGCGCCCGCCAACGATGGCGAGAGCCATGGCGCGGCCAACGCCAATGGGCGCACCCCGCGCAGCTTCGAATCGCGGCGCGTCCTGCTGGTCGACGACAATCACGATTCGCGCGAGATGTATCGGGCGGTGCTGCGCGCGCACGGCCACGATGTCTGCGAGGCAGCCGATGCGGAGCGCGCGCTGGCGCTGCTGGCGGATGGTCATCCGCTGGATGTCGCGTTCATCGATATCGGTCTACCCGGTGGCATGGACGGATATGAACTGGCGCGCCGGATCCGCAATCATCCGCTCGGGCGCGATGTGCGGCTGGTTGCGCTGACCGGTTACGGGTTTCCGGAAGATCGCCTGCAATCGCGGATGGCCGGCTTCGCGCGGCACCTGGTGAAGCCCGTTGAACCGGAAGCATTGCAGCGCGAGCTCAACGCCGCCCCGCGCCGCGCGAACTGATCGGAAGCGGTACCGGGTAGGGATTGCGAGGGTGTCGGCACTCGCGCCAGAAGTCGCGTTATCTCCACCGGTCCTGCTTCCGAATTCAGCCCTCTTTAGACCGAGCAGAAGCTGCGCCGGCATTGCGCCGACGACTGCCAGGTGACGATCTTCTCAGTGCCACCGCGCCAGTGGAAGGTAGTTAGCGGCCCGGCCACGAATGTCGAGAACAAGGTACCGTGATGCTTGCGGCACACCGAGCAGTGGCAATGCATCATCATGGTGAACGCCGCGTCGTACGACCAGCGCACCGCGCCGCACAGGCAACTGCCCGAATTCCGCGCCGAATAGACCTCGGTCGGGATCACGCACGTATCCGTGTGCATGGCCTCTCCTGGTAAACCGCGATCAGATCTTCGTGAGCGCCTGTTCCAGATCGGCGATCAGATCGTCGGCGTTCTCGATACCCACGGAAATGCGTATCAAGGCGTCGGTGACCCCCATGCGGTCGCGCGTTTCCTTCGCCACGCCCGAATGCGTCGTCGACGCCGGATGCGAGATCAGCGTTTCAGTTCCGCCCAGGCTCACGGCGAGTTTCATGACCTGCAATGCGTCCAGCATGCGGAACGCCTCGGCCTCTCCGCCGCGAATTGAAAATGCGAACGTCGAACCGGCGCTTTGACATTGACGCTGGAAGACCTCCAGGCGCGGATCACCACTCTTCAGGTGACCGAGATAATTCACGCTTGCGACCTTCGGATGCTGCGCGAGATACCCGGCGACCCGCGCGGCGTTGTCCGAAGCGGCGCGCATACGCAACGCCAATGTCTCCATCGACCGCATGATCATCCACGAGGTGTTCGGATCGAGCTGCGTACCCAAACTACTGCGCAACGCGCGCACCGGCTGCACCATGGCTTTCGCGCCGACGACGCCGCCGGCGACCAGGTCCGAATGGCCACCCACGTACTTCGTGAGCGAATACATGATCAGATCGCCGCCGTGTTCGAGCGGCTTCTGGAACACCGGCCCCAGGAAGGTGTTGTCGACCGCGACCGGCGGACGCACGCCGCCCTGTTGCCCCGCGATCCACTCCGATGCCTCGCGCCACAGGCGCAGATCCACCAGGCTGTTGGTGGGGTTGGCCGGCGTTTCCGTCACTAACAACCCGACCTTGCCCCCTTTCGCCTTGGCCTTCTCGAGCGCGGCCTTCGCGCCGGCCATCACGGCCTCGCGATTGATCGCATCCGCCACGCGCACCGCACCGATGCCGAAGGCCGGCATGGTCTTGTCGATGAGGGTTTCCGTACCGCCGTACAGCGGCTCGCTCATGAGCAACGTATCGTTGGGCTTGAGATACGCCCACAAAGTGGTCGAGATGGCCGACATGCCGCTCGAGAACACACAGGCAGCTTCGCCGCCCTCCCACAACGCCAGTCGGTCTTCGAGCACTTCGAGATTGGGATTGTTGAAGCGCGAATACACAAGGCCGGCGGCCTGGCCCGGCGGAGGTGTCCGCCGTCCCGATGTGTAGTCGAAGAAGTCCTTGCCATCCTGCGCATTGCGGAAAACGAAGGTGGATGTCAGGAAGATAGGCGGCTTGAGCGAACCTTCGGAGAGTTTCGGGTCATAGCCATAACCCATCATCTGGGTTTCGGGTGTCAGCACCCGGTTGCCCAGCTTGCGCTTGTGGTAGCTGTCGGCGCTCATTAAGCGCTCCTTAGAAATTCAAGATACCCGATCCTATCTCGATCACGTCGCCGCCGACGAACACTTCGTTGTCGGCATTGACTTCGAGCTTGAGAATCGAGGGACGCCCGATCAGCTCACCCTGGGAGACTTCGAAATCGAGCGGCGGCCGGCGACCCATCGCGATGAACCACGAGCCCAGGTTCGCGCAAGCCGAACCGGTGGCGGGGTCTTCGAGAATGGCGCTGCCATCCGGGAAAAAGAACCGGCTCAGTATTTTCTTGGCGCCCGTCGAGGCGAATACATAAGCCTGCCCCGCGCCATCGCTGCTCTTGAGCTTCTCGAACAATTCGGGCTTCGGTTTCACGCGGCGCACGGCCGCTTCGCTGGTGAGCGGAATGATCAGTTGCTCCCGCCCCGCCTTGACCCACAACGGCTGGAAGCCGATGTCGGAAGGTTCCAGCCCTAACAACCTTGCGAGTTCGGGCGGCTGCACTTCGACCAGGCGCGACGTGGCGGCCGTGGCGCGCAGCGTCCAGTGATCGCCATCGGAGGTGACCGGAATGATGCCGGCGCGCATTTCGAGGCCGAGCTGATTGCCACCCATCCCGAGCGAGCGGCACACGTGCGCGGTGCCGAGAGTGGGATGGCCCGCGAACGGCATTTCATAAGCCGGCGTGAAAATGCGCACCAGCGCGGCGGCGCGTTTGGAGGGCAGGATGAACGTGCTCTCGGAGAGATTCATCTGCCGCGCCAGCGCCTGCATGGCGGCCGGATCGAGCTGGCTGCCGTCTTCGAACACACACAGCGGGTTGCCGGACAGCCGGGCGCCAGCTGCGGTGAAGACATTGAGAATCCGGTAGCGAAGTTCCATCGCCGCGGATTATTTCACAACGCTCGCGATACAGTGACGTGGGGTTTACCTGTCAGTTGGCTGGCAGCGTGTCAGCCTGGGCCTGCGCGAGCTTGTTTGGTGCGCGTCCCTGCTCCGCCGCCATCAATGAGAGCCCGCACCGTCACGGTGTTGCAGTCGCGGGATTCAGGCAGCCACTTCCAGAGGTTCGGCCCGCTCGAGCCGCTGGCGCATCTGCGCTGTGTGCCACAGCGACAGTTGCCCATTGTTCTCCTCGACCAGCGCCGTGCAGCTTTCGACCCAATCGCCGTCGTTGCAGTAGAGCACCCCGTCGATCTCGCTGACGCCGGCACGATGGATGTGGCCGCAGACGATGCCGTCGAGACCGCGTTGCCGCGCAGCCTGCGCCGCCGCCACTTCGAACGCCGCCACATATTGCACGGCGTTCTTGAGCCGCAGCTTGAGGTAGGTGGCGAACGACCAGTACGGCAAGCCTAACAACCGCCGGCCGGCATTCACGTAGCGATTGAGCCGCAGCGAGAACTCGTAGGCATGCGCCCCGAAACGCGCCAGCCAGCGGCTGCACTTGACCGCCGTATCGAACTCATCGCCGTGCATGATGAGCAACTCGCGGCCGGCGGCGGTGGCGTGGACGTATTTGCGGCGGATCTCGAGATTGCCGAACACCGAGCCGCAGAATTCGCGCATCTCGGCGTCGTGATTACCCGGTATGTAGATGACTTTCGTGCCGCTGCGCGCCATGTCGAGAATCGCGCGCAGGACTTCGTTGTGTTCCTGCGGCCAGTAGAAATTCCTGCGCAGGCTCCACAGGTCGACGATGTCACCGACCAGGAACAGGTAGTCGACTTCGATGGCGGCCAGGAATTCGAGCAACTGCGCCGCGCGGCAGTCGCGCGAACCCAGGTGCACATCGGAAACGAACACCGACCGGAGTGAAACCTTGCTGGACGTGCTGTGCTGCATGGGCTCCCTCGCCACTGCCTATATAAGGAGTGGTGGGAAGTCTGCCCAATTAGCATTTCAGCTTTATGACTCGCGGACTTATGCGTGTATCTTCAACTTAACCCTTGAAGTTGACCACCATCTTGAAGCCGCCGAACACGATGCGTTTGCCGTCGAAAGGCATGGCCTTGGGATCCATCATGCACGCGAGCCGCGGGTCTTTCATTGCCCTCGCGTTGACGCGATCGCGCTCTTTACGCGATTTGTAGACGATCCACGAGAACCAGACTTCCTCGCTCTTCTTGAGCTTCACGCCCTGCGGAAACGAAGTGTGTTTGCCGACTTTCACGTCGTCGGCGACACACTCGTGATAACCGAGCGCGCCGTGATCCATCCAGACCTTGCCCGCCTGGGTCGACATCTTCTTGTACGCGGCGCGATTTCTGCGCGGCACGGGAATCAGGAATCCGTCGACATAAGCCATCTGAATTCTCCTCAGGCTGCGACTGCGGGTTCGCCGAATTGTAGCGCCGCGAGTCGCGCGTACAACGCGTTCTCCCGCAGCAATTGCGCATGGTTACCCATTCCGACGATGCGGCCCCGGTCGACCACGACGATCCGGTCGGAATTGATCGCGGTCGCCAGCCGGTGCGCGATCACGAGCGTGGTGCGATTCCGCATGAGCTTTTCGAGTGCGTCCTGCACCAGGCGCTCGCTCTCGGAGTCGAGCGAACTCGTGGCCTCGTCCAGCAACAGGATGGGCGGATTCTTGAGGATGGCTCGGGCGATGGCGATGCGCTGCTTCTGGCCGCCCGAGAGCCGCGCGCCGCGTTCGCCGAGGAACGTGTCGTACCCTTCCGGCAGTTTGCGGATGAACTCGTCGGCCGCCGCCGCTTGCCCCGCGGCTTCGATTTCCGCGTCGCTTGCGCCAGGCCGGCCGTAGCGGATGTTTTCGCGCGCGCTCGCGCCAAAGATCATGGTTTCCTGCGGTACGAGCCCGATCCGGGCGCGCACGGCCTGCGGATCGGCGGCCGCGATGTCCACGCCGTCGACGAGAATGCGGCCCGCGCCCGGGTCATAGAAGCGCAACAGCAGCTGGAATATCGTGCTCTTGCCCGCGCCCGAGGGGCCGACGAAAGCGACCGTCTCGCCCGGCGCGATCGTGAGGTCGAAGTCATCCAGCGCGCGAATGTCGGGGCGCGAGGGGTAGTTGAAAGTCAGGTGCTGGATCGCGATCTCGCCGCGTCCGGGCGGCAGTGCGACCGGGTTGGCGGGCGTCACGATCGACGGCCGTGACTGCAGCAGCTCGACGGTACGCTCCATCGCGCCGGCGGCGCGTTGCAGCTCGCCCCACATCTCGGACAGCGCCGCGACCGAGGTGCCCATGAAGATGGCGTAGCTCAGGAATTTCGCCAGGTCGCCGCCGGACATCGTGCCTGCCAGCACCGAGTGCGCTCCCAGCCACAGCACCAGCGTGACCGAGGAGAACATCATCATGATCGCGAAGCCGATCAGCCAGGCGCGCACCCGCGTGCGTTTCACCGCGGTGTCGAAGCTCGATTCGACCATGTCGTCATAACGTTTGCCCTGCAGCGCTTCGAGCGTGAATGCCTGCACGGTCTGGATGGCGTTGATCGTCTCCCCCGCCAGCCCCGACGTGTCGGCCACTCGATCCTGCGAATCGCGCGACAGGCGCCGCACCCGCCGCCCGAAGATCAGCATGGGCGCGAGCACGGTCGGAATCAGCGCGAAGATGATCAGCGCGAGTTTGAGGTTGGTCAGCAGCAGCAACACCAGCGAACCCATGAAACTCACCGTGGAGCGCAACAGGATCGAAAGCCCTACGCCCGACAGGGACTGGATCAGCGTCGTGTCGGTAGTTAGCCGGGACAACACCTCGCCGGTCTTGGTGACCTCGAAGAACGCCGGATCCATGCGGATCACGCGCTGGTAGACCGCGCTGCGCAAATCCGCCACCACGCGTTCGCCGATCCAGTTGACCAGGTACATGCGCAACGCGGCGAACGCCGCAAACACGGCGGCCGCCGCGAGCAGCAACAGGAAGTACCGGTCGACGGCCGCCGCGTTGGCCGCCGAGAAACCCTCGTCGATCACGTTCTTGAGGGCCTGCGGCAGCGCCAGCATCGCGGCCGCGGCCACCAGCAGCGCGAGCAAGGCGATGAACATGCGGCCGTTGTACGGCGCGAGGAACGGCAGCAGCGCGCGGAGGGGTTTTAGGGATTTGCCCTTGGGGCGTTCAGTGGTGCTCACGGAACTTGAGTTTGCCCAAGTTCAGCTCCCACCACATGCGGAAATCGCCGGCCAGGCTGTAAAACGGAAAACGGAAGGTCGCGGGCCTGTTGTGCTCGAAGCGGAAATGACCGACCCACGCGAAGGTGTAGCCGCACACCAGCGCACCCAGCAGCCATAGCGGCTCGCCGAGCGTGATCAAGGCGGCCAGACAGAACACGACACCCCAGGTGCCGATGTAATGCAGTACGCGCGACATCGGGTGGCGGTGTTCGTTGAGGTAGTAAGGATAGAACTCCGCGAAGCTGCGGAAACCCGAATCCTTCGGAGTGGCGGCGCCTGAATCCATAGGCGGCAATCATCCGGTACTCTGCAGTCCCTCGGCAATGCCCGCGGTGCATGCGAGCAGGGATTCGAACAAATCGCGGTCCTGGCGGCCCGATTCCCTCCATCGCCTTAGTAGATCGACCTGTAGCAGGTTGATCGGATCCACGTACGGATTGCGCAGCTCGATGGAGCGCTGCATCGTCTGGTCGCGGTCGAGCAGCGCCTTGCTCTGCTTGATCGACAACACCTGTTCGACGACCAGCTGGAACTCCTCGCGCACCTTGACCGCGAAACGCTGGTGGCGCGCATCCGCCAGCTCTTCATAAGCCGCCGCGATCTCGAGATCGGCGCGCGCCAGCGTGGTTTCCAGGTCGTCGATGAGCAGACCGAAGTAGTTCCACTCGGCGTAGGCGGCGCGCGCCGTATCGAGGCCCAGTTCCTCGATCGCGGTGCGCAGTCCGAAACCGGCGCCATACCAGGCGGGCAACATGTGGCGTGACTGCGTCCAAGCGAATACCCACGGCACGGCACGCAAGGCTTCGAAGCCTTCCTTGCCCGGACGCACGGCGGGACGCGAACCGATCTGCATGCGCGTGATCACGTCGATCGGGGTGACCGCCTGGAACCACGGGTAGAAGTCGGCATCGGCATTTACGAAACGCCGGTAGTGCTGGCGGCTCACCGATGCGACGCGCGCCGCGAACTGCAGCTGCTCCGGGGTCGCGCTGGCCCCCTTGGCGGCGCCACCGATCGACAGCACCACGGCGTTGAAGGCGCGTTCGAGCGTGCGCATCGCGATCGGGCGCAGGCCGTAACTCTGGTTGATGACCTCGCCCTGCTCGGTGAGGCGCAACACGCCGTTGACCGTGCCGGCGGGCGCGGTGCGCACCAGCGTGTCGATGCGCGAACCGCCGCGCGCGATGCTGCCGCCGCGGGCATGAAAAATGACGTGGCGTTCGTTGGCCGCCGCCAGCGCGGCGGACAGATCCGCCTGCGCGCGATACGCGGCGAAGCGCGAGGCGCAGATGCCGCTTTCCTTGTTGGTGTCGGAGTAACCGATGAGCGCGCACTGCGTGCGCCCGCGCGCCTCGAGATGCCGGCGATAAAGCGGGTCGCCTAACAAGGTACGCATGACGTCGCCGCAACGTTCGAGCGCGTCCACGGATTCGAACAGCGGCGCCAGGTCCACCGCCACTTCGCCGCTGCGCTTGTCGTAGGCCTCGGCCCAGCGCGCCAGCAGCAGTGGCGCCAGTACGTCGTCGGCGCCGGTGGTGCCGCTCACCACGTAGTAACCGATCGCGTCCGGTCCGTAACGATGCCGGGCCTGCAGGATCGCCTCGAAAACGCCCAGCGTGCGCCGGCCGAGCGCGTCCAGCTCCATCTTGACGCCCGTGTCACGCTCGATCGCGGCGACCAGCAGGTCGTGCCGCTCGGCCGCCGTGCGCACCATCCAGTTCGGATCGTCGAGCCCCTGCCCGATCACGCGGTGATGAATCTCCGCGTGTTGACGCAGGTCGAGTGTCGCCAAGTGAAAGCCGAAGGTTTCGATGCGGCGGATCAGCCGCTGCACGTTGCCCCAGCCGGCATGAAAGCCCTTGTTCGCTTTGAGACTGGCCGCGATGAGCTTGATGTCGCGAAGGAAGGCTTGAGGGGTTTCGTAGCCGTTCGGCCGCCCTTCATACGTGATGCGCAACCGCTCGGCGATCTGCCCGAGGAACACCCGATATGGCATGCGGTCGTGGCGCATCGGTGTGATGCCGAGCGCTCCGGGAATCAGCGTGGCGTACAACTCGATACGCTGGCTGAGTTCCGGCAAGACCGCGGCGCGGCTCGCGCTCTGCGACAGCAGCTGAGCCAGGGTGCCGCACTCGCGGAAATACGCGTTGACGATGACCTGCTGCTGGCGCGCCAGGGTTTCGCGAATGGTCTTGGCGTGTACGTCGGGATTGCCGTCCATGTCGCCGCCCACCCAGGTGCCGAAGCGCACCAGGTTCGGCAACTCGAGCGAATCGGCCTGCACTCCGTAGAGTTTGGCCAGCGCATCGGCCAACTCGTCGTAGAACGCCGGCAGGATCCGATAAAGAATCTCGGCCAGGTAGAACACGACGTGTTCACGTTCGTCCGCAACCGTCAGGCGTTCGCGCGGATGATCTTCGGTCTGCCAGGCGGTGGTCACCTCGGTGCGCACGCGGCTCCAGTTCTGGGCCAGTTCCTGCGGCGTCAAGGTCGGGTCGAGGCGGTCGAGCAGCAGCTCGGCGATGCGCTGGTTCTTGCGCAGCATCGTACGGCGCGCGCTTTCGGTGGGATGCGCGGTGAACACCGGTTCGATGCGCATCTTCTTCAGCAGCTCGAGCACTTCAGTCAGGCTCAAGCCGCGATCCTTCAAGGCGGCCAACGCCGCCGCCATGCCACCGGGCTGCGGGCGATCGCTGGCTTCGAGAAAGTAGCCGCGGCGGCGGCGGATGCGGTGCACCTTCTCGGCCAGGTTGACTGCACGGAACCACATCGAGAAAGCGCGGGCGAGATCGCGGGCCACTTGCGGCGCACGGCCGCGTAACTGCACCGACAACTCGGCGGCGGCTTCCTTGTCGCCGGCACGCCGGCGGATAGATAGGCGGCGGTCCTTCTCGACCAGGTCGAACAAGGCATCGCCGCCCTGCTCCTTGAGTACATCGCCGACGAGCGCGCCCAACACGTGCACGTCGTCGCGCAGCGCTGTGTGTTTTGCCGGAAACTGGATGTCGTCGCGCCTCACGAAGCGTCGCATTCTACTGGAGATCACCCACCGGATTGGCGTATGTGGGCCGCCTCTGGAATCATGCACTTATGGATTCAAAGCACGATGCCCGCCAGCGGCGTCTGGGGATGTTGTTCGTGGCGGCTGCGGCCATCCTGTTTGCCAGCAAGGGGCTGTTCAGCAAGGCGCTGTACCAGCGCGGCGTGGGCTTCGAATTGCTGGTCGCCGTGCGCGCGGTGCTCGCCATGCCGCTGTTCGCCTGGTTCGCTTTCCGGGCGAATGCACCGGCTCAAAGCGGGCATGCGCGCCAGCAGATGCGCGGCCGCGCAATCTTCGCGGCGGCGGTCGCCGGAATCACCTGCTACTACGTCGGTGCGATGCTCGACTTCTGGGCGCTCACCCTTATCGATGCCTCCATCGAGCGGGTACTGCTGTTCAGCTACCCGGCCCTGGTGGTGACAATCAGCTCGTTCATGCGCCGGCGCGCTCCCGAGGGCAGACTCGTGGCAGCCATGCTGGTGACCTACGTCGGCATCTTCTTCGTGATGGGCGGCGTCGACCTGCGTGAACTGCAGCAAAACCTGTTCGGCGCCGGGCTGGTGCTGATCGCCGCGTTGACCACGGCTATCTACTTCCTGATCGGCGAGCGTTACACACACGAGCTCGGCAGCACACGCTTCGCCGCCATCGGCATGAGCGCGTCCGCCGTCGTGCTCGCGATCCATTTCACGCTGTTCCGCTCGTTCGACGAGTTCAACACGCTGCAGGGTCACGACTGGATGTTGCTGGTGGTGTTGTCGGTCGCCTGTATGTTCCTTCCGGGCCTCATGCAGGCGGAGGGAATGCGGCGCGTGGGCGCGCAACGCGCGGCCATCGGCAGCACTGTCGGGCCGCCGACCACCATCGTGCTCGCGGCGCTTTTTCTCGACGAACGGCTCAATGTCTGGCAGGCGCTCGGCACCGCCATGATCGTGGGCAGCGTGCTGGCGTTGAGCCTCGGCAAACGCAAAGAGGCGGCCGAAGCGACGGCGCGCGAGTAGCTTCACACCGACAGCAGGCGGACGAATTCCGGCATAACCTCGCGGGCAGAACATCTCACGAGGGCCCGCAAATGACTCCTGCCAAATCGAGTTCCTGGTTCACGCGCTTCGCCAAGAGCATCGCCCGCGCCACCGGCCAGCCCGTCACGTTCGCGCTGGCGGTGTTCGTGGTGCTGGCCTGGGCCATCAGCGGTCCGCTGTTCCACTTCAGCGATACCTGGCAGCTCGTGATCAACACGAGCACGACCATCGTTACATTCCTCATGGTGTTCCTGATCCAGAGCACTCAGAACCGGGACTCGGAGGCCGTGCAGATCAAGCTCGATGAGCTGCTGCGCATCTCGCCCGGCGCGCACAACGTGCTCATCAATCTGGAGGAACTCGAGGAGCGCGAGCTCGAGCGCATCAAGGCTGTCTATGCGCACCTGGCGGCCGAGGCACGGAAGGGTGTGAGTCACGGGCGCAGTGATGATGGCGTCCCGGAGATCGGCGACCTGATCGAAAAGCAGGTGCGCAAGCACAATCGGCGCTGACCCTGACTTCCCGGCCGTGTTAGTTTGACGGCGGGAGGAATTCATGATGCGTTCAAACTGGCCCGCGCTGCTCGGCTGCCTGATGGCGTTTTCTGCCGTGCAGCCCTGCGCGGCGAAAACCGGTTCGCCCAAAGCCTACGTGGATGAAAAAACGCGCGACATCGTCGGGGGCCGCAAGGTGCTCGTCATCATCGCGCAGGACAAACTGCTGCCGGGCATCGATTCGTGGGACCTCGGCTGGTCTAACGTGGCGAACCTGATCGAGCACGGCATCGATCGCGGCCTGACCGCGCGCGGCGGGAAGGAGATTGCCCCGATAACCGAAGCGCTGCAGGGATACGATTTCGACACGCCCATGAAACAGGCCCTGATCGAGGCGGCGGGGAGCGCCGACTGGATTCGGGCACAGGACATCGAGTTCACGCGCAACGGATCGAATGCCGCGGTCGAAGAGGTGCTGAATGCGGCCAATACGCGCCAGATGCTGATGCTGAGGGCGAGTTATCAAACCGACTGGCGTTACACGTCGATCGTGGTCAGCGTGGAGGCGAGCCTGCTGGTGCGTCAGATTCCGAAAGGCCAGCACAGCGACGCGCGGCTGAAGGACGCCTACATCCCCTACCGCCAGACGTTTCGCAGCATCGTCAATCTACCGGGGGCGGACGGCACGATGAGGGAGGCGAACGTAACCCGTTGGGCCGCCGATGGCGCGAATCTCGCACGCCGCGCACTGGATATCGGCTTGCGGCGGATCCCGCCGCTGCTCGTTCAGAATCTGCGGGAAGACGAGCAAGCATCGGCCGCCTGGCGCAAACGGAACAAGCGCATGACCGTGACGAGATCGCGCGCGCAAGGATGGATCATCGGGCCGCAGGATTCGGGCGTCCTGTTCGTCGAAGCACGCACCGGAGCGATCATGCGTCTACAGGCACTCGAGCCCTGAGTAGAAAGCAAAAAGAGAAAGGGGACATTCCGAATTAGCGGCTAATTCGGAATGTCCCCTTTCTCTTTTTCAGAGCTTCCACTCCGGGAAGATCGTCCGCAGGGTGAATTCGCGCGCTTCTTTCGCCGTGAGGAATCGCCGCCGCGGCGTCGCGGAACCCGCGCCGGGCCCTGTGCTGCCAAACTCCCCGAATCGCACTTCTTCCGGCTGCAGCATCACGCGCTCGCCGGCCTTGTTGTTGTAGTGCATCGGGTACCAGCCTTCCGGCACGATGTGATCGTCCATCCAGCAGCGCAGGAACGCCGACTGCGCGACCGCATCCGGATCGCCGTATTTGCCGTCTGCACGCGTAACGCCGCGTCGCCACGGCCGCCCGAGCGCCACCGTGCGCGCGGGCATGTCGGCATCCTTGGTGAGCCGGCAGTCGAGAAAATTGATGCCGAAGCGCTGACTCGCGCTCGTGCTCGGCGCCACGATGAAACCATGGAAGTCCTTGCCCGGCCGGGTGCGCGAGCGGATTTCGCAGTGGTCGAACACGACGACGCCGCCGCCATAGATGAAATCGACGGCGCCGCTCACCAGGCAATTCGAAAAATAGCTGCGGCCCGCGTCGGTGAACAAGGTGTCCTGCCAGCCATTCATCGCGACGTCCTCGAACACACTGCGATCCGCGCCCGCCATCAGCTGCACCGCTCGGGCCTGCGCACCGCTCGCACCGGTGCGGTCGTGCGCAACGTCCGCGGGCATGTGGTGTGGATAGTCGAAGTCGTTGTCGATCGTCAGGTGCGCGGCGCGGAAGTCCGGCGCCTCGACCACCAGAGTCGAGGCGGGCTCACCAGGTGGATGCGGCACATTGGCGAGATCGTCGAATACCAGGATGCTGGCGGCGCGAGATGCGCCGATGAGCTGAATGTTCGGACGGCGAATGCGGTTGTGTTCGCGCCAGGTGCCGGTGGGGATGAAGACTCGAAACGGCGCCTCGCCCGGTGGCGCCGCAGCCATCGCGGCCGCGAGCGTTGGATACCCTGGCGCGCCCTGCACTGGCGCGCCGTCACGCGACAATGCGGCGTCGAACTTCGGCTTGCTTGCGGCACCGCGGGCGCGTGCTGGCAAAAAAGCCGCAGCGCCGCTGGCAAGCGCGGCGGTCAACAGCTCGCGGCGCGTCAGTGGAAACAGGCGCGACGGAATCATGCGTCAACCCGCGAGCAGGACCGCTTCGGCGTGCTCCAGCTGCTCGGGTGTTCCGTAAATCACCACGATGTCGCCATCCTGGAACTGCGTTTCGCCCGACGGCTCGCGACCCATGATGCCGTGCCGCCGGATTCCAGTGAACGCCACCTGCGCGCCCGCGCGGCGTACGTCATCGACGGTCTTCTCGATACACCAGGACCCGGGCGGCAACACGATCGAACGCACGGCCTCGCTGATCGCCGGATGCACCGGCGAACTGTCGGTGCTCGCGATCACGTCGCGCAGCATTTCGTAGCGGTTGCCGCGCAGATCCGCGACGGTGCGCATGACCGTCGCGGGCGCTACCTTGAGCGACATCAACACGTGCGACGCAAGCATGAGGCTCGCCTCGAATGCCTCGGGCACCACTTCCGTGGCGCCGGCGGCCTTTAATTCGAGCAGGCGCGAATCGTCGGGAGTGCGCACCAGCACCGGCACGTCGGTCCGCAGGTCGCGCAGCGACCGCAGGATGGCGAGCGCGGTGCTGGTATCGGAGAACGAAATCACCACGGCACTGGCGTTGGCCAGCCCGACTTCCTCGAGCACCTGCTGATCCGCGGAATCGCCGTACACCACCGGGTGACCGACCTGCCGCGCCGCGCGCACCCGCACCGGATCGAGATCGATCGCGATGTATTCGAAACCCTGCGCCTCGAGCACGCGCGCGACGTTCTGACCGACGCGGCCGAAGCCGCACAGGATGACGTGTTCGCGTTTGGCCAGCGCCAGGGTCGCGGCGTCCTCGCGTTCGATCGCGGTGTGCGGCGGACCACGCTCGCCTAACAACAAGCGCGCGATGCGTTTGTTGTTGGAGAGGATCACGGGCGCCAGCACCATCGCGACGACCACGGCGACCAGCAGCGGCTGCGCGATGGCGGGATCGATGGCGCGGTTCTGCAGCAGCAGGGTCAGCAACGCGATGCCGAACTCGCCGCCGACGGCCAGCGTGACGCCGGTGCGGATCGCCTTGAAACTGGAATCGACGAACAACCGGGTGGCGAAGCCGGCGATGACGCCCTTGATCAGCACCATCGCGCCCACCAGCGCGATGATCAGCCAGAACTCGCGCATCAGCGCATTGAAGTCGAGCAACATGCCGACCGAGATGAAGAACAGGCCTAACAGGATGTCGCGAAACGGCCGGATGACGCTTTCGACCTGGTGGCTGTATTCGGTTTCGGCCAACATCATTCCCGCGAGGAACGCGCCGAGCGCCATCGACAGGCCCGCCATCTGCGAGGCCCACGCGGACGCCAATGCCACCAGCAGCACGGCCAAGGTGAACAACTCCCGCAGGCGGCTGTTGGCGATCACGTAGAGCAACGGACGCAGCAACCAGCGGCCCGCGGCCAGCACCACCAGCACCGCCGCGGTGCCCGCCGCGACCAATTGCAGCGTGTTGGCCACCGTAAACGCTTCGCCACCGGGCGCGAGCGCCGCGGCCAATGCGAGAAATGGCACCACCGCGATGTCCTGGAACAACACCACGCTGAACGCCAGCCGTCCGTGGGTGCGATTGAGTTCGGCACGTTCGGTGAGCTGCTGGACGATGAGCACGGTCGAGCTCATCGCGACCACGCCGCCGAGCACGATGCACTGCGCCCAGTCCAGATCGAGCGTGGCGCGCACCAGCAAGGCGACCGCGGTCGCGGTGCCGAAAACCTGCAGGCTGCCGAGCCCGAAGACCTCGCGGCGCAACGCGACCATGCGCGGCCAGGAGAATTCGAGGCCCAGCGTGAACAGCAGGAACACCACGCCGAGTTCGGCCAGCAGGTGTGTGGTTTCGGATTCGGGGAAGAGCCCCAGGGCGTGTGGACCCAGCGCCAGGCCGACGGTCACGTAGCCGAGGATGGCTGGCAGCCCAAGACGGCGCGCCAGCGTCACCACGAATACCGAGGCGGCTAACAGGACGAGGATCAGTGACAGGGGGGATTCAAACATTCGGTTCAGAAGTTAGCAGATGCCGAAAAAGGGGACATGCCTGATATTTTTGAAATGGGGACAGTCCCCAATTCCTGGCAAATGGGGACAGACTTCGCACCGCTTGGCGGACCTGTTCGAGTCCTGTAGAGAAGTCTGTCCCCATTTGCCCGCGAAGCGGAGAATTGGGGACTGTCCCCATTTCCCCATTTCAAAAATATCAGGCATGTCCCCTTATTCACTGACCGACACCTTCAACCGCTTCGTGAAGTCCGAACAATCCGGGGGCGCGCTGCTGCTCGCCTGCACCGTTGTGTCGCTGGCGCTCGCGAACTCGCCGGTCTCGGCCGAATACCTGGCCTTCTGGCACACGAAAGCCGGGCCGCTGAGCATCGAGCACTGGATCAACGACGCGCTGATGGCGGTTTTCTTCCTGCTGATCGGCCTCGAACTCGAGCGTGAAATGTACGTGGGGGAACTGTCGAAGCTGCGTAATGCGCTGCTGCCGGCCTTCGCGGCCATCGGCGGCATGGCCGCGCCCGCGCTGATCCACTACGCGTTCAACGCAGGGGCCGTCACGCAAGCGGGCTTCGGCATTCCGATGGCGACCGACATCGCCTTTGCGCTGGCGGTGCTCGCGGTCCTGGGCCAACGCGTGCCGCCGGCACTCAAGGTTTTCATCGTGGCGTTCGCGGTGATCGACGACCTCGGCGCGATCGCGCTGATCGCCGCCGTGTACACCGCGGAAATTTCCGCCGGGTTTCTGCTGGCTGCATTCGTGATCTTCGGGCTGCTGATCGCGCTCAATCGGCTGCTGAGCGTGATTGCGTTGTGGCCCTACCTGCTGGGAGGCGCGGCGTTGTGGTACTGCCTGCTGAATGCCGGCATCCATGCCTCGATCGCCGGCGTGTTGCTGGCGTTCGCGATTCCGTTTTCGGCGCGCAAGCCGGGCGAGGAATCGCCGTCGCACCGGCTCGAACACCGGCTGCACAAACCGGTGGCGTTCGCGATCCTGCCGTTGTTCGCGCTGGCGAATACCGGCGTGCCCATCGACGCCGCGGCGGTTGCGCAGTTCGCCAACCCTAACAACCTGGGAATCATGCTCGGCCTGATCCTGGGCAAACCTGCGGGGGTGGTGGCGTTGTGCCTGATAGCGGTGTTCTGCCGGGTGAGCTCGCTGCCGGCGGGTGTGCGCTGGAGTCACATCGTGGGCGCGGGGTTGCTGGGCGGCATCGGCTTCACCATGTCGATCTTCATCACCAACCTGGCTTTTGCAGGCTCCCCGGCGCTGGTGAATTCGTCGAAGCTCGCGGTGCTGGTGGCGTCGCTGGCCGCAGGCGCAGCGGGCCTGATCTGGTTGAGGCTGGTGAAAGTAGAACCGGACTCTCAGCTACCCATGAACACGGTGGTGTCGTAACGCTCGAAGTTCTGCAGCGCGCGCCGGTAGGCGGAGTGAATCATCTTCTCCGCCACCTTGTCCGCCCGGGCGGCCAGCAACATGCGGATCACCACCTCGTCTTCCGGACGCGACTTGTCGTCCCCGAGGTATTGCTCGATCAGTTTGGTGATGCGATTGCACATCTCGTTCGTGAACCGCAGCCGGGCCGGGTCATGCACGTTGTCGAGAGTCGCGCCGTAGGTGGCGCGCGCTTCGACGGTGAGTTCGGACAGAAAGCTCGCCAGCAGGCGAGCCTTGTCCATCGAACCCATCTCTGCAAAGAAACTGATTTCCGATTGCAGATTCACCGCGGCGCGCTACGCAGCGGGGAAGAAGTCGATGGGCTTGCTGACCGTGAGAGGCTCGACGTCCGCGGGCTTGAAGCGGATCAGCCGCACACGTGCGACGATCTTTTTCTCGAGCTCAGGATCCTTCAATTCGCTCGACACCACCCGGCACATCGTGATCTCGCCCGACGGCGCGATCGTGAACTCGAGTACCAGTTTGCCGGCCAGTTCAGGCGCATCGCGCAACGCGCGGCCGTATAACGCGTACAGAGCACCCTTGTTGCGATCGAACACGATCTCGACTTCCTCGCGCGCACGCGAGGCCTTGCCGCTGTTGCCGGTGCGTTGCACCTTGCCGCCCGCGTTCGGGTCGAGCCCCGAGCCGTGCTGGACCTGCGTCGTCGTATGGGTACCGATGGCACCGGCGCCACCGCCGAAGCCACGCGCCATGTTGGCGGTATTGATGCCGCCCGAGGCCTTGCCGACGGATGACGTGATGAGATTGCGTTCCGAGCGCGCATCCTCGACCGGCGTCTTCATCTGCGGATCGGCGAGATCGAGATTCTGATCGCGCAGCGCAGCCAACTCATCCTGCATTGCGAGCAGGCCCTGGTTGCGCACGTTGGGCTTCGGTTTTTCGACCGGCTTCTCGACCGGCTTGGGCTTGTCGGGTTCCGGTTTCTTGTCTTCCACCGGCGGCGGCGGCGGCGGCGGCGGTTTCGGCTTCTCGATGATGAGCTGCGCCACGCGCTCTTTCAGCTCTTCGGGCTTGATGCGTTCGGCCTCGCGCTTCGGCAGCAACGCGATGAGGATCGCGAGCAGCGTGGCGATGATCAGCAGGGTGCGCACCAGCTTCTTGAAGCGGGCTTCGCTCTCCTCGCCAACCGCCCACGGCAGTTCGAAGCGGCGGAAATAAGGTACGAGGTTCATGCGCCGCCGACCTCACGCTCCCGTTGGATGACGGCCAGCGACACTTTGCCGTAGTCGGCGGAAGTGGCCGTGGCCATCACGCGCTTGAGCACGGCGAACGGCGTGTCCTTGTCACCCATGATGGTGACTTCACGATCCACCACGGCGTCTTCCGAGGCCTGGCGCATGATCACGTCGGCCTGCGTTTTCAGTGCGTCGAGCAGCAGCGGAATGATCATCTTGTCGTTCGGCATGTTCGCGACTTCTGCGACCTTGCCGACACTGCGGCCATTCACCAGCAGGTCTTCCTTGGTGACCATGATCACCACCGTCTCATGCGGTTTGAGATCGGCGACCGACTGCGGGATCGTGATGTTCTTGGTGTTCGGCAGGATTTCGACGTCCGAGCTGTGCAACAGCAGGA
>JBDTSP010000014.1:0-125482 GCA_039931065.1 Pseudomonadota bacterium | reverse complement strand
GATGCTGCCCTGCTTGCCAAAATTCTTGCGGATGCGCTTTTTCTCGGTGAAGGAATAAGCCATCGGTCGTGCTCCTGTGCCGCGACGCGCGCGCGGCCGAAAATCAAATACGGACGATCAATCTTCATCAAATCGGCGGGGGTCGCCCTTCATGGGGGCGCCCCCGCCTTTTTCTATCTACGCAAGGCGAAATCGATTACTTGATTTCGACCTTCGCGCCAGCGTCTTCGAGCTTCTTCTTCATGCTCTCGGAGTCGGCCTTGTTGACGCCTTCTTTGACGACACTGGGCACGCCTTCCACGAGGTCTTTCGCTTCCTTCAGGCCGAGGCCCGTCAGCTCGCGGATGACCTTGATGGTTCCGACTTTCTTGTCGGCCGGATATTCCTTGAGGGTGACCGTGAACTCGGTCTGGGCCTCAACCGGGGCAGCGGCGGCGGCGGGGCCCGCAGCAGCAGCAGCAACCGGGGCGGCGGCAGTCACGCCGAACTTCTTCTCCATGTCGGAGATCAGCTCGACGACCTGCATCACGCTCATGTTGGAAATCGCATCGAGGATTTCGTCTTTTGAAACAGCCATTTCAATTACTCCAAAAATAAATCGCTACAAAATTTCGACAAGTCAGGCGGAGGCTTGCTTCGCATCACGGACGGCCGCGATGGTTCGCACCAGCTTCTGATTCGGCGCGGCGAGCGTGCTGACGAACTTCTGGATGGGTGCCTTGAGCACGCCGAGAAGTTGCGACAGCGCTTGCGCGCGCGTCGGCAGACTCGCGACCTTGTCGAGATCCTTCGCGGAGAGAACTTCTCCGCCGATGGATACGAGCGTCGCGACCAGCTTTTCGTTGTCTTTCGAGAAGGCCTTGACCACACGCGCCGCAGCGCCCGGATCGTCCTTCGAGAAAGCCAGAATCAGCGGACCCTTCAATTTTGGGCCGACCGGTTCGAAAGCCGTGCCAGCGAACGCCTTGCGAGCCAGCGTGTTTTTAATGACACGCATGAACACGCCCGAGGCGCGCGCCTTGGCGCGAAGGTCGGTCATCTGCGTCACCGTGAGGCCACGGTATTCAGCAGCGACCACCGAAAGCGCGGTTTTCGCGACTTCGGTTACTTCGGCTACCAGCACTTTCTTGTCTTCGAGGTTAAGAGCCATTCCCAACCCTCCTGGACAAAAGTCACCAAATTCCGATCACCCCGCGGGCGGATAACCGGTCCAATCGATAGCGACCTTCATCCAGTGCAGCTGCAGTCCCTTCGATCGAAGGGCCTGAAAAACACTGGCTGAGCGGCACACCATCTGCGCAGGCTTGCAATTAAGGAACTCCGGGTAGTTAGCCCTCGGCTCCGCCTGCGGTCTTAGATGGAACCCGTCTCGCCTGGATAGGCAACACGGGTCCGCATCAAACCTTCAAATCTTTATACCCAGGGATCCCTGATCGACCACGACGCCCGGACCCATGGTCGAGGAAACGGTGATCTTCTTCAGGTAGATGCCCTTGGACGTCGCCGGCTTCGCCTTGTTGAGGTCGTTGATCAGAGCGATCAGATTGTTCTTCAGATGCTCTGCCTCGAACTTCGACTTGCCGATGATGCAGTGAATGATTCCGGCCTTGTCCACGCGGTAAGTCACCTGGCCCGCCTTGGCGTTCTTCACGGCCGTGGCGACATCCGGCGTTACCGTGCCGACTTTCGGGTTGGGCATGAGTCCGCGGGGGCCCAGGATCTGACCCAACTGACCCACGACGCGCATCGCATCGGGGCTCGCGATCACGCGATCGAAATTGATCTCGCCGGCTTTCACCTGCGCGGCCAGGTCTTCCATGCCGACGATGTCGGCACCGGCGGCCTTCGCCAGCTCGACGTTCTTGCCGGAGGTGAACACCGCGACGCGCAGCGTCTTGCCCGTGCCATGTGGCATCACGGTCGAACCGCGCACCTGCTGGTCGGACTTGGCGGCGTCGATGCCGAGATTGACGGCGGCGTCGACGGTCTCATTGAACTTCGCGGTCGCGAATTCCTTGACCATCTTGAGTGCGTCGTCGATCGAATACTGTTTGCCCGGCTGAATCTTGTTCGCCCAGGCCTTTTCACGTTTTGCGATTGCCATGACTTACTCCACCACGTCCACGCCCATCGAACGGGCGGTGCCTGCGATCGTGCGTACGCGGGCGTCGAGATCGGCGGCCGTGAGATCCGGCGTCTTCGTATTTGCGATCTCTTCGAGCTGTTTGCGCGTGATCTTGCCGACCTTCGCGGTGTTGGGCGTGCCGCTGCCTTTCTCGATTCCGAGCGCCTTGCGAATGAGCACCGACGCCGGCGGCGTCTTCATGATGAAAGTGAAGCTGCGATCCGAATACACGGTGATGATCACCGGGATCGGCAGGTTCTTTTCGATCTTCTGCGTGGCAGCGTTGAACTGCTTGCAGAATTCCATGATGTTCACGCCCTGCTGCCCTAACGCGGGGCCGATCGGGGGCGCCGGGTTCGCAGCGCCTGCAGGTACCTGCAGCTTTACGTAGCCGTTTACCTTCTTTGCCATGTCTATCTACTCCTGGGTGCCAGCGTCCGGGTACTTCCCGAACTCCCCATGCGTGTCCCTACCGTTGCACCCGGGCTTCCTGCCCGGGCGTAAAAAACTTTTCAGCCTTCTCAGGCTTTTTCGACCTGACTGAATTCGAGCTCGACCGGGGTCGAGCGGCCGAGAATCTGCACGGCCACCTGCAGCCGGCTCTTCTCGTAATTCACGCTCTCGACCACGCCGTTGAAGTCGTTGAACGGCCCGTTGGTGACGCGCACCACCTCGCCCGGCTCGAACAACACTTTCGGACGCGGCTTGTCCACGCCCTCTTCGACGCGACGCAGGATCTGGTTGGCTTCTTTCTCGGTGATGGGCGCCGGTTTGTCGGGCGACCCGCCGATGAAGCCGAGCACCTTGGGCACGTCACGCACCAGGTGCCAGGTCTGCTCGTCCATGTCCATCTGAACCAGGACATAGCCGGGATAAAACTTGCGCTCGCTCTTGCGACGCTGGCCGTCGCGCATCTCGACCACCTCTTCGGTGGGAACGAGGATCTCGCCGAACTTGTGTTCGAGCCCGTCGCGCTTGATGCGCTCCTTGAGCGCCTCCGAGACGCGATGCTCGAAGTTCGAATAGGCGTGAACCACGTACCAGCGTAATGCCATGTCTGTCCTCAACTTCCCTGACTGGTGAAGAATTTGGTCAAGTACGCCAATCCGAGATCGAGCAACCAGAAGAACGCGCTCGCGAAGATCACGAACACCAGGACGACCATGGTGGTGGTCATGGTTTCCTGACGCGAAGGCCAGAACACCTTGCGCAATTCGACGCGTGACTCGAGGAAGAACTGCCAGAAGTTGCGGCCATATTGCGACAACGCAAACACCACCACTCCAAGCAGCAAGCCGCCTAACAAGGCGACCCAGCTGATCCAGGCTTCCGGACGGCTCTTGAAGATGTAAAAAGCCACGATGCCGCCCAGGCCTAAGCAGATGGCGGCGATCAATTTAGCGGTGTCGGCCGCTGCCGGCACCGCTGATGGTTGTTTTGCTTCGTCGTTCATGTTCAACAGGTGGCAGGCCAGGAGGGAATCGAACCCCCAACCTGCGGTTTTGGAGACCGCCGCTCTGCCAATTGAGCTACTGGCCTGTGGTGCTAACTATTTACGTTGATCTGCCGTTTCTCGTCTTCGAGGGGACAGGGCGATGAGCCCTGTCCCCGGCCGATGGTTACTTGAGGATCTTCGCCACTACTCCGGCGCCGACGGTGCGGCCACCTTCACGGATGGCGAAGCGCAGGCCTTCTTCCATCGCGATCGGGTTGATGAGCTCCACCACCATTTTGATGTTGTCGCCCGGCATCACCATCTCGGTGTTGGCGGGCAGCTCGATCATTCCGGTCACATCGGTCGTGCGGAAGTAGAACTGCGGACGATATCCCTTGAAGAACGGCGTGTGACGGCCGCCCTCTTCCTTCGTCAGCACGTACACCTCGCACTCGAAGTTCGTGTGCGGGTTGATCGAACCGGGCTTGGCCAACACCTGGCCGCGCTGCACTTCTTCGCGCTTCGTGCCACGCAGCAGCACGCCCACGTTGTCGCCCGCCTGGCCCTGATCGAGCAGCTTGCGGAACATCTCCACACCCGTGCAGATCGTCTTCTGCGTCGGAGCAATGCCGATGATTTCGATTTCGTCGTTCACCTTGACGATGCCGCGCTCGATGCGACCCGTCACCACCGTGCCGCGACCCGAGATCGAGAACACGTCTTCGACCGGCATCAGGAACGGCTTTTCCACTTCGCGTTTGGGGATCGGGATGTAGGCGTCCATCTCTTCCACCAGCTTGATCACGGCCGCGACGCCAATGTCGGAGGTGTCGCCTTCGAGCGCCTTCAGCGCCGAACCGATGATGATCGGGGTCTTGTCGCCGGGGAATTTGTACACCGACAGCAACTCGCGAACTTCGAGCTCGACCAGCTCCAGAAGCTCCTTGTCGTCGACCATGTCCGCCTTGTTCATGAACACCACGATGTACGGCACACCGACCTGGCGGGCCAGCAGGATGTGCTCGCGCGTCTGCGGCATCGGGCCGTCGGCGGCCGACACCACGAGAATGGCGCCGTCCATCTGGGCCGCGCCCGTGATCATGTTCTTCACATAGTCGGCGTGCCCGGGGCAGTCGACGTGCGCGTAGTGGCGCTCCTTCGACTGGTACTCCACGTGCGCCGTGGAGATCGTGATGCCGCGCGCCTTCTCTTCCGGCGCCTTGTCGATCTGGTCATATGCCATGTACGAACCACCGTTCGTCTCGGCCATCACCTTCGTCAACGCCGCTGTCAGCGTCGTCTTGCCATGGTCCACGTGGCCAATCGTGCCGACGTTGACGTGGGGTTTATCGCGCTGGAACTTTTCTTTTGACACGGAGATAACCTCTGAACCTTATGCCTGACAACTACTACTAACTACCTGAGATACCCAGCAGAACTGGAGCTCACGAGCGGGATTGAACCGCTGACCTCGTCCTTACCAAGGACGTGCTCTACCAACTGAGCTACGTGAGCATTCACTGGAGCGGGTGGTGGGAATCGAACCCACGCCATCAGCTTGGAAGGCTGAGGTTCTACCATTGAACTACACCCGCCACTGACCGACGAGGCCCACGCCTCAAACCTCTTTCCCGCAATCATCCGCCGTCTATCTACCTTCGTTTTCCCCGCAAATGGTGGAGGGGGAAGGATTCGAACCTTCGAAGGCGTAAGCCGGCAGATTTACAGTCTGCTCCCGTTGGCCGCTTGGGTACCCCTCCCAGGAAAATCGAGCCGCGTATTCTCGTTTCGACCCTTGGGAGTGTCAACGGCATTGGCTCGTATTTTGCTATGGCCTGCGGCCAGCGCCGCGCCCGTCCTTCTCGCCCGGAAGGGGCACTCATATATATAGAGGCTTCTCGCCCCGAAACTGCCCAGCCGGGCACCCGAACACCCGATTTCTCCGTCAGCAGCTCCAGTCGGTGTTTTCGGCTTCCGGTTTTTGCCCGATGGGCACTCGCTGCATGCTCAACTTGAGGCTTAAGAAGCCCTTCCGCCAGCGCTCATTGATCTCCTGGTTCGGTTTGTAGCCACCGCCCTCGCTGCCTTTATGACCTGTCGGCGTACTCCTTGAGACGGGTGAGCTGGCCGCCCATCACCTGGTCGACGCCTGGCGCCAGCTTTTTCGTATCGATCGCGATGGCTCCCGAGACGCTGTATTTCAGGGTGATGCGCGTGCCGGAAGTCTCGGGCGTGAGTGTGAACGTCAGGATGCCCGTGACCGCCATCTCCTGGAATGGCCCGAGCGCGCCATTGATCCGCAACATCTTTCCGGGATCCGCGAATACGACGTGTCCGTGCTCAACCGATCCGCCGCCGGCCAGTTTTTCGCAGAAGCAGCCGCCGGCCCGCAGCACGAGGCTCAGGTTCTTTGCGGCCCCGGACCAGGTGTGTTGCGGGTTCCACCAGCTGGCCACTTTGCCGAGCGCGGCATAGGTTTTGGCCGGCGACGCGGTGGTTACGGCGCTAGATTCGATGACAAAGGAGTCGTCTTGCGTCTCGCGCACCTCGGCATGGGCAGCGGCAATGCACCCGAACGCGAGGACCCACAATACGGCGGCGTTTTTCATGGCGCGAAAGCCTATCACCGGCAGACTCGTCAGCCGCGTGGGACAGGAGGCGACGCCAGGCGGCTCAGGCCGTCGATACTGGCCTCGTCCAGATGAATGAACGCGCCACCGCGTAAATCGCGGGGCAATTCGATCGAACCGTACCGCAGGCGGGTCAATCGACTCACGATGAAGCCCTCATGTTCAAACAGGCGCCGCACCTCGCGATTGCGCCCCTCATGAAGCCCAACCCGGTACCAGGAGTGGCTGCCTTCAGTGGATTCCGGTTCGATGGAGTCGAAGTTTGCGCGGCCGTCTTCGAGTTCGACGCCGCGGCGCAACCGCTCCAGAACATCGAGGCCGGGAGCGCCGCGCAGCCGCACCAGATATTCGCGCCGTACTTCGCTCGAAGGGTGCATGAGCCTGTGCGCCAGCTCGCCATCGTTGGTGAACAGGAGCAGGCCGGAGGTATTCACGTCGAGCCGGCCCACTACGATCCAGCGACCGCTGCGCGGCTGCGGCAAGCGTTCGAAAACGGTGGGACGGTCCTCGGGGTCACTGCGCGTGGTCACCTCGCCAACCGGCTTGTGATACAGCAGTACTTCAACCGTCTCGGCGCTGCCGCCAAGATCAAGCGGCTGGCCGTCGAGACAAATGCGGTCGCCGCTGGTCGCCCGATCACCGAGCACGGCAACCTTGTCGTTTACCGTGACGCGCCCGGCGCGGATCCATTCTTCGATGCCGCGGCGGGAGCCATGCCCCGCCCCCGCCAGTAACTTTTGCAATCGTTCGCTCATATTCGTGAGGCAGCATAACCAACCGTTATATGGGTATGCCAAGCCCAGTCTCGTGTCCTCGAAGACCCAAGCCTAGAGTCGCCGCACCATGCTCTACGACAACATTCTCGGCACAATCGGCCGCACTCCCATCGTCAGGATCAATCGTCTCGCCCCCGCGGGCACGACGATGTACGTGAAGTGCGAGTTCTTCAATCCTCTCTCGTCGGTCAAGGATCGCCTCGCGATCGCGATCATCGAAGACGCGGAGCGCTCGGGCACGCTGAAGCCCGGCCAGACGGTGGTCGAAGCCACCTCCGGCAACACCGGCATCGCGTTGGCGATGGTGTGCGCCGCGAAGGGTTATCCCTTCGTCGCCGTGATGGTCGAAACCTTCTCGATCGAGCGCCGCAAGATCATGCGCATGCTCGGCGCGCAGGTGATCCTCACGCCCGCCGCCGGACGCGGCACGGCAATGGTCGCCAAGGCGAAGGAACTCTCCGAGAAACATGGCTGGTTCCTCGCACGGCAGTTCGAGAACCCGGCGAATCCCGCCTATCACCGCAACACCACGGGCCCGGAGATCATCCAGGACTTCGTCGGCAAGCGTCTCGACAACTTCGTCACGGGTTGGGGCACCGGCGGCACGCTCACCGGCGTCGGCGAAGTGCTCAAGCTCGCGCGCCCGGACGTCAAGATCATCGCGACCGAACCCGAGGCCGCCCAGTTGTTAGGCGGCAAGCCGTTCGCGCCGCACAAGATCCAGGGCTGGACGCCAGACTTCGTGCCGGCGGTGCTCAACAGGAACGTTGCCGATCGCATCGTGCCCGTCACGGATGCCGAATCGATCGAGTCGTCACGCGCGTTGGCGCGCAGCGAAGGCATTTTCGTCGGCATCTCGAGCGGCGCCACGTTTGCCGCGGCTTTGAAGGTCGCGCGCGAAGCGGGTCCGGGCTCGGTCACGCTCGCGATGTTGCCCGACACCGGCGAGCGTTATCTATCTACCGCGTTGTTCGAAGGCATCTCCGACGGCGGCGACCCTGAACCGTCGTGAACGCGCTGCCGCGCCGAACAATCCAGCATGTTTCGCGCGCGGCGGCAGCATCGGACCAGCTTGAGATGAGCCTGGGCCCTTCCACTCAATTGTTGCGGCTGCCGGATCCGTTTCCGTTCTGGCGCGGCGGCCATCTGCGCGACGGCCGCGTCGCCTATGAAACCTGGGGCGAACTGAACGACGCCCGCGACAACGCGGTGCTGCTTTTCACGGGGCTTTCCCCCTCGGCCCACGCTGCCTCCTCGCCTTCCGATCCCGCACCGGGCTGGTGGGAAAAAATGGTTGGCCCCGGCAAGGCGATCGACACCGGCCGCTACTTCGTCGTATGCGTCAATTCGCTCGGCAGCTGCTTCGGTTCGAGCGGCCCGGCGTCGATCGACCCCGCCACGGGCCGCGCGTACCGCCTCGATTTCCCCGATCTGTCAGTCGAAGACATCGCGCGCGGCGGTTACGAGGTCGCGCGTGCGCTCAAGATCGAAAAACTCTCGGCCGTCGTAGGGGCTTCGCTCGGAGGCATGGTCGTGCTGGCGTTCGCCGCGCAGTTCCCCGCGTTTGCACGGCGTGTGGTGAGCATCTCCGGCAGTCCGGCCGCTTCACCGTTCGCGATCGCGCTGCGTTCACTGCAACGCGACGCCATCCTTACCGACGCGGATTGGCAGGACGGGCAGTACGCGGGCGGCATTCGCCCCACGACCGGCATGCGCCTCGCACGCAAGCTCGGTACCATCACGTATCGCTCCGCCGCGGAATGGAAACATCGCTTCGGCCGCCGGCCCGCGGTCGAGCGCAAGCTCGACACGATGCCGCCGGGACGCGCGCACTTTCCAGCCGAATTCGCCGTGCAGGACTACCTCAACGCACAGGCCGACAAATTCGTCTCGGTGTTCGACCCGAATTGTTACCTGTATCTGTCGCGGGCGATGGATCGCTTCGATCTCTCCGCGCACGGCGGCACACCCGCGGGCGCGCTCAAACACGCCGCCGCGGAGCGGGCGCTCGTGATCGGTGTCGAGTCCGACATCCTGTTCACCATCAAGGAACAGGGCGCCATCGCCGAAGCATTCGAGGCCGCGGGCACCGCCACCGACTTCGTGCCGCTCGCCTCGCTCGAGGGGCACGACGCCTTCCTGGTGGACATCGAGCCGTTCGCTGCGGCAATCGGCAGATTCCTCGCGGACAATTGATTTCCGCGTTGTCGCCGCCTAACTACAGTGGCGGGCGGATTTAACTTCCCCGTAGTCACGGCTTAACCCGATCGCAAGATCCGGCCGGTAACTTGCGCGTCGAACGCATCGCTTGGCGTTCGTCACGCAAGGAATCGTCATGAATGCTTCAAATGTCGCGCTGCGGCTGGAACCGGCCGAGGATCAGCCGGAACCGCCTCTTGAGCAGCACGAGATCCTGCCAACCCGAGTGCCGGAGAAGACGGGAATGCCGCTGCGGCCGCGCAGAACACGCGCGTTCCGCACCATCGTGATCCGGGATCAGGGCCTGCGGCTGTTCCGCTGCGGCTGATTCACTAACTACCGCCAGAGTCGTTCGCCTGCGCGACGATGGGCGGCAACGGGCAATGCAGAACGGCGCAGACCGTACGCAACAGCTCGCTCTCCTCGATCGAGAGCTTCTGGTCGTGCGCCACGCAGCGCACCAGGCCTTCGATCAGCACCTGCTTCGCGAACGGACGCAACCTGGCCAGCCGGCTCAGCGCGGAACCGAGCTGCCGCGGCCAGTCCGCCACCGCGCGATAGGCGGGACGTTGCTCCGGCAAGACGGCGGCGATGCCGGCGTCGTAGGCGCTCCGCGCCTGCGCGTCGTCGCCCGATCCTTGCGCCGCGAGGATCGCGAAGGTCACCGTGACCGCCTGGCTTTCCTGCAGCAGCGAGGCGCTTCCGTGTTGCGTACCGCCGTCGAGATCGTCCAGGCTCGCCGCGAGCAGCAGCGTGAGACAACACTCGAATACGTCGATGCGGGCATCGGCGCGCGCAAGTTTGGCAACGGTGACCCGCAATTGCGCGCGCTCGTTCAGCGACAGGCGGCGCAGCGTGGGAAACAGCTGCTGGACGACCGGCAGCCGTAGAGCCGGCGCGAGTGTCGCAACCAGCACATTCATTCCGAACACGCGCGCCGCGAACTCCTCGCCATAACCCGCGACGAGCACGCGCCGTTGTTCGGCCAGGACCTCCGGCACCTTGCTCAGCAAGACCAGAATGGTGAGCGCGCGCGCGTGATCGGGGGATTCGACGAAATTGCGCAAGCCTTCGGGAATGGCGATACGTGCGCCTTCGGCGTAACGCACCTGCCGGCTGCCGATGGTGCCGGCGAGCGCGGCGATGTCGTGCGCGGCGGGTGCGTCGACGCGCGTCTCCGCCAATTGCGCGAACGGCGCGAGCGCGGCTGCGGGCACGGACGATGTCGGCTGCGGCGCAAGCGCGGCGTCCGCCGCCCGCTGCCGCTCCGCGTCGCGCACCGCGGCCGCCGCAAGCGCGGGCAATTCGCTGGCGCGAAACTGCGGGTTGAGCTGCTGCAGTCGTTCCTCGATCGGTGGATGAGTCGAAAGCAGCCGCGCGAAACCCGGCGCGAACAACATGTGCGCGACCTGCTCGCCCTCTGGCGCCACCAGGCGCGAGCCTTCGGCGAGACCCGCGATCTTGAGCAACGCACCGGTGAGACCCTGCGGATCGCGCGTGAACTGCACCGCCGAAGCATCCGCGAGACGTTCCCGATGCCGCGACACCGCCGCCTGCAGCAGGCGGCCGAAAAACACGCCGATATAACCCAGCACCATGACGGCGAGTGCGGCCAGGATCAGCGCACCGGCGCCATCCTTGCGGCTCCGGCCACCGCTGCGCGGAGAACTCTGCAAGACGATGCGCGCGAGGATGGCGATGGCGAGCAACCCGAACGTCCAGCCTAACAAGCGCAGGTTGAGTCGCATGTCACCATTGAGGATGTGGCTGAATTCGTGCGCCACGACGCCCTGCAACTCGTCGCGTTTGAGTCGCGTCGCGGCGCCGCGGGTCACCGCGATCGCGGCGTCGGCGGGCGAGTTGCCGGCCGCGAATGCGTTGATGCCGTCTTCGTTTTCGAGGACATACACCTCCGGCATGGACACGCCCGAGGCAATCGCCATTTCCTCGACCACGTTGTGCAGGCGCCGCAGCGCCGGATCGCCTGTGTTGCGATCGATGCGGATGCCGCCGAGTGACCGCGCCACCACACCGCCACCCGCACGCAGACTCAATGTCTTGAAGAGGCTTGCGCCGCAGATGACGGCCAGCGTCACGACGGTCGAGACCACGACCGCCCCTGTGGGTGATGACCCCGCTTCGGTGAACCCGAACAACACAACCACCACCGCGTCGATGGCCGCCACCACCAAAGCCACCGAAACGAGGAAAGCGAGCAGGAGCCAGCGCGTCGTCCGTCGCGCGTTCTCTTGATGGGCGTAGAAATCCACCCCGGGTTTGTTAGGTGAAGTTGACCTTCGGCGCGTCTTTCATCTCGGGCTTGGCGAGCTCGAGCAACTGCGCCGGCGTGAAATTGAACATGCCCGCGATCACGCTGCCGGGGAACATTTCGCGCTGATTGTTGTAGCTCATGACGGCGTCGTTATAGGCCTGGCGTGCGAACGCGACTTTGTTTTCGGTGGAAGTGAGTTCCTCCGACAACTGCATCATGTTCTGGTTGGCCTTGAGATCCGGATAGGCCTCGGCCAATGCAAACAAGCGGCCAAGCGCGCCACCCAGTTGGCCTTCGGCACCGGACAGGGCGGTCATCGCGGCGGCATCCCCCGGGTTCGCGGCGGCAGCCTTCAAGCCACTCATCGCCGAATTGCGCGCCAGGATCACGGCCTCGAGCGTCTCGCGCTCGTGCTTGATGTACCCCTTGACGGTTTCGACCAGGTTCGGGATCAGGTCGTAGCGGCGGGTGAGCTGCACGTCGATCTGGGCGAAGGCGTTCTTGTAGCCGTTGCGCGCCCCAACCAGGCGGTTGTAGAGGGAGACGACGAACCAGATCGCGACGACGATTACCGCAAGAAGAATCAAACCACTCATTTAAGGGACTCCCTAATAAGCGCCTTGGGCGCGCGTGAAATATGGGTGTGGGCCCAGGCCAATGCAAGGACGCCGCCGCCGCGGCGGGCAGCGTCCGTTGCGCCGCGGGGCGATTATGTACTGCCGCGGTGAGAACTGGTTCACGCTTTGCCACCACTCATCGGCCGCGTCAAACCACTCGTCGGTGGGCCCACACGGGTGCTTGCGGGTGCCGCAGCATTGCGACCCATGAAAAGACGCAGCCGTGGATTCACCCTGATGGAGCTTATGATCACGCTCGCCTTAGCCGGCGTGTTGTTGGGCATCGGTGTCCCCTCGTTACGAGATTTTCAGAAAGGCGGGCGCCTGACCGGCGCCGCGAACGACTCTCTGATGGTGGTCTTGGCTGCCCGCAACGAAGCGTTGCGACGTCAGGACATCGGTGCGGTCTGCCCGTCGGCGGATCCCTCGGCGACGAATCCGACCTGCGTGACGAGCGGGGCAAATGGATTCATTTCATTCGTTGACACGAACAGCAACTGTCAGCGTGATGCCGGCGAAGACGTTGTCGCCGTTGCCTCAATCCACTCCGAAGTGAAATGGCAGAACAACACGAACTGCATCAAGTTTGCCGCCAACGGTTTTCGGCTGGTGGTTGCTGGCCAGCCCACGACCAGCCACGCGATCTTCTGCGACAACCGCGGCAATGCGCTGCGGTTTCCCACGGGCACCGACTCATTTGCCCGCGGCATTGAAATTCTCCCCACTGGACGTCCCGCAGTGAGCCGCATGTACAGCGAGCTCGCCACCTGGGGCGTCGCCGCCAACCCTGTGGTCTGCCCGCCATGAACACACAAGTACCCAAACACATTCATCGTCGCGCAGCCGGTATATCGATGGTTGAATCACTGGTCGCGCTCGTCGTGATCAGCGTCGGCATGCTTGGCATCGCCGGGCTCTATATGTCGAGCCTCAAGGCAGGTCGTTCAGCCAGTCTGCGCGTCCAAGCCGTGAATCTGGCGTCGGATCTCAGCGACCGGATTCGCGCCAACCGCGAGGCGCTCGTCGCATACAACATGGCAGCCGGCGGGACCGGTGTGTCGCACGCCTGCACGACGCCAAGCGCCTGCACTCCCGTTCTCGTCGCCGAGAATGATCTGTTCGTCTGGTCCAATGCCGTGAAGGCGGCTCTGCCCGCCGGTGCGACTGGCGCCGTGACATTCCTGGATAACCCGGCCGGACGCCCCGACCGCTACACGATCGTCGTCACCTGGCGCGAAGCCGGTTCTGACGTCGATGCCAGTTATCAGCTGGTTCTTGAGGTACAGACGACGTGAAAAATCTCAAACAACGCGGTCTCAGCCTCATTGAATTGCTGGTGGCTCTGGCCATCGGTGGTTTCCTGATCATCGGCGCGGTGACGTTGCAGACTCAGACCCGCAAGACTTTCACGATAAACGAACAAAGCGCGCGCCTTCAGGAAACCGCCCGCTACGTCATCTCGGTCATCGAACCGGAGATTCAGCTGGCCGGCTTGTTCGGCTTCTCCAACAACCCGGCTGGCGCTCGCTACACGCTGGCTGGCGTCGACAAGTTTGCAAGTGACATGCGGGTCGGTAAGCCCACCGTCAGCCCGCCCGCGGTACTCGACTCCTGCGGTGTGAACTATGTGCTCGACGTCGCGCAGACCATTCAGGCGGACAATGGCGTGTGGAGCATGGCGTGTGCGGCACTCGGAGGCGGCAAGTCTCCCAATACCGATGTATTGATGATTCGCCGCAGCGGTTTGACGAGTGTCGCGGCCAGCGCGTCGAAGTTTCAGTTGTATACGAGTCGCCTGGTTTCGTTCGATCAGCGGTTCTTCATGAGCAACACGGCGCCGGGTCCCATAAAGGCCGGCTACACCGAAGTCCGCGATATGGTTTTCCAGGCGTTCTACATCGCCGCAAATTCAGACACGCGTACGGGCTTGCCGGCGCTCCGGCTCAAGCAGCTCAGCACCGATGGAACCCAGCCAGTCTGGATGGACCAGGAAGTCATTCGTGGCGTCGAGGATATCCAGGTGGAATTTGGCGTCGATCCAGGCAAGGACGACAACGGCGATGGAACTCCCGACGACGCGGCCGCGGATGGCATGGCCGATACGGTGAACGGCGATTCGAGAATGTACGTCGCACCGGACAATGCTTATGCGAAATCCGGTCAGATCGTATCCGTCCGGTTCTGGGTGCGCGTGCGTGCCGAAGACGCCGAACAGGGCTTCAAGGACTCGCGTACTTACAGCTACGCCGGCGTCACTTTCACGCCTAACGATCAATACCGTCGAGTCCTCATGTCGCGAACGATCTTCCTGCGCAACTCGCGCGCATTCACCAAGAGCTGAATATGAGCAAACACAAACATTCGGCCCAGAGCGGTGCCGCACTCGTGATCGGCATGATCCTGCTGACCGTGATCACACTGCTGGCAGTCGTCGGAATGAACATTTCCAATTCCGAACTCGCCAGCGCCACCAGTGAACAGACGCGGCTGCGCGCCTTTCAGGCCGCAGAAACCGCGGTCGAATACGCAATGTCAGAGACGCCCACCGAGAACGACATCTTTCATGTCGGCACGAAATGCAACGCAGTGAAAGTCACGCCGGTAACGGTCGTCGACGGTTCCCCGCTCAATTCGGCAACGGGAGCACCCACGGACAAATACACCAGCCGGATTTCATACATCGACGCAGGTTCGCTCACCGACGGGTACAGCAGCAGCTTCAAGAGCCTTCACTATTTCATCGAGACGAAAGGCATCTCGGCTCGCAATGCGAGCGTCAAACATCAGCAGGGAACCTACCTGGTCAATCAGGGAGGCAACCAGGACACTTTCAGCGATTACACGAAGGATTGTTACGTGCCGGTCGCGAGCGGCCTGTGAGTCGCACGGCCCGAGGGAGAACACACATGAAACACATCACCATCATTGCCACCGCCCTGCTGCTGCTGAGCTCGTTCGGCGCGCAGGCCCGTACTAAAGCCGTGCTCGAAGACGGCCGCGAAGCGTCCGCCTCGATGCTGACCCTGCCGTCGGCGCTCAACGGTGTCCTGTCGATTCAGGGCTGCACGGCATGCAAGCTGGTCACGCTCACGCTGAGCAACAGCGCGCAGTTCTACATCGGCACCCAGGAAGTGAGCTTCGTGGATTTCAAACGCTTTCTGAGCGCAAACCCGAAATCAAACGTGTTGGTGGTCAGCCCGGCCAACCAGCAGGTCGTGTCGCGCATGCGCGCTTCACCGCCCGACGTGAAGTAGTCAGAGGAACCCGCCATGAACCGTTTCGCCAGAATTCTTTCAACCCTCCTCGGCTGCGCAGCGCTGTTGGCCGGCGCTCCGGCGCAGGCCGACGATTCCGAAGTCTTTACCAACACCGCGTTCCTCGCGACCGGCGTGCGTCCAAACGTATTGTTCATCGTCGACACCTCGGGCTCGATGGACACCAAGGTTAACGTCTACGACGAAACGGCGGACTACACCGGTGCCGGGATCTGCCCCAAGGATCGCATCTACTGGCAGACCGCGGACTCGAGCGTGCCTCCGGATTGCAAGAGCAACCAGTGGGTGTCGACCGACAACAATCGTTGCCGTGCTGCATCGAAGGGCATGGCGACCGGCGGCTGGTGGCGCGGACGCACTCAGATGCTCAACAAGAGCACGAGCCCCACCTACTGGAGCAATGCGGTCGGCGGGCAGGACTGGAAGCTCGAATGCCAGAGCGACTACGACGTTCATGGCGACCTGAAAGGTACCGACACACCGGGCGGAGAGAACAAGCGCGCCCGCAACGGCACCGGCACCTCCGATTCGAACCGCTGGGGCAATTCCGGTTCCAGCCAGGTCGTCGACTGGAGCACCAAGCAGCGCCTTTCGCTCTACAGCTCTAACTACGCCAACTGGTATTACGGTCTTGGCAGCGGCGTCAGCAAAACGCGCCTCGACGTGGTTCGTGACGTGGCCAAGACAATGATCGATAACCTCGACGGTGTAAATCTGGGCCTCATGCGCTATAGCACGACTGCCGAAGGCGGCATGGTGCGTTACCCGGTCAGCGAACTCACCGCGAGCTCGCGCACGGCCATGAAGACCGAATTGGACACGTACCTGGCGGACGGCTACACGCCGCTGGCTGAGACGATGTTCGAAGCGAACCAGTACCTCTCGGGCAAGAAGGTCGCGTACGGCAACGCATCGAGAGCCGGCGGAATCCTCAGCCCCAGCGTCGCTGAGTCGCGCGTGGGCGGAACGCTTGCAAGTGATACCTACGACAGCCCGATGGATTTCAGCTGCCAGAACACATACATCGTTTACCTGACCGACGGTCTGCCAACCCAAGACAATTCGGCCGATACGGCGATCGAAGCTCTGGCCGGCGCGAAGTGCCCCGCGGCCATTGACGATCCGGATCCGTCTTTCCCGACTTCGGGGCGCTGCCTGGAAACCCTCACGGGCTACATGCACAACACCGACCTGCGCTCGGATGTCACTGGCGCACAGAAGGTTGTCACCTACTTCATCGGCTTCGGCGATGACATCGCGAAGAGCGCCGCCTTCCTCGACAAGGTAGCAACTGCCGGCGGTGGCAAGGCGTACACGCAGACTGATGCGGGCGGCCTCGCGGCGACACTCGAGGAAATTTTCGGCCTGGTGCAAGACGAAGCGGACACCACCTTTGTCGCGCCCACGGTCTCGGTCAACGCCTTCAACCGTTCGCAGAATCTCAACGAATTGTTCGTGTCGGTATTTGCGCCGTCCAAGCTCCTCCACTGGAATGGCAACCTCAAGAAATATCGCATCTACAAGAACGACATTTATGGGCCGAGTGGCGCGACTTCGGCGGTCGACGGTACGGGCTTCTTTGCCAAGGGATCCCAGGCGGTGAACTCGGATGGCGTCGTCGATGGACCCGCGGCATCGAAGGGCGGCGCAGCCCATTCGCTGAACGATGATCCTGACAAGCGCAACCTCTACACCTATCTCGGAACTTCCACCAACCTGACAGCCGCCGACAACGCGGTGACAGTGGCGAACGTCGTAGCCGACAAGTTGACGCCGACCATGGTCGGCGCCGCCGACAAGGCTGAAGCGCAGTTGGTCGTCGACTTCGCGCGCGGCCGCGATCTGCTCGACGACGACCAGGATGGCGACATCAAGGAAGCCAATCACCGCATGGGCGACCCCATGCACGCACGTCCTGCGATCGTCATTCATGGTGGAACGGAAGCGGCGCCGGTGGGGACTGTGTATGTCCCCACCAACGATGGCTTCCTGCACGCGTTCGACATGAATCCGATACTTGGCGATCCAGATGGCAGCGGCAGTGTCTCGGTCACACCGACCAAGGAACGCTGGGCGTTCATTCCGCCTGAATTCCTGCCGCGACTCGGGCAGCTGTACGACGACCCGCCGACGGCGGTGCGAGACTACGCGCTCGACGGCGACGTGCGGGTGTTCAAGTACGACGTGAATCAGAACGGCACCATCGAAACCGCCGATGGCGACAAGGTGTACCTGTTCTTCGGCACGGGTCGTGGCGGTTCCACCATCTATTCACTGGATGTCACCGACGCAGACACGCCGAAATTCCGCTGGAAGAAAACCTTCACGGATACCGGCCTCGGCAAGCTGGGCAAGACCTGGTCGGCTCCGGTCATCGCCCGGGTCAATACGGGCGGCACGCAAAATGCGCAGAAGCTGGTAGTGATTTTCGGCGGCGGCTACGACGTCGGCCAGGAAGCCTATAACTACTCTGCGGACAGCATCGGCAACGCGATTTTCATGCTCGACCTGGAAAGCGGCGACCTGCTGTGGAGTGCCACGGGCACTGGCGGCGGCGGCACGCTGGTCAATTCGAAGATGACCCACTCGTTCCCGTCGAACATCAACGTGCTCGATACCAACGGTGACGGCTTTGCGGATCGCATGTATGCGGCGGACATGGGCGGCCAGGTGTGGCGCTTCGACATCTGGAACCGTCCGAGCGTGCAGCCGCTGGTTACAGGTGGAGTGTTCGCTTCACTCGGCGGCGCCAACATTGCGCCGTCCGCCGTGAGCCGCGCCGAGAATCGCCGGCTTTATTACGCCCCGGACGTCGCCCCGATCACAGTGCGCGGCTCGCGTCCGTTCATGAACATCGCAATTGGCAGCGGATACCGCGGTCATCCTCTCAATGACGAAACGCAGGATCGCTTCTACGCAATTCGCGACTACTCGCCGTTCACTGCACTCACTCAGGCGTCGTACAACGCAGCCACGGCGATCAAAGATGCAGATCTCCTGGATGTCACGACGAACGCGAACGCAGTGGTCGGCGATTCCGCGCTGGGCTGGAAGATCCGCCTCGCCGAGAACAACGGCACGGTCTACCGAGGAGAGAAGGTGTTGTCGGAATCGGTCACTGCCAACGGAGTGATCTTCTTCACAACTTTCACACCGCTGGCCGCCGATGCAGCGCAGCCCTGCCTGGCACGCTCGTTGAACCGCGTATATGCGATATACGCGACCAACGCGAGGCCGTTCGTGCGCTGGAGCGATACGGGCACGGGCGCGCTGACTACTGGCGACCGGTACACCGACCTGTCGCAGAAGGGTATAGCGCCGGCTGTTACCATCCTGAGCAATCCTACCGATCCGAGCGGCATGGGCATCTGCCAGGTCGGCGCGCAGATTCTCAAACGCTGCGTGAAGTTTGGCAGCGCCGTACGTTCATTCTGGGAGCACCAGTAAATGACTACTTTCCACTCGATGCTCGCCCCGCGACCGCGCCGCGGAATGCACGGCGTGTCGTTGATCGAACTGATGGTCGTGGTTTTCGTGATCGGCATCATGACCACGATTGCGGTGCCCAGTTACCGCCGGTACATGCTGCGATCGCAACGATCGGAAGCGAAAATCGCGTTGCTGCAGTTACAGACCGCGCAGGAAAAGCGCTATCTGCAGATGAATGCCTACACCAACGACGTGACTGGCGCGGTCACGGCAAATCCACCGGGGCTTGGCCTGCTGGCAACAAGCGAAACACAGAAGTACGACATTACGGTCTCGACTTTTGCCGCCGACGGGCAGACCTACACCGCCACGGCGACTCCCAAGCTCGGTCAGTCCGACGATGCGGACTGCAAGAACTTCACCATCAACGAACGCGGAGTGCGCGGCATATCTGGCACCAAGACCCCCGAGATCTGCTGGAAATAATCAAGACGTGAGATAGTGGCGCGCATGAAAATGCGCGCCACTTTTTTTTGCCTGGCATCTTGTTTCGCGGCGAACAGCTCACTCGCTTCCCCCGCCGAACTCAAGATCGCGACCTGGAACCTCGAGTGGTTCATGGCGCCCGAGACGGTTCGGGCCTTGACGCCGGCGTGCACCCCCCGCGATGCGCAACGCGATGGTGCGCGCCGAGCGATCCCCTGCGATGTCGCGCATGAACTCGGCCGCAGCGGCGAAGACATCGCGGCAATGCGAAAACATGCGCGGTTCCTGAACGCCGACATCGTGTCTCTTCAGGAAGTCGATGGCGCGGCCGCGGCCAAGCTGATCTTTCCGGACTACCAGTTCTGCTTCTCGGGCCGCGTGGCCGTGCAGAACAATGGCTTCGCGATTCGTCGAGGCCTTCCCTTCGCCTGCGGGGCGGACGTAATCGACCTTTCTCTGAACGACGACGTTCGCCGTGGCGTCGAGCTGCGTGTGTTTCCCGGTACACCCCAGGAGCTGACGCTGCTGTCCGTTCACCTCAAGTCGGGCTGCGCACGCGGCCCACTCGATTCGACAAAACCCAGCTGCGTCGAGCTCAATCGCCAGCTGCCGGCGCTCGAGCGCTGGATCGACGCCCGTGCGGCGGAACATAAGCCCTTCGCCGTGTTAGGCGATTTCAACCGGGATCTACGGCAGGAACCGGCCGGAATGTCGTTGTGGGGGGATATCGATGACGCCGAACCGCCCGGAGCCGACCTTGTCAACACGGCGGCGGGACAAACTTTTGAAAACTGCATGCCCTCCCAGACGTTCAGCGGCTTCATCGACTACATCCTCCTCGGCCGGCAGATGGCTCGCGGACTGGTCGAAAACTCCTTCGGACGCGCCATTTACCGACCCCGGGACGCCCAGCGGCGCAAGTTGTCGGATCACTGTCCGGTCTTCATACGGCTCAAGGTGGCAGACGCGACCCGATCGGAGCCATAAACCTGAAGACGTGAAATTCTTCGTGAAACCCATTAAGTTGAGTTCCGATCAATCGCCCCTCTTGCAAGGCAATAATCCGCAGAGGAGAGCCTGATGAGCAAAACGACGACAGCGGGGATTCAGTCGGTGGAGCGCCGGTTGCACACGAGACATCGTGCGCGGACCACGGTCTACATTACGACGCCGACCGGCCGCAAAAAACTGTGCCGCGCGATGAATCTATCCGCTACCGGTGTGTTCGTGGAAACCACCAACCTGGGACTTCGAAAAGGTCAGCAGGTCGAACTCGCTTTCGCCATCAACCTGGGCGCGGTGACCAAACTACATCGTCGAACCGCGGTGGTTGCCCACGTGTCGCGCGGCGGCACCGGCCTCATGATGGACGCATACACCGCCCGCTAAGCAAGGGCTTTTCATTTGTTGGTTTAACGGACGCCGGCGCTTCGCCGGCGTTTTCCGTTGTGGTGCGCAGCGCCTGGGAATTTCAGACGCTCAGCAGGCTATCGAGCGCGACCGGCGGCGATGCTTCGAAGCTCTGCACGAAATCGACCCCGAGCGCGGTGAGCCAGTTGCTGTGGTCGCCGCCCAGCACACGCTTCGCGACGGTCTGCAATCCCATCACTTTCGCGGTCTGCACCAGGCCGACGACGCGGGCCTGAGTGAGCCGGTGCTGAAGCGCGTTGGTGGTGAGGTCGGCGTCGATTTTCAGCAATCGCACCGCGGAGTGATCGAGGATCGGCATTCCGGCTCCGACCACGTTGAAGTCATCGATCGCGACCGGGACGCCGATACGCGCGAACACGTCGAGCGCCCGCACCACCTGTTCGGTGTGCGTCAGGCAGACCCTTTCGGAGAATTCCACGCCGATCAGTCCTGGCGGCAGCGCCGCCTTGTGCAGGCAGCTTTCCACGAAACTGATGAAGTGCGGTTCGATCACGGCGGCGTCGGAGAGATTCACCGAGAACGAAGGCGGATCTTTCTTCCATACCGACGGATTGCGATGCAGCCAGGCGATGAGTTCGCCGATCACGCGGCGGTCGATCATCGAGGCAAGTCCGTGATTGGCAGCCGTTTGCATCACGCGCTCGGGCGAGGTCTCTTCGCCGTCTACCATGTGCCGCAGCAGCACTTCGAATCTGCGCACACCTTCGGCCTTGCGCAGGCGCACGAGCTGCTGCACGCGCAACACGACTTCCTGCTGGCGAATCTGTGCGTACACGGCTTCGAGCGGCAGCGGCACCGGCGGCTTCGGTTTGGTGGGTCTGGCACGCGGCATCGCGTGCAGGGTCTGCGCGACCTCGGAGGCGACATCGGCCAGGATCGTCTGCACCGCGGGGGTCAGGAAGCGCGCGGCGGGGTCCTCGTCTTCGAGCGGTGAATCCTCAACGACCAGCAGGCATACGCCCTGCAGTGCCGAGGTGAGGTCGCGCAAAGCAAGCATGACGGCTGCGCGGGTGCCCTCGCCGCGCAGGAAACGCGACTCGCGCGCCGCGCCGAGAACGAAGGCGTCCAGCGCGTCGTTCAACGCCTGGCGGAATTCGATGCCGAAATCGGTCGAGGTGCAGTGCAGCACTTCGCCACGAGCGTCGTACAGCGCAATGGCGCGATAACGAGCGTGCGGCAGCGCCTGCTCCAGGTTGGCAACCCAGCCCGGCGCGACTTCGATGACCTGCTCGTTGAGCACAGACGCACGAATAGTGGTCTGGCCCGTATCCATCGAAGATGTGGCCAATGTGGACAGGTGCTGGTCCATTCCCTGCTTTAACTCGAAGTGCTTTCCGAACCGGGAGGGTTACAGAATCCAGCCCCACTCGACGTGATGCGGCTCGCGATCTACTCAAGTGTTAAACGCCGCCCGCCATTTGACATATGGCCATTTCGCTCTGCCGCACACCCAAGGTCGTTTTCGATCACAATCGCGCACGTTCAATCAGCGGGCGTCACGATGAGCAAGCGAATCTCTCGGCGGCAGTTCATTTCCAACAGCGCGGCTACCTCGGCAACGCTGCCGGTGCTTGCGGCCCAGGCCGCGCAGGAAAAAGCGACCCCTGCTCTGCAACCACAGGGCAACCCCTCAGCCGGAAACTGGCTGCATTGGCTGGACGATCACGCGCCGTCCATCCCGCAGGGCGTGACCTGGGGAACCCCGTGGCCGCGCGGCCAGCAGCGCCAGGACGAGAGTTTCGCGTTGCGGTCGTCGACGGCTAACAAACTCACGCCGTTGCAGAGTTGGCCGCTGGCGTATTGGCCGGATGGCTCCCTCAAGTGGACCGCGCATGCGCTACCGCCGGGTACTGAGGTCGGCGATGGGCCCTTCGAAGTCGTCGCGCAGAAAGGCACGCCAAAACACGCTGCAATTCTCAAGGTCACCGAGAGTGACGCGGCCATCGAGATCGACACCGGCAAGTTCGCCTGCCGATTGAACCGCAGCGGCACGAATATCATCGGCGCCATCAACCGCGCCGGCCGTGAAACCCTGCGTGACGGAAAACTCGTGTTGCTGCGCCAGGATCGCGGCGCATCGACTGACGGCGCCGTCGTGACACAGGAGAGTTTCGAGAGCGCGATCGAGAAGGTGACGCTCGAGCAGAACGGCCCATTACGCGCGGTCGTGAAAGTCGAAGGCAAACATGCGCACGGTCAGCGCCAGTGGCTGCCGTTCACGCTGCGCTTCTATTTCTATGCGGGTGGCGAGGCGTTGCGGGTCCTGCACACGATCGTGTTCGACGGCGACGAAGACCGCGATTTCATCCGCGGCATAGGCCTGCGCTTTTCGGTGCCACTCAGCGACCCGCTGCACGATCGGCACATCCGTTTCGTCGCCGAGAACGAGGGCCTGTTCGCCGAAGCGGTACGCGGCCTCACCGGCCTGCGACGCGACTCCGGAAAACCGGCGCGCGACGCGCAGCTGGCGGGCATCGCGGCGCCCGCGATCTCGCCCAGCGTCGACAAACTACTGGAATACATCCCGGCGTTCGGCGACTGGACGCTGCTGCAGCCGAACGCCGACTCCTTCACGATCCGCAAACGCACGGCCGATGGCCACGCTTGGCTCGACTCGAGCCGCGGCCGGCGTGCCAGCGGTCTCGGGGTGCTCGGTGGCCCGAGTGGTGCCGTCGCATTTGGCATCCGCAATTTCTGGCAGAGCCATCCCGCGCAGCTCGACATCCGCCAGGCACACGAAAACGTGGCGACGGTGACGATGTGGGTGTGGGCACCGGACGTCGCACCGATGGATCTGCGCTTCTATCACGATGGTCTTGGTCAGGACACGTACGAGAAACAGTACAAGGGCGGCCTCGAGATCACCTACGAGGACTACGAGCCGGGCTTCGGCACGCCGAAAGGCGTGGCGCGCACCAGCGAGATGATGTTGTGGATTCTGCCGGCGACGCCGGCACGCGCGCTGTGCGTGGAGCTCGCGGCGGCGCTGGCAAAACCCGCAGTCATGACCCCGACGCCGCAGACGAGTGTCGAGTCCGGCGTGTTCGGCCACGGGTTCTCCCTGCCATCGCAGACGCCGCCCGAACACGCGCAGGTCGAGCAACACATGACCTTCCTGTTCGACTTCTATCGCGGCCAGCAGGAGCAGCGCAGCTGGTACGGCTTCTGGAACTACGGCGACGTCATGCACAGTTATGACTTCGACCGACACGAGTGGAAATACGATGTCGGCGGTTTCGCCTGGGACAACTCCGAACTATCTACCGACATCTGGCTGTGGCTGTATTACCTGCGCAGCGGCCGCGCCGACGTGTTCCGTTTCGCCGAGGCGATGACGCGCCACACCGGCGAGGTGGACGTCCATCACCTGGGCAGGTTCGCCCCGCTCGGCTCGCGCCACAACGTGATGCACTGGGGCTGCAGCGCCAAACAACTGCGGATCAGCACGGCCCTGAATCGGCGCTACTACTACTACCTGACCGCCGACGAACGCGTCGGCGATCTCATGCGCGAACAGATCGAGGCTGGACGCGCGCTGCGGACGATCCAGCCGGGCCGCAAACTGGCGAGCGCCATGGCGCGCGAACACGTGGATCCCGACGGCGACTTCGCGTATCTCGGTTTCGGCACGGACTGGGGCTCGCTCGCGGGCGCCTGGCTCACCGAGTGGGAACGCACGCGAAATCCGCAGATGCGCGATCGACTGCTCGCCAGCATGCGCACCATCGGCGCGCAGCCGCGCGGCTTCTTCACGGGCGGTGAACGCATGAACCTCATCACGGGTGCGTTCGACATTTCGAAGGACTCGAAGCTCAGCGTATCGCATCTGTCGGCGGCATTCGGTCTGCCCGAGGTCTGCGCCGAACTCATCGAGCTCCTGAATGTGCCCGAATTCGAAAACGCCTGGCTGCAGTACTGCGAGTTGTACAACGCCTCCGAAGACGCTCAGAAAAAGGCGTTGGGAGAGAGCCTGGGGGCCCTGAATCTGCAGCAGGGGCATTCGCGGCTCACGGCCTTCGCCGCGTATCGCAAGAAGGATGCCGCCCTGGCGGCGCGCGCCTGGCAGGAATTCGACGCAGGTCGCGCGGGATATTCGCCCCGCCAGCCGTTCGCGACGATTCGCATCGAGGCGCCCGCGGTCATGAACGCCGTCGACGAGTTACCCGGCGGCTCGAGCAATGCCACGGCGCAATGGGGCATCGCGGCCATCGCGTGCCTCGCTTACACCCGCAAATAGCGTGCGGGGTTGATACTCTCGACGCCGGTTGTCACGGGGGAAAACGATGAATCGTATCCGTTACCACGCGGCGGTCGCCGTCTGCGCAGGGTTGTTAGCCGCCACGGGCGGCTTCGCCGCCGACGCACCGGCGATTGCCAAAGGTCCGTGGAAGCCCACACTCCAGTCGCTCGATCAATGGCAGGCGCCGGAATGGTTTCGCGACGCGAAGTTCGGCATCTGGGCGCACTGGGGGCCGCAGGCCGTGCCGCGCCAGGGCGACTGGTACGCGCGCAAGATGTATATCCAGGGCGATCGCGACTACGACCATCACCTGAAGACTTACGGACACCCGAGCGAACACGGCTTCAAGGACATCATCCCGCAGTGGCAGGCGCAGAAGTTCGACCCCGAGCGGCTGATGGCGCTCTACAAGAAGGCCGGCGCGCGTTATTTCGTCAGCATGGGCGTGCACCACGACAACTTCGATCTGTGGAACTCGAAGTTCCAGAGCTGGAACGCCGTGAAGATGGGACCGCATCGCGACATCGTCGGCAGCTGGCAGAAGGCGGCGAAGAAACAGGGGCTGCGTTTCGGCGTGTCGGAACACCTGGGCGCGAGTTTCGCCTGGTACTCGCCCGCGCACGGCAGCGATGCAACAGGCCCGAAGGCGGGCGTCCCGTATGACGGCGCAGACCCGCGCTACGCACGCCTCTATCATCCGGCGCACGACGAACCCTACCGCGGCGCACTGACCTGGTACGCGAATGACCCGGCCTGGCATGCCGAGTGGTTCAACCGCGTGCGCGACCTGGTAGATAGTTACCAGCCGGATTTCCTGTACACCGACGGTGGCATTCCGTTCGGCATCACCGGCCGCAGTCTCGTCGCGCACTTCCGTAATCAGAACCCCGACGCGGTCTACACCTGCAAGCAGATCGGCTCCGGCGAATTCAATCCCGGTGCCTGCCTGCAGGACGTGGAACGCGGCGGCATGCCGGCACTGAGCCCGCGCGCCTGGCAGACCGACACCTCGGTCGGCGACTGGTTCTACAACGAGAACTGGAAATACCGCCCGACCGAAGAGATCGTGAAATTCTTCGTCGACATCGTGAGCAAAAACGGCAACCTGCTGTTGAACGTCGTGCAGCGTCCCGAAGGCGATCTCGATCCCGATGCGGAGAAATTTCTGGCCGAGATGACGGAGTGGACGAATACCAACGGCGAAGGGATTTTCGCGACGCGTCCGTGGCTAACCTATGGTGAGGGCCCGACCGAAGTCGGCGGCCACTTCAAGGAAGACTTCGGCTTCACCGCGAAAGACATTCGTTACACCCGTTCGAAGGATGGCAGCGCGGTGTACGCCTTCACGCTCGGCTGGCCTGACAGCGCGGTCACGCTCGAATCCGTGGTGGCGAAGAGCTCGGCCGCGGGGAAGGTGCAGTTGTTAGGCAGGGCAGAACCCGTGCCCTTCCATGTCGGGCCGCAGGGGCAGCTCGTCATCGACGTGCCTGCGCTCACGCCGGAGCAGCGCCCGGGCAGATACGCCTACGGTTTCAAGCTGACGGGCTTCCAGCTCGACGCAACGCCTGAGTCCGTGCTCAAGGGCAGCGTCACCACGATTGCACTGGCACCGCAGATGGCGACCTTGCAGGGCCATCAATTGCGTGTCGGCAGTGCCGCCGGCGCGCCGGTGATCGCCGGCTGGCTGGATGCGCGCGAGAGCGTGCACTGGCTGGTAAATGTCGAAGATGCCGGCCGTTATCGGCTCGCGGCGCGCATGATCGCGCCGATGGGCGCGTCGCGCGTCACTCTGGAGATCGCCGGAACGACCCTCGAGTTCGCCGTGCCCGATGGTGGCGTCGCGCGAAATTCCGCGTTCGTGGAGATTGGCGAAGCCGTCTTGCCCGCAGGCGTGCATCACCTCACGCTGCGCGCCACCGACGGCAAGGAATTCAATCGCGTGGATATCGCCAAGGTGTATCTGGCGCCGGTGACGTGAAATGCGACTGAGGTTGTCAGGCGCGCTCGCGCTCGCGTTGCTGCCGTCGCTGGCCGGCGCGGCCGCCACACAGATCCTGCCGTTATCCGGCATGGGAGAGGCTGGCGAGAAGCCTGTCTACTGGGATTTCAAACTGGACGGGGGGCGCGGCAGCGGAAAGTGGGCAAAAATCCCCGTACCTTCCTGCTGGGAACAACAGGGCTTCGGCGCGTACTACTACGGCACGCAAGGGCGTGGAAAACCCGACGACGATCCGGTGATCCCGAAAGAAACCGGCACTTACCGCCGCAGCTTCCAGATTCCCTCGGATTGGAAAGGCCGCGAGATTCACATCATGTTCGAAGCGGCAATGACGGACACCCGGGTGTCGATCAATGGTCAATCCGCAGGACCCGTGCACCAGGGCGGTTTCTACCGCTTCGACTACGACATCACGAAGCTCGTGAAGACGGGCCGCAACGAAATCGAAGTGCGCGTGGCGAAGGAGTCGTCCAACGGCAGCGTGAATCGCGCCGAACGGCGCGGCGATTACTGGACCTTCGGCGGCATCTACCGCCCCGTGTGGCTCGAAGCGCGGCCGTTTGATCACATCACCTGGACCGCGATCGATGCGCGCGCGGACGGCAGTTTCTACGCACGCGTGAACCTCAATCACGCCGCCCCCGCCGACGCCCGCGTGCAGGCGCAGTTGTTCGATGCGGCGGGCAAGCCGTTTGGCGCGGTACTCGATTCCGGCGCCGTGTCTGGCGAAACGGCGATCGTCAAGGGAAGCTTCGGTGCGCCAGCTCTTTGGACCGCGGAAACTCCGCACCGGTATTCGGTGAAGTTCTCGTTGCGCCACGCGGGCGAGTCCATTCACGAACTCGAGCAACACTTCGGCTTTCGCAGTATCGAAGTACGCGCCAACGATGGTGTCTATCTGAATGGCCGCAGGATCGTGTTGAAAGGCATCAATCGCCACAGCTTCAACCCGCAGACCGGCCGCACGCTGACACGTGCGCAGAACTACGCCGACGTGCGCCTGATCAAGGCCGCCAACATGAATGCGGTGCGCATGTCGCACTATCCACCGGACCCGTCGTTTCTCGAGGCCGCCGACGAACTCGGTCTGTACGTGCTGGACGAACTCGCCGGCTGGCAAGACTTTTACGACGCCCCGACGGGCGCCCGTCTCGTCGGCCAGATCGTGCGGCGCGATGTGAATCATCCCAGCATCGTCTTCTGGGACAACGGCAATGAAGGCGGCTGGAATCGCGAGAACGACGGCGAATTCGATCGGTGGGATCCGCAGCGCCGCGCCGTCCTGCATCCGTGGGCGATTCACAGCGGCATCAATACCGATCACTACGAGAATTACGACAGCACCGTCAATTTGAGCCGCGGCCCCGAGATCTTCATGCCGACCGAGTTCCTGCACGGGCTGTACGACGGCGGCATCGGCGCGGGATTCCGCGACTACTGGGATGTGATGGGCCGCAGCCCCACGGTGGCCGGCGGTTTCTTCTGGGCATTCGCCGACGAAGGAGTGGCACGCAGCGATCGCAACGGCCGCATCGACAACATGGGCAACGCCGCGCCCGACGGAATCGTCGGCGCACATCACGAGAAGGAAGGCAGCTTCTTCGCGGTGAAGGAAATCTGGTCGCCGGTGGAAGTTCGCGATCTCGCGTTTGCCGACGGCACGCTCAGCATGCGAGTCGAGAACCGGTACGACTTCACCGATCTCTCGCATTGTTCGCTGCGTTGGCGCGCCATACGTCTGCCGGCACCGGGCGGCGCGGCGGCCAAACTACTCTCGCAGGGGACGACGCGCGGGCCCGCCCTGCCGCCGGGCGCGAGCACTAGCTGGCGCCTGCCGTTGCCGTTCCGTGCCCTCGAATCGAATGAAGTCATCGAGCTTTCCGTGATCGACGCCACGGGCGCCGAATTGTGGAAATGGGTGATCGAGGGCAACGAGCCCGCACCGCAGGTGAGCGCGAATAAACTGCCCGGCGCCCACCGCGAAGGCGACGAGGTGACCGCGGGCCGTTACTCACTGACGTTCGATCCCGCCACGGGTGAGGTCGTGCGTATCAGCGACGGCGCTGCTCACATCGCTCTACGCGGTCCGCGCCCGGTGGCGTGGCTGCGAACGCCGAAGACTCGCGGTTTCGACGACATCGCGGGTGTTACGAAGCTGCGCACGCTCGAGCTCGCGCCGGGCGACGCAGGCGGCGTCCTCGCGCGCGTGTCGTACGACGGCCCGTTGCGTTCGGTCATTTGGCGCGCGACCGGCAGCGGGCTCGCCATGCAGTACGAGATTGCCTTTGACGGACCCGCCGACATCCTCGGAGTGCGGTTCGCTCCGCCGTCCGGCGACCTCGTCGCCAAGCGCTGGGTGGGTGCCGGCCCCTATCGCATCTGGAACAACCGCCAGGCCGGCACGGAGTTCGGTCTGCACACCACCAACTACTCACTGTCGGTGCCGGGTGAAAGTTATCACTATCCGGAGTTCGAGGGCTTCTTCGGCAAGTGGCGCTGGTTGCAGCTGCAGACGCGCGACACTCGCGTCGCCATCCGCAATGACGGCAACGTGCCGTTCTTCGCGCTGTACCGACCGGCTCCCGGCGTGAATCCCATTCTCGAGTTGCCGGACATGGGCTGGTCGTTCCTGCACGCCATCCCTTCGATCGGCACGAAGTTCGCGCCCGCCGAGGTGTTGGGTCCGCAGTCGCAGCCGCGGCAGATGAGCGGCGTCATTCGCGGCGAGCTGATTTTCGACCTCAGCGCTCCCTGATGTCGCGATCCAGCCGAAGTCGCAGTGGCCGGAGACGCTCAACTCACGTGATGCAGAAAAGAGGACCTGTTTATCGAACCTGCGATCAATGGGCATGTTCCCTTTTTCTTCGTTGAACGATTCACCCAGCGGGCGGTCGACTCATCGGTGACGCCGAACTATCAAGCGCTGCGCACGGCTCACTTCCGGCTGACGCTCAAGGCCTGGTTCAAGGGATTGGACAAGGCCGTGCTCGCCATCGTCGCGGTGCTGCAGTTCATCCTGACGGCGATCGTCGCCATGACGGTCTATGGCCTCACGCAGGCCCTGACCCTTCTGTACGCGGAAGCCGCCGATCCCTGGGACCGGGTCCTGGTCGTGGCCGCCTGGCAGTGCCTGTCCTGGATCCTGCTGCGCGCGCTGCGCGAAGCCGCCTTCATGCCGCGCGCCCGCGCATTCTTCGACACATTGCCCGTGACCGCGGCGCAGAAGCTGCGCGCGGATCTGACACTCGGCGTGCTGGGTTACTCTTTTCTCTGGCTGCCGTTCGGTTGGTGCCTATTTTCGGCAAACAATGACAACGCTGCGTTGTCACTGGCCGAGCTGGCGCTGTTGAGTCTGTGCGTCAACCTCACGGCGCTGCGCGGCGCGACGCGACCTGCGTCGATCGCGGTGCTGGCGCTCGTTTTGTTCGCGGCCTCCGCTGGCGCCGGCCCGGGCAGCCAGGCCCTGCGCCTGCTGGCGACGGGTTTCGCCGGCGCCGCCTTGTGGTGGTCCTATCTACCCGGCGGGATCCCGCTGCGCCTGGCCCGACCGCGTTCCGACTTCACGGATCGGGTGGCGCTGGCGAGCGGGCTCATCATCCCGCTGCTCGCGAACGAACTCAGGTCGAACCTTTTGGTGCGGCTCGGGTTCATCGCGGCGACCTTCGGCGCCTGTCTGATTGCCATGCGCTTGCGAACCAACGACGCCTCGACTGCAAGCGTCGTCGTGTTCGTCGCGGCCATCGCCGCGCTCGCATTGCATTCGCTGCCGGCATTGTCGCGCCGCGTGTTGCTGACGAAGCTGCAATTCCTGGCCGGCAACCCCGCGTTTGCTCGCCGGATGCGATTCGCAGCCTACGCAATTCCCGCGGCGCTGTTCGCCGTTGCACTGCTGGTTGCCGCGGTTTTCGACCGGTCGGGGACGGCGTGGCGTGACGCCGCGATCTTCAGCGGGTTGTTCGCGGCCGGGGTCGCGGGTACGCGCCTCGAATGGCCGGTAGTTCGCTGGGCGATGCCGCTCGCCTGCATGATCGCGCTGATCATTCTGAGTGCGATGATAGGAGTCCAGTGACGCTCATCCTCGACGCCGTCTCTCTGCCGCGCGGCAAGGTGCAAAGACTCAGCGCGGAATTCGCCGCCGGCGTGCACCTCATCGTGGGTCCCAATGGCGTCGGCAAGACCTCGCTGCTCAATGCGATCGCCGGCACCTTGCCGCTGTCATCGGGCAGCATCCAGGTCGACGGGAAACCGCTGGCGCCGGGATCACGGGACGTCGTCCTCGCGCCGAACGCACCGCCGGAGATCCCGTGGATACGCGCCGGCTTGTTGCTCGAGTTCATCGTCTCGCTGTATCCGACGACCCGCCGCGATGCCAAAGTCTCAGCGTCGATCGTCGAGCGTCTTGGTATTTCCGGATTTCTGGATTCACCACTCGGAACACTGTCCGCGGGTTCCGCCCGCAAGCTGATGCTTGCGAGTGCGCTCATCGCGGCGCCGCCGGTGATGCTTTTCGATGAACCCACGAATGAAACCGACGCGGCTTCCATTGCGGCGTTCGTCGACATGGTCGGTGAGATCGCGGCGCGCAACGTCGTCGTCATCACGACGCATCATGCGAAGGATCTCGAGTCACTCGCGCCGAACGTGCTGACGCTGAAATAAAAGGGTCTTCAGCTCACCGGTCGGTCGGCCGGCGGCAAGCGGCCGGCAACATCGCTCGACTCGCGCGCTGCATACCGCTCAGTGCGCGCGGTGCCCGACGCCCATTTGCGCCGCTTCTGCCACGGCGCCGGATACGGATCGAACCCGGCAGGCACGGCAAAGCCGGCCAGCCGCCCCGCACGTTCAACGGGGTGCTCGGGAGGCGCTATCTCGAACAACCAGCGCACGGCGCGATAGAAGAAGCGCAGCGACGTGAGCGTCAACAGTGTTTCGCCAAACGTCATCGCAAAGGCTTCGAGCGGATTGCCGAGCGCGGCGCGCGCGGCCATCTTGAGCTTGAAGCGTTCGCGCGAGATCTCGATGCTGTCGTAGAAGCTCGGCACCACCAGCAGCGTGAGCATCGTCGAAACGATGGTGCCGCCGATGATGGCGACCGCCATCGGGCTGTAGAACTCGCCGCCCTCGCCCATGCCGATCGCCACGGGCATCATGCCGGCGATCAGCGCGAACGTGGTCATGAGGATCGGACGCAGGCGTACGCGGCCGGCGTGCATGAGTGCTTCCTCTCTATCTATTCCCTGCCGCTCCTCTTCGCGCGCGCAGTCGAGCAACAGGATCGCGTTCTTCGCGACCAGGCCCATCAGCATGATGACGCCAATGAGGCTCATGAGATTGAGCGACCCGTGCGTAACCGTTAGCGCCAGCACCACGCCGATCAGCGACAGCGGCAGCGACAACATGATCGGCATCGGCGCGGTGAACGAACCGAACTGCATCACGAGCACCAGGTACATGACGCCGATACCCATGAGCAACGCGAGGCCCATTTCCGTGAACAGTTCCGCCTGATCGCGCGACGCTCCGCCCAGCCCCAGGCCGTAACCGGCCGGAAACTCGATCGTTTCCGCGAGCTTCATCGCTTCCTTGGTGACCGTACCCGCATCGACGTTCTGGACGTTCGCGGACACCGTCACCGTGCGCTTGCCGTTGTAGTGCTGGATGCGCGCGGGACCCTTGTCGATGGTGATCGTGGCGATCTGTTCGAGCGGGACCATCATGTCGGTTCCGGCCACGGAAATCGGCAGGTGCTCGATGTTGGAGGCGTTGACGCGATCTTCCGGCGCCAGGCGCACCGCGACATCGCGCGATTCGCCGGTCGGATCTACCCAGTCGCCGACTTCCACGCCCGCGAACGCGACCCGCAGAGTCTGCGCCGCGTCGTTGACCGAAATGCCGAGCTGGTTGGCGAGACCGCGGTCGAGTTCGATGCGCAACTCGTCCTTCGGATCCTGTTCCGACAAACCCACGTCCACCGCGCCCGGGATCCCGCGCATGCGGTCCATGAAGTCGTTGGTGATTTCCATGAGACGGCGCGAGTCCGTGCCATAGAACTGGATCTGGATCGGTTTGCGCGCGCCGTTGTTCAGGTCGTCGAGCACCACATATTCGGCGCCGACGAGGCTGGTCAACTTGCCGCGCAAATCTGCTGCCAGATCGCCGAGCGAACGCGACCGATCGGTTTTCTTGCCCACATCGACCCAGACACGGCCGCCGGTCGAATTGACGCGGCTGTCGGTGTTCTTGGTCTCGGGCATGAGGCGCGCCAATTCGGCCGCCTTCTCCACCTTGCTGCGCGCGTATTCGAGGCTGGTGCTCGAGGGCGTGCGTACTTCTATCGCGAGTGTGCCGTAGTCGGACTTCGGCAGGAATTCGCTGCGGCCGGCGGTCATCTGAAACGTCATGAACGCGACCAGCAGCGCGAAGGCGCCCCAGGTCATGTAGCGGCGATGATGCAGCGCCCACTCGATGACCTTGCCGTATCGATTCGCCTGGTGGTCGAACCAGATGTTGAAACGCGCGAACACCTTGCCGAGACCGCGCCGCTCTCCCGTGCCGTGGCCCGGCGGGTCGCCCCAATACGCCGACAACATCGGATCGAGCGTGAAGGAGATGAACAGACTGACCAGCACCGACGACACGACCGTGACCGCGAAGGGTCGGAACCACTCTCCCGCACCGCCGCCCATGAAGGCGACCGGGACGAACACCGCGACGATCGAGAACGTCGTGGCCGTCACCGCGAGTCCGATCTCCGCAGTGCCATTCCGCGCGGCCTCCTTCCGATCCTCGCCGCGTTCCATGTGCCTGACTATGTTTTCCCGAACGACGATGGCATCGTCGATCAAGACACCGATCGCCAGCGACAGGCCTAACAAGGTCATGAAGTTGAGCGTGAAGCCGCACAACCACACGGCGATGAACGCCGCGATCGCCGAGGTCGGCAGCGACAGGCCGGTGATGAGCGTCGAGCGCCAGGAATTGAGAAAGGCGTACACCACGAAGATGGTGAGGCCGGCGCCAAAGATCAGCGCGTGGATCACGTTGTTGAGGTTGTCGGAGGCTTCCTCGCCGCCGTCGCGCGTGACTTCGAGCTTGGTGCCTTCCGGCAGCGTCTTGTTGAGCTCTTCGACTTTCTTGCGCACGTGTTCCGCGACCGTGACCGTACTCGCCTCGCGTGAACGGATGACGGAGAGGCCGACGTTGGGCTGGCCGCTGCGCAAGCTGTAGCTGCCCGGCTCCGCGAAGCCGTCTTCGACCCGCGCGACCTGGCCCAGACGGACGATCTCGTTGCCCTGCCGCTTGACGACGATGTCATTGAATTCGTTTGGCGACTCGATGCGACCGACGAGCCGGATATTCTGTTCGTCGAGTTCGCCCTTCACGCGCCCCACGGGCGCATTGGTGTTCTGCGCGCGTAGCGCGTTGACGACTTCGCTGGCGGAGACGTTGTATTCACGCAGCTTCTGCGCGTGCAGCAGCACTGACAATTCGCGGTGCAGCGCGCCGTCCACGTTGACGACCGACACACCTTCGATGGTTCGCAGTTCGTCCGCCAGGGTGTCTTCCGCGAGACGCGAAATTTCGGCGTGAGTCTGGCGCGTCGATGACAGGCCGATGTTCATGATCGGATCCGCCGATGGATCGCGCCGCCACAACACCGGCTCGCGCATCTCGATCGGCATCTTGTAACGCACCGACGCGATCGCATTGCGGATCTCGTCGCCGGCTTCGGACATTTCCTTCTTGAAGTCGAAGATGATCGTGAAGCTGGCGTTGCTCTCCGACGCGGTCGAGTACATCTCGTAGACCTGCGGGATGCTCTGCAGCGACTTCTCGACGCGATTGATGATCTCGCGCTCGACCGTCTCCGGCGACGCACCCGGGTACGGGAAATTCACCGACATCACCGGGTTTTCGACGTCCGGGATCTGGTTGACGCGCAGATTTTTCAGCGCGAGCAAGCCGAGACACATCAGCACGATGACGATCGCGATCGTCGTGACCGGCTGCTTGATGCTGAAGTTGGAGAGGAACATGGACTATTTCTCCGCGACGACGCTGGGCTTTTCCGGGATGCCGGATTGCACCACTTGGTCTTCCTTGAGCGCCGAGTTCGGGAACCGCAGGATCTTGTCGCCTTCGTCGAGCCCGGACTTGAGCGTGAAGGCACCGGTGCGCGCATCGCGATCGCCGAGCACCAGCTTCACTTTCTGCAACTTACCGTCGTGCACGCGCCAGGCAAATGCGTTATCGCCTTCGCGGACGATGGATGCGCTGGAAAGACTCAAGGTCGCGATGCTGCGAGTCTCGATATGGCCCTCGGCGTACAGGCCCGCCACGTTCGGCTGCTGCCCGGCATCGTCGAATGCCACGAGCACCTCGACCTGTCGTGTCGTCGTGTTCGCGGCGGGATTCACCCGCGTGATGACGCCCGCGAAATCCTTGTCCGCGAAACCGTGGATCCTGAACCAGACTTTCTGCGCCGCCTGCACTTCACCGACGCTGTCGGCCGAAACGAAGCCTTCGAAACGCAGGCTGGTCGGATCGATGACCTTGAGCAGTTCCTTGCCGATCTGCGCCGTGTCACCTGCCGACACCTTGCGATCGCTGATGATTCCGTCGAACGGCGCGCGCACTTCCGTACGCTCGAGCTGCTGGCGCGCGGTGACGACGCGGGTACGCGACGCTTCGCGTTCGCTCTGCGCGGAATTGCGCTGGATCTCGACGTCTTCGAGCTGCTGCATCGACACGACGCCGGTCTCGCGCAACTTTGCCATGCGTTCGTACTGCCGCTGCGCCTGGTCGTACGCCTGCGAGGCGGCGCGCGCCGAGGCCTCCGACGAATTGAGACTGTCGCGGATCGAGGTCTGATCGAGGCGCACGAGCAGATCGCCGCGCTTCACCGGGTCACCGTTTTCCTTGAGCACCGCGAGCACCACGGCGGGCACTTCCGCGCGCAGATCGGCGCGACGCTCGGGTTCGACCGAGCCCGTGATCGACGGGCCGGAGGTCAGCGAGTTGTTCGCAAGCGTGATCAGGTCCTCGGACGAGAGCAGCAACGGCGGGATGGCGGGTTTGTCGGCAGTGGCTCCCGCTCCTTTCCCGCAGCCAGCCAGGGCCAATGCCGAAACCGAGAGGATTGAGAGCAGCAATGCCTTGCGGGTCGTTCTGAGTCTGGCGGTCACGCGATCTTCCTTTGAAAACTGTGCAGGTCGGCCTAATTGGTGTTGTATATAACTACAACACTCAATCACATTCAAGAGCGGGGCTGTAAGCCTTTGGTGTACTTATCAATTCTGGAAACGCGCCCGGTGCAGGCGACGCTCGTTTCCGCTCGAGCCCGGCATAAGACGCCTGACAGCCCGCCGGGTTTCATTCCGTGGAATCTGGCCAACGTTTGATTTCTCTTGCCTGCGCCGGCGATCTTCTCCGGGCCCCGCTGTACGACGTTCCAGCACCCCCTCGGGTTGCATCACGTCCTAACAAAAAGAGGTATCGGCAGAAACTTTCGCCGCTGGCGGCCGAAATGATCCTCGGACGCCTGACTGAAAGATTGGAAGTTTAGGAAGTCGCCGAATCGATTGAAAGGATCACTCGACGAAATCGGCGTCGAAACGAATCGTGGCGGAGTGGCTGCCGCGCTGCACTGCGATGCAAACCTCTCAGGAGGCTTGGAGTGCGCTCGCCCACGCCTGCGCATCGGGGCCAACTATCAAATGGACGCTATCGGCCGCCGGTCGCGCCACCGCCCGCACTGTCTTGCTCAACGCGGCTTCATCTAGCGCGTTTGGGTCGCGCAACGACACCACCAGGCGCGAGGAATTCAGATGAACGGCGGAAATGTTCGCCCGACCACCCAGCGCGTCGATGACGCGTTGGAAGGCAGCGCCGGACGGCGCGGCGGTCGCACTCACCGATGTCGTCTTCGACTGGGGCGGCACGATGGCTCCCACCGCGGGAGAGTTGCGCAGCGCAGCGCGGATTTCGGATGCCAGCTGATCGGCGATCGGCCCGACGACCACCTGCACGGCACCGTCCGTCAACCGCAGGACGCCGCGTGATCCGAGCGCTTTCAACGCCGGCTCATCGAGCCGCGAGAGATCCGCGACCACCAGGCGCAATCGCGTCGTGCAGGCCTCGACGGAGCGCAGGTTACCGGCGTTGCCAAGCGCCTTGATCCAGCCCAGCGCGGGTGTCGACGCGCCATTGTCGGCGCCGGCCTCGGCCAGCGCGGCGTTTTCGATTTCACGTCCGGGTGTCGCCAGGCCGAAACGCACGATGCACCAGCGGAACAGGCCGTAATACAGCGCGAAATATCCGAGCCCGATCGGGATCAGCAGCAGCGGCTTGGTAGATAGAGAGAAGTTGAGCAGGTAATCGAACAGGCCCGCCGAGAAGCCGAACCCGAGATGGACGCCGAGCACGTTCATCAATGCCATCGCGACGCCGGTCAGCACCGCGTGAATGACGTACAGCAGCGGCGCCAAGAACATGAACGAGAATTCGATAGGCTCGGTGACGCCGGTGAGGAAAGACGTCAGCGCCATCGAGGCCAGCAACCCGCCGACCGCCTTGCGCCGCTCCGGCAGTGCCGTCCGGTACATGGCCAGGCATGCGCCCGGCAACCCGAACATCATGACGGGGAAAAAGCCCGACATGAATGCGCCGGCGGACGGATCGCCGGCGAAGAACCGCTTGAGATCGCCGGTGACGCCGTTGTAGTCGCCCAACAGGAACCAGGCGATGTTGTTGATGATGTGGTGCAGGCCCGTGACGATCAGCACGCGATTGAGGACGCCGTAGACAAATGCCCCTGCGGAGCCCGACTGCAGTACGGCCTGGCTACCCGCATCCATGCCGTGTTCGAGCGTCTGCCAGCCGAAACCGAAACACAACGCGAGCACGATGCCGGCGCAGCCGCTGAAGATCGGCACGAAACGCCGGCCGCCAAAGAAGGCCAGGTAGCTAGGCAGACGGATATCGCTGAAGCGGTTGTAGGCCCAGCCGGCGATCAATCCGGAGATGAGTCCGACCGGGACGCTGAGCTTCGCCAGCTCCTTGGCGCGAAACGCGCCGGCGGCCAGATCGCTGATCTGGCCGGTGAGTCCCGCGGTTACTTCGGGCGGAACGTCGATCAGCACCTTCGCGCCGTTGGTGGCGACCAGGTAACCCACCACGCTCGCAAGACCCGCGGCGCCATGGTTCTCGCGGGCGAGGCCAACCGCCACGCCAATGGCAAACAACAATCCCAGGTTCGAAAAGATGGCGTCGCCGGCCGCCGCAATGGCGGGCACGTCCAGCAGATCCGGTTGGCCGAGCCGCAGCAGCAGCGCGGCGACCGGCAGGACGGCGATGGGCAACATGAGCGCACGGCCCATCGGCTGAAGTTTCGCGACAAGGTTTTTCACGGAGTTGCTCCGGCTGAAATGAGTGCGCGCACTTCCGCGGCGCTGGTGAGTGCCAGCGCTTGCGCGGCAAGTTCGCGGCAGCGCTCGAGAGTCAGCCCGTGAATCAACACCTTCGAGCGGGGAATCAATTTGGGCACGACCGACAGCTCCGTGACGCCCAGCCCTATCAACACCGGGACCGCCTGGACGTCGGAAGCGAGGCCGCCGCAGACCGCGACCGGGCGGCCATGTCGCGCGGCGCCGCTCGTGGTGGCGGCGATCAGGCGCAGGACCGCCGGATGCAGGCCGTCGATGCGCGCTGCCAATTCCGCGTGGCCGCGATCCATGGCAAGCGTGTACTGCGCCAGATCGTTGGTGCCGATGGAAAGGAAATCGACCTCCGCCGAAATGGCGTCGGCGAGCATGGCCGCGGCCGGTGTCTCGATCATCGCGCCGAGCGGCGGGCGCTCGCGGTCGAGCTCCGCGCACAACACATCGAGTGTGGCGCGCACGCTGCGGATCTCCGCGATGTCCGTGATCATGGGCAGCAGGATGCGCAGTTGCGAGGCCGGCTCGACCCCCAACAAGGCGCGTAACTGCACCTCGAGCAGATCGGGGCGCCACAGGCTGGTGCGGATACCGCGCAGACCCAGCGCCGGATTTTCCTCGGGCGGCAGCGGTAGATAGGGAATGGGCTTGTCGCCGCCGATGTCGAGCGTGCGGATGATCAACGGGCGGCCGGACAACGCTCCGGCCACCTGCTGGTAACTGGTCCGCTGCTCGCGTTCATCGGGCGCGGTCTCGCGTTCGAGGAACAGGAATTCGGTGCGCAGGAGTCCGCAGCCCTCGGCGCCGTGCGCCACGGCAAGCGCCGCATCCGCGACGCTGCCGGCGAGGTTGGCAAACACCTCGATGCGTTCGCCGCTCGCGAGGCGGCAATCGGACTGCGCGGCGGCCTGCTCCTGGCCGCGCCGCGCCTCGCGTTGAGCGAGCGAACGGCGGGTGGAATCCAGTTCGTCCTTCGTGGGGGCGATGCGCAGGGTGCCCGCTTCGGCATCAAGGATCACCTCGGCACCGGCCACGGCATCCAACAGCGCGAGACCTGCCGCCACCAGCATGGGCACTCCGAGCGTGCCGGCGAGAATCGCGACGTGTGAAGTGGGTCCGCCGCCGGCGAGCGCGATGCCGCCGAGTCTGCCGGTGTCGAGATCGATCAATTGCGATGGCGTGAGATCACGCGCGAGCAGGATGGCGCCGGGGGGAATCGGCGCCGCCTCTACGGCGACGCCTGCAATCTGTGACAACACCTGGCGTTCGAGGTCGCGTAAATCGTCGACGCGTTCGGCCAGGCGCGCATCGCCGGTTGCCCGCAGCGCAGCGGCGCTCGCTCGCAATGCCGCACGCCAGGCGAATCCCGCGCTCTTGCCCGTCGACATCGCGGCGCGCGCGGATTCGATCAACTGCGGATCGTCTAACAACTCCAGATGCGCGGTCATGATGTCGCGCACGGTCGGTGCCGCGCTCGCGCCGAGTCTCGTCAGGCGCGTGCGGACCGCCGCGCGTGCGTGGTCGAAGGCCGCGCCTTCCTGAGTGACTCCGGTGCCGGCTTCCACCACGGGAATCTCCCCGGCATCCAGATAAAACGCCGGGCCGAGGGCCAATCCCTGGCTCGCAACTACTGCGCGCAGGACGCCAGGCTCAGCGGGCGGCATCGTCGTCGCCGTAACGGTTGCCCCGTGTGCGTGTGGCGCTTCGTGAGCGAGATTTCGAATCAGCTTCGTTATCTGCGAGATGCCGGCACTTGCGGCGGGGTCGAAGCCGCTGATCACGAGTTCATCACCGCCGCGCACGCCCAGGCTCATCAGGGCAACAGCGCTGCGCGCGTTGGCCGCGCGCCCGCGCGCCCGGAGCTCGAGTTCGTAGGGCAGCGTCTTCGCCAGCCGCGCGATCATCGCGGCGGGCCGCGCGTGTATGCCATGGGCATGGGTGACGACGACGGCTTCGCTGACGACCGGCACCGCCCCCGGCACGGAGATGCCCGATGCGGCCAGACTCGCGCCGATCTCCTCCAGCTCGAACAACACGTCGCCGGACATCACGATGCGGCCCGTGTCGCCGCGCGAAATCCTGAAGCGCTCGCCATTCGTAATGATGATGGGCGTCATCAGGCTCGGCGCCTGCCGCGACAGGAGCGCGAGGTCGAAGCTCATCAGCGGATCGCCAGCGTGGACGCGGTCGCCCTTGCGCACGCTGACGGCGAAGCCGGTACCGCCCAAGGCAACCGTGTCGATACCCACGTGGATGAGAATCTCGGCGCCGCCCGGCGTACGCAACGCGACGGCGTGCCGTGCGGCCGCGATCGAGATCACTTCGCCGTCACAGGGCGCGCGCAGCTCGTTGCCGGTCGGATCGATGGCCACGCCCTCGCCCAACATCCCCTGCGCGAACGCCGCGTCGGGAACTTCGGACAGCGGCGCACACCAACCGGCGAGAGGCGCGAGAATTTTCAAACCCACGATCAGTTTCCGACCAGCTCGATGCTGCTGATGACCCAGATCGGATCGACTTTCGTGCGCGTGAACTGGAAGCAGATGTCGTGTGTCCCTTTCTGCGCGCCGATGTTGAGGGTCGGCAGGCGCGTGAGATCGTTGTTTGGCAGCGCGGTTTCGAGCGAAATCCTGTCGAACACCGGGCCGTCACATTTGTCGAGCCGGATCTCGAGCTCTCCGCTTGCGGTCTTGGGTTTCGGCAACGGGATTCCCGCGGCGTCCTTGCCGATCTGGAAGTTGAAAGGAATCTGCCCGACCACCGCGCGGAGCGACTGCACTTTCGTCAGATCGGCGGCTTTCCAGACCCAGCACGGATTCGAGATGTTCACCAGGAACACCGCGCGTTCACCCGAGATCGGGGCATCGTCCTCGAGCGACAGTAGATAGCCATCGCCGCATTGCGCGAGATCATGGCTCACGCGACGGCGCGGGCCCGGCTCGACCTTCACCTCGCGGCCAAAGGCGATGCCAAGTGCGTCGTAGCGGGCGAGCTGCGGCGCCAGGCGCCGCTGGAAATCCGCCCAGTCGATCTTGCCGGGCTGCGACCAGGCAACTTCGGCAACCGCGGCGGCGCGCGGGAAAGCCATGTACATCACGCGTGCATCGGTGCGCATGAACTCGGCCCAGAGGTTCGCCTGCATGCCAAGGATATGTTTGCGTTGTTCCGCGCCGATCGAGGCCGGTTCGGGATCGAAACGGTAGACGTCTTCGAGGGACAAGGTGTTGCTGCGGCCCGGCGACAGATCGCCGGCGCTCTGCCAGTGATCGAGATACAGATCCGGTGCGGGCGACAACACGGTGTCGTGACCGGCTTTCGCAGCGGCGATGGCGCCATCGATACCACGCCACGACATCACGGTCGCGTCGGGCGCGAGGCCGCCTTCGAGGATTTCATCCCAGCCGATGAGTTTGCGCCCCTTCGAGTTGATGAATTTTCCAACGCGCTGGATGAAATAGCTCTGCAGAGCGTGTTCGTCGGCGACCTGCAATTCCTTCATGCGCGCCTGGATTTTCGCGCTCGCCTGCCATTCGTCCTTGACGGCTTCATCGCCGCCGACGTGGATGTACTTGCTCGGAAAAACCTCCATGACTTCGCCGAGCACGTCCTCGAAGAAGCCGAACGTGGCATCGTCGGCGTTGAACAGCGTCGTGAACACACCCCACTCCTCCGGCACGGCCTTCGGCGGGTTGTTAGTCACTCCCAATTGTGGATAGGCGACGACGGCGGCGCTGGCGTGGCCGGGCATTTCGATCTCGGGCATCACGGTGATGTGGCGCGCGGCGGCGTAGGCGACGATGTCGCGCGCCTCTGTCTGGGTGTAGAACCCGCCGTACAGGCGCGGCTTGCCGGTCTTCTCGTCGATATCCGCGCGCGCGGCCGCACCCGCCGGCACGCGCCACGCACCCACCGAGGTGAGCCGCGGATATTTCTTGATCTCGAGCCGCCAGGCCTGGTCGTCGGTCAGGTGCCAGTGGAGCACGTTGAGTTTGTGCAGCGCCATCGCGTCGATGAACTTCTTGATGAACTCGGGCGATTGATAGTGACGCGCCGAATCGAGCATTAGACCGCGCCAGCCGAATCGCGGCGCGTCGTTGATGTGCACCGCCGGCAACTCGATCGTGAGGTCCGTTCCGGTTCTGGCCGTCATGATCTGCCACAGCGTTACGGCGCCGTAGAACAGACCCGCGTCCGATGCAGCGGTGACATTCACGCCCTTGCCGCCGATCACGAGTGAGTAACCTTCGGGGGCGAAACCGTCTTTCTTCAATATGAAGTTGATGCCGCGGCTTGCCGCTCCTTCACGCGGCGCAGGCAGTCCCAGTATCCGGTCGCGCTTCACCGCATCGACGAGGAATCGCGCGACGCCAGCGGTGCCTTCACCCCCCGTGTACGTCACGGGCGTGGTCGCTTCGACCAGGAATCTTCCCGCGTCGACGCTGACTTCGCGCGGCACCGGGATCAACCCCATCCAGGCGGTGTCAACCTTGACGGGTGTCGCCTGCTGCGCCGGTGGGGCGGGACTGCCGCAGGCAGCGGCCAACGCGAGCGCGCAGCACAATGCGAGACGTGACAGGTAGATGTTGGGTGATGCCTGGTTATTCATTTCTCGTTCCCCCGCTCGCAGATTTGCGCCGCTGTAACATCGCGCGATGAATTCGAAGATCGCCTCCCTGCAGGCGCGTTATGCCGAACAACGCCGCCACGGCGATTGGGCCGCTGCGGCCGACACGCTCACGTAGGCCCTGAAAGAAGACAGCCACGCTGACTGGGCTTACAACGAGCTTATCGAATTGTGGTTCGCGCGCGGTAAACGGGCGGAGGCAGGCTCGCCGCTGAGGCGGAAAACCTCACCTGTCTCACCGACGCCGTCGAAACGTTTTTCGGCCGCATGAAGCGCTTCTTTTACCGACAGAACATCGAGCTGTTGCCGAAAGCGGCATGCCGCACGGACCTGCCACGACCCTGCTTCATCGTAGGCTTTCCGCGCTTGAGCACCACGCTGGTCGACCACTTGCGTGCCACTGTAGTACCACTTGCGTACCGCTGACAAGCCCGCTTCTCGGCGAAAAGACCGGATACTACCGCGGAAGCTGTAAATCCGCCGCGATGTTGCTGCCACGTGTCACAGTATTGGTATTGTATTGGTCTTGTTGTGGTGGCATTGTTGTGGGACAGCGGAGCCGTGAGGATGTGTCTTGCAGGGGGAGTCGAAGTGCCGGCATCTAACTACTTACAAAAGCTCGACGAATCGAGCTCGTTACCGCTTTACCAACAGCTGCAGCGCGTCTTGCGCAACGCCATAGAAAAGCGCCTGGTGGCGCCGGACGACGCGTTGCCGCCGGAACGCGATATGGCCGAGGAGCTGTCGGTATCGCGGATCACCGTGCGCAAGGCCATCGACGGACTGGTCGAAGAAGGCTTGTTGGTCAAGCGCCAGGGCGCCGGTACCTTCGTGTGCGCGCGCGTCGAGAAGAACTTCGCGAAGCTCACCTCCTTCTCCGAAGACATGCGAGCCCGCGGCCGCAAGCCGCGCAGCATGTGGCTCAACAAATCCTCGGGCACCGTCACGCCGGAAGAGTCCCTGACACTGCGCCTGTCACCGGGCACGCCGGTGTATCGCTTTCATCGCATTCGTTTCGCCGACGATGCACCCATGGCGCTCGAGTACGCGACGATCCTGGGCTCGTGCCTGCCGTCGCTCGAGTCGGTGGACTCCTCGATGTACGAGGCGCTCGAAAAGGCCGGCAATCGGCCGGTGCGCGCATTGCAACGTCTGCGCGCGGTGTTGTTCACCGCCGAGCAGGCCAAACTACTCAAGGCGCACGAGAAGGACGCAGGCCTCCTGGTGGAACGCCTCGGATTCCATATAGACGGGCGCGCGGTCGAGTTCTCGCAATCGTTCTACCGCGGCGATATCTACGACTTCGTAGCCGAGCTCAGCGCATCGTCGTGAGCGGGCCAAGCCGGATGTTTCAGGAGGCGGCGGAGGCGTCCGCGGTCGTGCGCACTCAACTCGCGGCGAACGCGCCGTTATTGCGGGATCTCGGACACAGATTGCGTACTGCTCCCCCGCGCGCCGTGGTCACATGCGCGCGAGGCAGCTCCGACCACGCCGCGACCTGCGCGCGATACATCATCGAGGCGCACGCCAAGGTGCTGACCTCCTCCGCCGCGCCATCGGTGAGTTCCATCTACGAAGCCAACACGGATATGCGCGAGGTATTGTTCATCGCGATCTCGCAGTCGGGCAAGAGCCCGGATCTGCTGGCGGCGACCGAAAGTGCCCGCGCCAGCGGCGCGTTGTGTATCGCACTCTGCAACACGCCGGACTCGCCGTTGATGAAGCTCGTGGACGTCGGCGTGCCGCTGCACGCGGGCGCAGAACGCAGCGTCGCGGCAACCAAGTCGTACATCGCCTCATTGAGTTGCATCGTGCAGCTGGTCGCGAACTGGCGCGACGATGCCACCTTGTCGGCAGCGCTGCATCAGCTTCCGGATCAGCTCACGCGGGCCTGGGACTGTGATTGGCAACCCGCCGTCGAAACGCTGCGCGCTGCGGTCAACCTCTTCGTCGTCGCGCGCGGCTTCGGCCTCGGCGTGGCGCAGGAGGCCGCACTCAAATTGAAGGAGACCTGCGGCCTGCACGCCGAGGCGTTCAGTTCCGCCGAGGTCAAACACGGCCCGATGGCGCTGGTGCGCGCCGGCTTTCCGCTGCTGATGTTCTCCCAGGCCGACGACACGCGCGCCGGTCTCGAGGAACTCGCGGAGGAATTCGCCGCGCGCGGCGCTCGCGTGTTGCTGACCGGCGCGACGGCGCAAGGAGCCACGCTCTTGCCGTCGATCTGCGCGCACGCGGTCATCGAGCCGATCCTGCAGATTCAGTCGTTTTACCGAATGGCAAATGCGCTCGCGATCGCTCGCGGGCTCGATCCGGATCGCCCGCCGCATCTCCACAAGGTTACCGAGACCGTCTGATGCTGCTGGCCTTCACCAACGGAAAGCTGCTGACCGACGCGGGCATCGAACACAATCGCACGTTGCTGGTTCGTAATGGCCGCATCGAGGCCATCACCTGCGCAAGGGAACTCGCCGGCATCGAGCGCACCATCGACCTCGGCGGAAAATTGCTGGCCCCCGGTTTCATCGACGTCCAGGTGAACGGCGGCGGCGGCGTGTTGTTCAACGACGACCCGAGTGTCGCCGGCATCATCGCGATCGGCAAAGCGCATCGGCGCTTTGGAACCACGGGTTTCCTGCCAACCCTGATCAGCGACGATCTCGATGTGGTCGCGCGCGCCATCGAAGCGACCCGCGCAGCCATCGAGAGCCGCGTACCGGGCGTGCTCGGAATTCACATCGAAGGGCCCTTCCTCAACACAGAGCGCCGTGGCGTACATGATGCCGGCAAGCTGCGCAGCCTGGATGCGGCCGCCGTCAAACTACTGAGCACGCCGCACGGCGGGGTCACGATGGTGACGCTCGCGCCGGAGCGCACTACGCCCGAGTTGATCCGCGCCTTGAACGAAGCCGGCGTCATTGTTTCCGCCGGCCACACCAACGCCACCTTCGCCGAGCTGCAACCGGCGCTCGCGGCGGGCCTGCGAGGTTTCACGCATTTGTTCAACGCGATGTCGCCGCTGACTTCGCGCGAGCCCGGCGCCGTCGGCGCCGCGCTGGCGGCGGACGATGCCTGGTGTGGACTCATCGTCGACGGCCATCACGTGCATGCCGAGGTCATGAAACTCGCGCTGCGCGCCAAGCGGCACGATCGCTTCATGCTCGTGACCGATGCGATGCCGAGCGTCGGCTCTGATCTCAAGACTTTCCGCATCCAGGGACGGTTGATCGCGGTCACCGGCGACAAGATCGTGGACGAGTCGGGCCGCCTGGCGGGCGCGCACCTCGACATGGCGGGCGCGGTGCGTAACGCCGTCAAACTACTTGGCATCGGAACCGTGACTGCGCTGTGCATGGGCAGCCGTTATCCGGCCGAGTTCCTGAAACTCGAAAACCTCGGACGCATCGCGCCCGGCAGGCGCGCCAATCTCGTGCTGCTCGACGAGCAGCTGCAGGTGCACGGTACCTGGATCGACGGCGTCGACGCATAAGACGGCGACTTCGCCGCCCAGGTGGCGCAGATGTATGATCCCGCTCCAAGGAGATCACCGTCATGAATGCATCGAGTGAACGCGCCATTCTCGCGGGCGGCTGTTTCTGGGGCGTACAGGACCTGCTGCGCAAGTATCCCGGAGTCATCTCGACACGGGTCGGATATTCCGGTGGCGACGTGCCCAACGCCACGTATCGCAATCACGGCACCCACGCCGAGGCGGTCGAAATCGTTTTCGACCCCAAGATCATGACCTTCCGCACGCTGCTCGAATTCTTCTTCCAGATCCACGATCCGACCACGAAGAACCGTCAGGGCAACGATCTGGGTGCTAGCTACCGGTCTGCCATCTTCTACACCAGCGGCGAGCAGCAGCGCGTTGCCCAGGACACCATTGCCGATGTCGAAGCGTCGGGGCTCTGGCCCGGCAAGGTGGCCACGCTGGTAGAGCCGGCCGGCGAGTTCTGGGAGGCGGAGCCCGAACACCAGGACTACCTGGAGAAGTATCCCGACGGTTACACCTGCCACTTCATCCGGCCGGATTGGAAGCTTCCAATTCGCGTACAGGCTCGCGAGGCCTAGTAGTCCTGGGCGGCCTCTAACATCGCGACCATCAGCGCATTGATGGGCGTCGATATGCCGTGTTTTCGGCCCAGTCGCACGATCACATCGTTGCGCGCATCGATCTCCATGGGCCGCCCGGCCCTGCGGTCAGCGAGCATGGAATTCGCCGCCTCGCGCGGCCCGTTGCGCATGCATTCGACGATGCCATCCGCGATGGAGTCTTCGAGCGTCGCGCCTTCCGCGCGGCCCACCGCGATGCACTCGCGAACGATTCCGCGCACGACTTCCGCCACGCCGTCGTGATGCACGATGCCGGCGGGTTTGAGCAACGCGGCGCAGACGGCGCCGGCGCTGTTGAGACAGAGTTTCCGCCATGCGGCCGTTCTGAAATCGGCGGACGCAACCACATCGAGACCCAGTCCCGCGAATAGTTCGACGAAGGCCGCGCCGTTCCGGTCCGCCGGTACGACGATATGAAGCGCGGCGCGATGCAGGACTTTTCCCGGCGAGGTTCGATCGGCTGGCACGTCGATCATCACCGGCACGATGCGCTCGCGCGGCAGGTATTGCTCGAAACGCTCGACGTGTTCGACGCCGTTCTGGATCACCGCGACACGTGTGTGTGAATCACACGCCGTCGCGAACCAACTCGCCGCGGCGGCGCTGTGGTATGCCTTGGTCGCGACCAAGACCCAATCCGCGGGCGTCGCCTGCGCGGGTTCGTTAAATACGCGCGGGTGCGCGACGAGCACGCGCTTGGGCGTCGCGACCTCCAGAGAGTCGAACGCCGTGCGGACGGCGATCGAAACGTCATTGCTCGGATTCTGGGAAAGCCAGGCGGCAACGGTGGCGCCGATCGCGCCGGGCCCGATCAAGGTGATGGATGGCATGCCTCGATCATAATCGGCGCAGGCACATTTCCGTCACTCGACCGGTGTCAGCCCGCTATCAGCTTGCGATGGCCGTGCGCGGCAGCTCGCGCATCGGAGTCAGCGCATCGAAGTAATTTGCGAACTGACGGTCGACCCGCGCTTCGATGGCCGCGAAGAACTCGTTGCTGGCTCGTTTGCGCCATTTGCCTTCCTGGATAGGCGCGACGAGCGCCAACGTGCGCTGCAGGTCGTCCGGTTCGAAGCCGAACCGCGACATCATGCGCGGCACTTCGCGCGAAGCATCCTTGGCGAGAGCTTCGAAACAGACCGACAGGTCCGCGTAAGCGCGGCCGAACAGGTACGACAATTTCCAGACCTGGTAGTACAACTCGTACGGATGCGCGGCGCCGTCCTGCGCCAGGAACGGAAAGAAGTAGCGCAGGTCGCGGCCCCAGTTGAGCAGGTAGAAACCATCGTACTTCTGGAAGTCGCCCAGCCGGAGAGTGGTGAGGTCGAATTCGCCGCGCGGCAACGTCGAGCAGAACTGATCGCGCGGGTGGCGATAGATGTGCAGGATCTCGGCTTCGGGGAAGCGCGCGCGCAACCACGGCAGCCGCAGATCGACATCGTTGAACTGCAATACGGCGCGGCCGGGCGCGTGTTCTATCAAGGTCTGTATGTACTGCTGCATCGGCGCATTCCACGCACCGGCATCCATGTAGAGCTGCCGCCGAGTCCACTCCTCGTCGTATAACGCGCCCAGTTGCGTAAGGCCTTCGAACTCGGCCCAGTAGTTGGTCACGTTGATGTGGGTGGAGTCGACGTGATTCCCGCGCGTCGCCGGATCGAACCAGCGGCGCTGGTTGAAAGGCTCGTAGTAAGACGTGACGCCACTCATCGAGCGGAACAATTGCCACAGGAGCGTGCTGCCACTGCGAAACCGGCCGGTGATGAACAACGGCCGGCGCTGACGCTGCGGGGATGCGGCCGGCATGCGACGTAATTCGGCGTAAGGCGCGTCGAGCTCCCGGCAGGATGCGAGGTCGCGGGCGCAGCTCACCGCGGGCTGCAGGTGCAGCGCTTCAGAGGCGATCCGCCGGGTGTCATCGATGTTGGCCACGTGGCGCAGCGCCCCGAAAAACCCTCGGCGTACCGAGTCGCGCACGGTTTGAACGAATGTGGGCATGGTGAAGGCGCCGCTCGCGTCGGACCGACGCCACGGCAGTCTAGGAACCGCTGATTTCGGGATTGTTACCGCCTGGTTGTCAGGATGTGACGGAGGGCCGAGGGCCTGGCCAGGCTGCCGGGATCGAACCTGCGACACCCCCGTTTGCAAAACCTGTCCATCAGTGACCCTTCGGTCTGGCGATCAGCACCGTCCAGCTGCGCTTGCCGATCTGGACCAGGACTTCGATCGGCAACGCATTCGCGGGTACGTTGGTCACCAAAAACGTCTTGTTCGACTGTACATAGCGCACCCACGACGGCAGCGCGGCGCCGTTGACGAGCGTGGTGCGGACTCCGCCTGAATCGGCAGCCTCAGACAATTCTTCCGGCAGCGGGAAGCTGAAGGACGTTCCACCCCGGCCGATGTCGCCCGGCACCACGACCGACACCATGCCGGGCTGCGCCCGCGACGATGCCCGCACCAGCGTTGCGGCAACGCTGACCTCTCCGGTGCTCTCACTCGTTCCGCCACCGAAGCTCGCCGGCAGCGTGTCATCGAGCAGGACTTCCGGAGCGGTCGGCGCCATCAGCGGCACCGCCTGTGGCAACACTGGCGGCAGCGACCAGGTACTCGAAGCGTCCACAACGATCGGCCCGGTGATGTCAGCCGTAGTCGCCGCGCTGACACTTGCAAGTACGTAGTTGCCGCTGTCGGCGCCACCGGCAATCCTGATTCCGCTGACGGCGATGGACTTGTCATTGCCGATTTCTGCATCGGCAAACAGCGCGCTGGCGTTTGCCAATGTCAGCTGGTCGCCGGCGATTCGATCATCGCCGAGAGTGACGACCGCGGCGGTGGTGTTGTCGAAAGGCTTTGATTGCCCCGCCGCGACGACGGTCAGTGTTGCCGGAGTGATATCGGCGATGGTGGCCGCTGTCGAACTGATGTTGTAGTTGCCCGCGTCGGCGCCCGTGGCGCGGATACCCGTGACACTCACGCCTTTGTCACTGCCAGCATTCTTGTCGCCGAAGGCGGCGGACTCGAAACTCAAGTCGACGAAATCGCCGGCCAGAGGTGCTCCTGCGAGGGTGACGCTCGCGGCCGTAGAGCCGTCATAAACCTTGTCGGATCCCGTGGCGCTCACGCTCAGATTGGCGCGCGTGATGCTGGCCGAAGCGCTGGCGCTGTCGTTCACGGTGTAGTTGCCGGCATCCGTCCCGCTGATGGCAATGCCGGTCACGTCGACGAACTTGCCGCTGCCCACATTCTTGTCCAGGAACGAACTGTTGGCGGTGATCGAGAGCCCGTCGCCGAGAACGCGATTGTCGGTGAGACTGACCGTGGCACCGGTGGTCGCGTCGTAGACCTTGCTCGCCGCCGTTGCTGAAACGACCAACGCGCGTGGCGTGATGCTCGCCGTGAGGCCGGTCGGTTGCACCAGCAGATAGTCGCCGGCGTCGGCACCGCTCAGTACGACCGTGCCCGCGCCGATCGCCTTGTCCGCGCCCACATTCTTGTCGAGGAAGGTGCCGGTGATGGAGCCAATGCTCACGTCATCCGAGCCGAACACTCCGGTGACGCCCGAGGACCGCGTGTCCAGAGTGGCGATCGTGCTGCCGTCATACACCTTGTCGAGCGCAACAACGCCTGCGACCTGCAGCGAGGCTGCGGTGATGTCGGCGCTGCTGGTGGCGCTGGTGGGCGCCAGGTAGTTGGACGCGAGGCCGCCATTCGTGCCGTTCAGCAGCACGATGCCGGTGATGGAGATTCCCTTGTCGGTGCCGACGTGTTTGTCGGTGAAACGTGCGCTGCCGGTGAGTACGCCGGTGACGGTCTCGCTGCCGGCGAATCCGCTCAAGCCATAACTCTGTACCACCGCGTTGGTCGTGCCGTCGTACGTGCGGTCGGCCACCGTCGCATTGAGCGTCAGAAGTTTGGGATCTATCGTGCCGAGCGCACTCGCGGTCGACGCCACCTGGTAGTTGGACGCGAGGCCGCCATTGGTGCCGTCGGCGAGCGAGATGCCGCTCAGGTTGACGGTCTTGCCAGTGCCTGCATTCCGGTCGACAAATGCCGCGCTGCCCGCAGCCGCGGTCAAGGTTTCACTGCCGATGAATCCGCTCAACGTGTAGCCGGCCAGTGTCGCGTTCGTCGTGCCGTCGTAGTCGCGCCGGGCGATGGTGCCGAGGAAGGTGAGCGCCGCGGTGTTGATGGTGCTGGTGGTGTTGTTCGCGTAAGTGACTGTGTAGTTCCCGCCGCTGTTGCCATCGGTCAAGGTCACGCCGCTCGCGGTCACCGACTTGTTGCCGGCGCCCGCGTTCGGATCCGTGAAGGCAAAGCTGCCGCCGCTCAGCGTGTCCGCGGCGCCGCCGTTGCTGGCGTTGCTGAACAGTTGCCCGGAAACCACCGTGGCCGCGCCCAGCGCGCTCGAGTTTCCGTCATAGGTCTTGACGACATTCGCCGACGCCACCGTGAGGTTGGCGCGGTTGATCGTGCTCGCGGTGTTGTTGGCGTAGCTCACGGTGTAGTTGGCACCGCCGTTGCCGTCATTGACCGTCGCCCCCGCCAGGCTCACGGTCTTGTTTCCGGCGCCCGCGTTCGCATCGGTGAAGGCAAAACTGCCGCCGCTGACGCTGTCCGTGCCGAACAACTGGGTGCCGCCCGTGGCGGCCGCGGTGCCGACCGCGCTCAACGTTCCGTCGTAAGTCCGGGTGACGACGTTCGGCGTCAGCGTGAGGTTCGCCCGGCCAATCGAGAGCGAGCCGTTCACGTAGTTGATGCTGTAGTTGCCCGAGGTGAGCCCCGACGCCGCGATGGTGTAGGTGCCCGCGTTGCGCGCACCCTGGGCGCTGCCGCCGTAGGCGACTGTGCCACCGAGAACGCCGGCGCCTTCGCCATTGGCAAACCCGCTGTAGGTCACGCCCGCGCCACCGGCGTAACCGGTGCCGTTGTAGAGTCTTGAGTCGTTGCCGGCGGTCACCGTCAGCCCGGCGGGTGTGATGTTGAAAGCGCTGGCATTTCCTGCGGCTTGCGCAAACGTGTAGTTAGACGAGGTGTACCCGGAGCCGCTGATGGAATACTGGCCGACGTTGCTGGCGGCCACCGCCGCGGTCGTCCAGGTGAGGCTGCCGCCGAGGGCGGTGACCGTCTGGCCGAGCTTGAAGCCGCCAATCACCCCGCCGAGGGAAGGATCGCTCGCGCCGTAGAGTCGCGAGGCGGAGTTCGCCGTATAGGTGAGCAGTGCGGGCGTCACCGTGTAAGCGGCACCGGTGCTGTCGGCCACCAGCGTGTAGCTGGAGGTGAGCCCGCCGGTGTATCCGATGCTGTAGCTGCCCGCGTTCATGGTGTTGGTGAGCGCGCTGCTGTAAGTGGCCGTGCCGCCGCTGATGACGTTGCCGGCATTGTCTTCGCTGTCGAGCAGACCCGCGCTGATCGTGTAACTCAACGATCCGGTCGGCGTGTCGCCGTAGACATGTGAAGGCGTGCCGGTGATGGCCGCGCTGACGGTCAGCGTCGGGGCCGCATCGCGGTAGATGAATCCATTGCCGCTCTCACTCACGGCGCCGGGCGCATAACTACCGTAGGTCGCGCCGTAGTGACGGAACGAGGATGTCAGGCCACCTTTCACGGTATGCGCACCGACCGCCAGGTCCGGCGTGTTGCTGTACACCAGCCAGCGACTGCCGGCGCCGACTACCAACGCAGTCGAACCGGCGTTGTTGTTGAAATTGCCTGCGCTTTCAGTGGACACCGACACGTTGCCGGCGTCGGCCTGCAGCCGGCCGCCGCTATTGATCGTGAAGTCCCCCGAAGTACGGACCGTCATGTCGCCGCTCAGAGTGCGCGCGAGTCCGGTCACGGCAAGGCCGCCGGCCGAATCGAACAACTGAAATCCTGTGCCGGCCTGTGAAGCGCCGAGGGAACCGATCGTGTTGCCGGCGTTGTTCAACGTGACCGCGCCGCCCGCATTCGCGTTCAGCACAGCCACGTTCAGCAACGCGCCGGTCTGCGAGAGGTTCCCGGCTCCACCGGCGGTGAGGCTGGCATTTGCGCCGCCCGCGTTGAGCGCTGTCACCGACACGCCATTGGCGTCGACATAACTGATGGCGCCGCCGCCCGAGCTCACCGAGATCGAATTCGCGTCATTCGCCGCGTTGTTCAACGTGACGGCGCCGGACGCATTGATGGCGAGAGTCGGCGCGCTGATGAAGCCCGCCTGGGCCAGGCCTCCGGCGGTAGTTAGCGAGAGGCTGGTGGTGGCAACCGCGTTTTCGATGGTGGTGAGACCGGCGGCCGCATTCACCACATCGACGGTCGTACCGGCGAGTTGCAGCGTACCGAAGTGATTGCCGGCATTGGTCAGGTTGATGCCGAGGCTGCCCGCGCTCGAACTCTCCGCGGTGAAGCTGGCGAGCCCCGCGACGGTGATCGACGTACCGGCCGACTGGGTGATGCCGGTCTGGACGTCCGCGCCAGTCACGATGGTTGCCGGGCTCGCACTGACCGATAACGTGCCGGCGATGTTGTTGGCGGCGTTGTCGAGCACGATTGCGTCGCCGGTTACCTGCGCGCTGCCGAAGGAGCGGTTGGTGCGTTCGCTGATCACGGTCAGGTTGCCGAGGTCGTTGCGGTCGAGCAGCGTGATGGCGCCGGACTGGCGCAACACCACGGTATTGGTGGCCGGCAGGCTGGTAGTGCCGCCGATGAGATTGCCGGCGCCGCCCAGCACGATGCTGGCGCCCGTCACTGTCAGATCGCCGCGCACCTGCAAGCTGGCGCCGGCTGCCTGCGAGACCGGTTTGCCGGTTGCGGTCAGCGCATAGTTGCCGCCAACGAAGGTATTGCCGAGGCTGGTGGCGGCGGCGCCCGAATTGTTGACCGTGACGTCGCCGGCGTTGAGCGTGGTGATCACGGCGAAGTTGCCGCCGACCGTCAACGGTGCCGAGGCGCCTTGTGTCACCAGGCCCGTGGCGGACAGCGCCACGTTGCCGGCCGCGCTCAATGCGCCGCTGATGTTGAGTGCACCGCCCGACGTCAGCGTCAGATTATTCGCAATGCTCGATGCACCGACGTCGGTGCCGTCACTTTCCGTGATCTGCACGGTGCCGCCATTCAGCACCAGGGTTCCGAAGGTATTGCCGGCGTTGTTGAGCGTGATGTCGTGTGTGCCCGCGTTCAGTGTGACCGGACCTGCGCCCACGACCCAGGCGGCCGCGCCGAGCTGGGTGATGTCGCGGGTGTTGCGCAGGTCCAGCGCGTTCGGGGTGCCGTTGATGGCGACCGCGCCAAAGGCGTTGGTGGCGCTGTTCAAGCTGATGCCCGCGCCCGCGGCGTACAGCGCGAGGTTGCCCGCGGTCAAACTACCGCCGCTCTGTGTGATACCGCCCGCGCCGTTCAACGTCACCGGTGTGCCCGGCGCGTTCAGTACGCCCGCCAGATCCAGCGTGCCGGTGCCAGAGGCATTACCGATGGTCAGACTGCTGAGTGTGCCGATGGGCAGCCAGCCGAGGTCCGCCGCGGTGAGATTGAGGCCCACGATGGGCGCGCCGCTGCCGCCGACCGCGGTATTGCGGCTGCCGGTGAAAGCGCGCAGCGCGAGGCTGCCCGAGCCGGTCACGGAGCGCGCGAAATTGATCTCGTCGCCGATCAGGCTCATGTCCGTGGCGTTGAAGCTCACCAGGTTGGTGAAGTTCAGCGTTCCGGTGCCGGCATTCATCGTCAACGCGGTGCCCGAGGCGGGTGCCACATCCACGAGGTTGTTGAACGTGATGCCCGTGCCGATGAGATCGCCCGTCACGGTGATCGCGCCGGTGTTGTAGACCTGCGGACCGTTGATCGTGAGCGCCGGCAAGGTGATGCCCGAAGTGCCGTTGATCGTGAGGCCGGTGAGCGCGCTCTGCAGCTGCGCGAGGCCCGCGACCGAACCGCCGCCGAGATTCAGTGTCAATGTCCTGTTGCTGCCGACTGCGCCGCCGAAGGTGAGCACGCCGTTGCCAGTGTTGAGTGTCAGGTCATTGTCGACCGCGAGTGCGCCGTCGAAGCTGATGTTGCCGCCGCCGCTCGAAATCGTCGACGCGCCCGACACCGAGACGGGTGTGACGAATTCGATCGCATCGTTGGTGGTGGTCAGGTTGACGCCGACATTGGTCGTGCCTCCGGTGGCCGCCACGCGCAGCGCGTTGAAAGTGGAAGCCGCGGTGATGAAGCTGATGTCACCGGTGCCTTGCGCGTTGAGGCCGAGCGTACCGGTGATGTTCTGCGACTGCAGCGCGGTGATGCCATTCACGCGCACCCAGCCGGTACCGGTGGCATTGAGATTGAGACCGCTCGAGCTGCTCATGCGAGACAGCTCGCTGCCCGAGATCGTCATCTGTCCGGCGGCATCCGCACCGCCGAGCGCGACGTTACGGCCGTTGCTCGCCGTGAGGCTCATCAATCCACTGCCCGAGGACATCGTGCTGTTGCCTTGCAGATCGAGATCGGCGGCACGAATTGCGAGCGTGTTGTTGGAAGCCGTCAGCGAGACGCTGTCCAGCAGGATGAACGAGCCCTGCCCGCTCTCGTCCGAATCGGCCGTGAAGCTGATGGGCGCGTTCACGTTGCGACTCTGGTTGAGCGTGATGTTGTTGAGCGCCGTGTACGTCTGATTCAGGTCGCCGACGGTGCTGATGCCCGGCAGCGTGAGATTGTTGCCCGAGGCGTTGATGCCGGTGAGCCGCGTGATGCCGCCGACGACCCCGCCGAGAACCACATCACCCGCGCCCGCGGTCAAGGTGAGGAAATGCGCGCCGTTGATGGTGCTCGGCGCACCGGCGAACACGACATTGCCGCCGTTGCTGGCGAGTGTCGCATCGGCACCCAGCGTCGTCTGACCGGTGATCGTGATGTCGTTGCCGGTGGTAGTGAGATTGCCATTGAGCGTCACGCCGCCGCTGGCGGTGTACGCCTGCGTGCCGCTGGTGGTGGCGGCCGCGACGGCGAGGGTGTTGCCGGTGGCGGCAATCGAGGTGAGCGGCGTCGCCGCGCCGATCGCGCCATTGAAATTCGCCGCGCCGCTGCCGGCGTTGACGGAGAGTGTGTGCGCGCCGTCGATGCCGGCAAAGTTCAAGCCGATTCCGTTGAACGCGACGTTTGCGCCCAAGGTCATGTTTTCATTGTAAGTCTGCGCCGCGGTCGTAGTGACTGCCGTGGTGTTCACGGCAACCGTGCCGGGTGCATCCGTGGTGATGCTGGTGAGCGCGGTGCTGCCGCCTACCAATCCACCGAAAACCGTGGCGCCGGAATCGTTGACGACGAGCGCACGCGCGCCGTTGAGGGTGCCCAGGAACTGGACACCGACTCCGGACAGAGTGCTGTCCGCGCCGAGGGTCACCGCGTCGTTGTACGTCTGCGCACCGGTGGTGCGGATGCTGCCCCCGTTGAGAGCGGTCGAGCCGCCGGCATCGGTGGTGAGACTCGTGAGTGCAGTGACGGCGCCGATGGCGCCGCCGAAAGTGGTCACGCCGCTGCCGGCATTCACCGTCAGCGTCTGCGCACCATTCACCGTGCCATTGAAGTTGACGGCGGCGTTCGCCGTCGTGACCGCAATGGCGCCGGTGGCCAGATTCACCGGGCCGTTGAAGCTGATCGCGCCCGTCGCAGGTCCACTGCTGTTGCCCACGGCGCCGTTGAGCGTGATGCCGCCGGCGGCGGTGAAGTTCATGGCGCCGGCAACGGCGAGTCCGCTGCCCGGCAGACTCAGCGTCTGCGCCGTCAGGTTCAATCCGGTGAGCGTGGATGCGAAACCGATCTGATCGAGGCCGCTGATGGTTCCGGCGCCGCCCGCGAGCGCGTTGAGCGTCAGGATCTGTGCCCCGGTGACCGGGCCACCGAGCTGCAGCGTGCTGCCGTTGGAAGCCACGCTGACGGCGCCGCCGACGACCGCGAGGCCGCCGTTGAAAGCGAGCCCATCGAAGCCGCTGATGCTGTTGCCGCTGCTCCCGCCGCTGGTAGCTAGACCGGCGAAGGTCGAGCCGACGGTGCCGTCACCCAGAGTGACGTTGTTGGTGAAGTTCACCGCCCCGCCGAGGGTGATGCCGGAGCGCGTCTGCAGCGTGCTGCCAAAAGTGGTCGCGCCGGTGCCCGACACCGTGAGCGCGGCGCCGGTGCCGTCACCCAGTGCGGCCACGGCACCGACGGCGCCGTTGAAGGTGGTGGCGCCGGTGCCGGCGCTGACCGTCAGATCGCTGTTGCCATTGACCGTGCCGGCGAACAACACATCGGAATCGACGGTCGTGACGATGGAGCCAGCACCGACGGTCACCGGGCTGTTGAAGCTGATCGTGCCCGCGGCCGTGCTCGTGACATTGCCGCTCAACGTGATGACGCTGCCCGCGGTGGCGGTGTACGACTGTGAACCGGCGATGGTGACGCCACCGGAAGGAATCGTCGGTGAGAGCGCCGTGACACTGAGACTGGTGAGATTGGCGCCCATGCGGTCGAGACCGATGAGCGAGGCGGTGCCGGAATTCAACGTGAGCGCATACGGGCCTGACACGGAGCCGGCAGTCTGGAACGCCAGCGCGGAATTGTTGGAGTTGATGGTGGCGGCGCCGTTCTGCAGCAACACGCCTCCGTTGAAGGTCATGCCGTCGTAACCGGACAGATTCATGCCGCCGGCACGTCCCAGCGTGACGAGACCGGTGAACACCGAAGCCGCGTTGCCGTCGGATAGCGTGACGGTGTCGCTGAAGACGACCGGACCCGTGATGGCGAGTCCGTTGTTGGCGCTCAGCGTGCTGTCGAAGCTGGCGCCGCTCGATGTGATCTGCAGCGCCGCACTCGCGTCACCGGTGTTGCCGAGCGCGCTGACCGCGCCATGAAAGGCGACCGCGCCGGTGCCGGCGTTCACCGTCAATTGGTTAGTCCCGCCGGCGAGCGTGCCCGCGAAATTGATGGCCGAATTGGAGGATTGGATGCTCAGGTCCGCGCCGAGTGTGACCGGGCTCATGAAGTTGATCGCGCCCGCCGCCGTGCTGGTGACGCCGGCGGTCAGCGTGATGCCGCCGCCGCTGGTGTACGTCTGTGCACCGGCGATGCCCATCTGCGGCAACGTCAGCGCGGTGGCGGCCGCTACGGTGAGCGAGGTGCTGGTGGCGTTGACGTTGGAGAGCCCCGTCACGGTGCCCGCGCCCGAAGTGAGCGTCACATCGTGCGCGCCGATCGTCACGCCGGAGGTGCCACCGACGACCGCAACCGCGAAGGTGCCGTTGTTGGTGAACGCCAGGTTGCCGCCCGAAAAGCCGGCGGCCAGGTTGCTGACGTTGTTAGCCGCATCGAGCAACGAGGCGCTGCCCGTGCCGATCAGACGCAAGGACGGCGCGCTGATGGCGCCGGATTGCGTGATCGCGCCGCCGGCAGAAATGGTGAGGGTGCCGCCGGCGGCGATGGTCGAGGCGCCGAAATTGATGCCATTGATGTCGGCGATATCGGCGTTCGATGCCGACACGATGCTGACCGTGCCGAAATCGCTGGCCGGGTTCGCGTTGAGCACGATGGCATTCGCGCTGCCGGCGGTGAGTACCGTGTTGCCGGAAATCGCCCAGGCGCTGCCGTCGGTGATGCCGGCTGCCTGGTTTTCCGTGACGGTCGCATTCGCGGCCGTGAGGGTCAGGTCCCCGAGCTGGTTCGTGGCCTGCGACAAAACGATGTCGTGTGTGCCGGCGTTGAGCGTGAACGCCGTCGTGCCCTGCACCCAGGCCGAGGCCTGCGTGATGTCGTCGTTCTCCGTGATGCCGACCGCCGTCGGGCCGCCGCTGATCGCGAGCGCGCCGAGCACGTTGTTGGCGTCGTTCAACGTGATGGTGTTGGTGGTGGCGTTCAGCGTGGTCGTGCCGGTGGTGGTCCACGCCGCACCCTGCGTGATCACATCGTTTTCGGTGATGCTGACCGCGCCGCCCGTGAGCGTGAGATTGCCGAGGATATTCGACGCATTCGTGAGCGTGATGGCTTTGCCGTTCTCCGCGACGAGCGTCACGGGCACACCACTCATGATCCAGGCCGCCCCTTGAGTGATCGCGTCGTCCTCGGTGATGGCGATCGAAGTCGGCATGCCATTGGTCGTGTTGATCGTGATGGCGCCCAGCACGTTGCCGCTGCTGGAAAGATTGATCAGGTGGTTGCGCGCGTCGAGCGTCACCGGTGCGGCGCCCACGTTCCAGACCGACGCCTGCGTCAGATCCGTGTTGTCGGTGATCAGCACCGAGCTCAGGGAGCCGGGAGTACCGGTCATGTTGAGTCCGAGCGGGCCGATCACATTCGACAGGTTGTCGAGCGTGATCGACTTGCCGGAAGGATTGGCGACCACCAGATTGGTGGTGCCGGTGGTGACCCAGCCGGTGTTGTTGGCAGCGTTCCAGATCGTGCTGGTGCCGTCGGTGATGCTGTCGTTCTCGGTGATGGTGGCGTTGGTCGCCTTGATATAAAGATCGCCCAGCACGTTGCCGGCGTTGCTCAGGTTGATGTTGCCGCCGCCCGCCGTCGTGCCGCCCGTGTTGTAAGCGATTAGCTTGACGATGCCGGTGCCGGTATTCCACGCACCGCTGCCATCGCGGATGGCATCGCCCGCGGCGGTGTTCTGCGCGTAGATAGTCACCGTCGATGGCACCGGTACGGAGCCCGTGTTGCCGGTCGCGCCCGTGACCTGCAGCGCGCCGAACACATTGGTGGCGGTCGGCAGGTTGATCGAATAGTTGCCCGAAGCGAGCGTGGTCACACCATGCAGCGTCCAGGCGGCGCCCTGCGTCATGCCGTTGATGTTGTCGCCCGTCTCGGTGACCGAGACCGCGCCCGCGCTACCGGCGCCATTGTTGATCTGGGTCAGCGTCAGGTTGCCGAAGTAGTTGGCCTGCGTGAGCGCGATCGCCTGGTCGTCGGACGTGGTCAGCGTGATCGCGCTGTTGGTGACGTTGGTCCAGGCAGAAGCCTGGGTGATCGCGTCGTTCTCGCGGATTGTGACCAAGCTGGCGTTGTTGATGGCCAGATTGCCGAGCACGTTGCCGGTCTGTGCGAGCGTGATGCCGCTGGTGAAATCGTTGAACGTGGTGGTGCCGCCGGCCAGCACCGCGGTGGCGGCGAGCTGCGTGAGTGAACCGCCATCGCGCGAGTCGAAGGAGACCGTGCCGTTGGCAGAGACGTTGCCGAGCACCAGGCTGTTGCGCGGGTTCAGCACCAGGTTGTTGGCTGAGTTGACCACCAGCGTGCGCCACAGGTTGATGTCGTTGTCGAGAATGATGTTGTTGGCGCTGCCCGCAGTGAAGGTGGCCGTGCCGGAACCGGCGCTGCCGACGTTCATGAAATAGCCGGGATTGTTACCGACCGAACTGTCGGAGATGGCGCCGGCCGCCGTCACCGTCAGATTGCGCTGGACATTGAATTGCACGTTGCTGGCATAGAGGTCGATCGCGTTCGCATCCACGACGGTGACGTCGCGCGCATCGCGCACCGAGAACCGGCTGAAGTCATTTCCCGCATTGGTGAGCACGATGTCCGCGCCGCTCGCGCTGCGGAAGGTGCTGATGCCATTGGTGGCGTCGTTGACCACCAGTGCGCCCGTCTGCGTGATGCCGCCGTTCGGCACATCGACCACCAGATTTCCGCTCAGCGTCATCGCCGGCAAGCTGATGGAGGTCGCGTTGTCGAAGAAGAACAGAACATCGCGCAGGCCGCCGCCGAGGCCGTTGATCACGGCCGCGCCCGAGTTCACGTTCTTGACCAGCACATCGCGCCAGCTTCCCGCACCGGTCGTCGCGATCGTGATTGCGCCCGCGAACGAGTTTTGCGCGCCCGGATATCCCTGCAGGTAGTTCACCAGCACCGGTCCCATTCCCAGATCGGTGTTTGCCGCGGTGGCGGTGAATGTCGAAGTGCCGGCTACGGTGATGGGGGCGTAGTTGTCGTGTTGGGCGTACTGGGAGATCGAGCCGCCAGCCGTGACGCTCAGATTTCCGCTGATCGTGCTCCCGCCGGGGCCAATGACGATGGCGTTGGTATCGGCCAGCGTGACATTGTTGCCCGACAGGATCTGGATGAGATTGAAGTTGTTGGTGGCCGTGTCGAGCGTGATGTCGTTGCCGGTACCGGCCCAGAGATAAGTGTAGTTAGCCACCGTCACCGCACCGCTGTCGGTGATGGCGCCGGTGGTATTGATGCTCAGATTGTTGCCGTTCACCGTGGTGGTCGACAGCGAGACCGCCCCCAAGGCCGTGATGCCGAAGCTGCCGCCCACCGTCGTGACGCCTTGCAGGCTGACCGCGCCGCGGCCGTTGATGCTGGCGTCGCTACCTACCGAAGTCGTGCCGGTGGTGCCGAGGGTGATGTCGCCGGAGCCCGAGCTGGTCACGTTCATTGTGGTGCCGACGGTCATCGAGCCGGCGGAGATGGCGCCCACCGCATTCAGCGTGAGGGACCTGGCGACCGCGGCGCTGGTGATGGTCAGCGAATTGCTGTCGGCGAGCGTCACGTAGCCGCCGGTGCCGGTCGTGCCGGCTGTCGCCGCGGATATCGTCACGGCGCCGCCGAAATTATTGCTGCCGTTGCTGAGGTTGATGTACGGATCCGCGTAGCCGAAGCCGCCGTCCGTGACGCTGAGATTGGTGGTGCCCGCGACCACGACCGCGCCGGTCTGGGCAATGGGGCCCTGCGCCGATTCGATCAGATTGCCGGAGAGGTTCGTGGCCGTGAAGCGCATCGCATTGGTGTCGGCGAGCGTCACGTTGCCCGCGGTCAGGCCGATGAAATTGAAATCGGTGGTGGCGCGATTGATGGTGACGTCACCGGTGCCAACGCTGATGGTGGCCGTGCCGCGTACGATCACGGCGCCGACGGTATTGGTGACATTGCGCGCGATGGCGGAGGTGATCCCCATGTTGCCGGTCACGGTGACTTCGCCAAGGTCGATCGCCCCGCTCGCGGCGGTTCCGCTCAGACTGTTCTGGGCGATGTTGAACGTGCCGGCGGTCACCTGGCCGGTGCTGATGACGCCGGCCTGATCCTTGGTGCCCATCGTGATCGAAAGCGTGCCGTCGCCCGCGTCGATCAAGCTGTTGTTCACGAACACTGCGTCGGTCGCGGCAATGCGGTTACTGTCGGCGCCGGAATCGTTGACGGTAAAGCTGATGTTGCCGTCATCCGAGCTGACGCTGCCGTTCAGAATGATGCTGCGGCCGGCACGGAACGTCAGCGCACCACCGTTGCCGCCCGGGTTGATGCTGACGATCGAACTGTTGAGCGTGATGTCGTTGTTGGCCTGGAGGACAACCGCCGTGCCCGCATTGGTCACCGCGGTGATGGTATTCGGTGAGATCGTGCTGTCGACCGCCGGGGTATCGGAGAACTGATCGACGTTCGCAAGCGTCGCCGCACCCAAGGCATCGATGATGATGTTGAGCGGATCGAGCAGCAGCGTGCCCGCTGCGCCGTGCGCGGCGCTGGCGTCCACCATGCCGCGGAAGTCGAGATTGCCGGCGCCCGAGACTTCGACGAAACCGCCGTCGCCGGCGGCGCTGCCGCCGCGCGCAGCGATGTTGCCGCCGTAAGTAGTTTGACCGTCAGACCAGATGGCGACGTTGCCGCCAGCGCCCGTTTTCGTGGCACTGGCGTCGATCGTGGCATGGCTGCCGACGACCACCTGCCGCGCGTTGACCATTGACGGATCGGCCCCGTGGAAGCCGCCGCCGACTAATACCTCGCCGCCGCCAGTCGCGCCCGTGGCATCCACGGACGTCTCATCGAACAAGCCCACTCGTCCGCCTGTCACCTTCACGCTGCCGCCGCGCCCGCGCCGGCTCGCACTGCGCAGCTGCGCGGTGCCTAACAATGCCACGGTGGGCAACTCGCCCGGTGGATCGGACGGTGCCGGCTCGCCGGCCGCCACGAGAATCTGGCCACCGCCATTGCTACCCGAGGCGTCGAGACTCGCGTTCTGTAACGTCACATCGTGACCGGCGGCGAGGGTGATATTGCCGCCCTGCCCTTCTTCGGAGGTTGCCGAATCGGCAACGGCCGCAATGCTGCCGGCGACGTCAATATTTTCCGTAGCCGCCAGCAACACGCTGCCGCCGTCCATACCCGACACGTCGAGCGAGCCTGGCGCCGTCTGAATAATGTTGTCAGCGATGAGCGCGATGCTGCCGCCCGCGACGGGCGCGAGATCCGCACCGGCAAATCCGCTGGCCGTGATCGTGCCGCTGTTGACGATGTCGGGCGCGATCAATTCCACGATACCCGCAGGACTGCCATCAACGCCGGCATTGGCGTTGATGGTGCCGCTGTTGTCGATACTGTCGCTCGCCTCGAGCACGATGCGTCCGCCCTTCTCGGAAAGACCGGTCGCTTCGAGCGTTCCTGAATTGTTGACCACTCCGCCCTGCAGATGATCGAGCGCCTTGGCTGAGAGAATGATCAAACCACCGGGCGCAAGCACGGCGCCCTTGTTCTCGACCAGTGCTGCAATGGCCGACGGTTCCACGGTGATCCCGGCAAGATGATGGCCGTCGAAATTCAGCGTGATCGATTCACCAGACGCCATGACCACGGTGCCCATGCGCGCGACGATCACGCCGCTGTTACGCACCTCGGGCGCAAGCAGCGCGATGTATCCACCGAGCGCCGCGCGCAGCTCACCTTCGTTGGTGACACTGCCGCTGGCGCCATTGCGGTTGAGCGTGACTTTGCCTGCCAGGAAATCCGCGTTGTCGAGGTTGTGTGTGGTGGCGACGAGACTGCCGACATCCGCGGTCGCGCTCTTGCCGAAATAGACGCCATTCGCGTTGGTGAGGAACACCTGACCGGTGGAGGTGATCCTGCCGAAGATCTGGCTCGGATTGCTGTCGAGTACGCGGTTGAGCGTCGCCGCGTCGCGGTTCGGCTGGTTGAAATTGACCTGCGCGGCGCTGCCGACGTTGAACGTGTTCCAGTCGATGATGGCGCGTTGCGTGCTCTGGTCGACGTTCAGCACTGCCGCAGCCGGCGAATTCACGGTAGTGAGGATCGCCGAGCCGGCAACAACATTGCCGCCAGTCGGTAGTTCGAGCACCGGAGGCGGGGCGACTCCCGCCTGTTGTGCCTGTGCCTGCGCACCGCACATGGCCAGCAGGATCGCCAGAAGCCCGGCGGGGCGGCCGCTGCGCTTGCGCCGTCCTCGCGAGATCTCCGCTACTGGAACCCAGCAGTCGAGAGCCTCGTTGCGGACGAGGCGGAAAGCGCGGTTGATGCTGGCGTGTTTGTACATGAGAAAAATCTCTTAGAAGGGCATGCTGGCTTGCAGCCAGAATCGGATTTTTTCGAGCGAGCCGTCTTGGTCGGCACCCGTGCTCGTGGGGTTCGGATTGCTGCCGATTCGGTGCGACACCGTGGCCGAAAGCGTGAGGCCGAAGCTCGCGGTCCAGCCCGCGCTGACGCCGGCTCCCTTGAGCTCGACGGTGTTACGCGCGAGCGCGCCCGGGATGTCGTTGAGCTTGTTGATGCGCACTCGGCCGGCATCCGCGAAACCCGTGACATTGAAGTTGTTTGGCAGGCGCGTGCGAGCCTCCAGTGTGAACAGCAAGCCCTCGGTGCCACCGCCCTCGTCTTGTGGATAGGCGCGCACGCCGGTGGAGCCGCCCAGATACAGCTTCTCAGACGAGTCGAGATTCCTGTCGGCGTTCTGGCCGGAAACGGCGGCATATAGAGAGACGTTCCGGGTGAGCACCTGTAACCGCGACGCCGAGAAGCGCAGCTTCTGGAAGCTGCCGGCGGTGCGAACCGTGAGTGCGTCGATCGCTTCGTTGGGAGAGCCCGATAGATCGATGCGGCCGCGCACCAGCGCGACACTGGCGTTGGATGCGCCGCCGCCGAGCAGCGTATCGAACGAGTTGGCGTACAGGCCCAGCGTTGCCGTCTGCGCCGAATACTTCGTGGTCGTGATGCCGGCGGAGGAGTTGTCGAAACGCTTGTCGTCGCCATTCAACGCAAGATACAAATTGTTCAGGCGCGATCTCAGCAGCGGGTAGTTGGCCTCGAGGCCGAAAGATTCCGAAGTGCCGTGCGCGTCGAGCGCCGAGAAATCGCTGGTGACGATCCCGTAGCTGAGATGCGAGACATTCGCACCAACCCGTATGCCGCGGCTGCCGACGGGCAGTAAGTAAGCGAGCCGCTGGTAGTCGCTGCCCGCACTGTGCAGCACCAGACCGTCGGCGCGGTCGCCTATCCGGAACGGGCCGTTAAGGTTCGCCGCAGCAATGAGGCGTTCGGCGCCGGTGAAACGCGAGCCGGCATCGTCGACGGTGAAGCTGCCGTTGACGACCGAGCCGTCTTCCAATGCGACCACGAGGTCGGACTCGGCGTAATTGTTGCCCGCCCCAAGGCGGCCAGTGGCAAGCACGCCGGGAAGATCGTTGACCAGCAGCAGGCCGCGATCGAGTCTGCGCACATTCAGCGGTGTACCCGGGTGCTGAGAGGCCGTGATGATGTTCTCCACCCGCGCTGCGGAAACGCGTGTGGCAACACCTTCGACTCTGACCGCACCCAGCTTCGCTTCGATGATCTGGATGGTGACCGTCCCGGCGTCGATTTCCTGTTTTGGTAGATAGGCGCGTACCACCCATCCGCTCTTTCGGTAGGCGTTGGCCACCGCGACCGCGGCATCCTGCAGATCCGCGAATCCAACGGCGCGGCCCTGGAAGGACTCAACAGCTCGCGCGAGCTCCCGGTTCGTCAGCAGCGTGTTACCGGCGAACCGGAATTCGCTGACGGTGATGGTGACGGTGGCGCCGCCGAGGGACTGCATGGGTGCCGGCGGCATCAGCAGTGGAGGCGACTGCGGTGGCAACGGGTTGCTTCGCTCCTGTTCGATCTGTCGCAACACGGATCCGGCGTCTGGTGCGGTCTGTGCAGTAGAGAGAGCGGGCAACAGCAGCGCCATTGCAATGCAGGGGAACAGCGCACGGTTTGTGCGTCCGGAACGTGTCGATACGCCCATTCAATATCTCCGCCGCGAACACGAAATTCGCTTGCTGCGCCACGCGGCGCGTAATGGGTGTACCCCTGAGCCCGGAAAACCTGGTACGCCCCGATGATCGGCGGCGGGCCGTAGGTCGACGGCCATGGGCGCGCGAACTCATGGATTAAGTTCGGTGGCTTGAACTGAGCGTATCAACCGCTTCTGCCGGATCGCGTGGTCACGTCACGGATTCACCGCGTGCCCGGCGCTATCGATCGATGGTAACCGTGCGCTGCCGCTTCTCTTAAGCCAGAGCCTTAGCGTATCTCGCCGTGTAGGACGAATGAGTAGTTAGGCTGGGTGGCAGGTTACGGCCGCCACTGGCGGGAAGAAGTCGGGAGGTCTGGTGCTGGCTGCAGGATCGAACCCGCGCCCCCTGCTTCCGCAAGCTCCTGGTTAGGGCAACCGATACCAAGTCGAGCGACCGCCGCCTTGTCGCACGAGCAACCCCTTCTGAACCAGGTTGCCGAATGTGGATTTGAGCGTGTTTGCGCTCGCTCTGTGTTCACGCACCATGTCGCGTGTGGTCACGCGGCCTTGCGCGCGGGCGTAGTCGAGAATCTTCACAGCCAGATCGGACAGTTCAACAGCCGACCTCTCGCGTTCCACCTTTTGCGCGAGAGTGCGCATCTGCTGTTGCAGGGCGCGCATGAAAAATAGCAGCCACGGTTGCCAATCTGGCGCGTCGGCTTTGAGCGTGCCCTGCGTCTGGCGCAGCGCGAGGTAATAGCCTTCCTTGCTGTTCTCGATCACGCTCTCGAGCGAGCTGTAAGGCACATAGGAATAGCCTGCCTGGAGCAACAGCAACGTCGTGAGAATGCGCGAGAGGCGACCATTGCCGTCTTGAAACGGGTGGATCGCAAGAAGTTCCACTATGAACACGGCCACGATCAAGAGCGGGTGCAGCGTCTTGTTTGTTCTGGCGTCTTCAAGCCATGCCAGAAGCTCGGTCATTCGGCGTGGCGTGTCGAATGGCGTTGCCGTCTCAAACACGACTCCGATCATCGTGCCGCCCTCGTCGAACGCGCCAACATCGTTACGAAGGGTTTTATATTCGCCGCGATGCCGTTCGTCCTTGGCGCTGTGGCGCAGCAAGTCGCGGTGGAGTTGCTTCAGGTGGTTTTCGGTGAGGCGAATATCCGCCCACGACTGAAGCACCGTCTCCATCACCTCGGCGTAGCCCGCAACTTCCGCTACATCGCGGCTCTTGAAAGCCTTGATGTCGAGCCGACCAAGCAACTGCTCGACCTCGCGATCGGTCAGCTTGCTGCCTTCAATGCGCGTGGACGAACCGATACTCTCGATGGTCGCAATGCGCTTCAGCGCGCTCAGGCGCTCGGGCGCGATGGATCCCAGCGCTCGCCAGGCACCCTTGAACTCGTCCAGTTCCGACAGCGAGGCGAGAAGTTGAGTTGTGATTTTTATGGTGTCGACGTTGACCATGCCGGTATCTATACCGGATTAGACCGGAATAACAACCCGAATACATACCGGAATAGGCCGGAATAGCCCAAAGTTGCCTATTCGGGACCTCAGACTGCGTGACGCCCACCTTTCTCTGGAAAAACTTCGAGCGCCTAGAGGGATTCACAGGCTTATTCACCTCATTTCTTGAGTTGATAACAAACATTAATCGCCTCAGAATATGAGGCGCTTATGGCAGCAAAGCACCTCAAGAAATGGATCTGGCAACGAAACGACTGGCCGACGTTCACTTGGGACGAGGCCGCTTTGTCCTCGCCACTCGCAGCAGCACGCAGGGCGCAGGGTGAAATCACGGGCTTTGCCAGGTTGCTCGACCCCAGCGCGGATTTGGCAGCCCAGCTCGATGTCCTAACTACAGAAGGCGTCGCGACCAGCGCAATCGAGGGAGAAACGTTTGAGCCCGATGCTGTGCGCAGTTCACTGGCGCGCCGCTTGGGCTTGCCGGCCGTTGACCTCCCTGCTGCTCCCCGTTCCGTCGAAGGACTGGCCGAGGTTTTGTTGGACGCGACGCAGCGTTATCGGGAGCCTCTCACGCTGCAACAAATCAACTCTTGGCAGGCCGCACTGTTCCCCACAGGCCGATCCGGGCTTCATGAGATTCGTGTCGGTGCGTTGCGGAGCGTTGCTCCGATGCGAATCATCTCCGGGCCGATCGGCCGCGAACTTGTCCACTATGAGGCGCCGCCGGGAGACCGCCTTGGCGATGAGATGGTTCGCTTCTTGACATGGTTCAACGCGCCACCGCACGGGCTGGATGGGCTGCTGCGAGCCGGCCTCGCGCATGCCTGGTTCGAATTGATCCATCCATTCGAAGACGGCAATGGTCGCGTTGGCAGAGCGCTCATGGATCGCGCTCTTGCACAGGACGAAGGACGATCTATCCGGCTCTATAGTTTGTCGGCGCGATTCATGGAAGTTCACGACGCGTACTACGCGGCGTTGGAAGGTGCTTCACGCGGCACTCTTGATGTCACGAATTGGCTGCGCTGGTTTCTCGAGCAATTCCTGGCCGCATCGCATGCCAGTGAGAAGATAGTCGCGCACGTGGTGCTGAAGACGAGATTTTGGGTCAAGCATTCTCAAAGCACATTGAATACGCGTCAGCGAAAGGCCTTGAACGCGATGCTGGACGCCGGCCCGCAAGAATTCATCGGCGGCATGACAAACCGCAAATACGCGCATCTCACGAAGGCGAGTCCTGCGACCGCCCAGCGCGATCTGGCGGCTCTGGTTGAACTTGGATGCCTGGTACCGACCGACGCGGGCAGAAGTGCCAGGTACGAGTTGGCAATTTAGGGCCGACAGATAGACAGCCGCGCGAATCATCTGGATGAGGTGGTGCCGGCTGCAGGGATCGAACCCGCGACCCCCTGATTACAAATCAGGTGCTCTACCAACTGAGCTAAGCCGGCTTTTGGTGGGCCGGCATTTTAGGCTGGCGCCCGCCTCAGACGCTAATTTGCGTCTGGATGGGCCGCCGGCACCCCGGTCAAGCCAACTTTGGACCACCCAATGAGTATCGGGATTGCGGTCATTCCGGGATGTGGACCTCCCCGTCCTGTGCAGCGGCCCGACCAGACTGCACAGCGCTTCGCAGCGAATCACCGGTCTGGGATGACTCGCACGCATCCTTTCGTCCGACACCTCGCGGTCGCGGTTGGTAGTTTGCGCTGGCGAGTGCGCATCACTACGTATGCCTGCTGGCAGCGCCAGTCGTTAGGCTGCATCTGCGAGCCCGGATCGCGCAAACAGGAGAAGTATCGTGAATGCCGCCAAAGCCATGTGGTTACCCATCTTTCTGGCGTTTTCCGCCATTGCAGCCTCGCAAACTTTGCCCGATGAACACGCGGGACATCATGCGCCCGATGCCAAATCAGCTCCGGCGCCGGCTGACCTGCAATCGAACATGACGAAGATCCGCGCGTTGCTCGCAACTGCCGAAAAGGCCAAGACTTCGGCGGCGCGCGACCAGGCGCTTGACCAACACCTGGCCGCGATGCGCGAACAGCTGGACGCACTCGAGGGCGGCTCCTGCGGCATGGACAAGATGGACAAGATGGACAAGATGAAAGGCATGGGCGACACCAAGCCTGGCGAGGACAAACCCGGAATGAAGGGCGGGATGGCAATGGGCGGCGACAAAATGATGATGTGCCACACCATGATGGAGACTCGCGTGAACCTGCTGGCCGGCTTGTTAGGTCAAATGGTGCGTCACGAAGAACTCGCCCGCGCCAAACGCCACTGAGAAACGAACTTGCCGGCTAGTTCGTGGCTGAAGCGGCCGTCGAACCGCCCGTTACCGCGGCTGACTCGCAGGCCTTGAATTCCAGTTCCGAATCACCGGCCGGGAACTTCTGACCTTCGAGCGGCGGTGCGTCGGATTTCATAGTGAGATCCAACCAGATCGAGGTACCGGGTTTTTCGCGCGCCACGATCTGCGGCAGGAGCCCGAGCTTCGCCACCTTCTCGGACTGCGCCGCCGCGCGACCTTCATCCGAGAACACGCCCAATGAGATTCGGCGTGTCGTGCCGAGATCGCCCACCGCGGCGGCATCGTCGACACCGCCCTTCTTCAATCGATCGAGCAGCCGGCGCTCGCCGGACTCGGTCGCCGGACTTTCGAGATAGACCCAGTAACCTTCGAACACATTGGTCACGACTTCGCGGGGCAGCGAGGAGTAACCGCTGTCGTTCAGCGTCTGGCGCGCGCGCGCCGCAAGTTCATTGGTGGCAAACGGACCGACGGTGACGCAGCGACCGCCATTGCCCGAGGCGGCGGTCGGCGAGTTCTCGGCCACGAGCTGCAGGCGTGGTGCATCGACCTTCGGCGAGAGGGGAAGCGCAGCCTGCTTCGGCGCAAGCCAGCTCGCCCACGCGAAGAACGCGAGATTCGCCAACAAGAGAAGGAGTAGAGCTGCACGCACGCGAGGCGCGAGTGTAGCAAATGCGCCGCGCGGCTATTTCCGGGGCACGGGCGGGTTGGCTGCCAGCGCAAAAATGGCGAGGCCCCGCAAGACCAGGTCCGGCGCCATCCGGGGCTTACTCTTTATATAGGTGCGCAGGGCCGGTGCCGCCCCGCCGGTCAATATGAGCACGGGCCGTGCACCCATCGCCGCGGCCGCCTCGGCCACCGCACGATCGATGAACGCCGCCGCTGCGTGTATTGCCCCTGCGCCGAGCGCGCTCGCGGTATCCGCCGCGAACAGCGAATGTGCCGACGGCTTTCCACCGGCACGTTTGCGGATGCCATGTGTGCCGGCCAGCAGACTCTCGATCATGGTCGAGGGACCCGGCACGATGGCCCCGCCGAGGTGATGGCCCCGCGCATCCACGGCATCGATCGTCAATGCGGTGCCCACGTTGGCGACCACGACCGCGCGACCGCCCAGCAAATGAAAGGCGCCAACCGCGCCGACCCATCGATCCGCGCCGAGCCGCCACGTCTCGCGATAACCGCTGCGCACGCACAGCGCCTCGCGCGTCGAACGGATGAACCGCGGCGCGAATCCAAAACGCTGCTTAACCGCAGCGCCGAGCGCGCGCTCGAGACTTGCGCCGGCGACGCAGACGGCAACCACCTCGCTGATTCCGCGCGCGTTCCGCACCAGGGCGCGCAGCGCCGCGGGTTTGCCACGATGCAACGCCGCCTGCATGCGGCCCATCTTCGAGCCGCGCAGCACGGCCCACTTCACCCGCGTATTGCCGATATCGACTAACAAGGTGCTCATTGTTCGACTCGCACGGTCACCTCGCCCGAAATGAATCGCCGCACGCCGGCGAGTGTTTCCACCAGCAGCGCGCCGTGTGTATCGACGCCGCGCGCCATGCCGCGCAAGATCTCGCCGGCATTCTCGAGGCGCACCTCGCGGTCGAACAAGGCGTCGAATTCGTGCCAGTTGGCCAGGTGCGGAGTGAGCCCGTGCCGCGGAAAATCTTCGAGGGCCGGCACGAGCTGCGCCAGCATCGCGGCAACGATGGCGTTGCGATCCGGCACCGGCGAGCGATGCGCGCGGATGTCATCCGCCACGTTACCGGTGGCCTTGACGGCGTCACGCGCCGCATCGTCGAGCAATACATTCAGCCCGATACCGACGACGACGTGCACCGGCCCGCCCGCTTCCGCACGCATCTCGATGAGAATGCCGCCGAGTTTGCCCTGCGCGGTTACGAGGTCGTTGGGCCACTTGAGCTGAACATCGTCGATCGAAAGCTCGCGCAGCGCGTTCACCACGCACAACCCCACGACCAGGCTGAGCGCCGATAAATCCGCCGGCATGTCGGCGTACTGCCAGCCGAGCGACAGGCAGATCGCACCACCGGGCGGTGCGACCCAGCCGCGCCCGCGCCGGCCGCGGCCACCGGTTTGATGTTCCGCAAGGACGACCACGGCACTGTTCGCCGCCGGCGGCAAAGCCTCGAGCAACTTCGTATTGGTGGATTCGAGCGTCCATTCGACCAGCAACGCTTCGATGCGTGCGCGCACCTCTGCGGGCAACAGTGCCTCGATGCGCTGCGCGCACAACGCACTGACACCGGCGCCGAGCCGGTAACCCTTGTTGGTCGACGCATCGAGCGCGACGCCGAGTTCGCGCAACTGCTCCACCGACTTCCAGACGGCGGCCCGGGTCACCGACAGGTCCGCGGCCAGCGTTTCGCCGGACTGGAACGAGCGGTCGTCGAGCCGCTGGAAAACCCGCTGCTGCAGCGGTCCTTCACCCGATGAACCGCTCATGCCCGCCCGCGCCCGAACAGCCACAATTTGCGGGCGCGCGGCTCCACTCCCTGGCGCATGCGCCGCACATTGCCGCGATGCGTGTAGATCACGAGCGCCGCGCAGGCCAGCGAAAAACCCAATGCCGGCGTCAGCCGCAGGCCGTCGCGCAGCAGTAGATAGACGGGTATGGCGATGGATGCCGAGATCGACGCGAGCCCGACGAAACCCGACACTGTCACGACCGCGAGCCAGCTCGCGAACAGCGGCACCAGCAGGAACAAATCGATGCCGGCGAACGCGCCGACCAGCGTGGCCACGCCCTTGCCGCCGCGAAACCCGTGCCACACCGGGAACACGTGGCCGATGATCGCGGCGAAACCGCAAAGGGCCGGCAGCCAGGCCGCCTGCGCGGGTGCCGCGGGCGGAACTGCGGGCAGCGCAAGCGCGGGCAACAGGCCTGCCGCGATCCACCCCTTGGCGACGTCGATGATGATCACCCAGATCGCAAACGCCGGCCCCTGCGTGCGCAGCGCATTGGTGCTGCCCGCATTGCCGCTGCCGAGCTTGCGGATATCGACCCCGCCCCACACGCGGCCAACCACGAGGCTGCCGACAATCGAGCCGAGAAGATAGGCGATGAGGGCCTTGAGCAGGATGTCCATTGCGGAGAATTCAGGGCAGAAAAACTTCCGCGAGCATACAACGAACGCTTCCGCCGCCGTGGCGCTCGATCACGTTGACCGGCACCGCCAGCACGGTATCCACCGCGGCCGACAGACGCGCGAATTTCTGCGGTTTCAGCCCATTCCTCGCGGTACGCGACATCACGAGGATGCGGAAATCGCCGAGATGTTCGTCCCAGCTGCCGACCTCGAGCATGTTGCCGGCAAAGGCGCACATCTCCGCGTTGTCGATGGACACCACGTCTCGCCCGGTATCACGCAGGCGCGCTTCGATGCGGCCGCGATCCGCGGCGTCGATGTTGTCGAGCGCCGCGACGGCGAACCTCGTGCCCACGCTCATCACGACATTGGTGTGGTAGATCGGCGCGCCCGCGGCGTCCCTGGCCGAGAACATTTCGAGCGCGAATCCCAGCTCGTGCGCCCACTCGCGAGCTACCTGTTCGTCGGTGCGCAGTGAGCGGCAGGCATACGCGACGCGTGCCTGATGATCGAGCACCAGGCTGCCGGTGCCTTCGAGGAAACGTCCGGCTGACTCGTGGTGCGTGAAGTCGAGAGTGCGGCGCACGATAAAACCGGTGTCCCGCACGACTGCATCGATAATCCCGGCACGGCGTTCCGCACGGCGGTTCTCGGCCTGCATGGGATACAGCACCACCGTCCCGTCGGCGTGGAAGCTGACCCAGTTGTTCGGGAACACGGCGTCGGGTTTGCGGGGTTCGGCCGTGTCCGGCGCGACGCACACAGTGACCCCTTCGGATGCCAGAGCCGTCGCGAAGGCGTCGAACTCGGCCAACGCCTGGGGCGCCACAGGGCTCGAGCCATCCGGCGTTTGAAAGCGATTCGAGCCTGCGGTTTCAGCGTTGTAGCCGAAGTGTCCAGGGCGAACCATCAAAACTGCGCCGGCGCACTGGGTGAGCATGAGAACTTCTACAACGCGAGGCCGGTAGGCACAATAGCCCGCACATGTCAGACGCCGTACCCACATTGGACGCGGGAGCCGCGGAAAGCGCCCGCTTCGCACAGGACATTGCTGCGGCGTACGCCGAGTACGGCTTCGTCATCATCCAGAACCACGGCATCGACAAGGCACTGATCGAGCACTGCCTCGGATGTTTCCGCCGCTTCTTCGCCCTCCCCGTGGAGGAGAAGCTGCGCTACAAGATTCCGAATGGCGGCGGCGCCCGTGGCTACACCGCCTTTGGGATCGAAACCGCCAAGGGCGCGCACCACTCCGACCTGAAGGAGTTCTGGCACGTCGGCCGCGAACTGCCGCCCGGCCACCCGTTCAACCATGTGATGGCGCCGAACATCTGGGTGGATTCGATCCCGGGGTTCCGCGAGACCACGCTGGCGCTCTACAAATCCTTCGACCGGCTCGGGCTGCGGCTGTTGTCCGCGATCGCGCGCTCGGTATCGCTGCCGGCGGATTACTTCGACGACAAGGTCGACCTCGGCAACAGCGTGCTGCGCGTCATCCACTATCCGCCGCTGCCGCCCGAGCCTACGCCCTCGGTGCGCGCCGGGGCGCACGAAGATATCAACGTCATCACACTGTTGTTAGGCGCGGAGGAGCCCGGTCTCGAAGTGATGTCTCGCAAGGGCGAGTGGCTCCCCATCAATCCCCCCGCCGATTCGCTGGTGTGCAACGTCGGCGACATGTTGCAACGACTGACCAACAAGCACCTGCGCTCCACGACGCACCGCGTGACCAATCCGCCGCGCGATCGCGCCAGCAACGCGCGTTACTCGTTGCCCTTTTTCCTGCACTTCAACCCCGATTTCCTCATCAAGACGCTGCCGCAGTACATCGACGCACAGCATCCCGACCTGTTTCCGACCCCGATAAACGCCCATGATTTCCTGCAGGAACGCCTGCGGGAAATAAGACTCATCTAACTAGAAAAACAAGGGATCCCCATGATGCTCGTCCTGCAGGCCGTGTTAGGCATCGCGGCGTTCGTCGGCATCGCCATGCTGTTCAGCAGCAACTGGCGACGCATCAGCTGGAAGCTGGTGGCGTTCGCCATCGCGCTGCAGTTCATCATCTGCCTGTTGTTGCTGAAGGTCCCGGGCGTGAGCGACGGGCTGCAGTACGTCAATCGCGCAGTCGGAGCGCTGGGCGTTGCAACAATGAAGGGCACTTCGTTCGTCTACGGATATCTCGGCGGAGGCGCCCCACCCTTTGCAGTGACGAATCCGGGCGCGCTGGCCACCTTCGCGTTCCAGGTGCTGCCGCTCGTGATCGTGATGTCCGCGCTCTCGGCATTGCTGTGGTACTGGCGGATTTTGCCGGTGGTCATCGCCGGGATTTCCTACGTATTCGAGCGCACGCTCGGTACGCGCGGCCCCGCCGGCCTGGTTTCCACTGCCAACATTTTCATGGGCCAGATCGAGGCACCTTTGCTGGTGCGGCCGTATCTCGCGCGCATGACGCAATACGAATTGCTGCTGGTGATGACCGCGGGTATGTCGACGATTGCCGGTTCGGTGATGGTCATCTACTCGTCCATGCTCGGCGCGCAGATCCAGGGCGTATTAGGACAACTGATCACCAAGTCGATCATGTCGGTCCCCGCGGCGATCCTGTTCGCGCACGTCATGCTGCCCGAAGACAACGACAGCTCGCAGCAGATGGAAAAACCTCCGCGCGTCTACGAAAGCTCGATGGATGCAATCACGCGCGGCACGTCCGACGGGCTCAACATCTACCTCAACATCATCGCGATCATCATCGTCGCGATCGCGCTGGTCGCCTTGCTCAATGGCACGATCGGTTTGTTTCCGGATGTGGCCGGCGCGCCGCTCACGATGGAACGACTTGCGGGTTGGGCGTTCGCGCCCGTGGCATGGCTCATGGGAATTCCCGCGAGCGAAGCACAGACCGTCGGCTCGCTGCTCGGCGTCAAGACAGTGCTCAACGAATTCATCGCCTATCTGGAGATGCAAGCGATGCCGGTTGAAGCATTGTCAGCGCACAGCAAGTTGATCGCGCTGTACGCAATCGCCGGTTTCGCAAATCTGTCAAGCGTGGGGATCCAGATCTCCGGCATCGGCGCGATGTGCCCGGAACGCCGCAACGATCTCGCCAAACTCGGTTTCCGCGCGCTGACCGCTGCCACGCTTGCCTCGTGTATGTGCGGCGCTATCGTGGGCATCGTCTCCTAGAGGCCACTCACTTGGCCAAGCTCTATTTCTATTACTCGACCATGAACGCGGGCAAATCCACCGCGTTGCTGCAGGCCGGGCACAACTATGAAGAGCGCGGAATGCGCACGCTTCTCTACACGGCAAAGCTCGATTCACGCGATGGCGGGCGCATCCACTCACGCATCGGCATCCAGCGCGAAGCGCTGCATTTCCATCCGGCGCTCGATCTGAACTCCCAGATCCGCGCCGAACATGAGAAGGCGCCGCTCGCCTGTGTGCTGGTCGACGAATCGCAGTTCCTGACGCCCGCGCAGGTCAAACAGCTCGGCGCCATCGTCGACGAACTCAACATCCCGGTGCTCTGTTATGGCCTGCGGACGGACTTCCGCGGGGAGTTGTTCCCCGGCAGCGCCCAGTTGCTCGCCTGGGCGGACAACCTGGTCGAGATCAAGACCATCTGCCATTGCGGTCGCAAGGCGATCATGGTGGTCCGTGTCAAGGCCGATGGCACCGCCGAACGCGAAGGTGCACAGATCGAGATAGGCGGCAACGAGCGGTACGTGCCACTGTGCCGGAGGCATTTTTCGCAAGCTCTTGCGGGCGCAAAGATTCCTGCCTGAATTCGCGCAACACTTGCGCAAGATTCATACAGCCCGCCGACGCTCTCCCAGACGTTCCCTGATGGAGCAGACGGACATCATGTTGCGCCACCGCAGCACATGAGGATTTTCCGGTTGTAACTCCTTCGTCATGTCATTACCGTGTACTCCATAAAGCGCGCAGGGCCACAGAGATGGCCGCGCTAATAACCGGAGAAAGCCATGCGTAACGTCAACGGAGCGATGTTGCTCCGATTCCACAATTGTTCCCTCGCCGTCGTCGCCTTGTTAGGTGTTGGCTTTGCGCAAAACGCGCTGGCCCAGTCGACCGGCTCCGAAGCCCTCGATGAAAACATGGACGAAGTCGTCGTATCGGCGACGCGGGTCCGGAACATCGGCATCGTCGGCGATCAGACCGCGGCGAAATCGCGCGTCTCGTTGAGCGGCGACTACCTGGATACGCAGCTCTCCGGCCAAAGCGTGTTCCAGAGTCTCAACCAGATTCCCGGCGTCAACTTCACCAACAGCGATCCGTATGGAACTTCGGGCGGCAATTTGCGCATCCGCGGCTTCGACGGCTCGCGTGTGTCGGTCACCTTCGACGGTATTCCGCTCAATGACTCGGGCAACTACGCGCTGTACACCAACCAGATGCTGGACTCGGAACTGATCGACCGGGTGGACGTCAACCTGGGCACGACCGATGTAGATAGTCCAACGGCCTCGGCCACGGGTGGCGCGGTCGCCTATCGCACCCGCAAGCCGACGGATGATTTCGGCGGTCAGGCGGTGCTCTCCGGCGGCGACAACAACTACAAACGCGCCTTCCTGCGCGTCGATTCCGGTGAGTTCGGACCCTATGGCACCAAGGCATTCGTCGCCGCGTCCTACCAGAACTACGACAAATTCAAGGGCCCGGGCGAACTCGAGAAAAAGCAGTTCAACGCGGTTATCCGCCAGGATCTCGAAAACGACGATTTCATCAGCCTTGCGTTCCACTACAACGTGAACCGCAATGCGTTCTATCGCACCACCAGCGCGGCTAACTATGCCGCTTATGGCCGCGACTACGACAACCTCGATGTCTGCACGCTCGACGCACCGACCGCCGGCGGCATCGACAATGACAATGCGACTCCGTTCCCGAGCACGCCAACACTCGACCGCGGCGACAACCCGCTCAACACTTCGAGCTGCTCCAACTTCTACGGCGTGCGCATCAACCCGTCGGACACCGGCAATATCCGCATGCAGTCGCTGTGGCATCTCGGTGACAAGGTCATCCTGACCTTCGATCCGTCGTGGCAATACACGATGGCCAACGGTGGCGGCACGACTGCGCTGCCGGAAACACCGTCGGCTACTTCGGCCGATATCCGCGTGCGCGGCAGCTCTGGTGCGGCGGGTGTGGATTTGAACGGCGACGGCGATCTGCTCGACACCGTGCGGCTCTATTCGCCGAATACCACCAACACCAAACGCTGGGGCGCCACCACCTCGCTCATCTGGAATATCAACGACGATCAGCGCGTCCGCCTGGCCTACACCTACGATCGCGCGCGCCATCGCCAGACCGGCATGTTCGGCCCGCTGCTCGAATCCGGTAATCCTCAGGACGTGTTCGCCGGCCGCACGGGAGAGCGTGTGTTCGCGGCCGACGGCGACATCGTCCGGGGTCGCGATCGATTTTCGATCGCCGAACTCGAGCAATACGCGGTCGAATACCGCGGACAGTTCATGGAAGACAAATTCTCCGCCACGGTGGGTCTGCGCGCTCCTTACTTCACGCGCGAGCTCAATCAATACTGCTATACGCCGAACGGAGGCAGCGGCAGCTCGGGCACGATCGGAGTCCGGGGCGGCACCTTGTGCACTTCCGCCTCACCGAACGCCACGCTCCCCAACGGCAACGTCACGTTCGTGACGCCGATGACCGGCGCGGCGGTGGAATTCATTGCGCCCTACTCCGAAACAGTGAAGTTCGACGACATCCTGCCGAACGCGGGCCTGACATTCCGCCCGTGGGACAAGCACATGTTCTACTTCTCGTACGCGAAAGGCCTTTCCGCGCCACGTACGGACAACCTCTACTCCGTCGTGCGTGACCTCACGACGGGCGCGGTGGTTCGCCCGACTCCGGAATCGGAGACCACCAAGGCCTACGACCTGGGCTGGCGCCTCAACAGCGCCAACAACATCGCCTCGGTTGCGCTCTATCGCATCGACTACACCAATCGAATCGTGTCGACGTTCAACGCGGATCTCGGATACAGCGAGGATCGCAATGTCGGCGACGCGAAGATCCAGGGAGTCGATGCGCAATACGGCCGTCGATTCGGCAGCAAGTTCTCGCTGACCGGCTCGGTTTCCTATAACGACAGTGAGCTGCTGGGCAGCCTCAATCCGGCTCTCGACGGCAAGCAACTGGTGGAGACGCCGCAATGGACCTATGCCGCGCGTGCGGCCTATGACGTGACGGAAGACTTTCACATCAGCCTGCAAGGCAAAAAGGTCGGCGACCGGTTCGCGACCGACAACAACGACGAAGTGGCGGAATCCTATACCGTGGTCGATCTGGACTTGAACTATGCCTTCAGGATTCCTGGCTTCGAGAAAGCCGCGGTGCAATTGAACGTGACCAACCTGCTCGACGAAGAGTACTTCGGCAACATCAGCTCGGGCACGGGCGGCACGTCGGTCGGGTTCTACTCGATCGGATCGCCGCGCACGGTGGTCGCCTCGGTACGGGTCGACTTCTGAGCCGCCGAGCGGGGTGCGCAGCCTCCTCGCAATATTGATGTTAGCGGCGGCGGGATCGATTCCCGCCGCCGCCTCGGACCGCGCTGCCGGCCTGGTCCGCATCGCCACTTTCAATTCGAGCCTCAACAGAAGCGCCGATGGCGGCCTGCGTCACGATCTATCCACCACCGACGATCCGCAGGCGCGGGCGGTAGCCGAGATCATCCAGCGCGTACGGCCCGACATCCTGCTGTTGCAGGAATTCGATTTCGACGTCGATGGCATTGCGCTGCGCGATTTTCAGTCCAACTACCTGGCGCGACCGCAGAACGGCAACGAGGCCCTGGTCTACCCATTCAGCTTCATTGCGGCCACCAATACTGGCGTGCCGTCGGGATTCGATCTCGACCACGACGGCAAGATCGGCGGCGGGAGCGACGCTCTCGGGTTCGGAGAATTTCCAGGCCAATACGGCATGGCATTGTTGTCGCGCTTCCCGATCGAACGCGAGAGGGTGCGGACCTTTCGCCATTTCCTGTGGCGCGACATGCCGGGAGTGTTGTGGCCGGACAAGGTCGAGATTTCCTATCCATCCGACTGGTACTCGCCCGATGAACTGGCTGTGCTGCCCTTGTCTTCGAAGAGCCACTGGGACGTGCCCGTGCGCATCGGCCGCCTGACTTTGCACTTGCTGGCCAGTCATCCGACGCCACCCGCCTTCGACGGGCCCGAGGATCGCAACGGGCTGCGTAACCACGACGAAATCCGTTTCTGGAACGATTACCTCACCGTCGCGAACGCCGGCTACATCCACGACGACCGGGGCAAACCCGGCGGCTTGAAGTCCGGGGCATTCGTAATCATGGGCGATCAGAACTCCGATCCGGTGGATGGCGGCAGCCGCAACAACGCAATACGGGCGCTGCTCGCCAACCCGCGCGTGGATTCCACGTTCGTACCGCAAAGCGCGGGCGCGCCCGAAGCCGCGGCGGTTCAAGGCGGCGCCAACGTGACCCAGAAAGGCGACCCGCGCTTCGACACCGCCGACTTTAACGATCGCGTGGCGGGCAACCTGCGCGTTGACTATCTACTACCGTCGAAGGGCCTGAGGGTATGCGGCGGCGGCGTGTTCTGGCCGGCGCAGACCGAGTCGACGGCCAGTCTCGTCTGGGGCGACAAACCGCCCCCGAGTTCGGACCATCGACTGGTGTGGATAGACGTCAGCGCAGGCGCAGCTCGATGCCCACCGGGCAGTGGTCCGACAGCCAGTGCGCCTTCGCGTCCTGGTCATTGAACACGACGCGTACGAAAGACTTCTTCAGCAGGTCCTTCGACAGATCGCGGCCAATCAGGATGTTGTCGATGAACTCCTTGTATTCACTGCCCCGGGTGCAGGGTGTGAATCGCGCCTGGGTAGTGATCAACGTGAGCTTCGAGGCCGGCGGTTCGCCGTCATCGATCTCCTTGTAGACATTGAGCTGGCGGCCCTCGGCGTCGCGCGCCGCGCCCTGCTCGATGCTGAACCTGCGATTGAAATCCCCCAGCAAACCGAAACGACGGCCGGCGCGCGCCTCGGTTTCGATCCACGCTTCGAGCGGCGCCACCTGTTTCGACAGCAGATCGCAGTTGCGGCCGGGCGCGGTCAGCGGACCTGCGGGGCAGCCGGACTTCAAATGCACCGACATCAGCCGGAATTCGTTGGCGGTGCCGGGGAAGAACGTGACGACCACGCCGCGGCGCACGGCATTGCCCAGCGACAACGGCTCGTACTCCGCCTCGCAGCGATGCGGCAGGCCGCGCCGGATGGCGAAGCCGTTTTTCTGCGTGTGCGCTCGGTTGCTGAAGCAGAAGTCGTAGCCCGGGAAAACCAGCTGCGCCGCGTCCGGACCGTCCACTTCCTGCAGCGCGACGATATCGGCGTTGAGCTCCGCGGCATAACGCCGCAGCGACGCGTAGTCCTCGGGCGTGCGCATCGCATGTCGGGTGATCGCGCATGGCAGGGTGCGATCGTCGCCGCCCACCATGCCGCCATTCTCGGCACAGGTGCTGCGCAGCGCGAGGTGGGTCGCCGGCGTCACCAGGTATTCGACGTTCCAGCTGCCGATGCGGACCTTGGTGGCGCCATCACGCCAGACGCCGCCACCCGGCAAACCCAACACCGGATCGCCGGTGATCAAGCCGGTGTATTTAGACTCGAGCGTATCGTAGGGATTGGTCCACGAGCCGTAGATCGGATTCGGCAGCAGGAACCAGTCCACGCCGAAATGCGGATCGAGCCGCGCGCGGTCGGCCGCGTAGACCTGGGGATCGACGAAATCCCCGAGATCGTCACCGACCAGCGCCACGATTCGGTAGTTATCCGAGATGAACTGGCGGCGGTGTGTCTTGGTGCCCGTGTTCCACTCGGGCCGTTCGTTGCGCAGCAACAGGTGTTGCGGATCCGGTCGCGGATCGATACCGAGCGCCACCAGGTTTCGCATCGTCGCGGTTTTCGCCGGGCAAGGATCGTCCGCGGTGGGCGCCGGGATCTTGCAGTCGCGATTGCTGATGTAGAACACCGTGTGCCCGAGGCGGCGCGCGGCGGCAATGAATTCACGTGCACCCGTGAGCGCCTCGGCTTCTCCCGCATTCACCCACTCCCCCCAGCTCGCGGAGTTGTAGGTGGCGTGATCGCGGATCAGGCGCGCCTGGTAGACGGTGTTGTCGAGCACCGTCTCGTCGAGGTCGAGCACGACGGCGGCTGGCAGTCGGGCAAGCTGCTCGGCGGGAATTCCGGCCTGCTCGATGGCCGCACTACCGACTGAGGGCGCGGATATCTTCTCCGTTGCCAGCCGGTAGACCTGCGCGGCGATGGCGCGATACTCAGGCGACCTCTGCATCCACAACGTGGCGTGCAGCTGCTCGCGGCCGGTCAGGTCGTCCGCGCTCGCGACGCAGGCGAAAAGACAGGCGCACGCGGCGATCCAGTAACGCACCATGAAACCTCCATGCCTCGGGTGTCCCGATAAGGCATGGAAGTATTTCAGAGCTAGCCAGTTTCGGCGAGCGTGTTGGAAGCTTCCCAGTTGGATTCGAGCAGATCGAGCGGCTCGACCTGCAGGTAGCGCAGTGCGTCGGCGGCAGGACAGGGTTTCGCGAACAGGAAACCCTGAGCGAGGGCGCAACCCATGTTGCGCAGGATCTCGAGTTGCTGCCAGGTCTCGATGCCCTCGGCAACCACCTGGATATTGAGACTGCGGGCCATCGCGATGATGGCGCTGACGATCGCGTGATCGGACGGGTCCGTGGCGATGTCGCGCACGAAACTGCGATCGATCTTGAGCGAGTCCACGCGCCAGCGCTTGAGGTAGGACAAGCTCGAATAACCGGTGCCGAAATCGTCGATGGCGATCTTGACGCCCAGGTCGCGCAAGGTGGCCAGTGCGTCTTCACGGAATTCGCCGGTACGCTTCTCGAACAGCGAACCTTCGGTGAGTTCGAGCGCGATAAGATTCGGTCCGATGCGATATTTCTCCATCGCCTGCTGGATGAGCTCGCGCAGCTTGGTGCGTTCGAGCTGCACGGCGGAGACGTTCATGCTCACGGGCACGAGATGTGATCCCTGGTCGCGCCAGGCACTGATGTCGCGGCCAATCCGGTCGAGGACGAACTGGCCGATGGGAATGATGAGGCCGGTTTCCTCGGCCACCTCGATGAAGCGCTCGGGCGACACGTAACCCTGCGAAGGGTGCTTCCAGCGCAGCAACGCCTCGAGACCGGCGACTCGCCGCGAATGGATGTCGATGATCGGCTGGTAGTGCACGTCGAACTGCTGCAGCTTGAGGCCGGCGCGCAGGGAGGATTCGATCGCCACGCGTTCTTTCAGCGAACGGTCCATCTGCGGGCTGAACACCTGGAAGGTATTCCGGCCGGCATCCTTGGCCTGGTACATGGCCGTGTCCGAATGTTTGAGCAGTTCGCCCATCGAGGCGCCGTCGCGCGGGAACATGCTCACGCCGATGCTGACCGTCGCGACCAGGGCGCGGCCGTCGATCATCACCGGAGCGCTCAACACTTCGTTGATGCGGGTCGCGGCGATGGCTACTTCATCCGGCGCGTTGACCTTGTGCAGGACCACGACGAATTCGTCGCCGCCCATTCGCACGACGATGTCCGACGGGCGCACCGCGGCGCGCACGCGTTTGGCGATCTCCTGCAGGAGTTTGTCGCCGACTTCGTGGCCGCGCGAGTCGTTGATGTGTTTGAAGCGGTCGAGATCGAGGAACAACACAGACAGCATCGTGCCGTTTTCCTGGGCCCGACCGATGGCTTCGGGCAGGTGCGCCTGCAGGAACAAACGGTTCGGCAGCCCCGTGAGCGTGTCGTGATTGGCGAGTTTGTCGAGCCGCTGCTGGTTGGCGAGCAACTGGCTCTGCACTTTCTTTCGTTCGGACAGATCGCGCATCAGGTACGAGACGAGCCGCCGGTCGCGCGACTCGATGGGCACGCAGCTCACCTCGACGTCCATCTGGCGGCCGTCCTTGAGCCATTGCACGAGTTCTATGCCGCGGCTCGGCTCGACGCGCGCCAGCGTCGCGATCACCGGATCCTGCGAATCATTGGGCCCGCGCAGCACCGACAACACGGATCGTCCGCGCAGTTCGTCGAGCGTAAAGCCGAGCTGTTGCTGCACGGCCGGATTCGCATCGACGATCTCGCCGGTGCGCGCATCGGCCACCAGCAGGCCGTCCTGCGCCTGCTCGATGATCGCGCGATAACGCGATTCGAGCGACAGGCGATCGGCGTTGATGCGGCGCGAACGCGCCACCAGCATCACCGCGACCAGCGTGAACCCGCTGACCAGCAAGCCTAACAAGATGGTCTGATAAAGCGTGGTACGCGTCGCTTGTGCGGACGCGCTGCGCGGCATCTCGAGTTCGATCAGCCAGACGGGCGTGCCGACCTGGTCGCGCAGGATCAGGTATCCGTTGATGGAGCTGCGGCCCGCGATGCGGGTCATGAGGTTGGCGGTGAGCGGCGAACGCCGTACCCAGTCGCGGACGTCTTCGGGTACTCCGGATCGCTCCAGGTTTGTCACCGGATAGCCGGCCACCGGCCAGGGCGAGAAGTGGCCGATTCGTTCGACGACAGTCGGCGAGAAGGCGCGCGCGAACGCCATCCAGCCTTCGGGCTGCGTGTCTGTCGTGCTCGCGAAGACGGGCCGCACCACGAACAGTCCAGGACCCCGTGCGCGCTGCACGATGCCGCGCAGACTGTCGGCCTGACCGTTCAACTGCCCCGACGTGACGCCCTGCTTGATGGCAGCCAGCAACTCGGGATCGGGCGGAATCTCATATTCCTGCATCGCGTTGTGATCGACTGCCAGCGATGCACGAGTCTCGAGTTTGCGATCGAGCACCAGGAATGTGTCGACGTCGAAACGGACCAGTGAACCCGCACCAACGGATTGGTGAAAATAGTCAGGGCGATTGCCGTCGACGAACTCCGCCGTCTCGTGCCAGATCGAATAGTCGCCGACCGCGGCGTACAGATCCTGCAGCTCGGCCTCGTAGCCGCGCTCGAGCTGGCGGCTCTGCATGTCCACGTCGCGCGATTCGATATCGGCCACGTTCGACAGCCACCCGCGCTGCGACCAGCCGTAGAACGCAACGAGCACGATCACAATCACCGCGCCAATGATGGGCAGCGGCGATCTCCGGAGAACCTTGGCTTCTCGCGTCGTCGAGTGATCGGTCATATCGTGAACTGCGTCACGTGCTGTTCTGGGGTCACTCCAAAGTTTGCACGGCACCCATCGATGAACGGCAGCGAACCGCGCACAGTTCCCGATTTCTGCCGCGGAAAAAGGCCGTTGGAGCGCGAAAAAGGCCCTATTTCGCCCGGTATCTGAAGTTTCGGAAACGCACCTTGCCGCTGCCGGCCGCATACAGGCCCGGCCGCACGCTCAGGAAGTCGTAGGCCGTGTTGTGGTGGTAACCCGAGATTTCCATCTGGGTGTCGAACTTGGTCCACGTGAGGCCGTCGGGCGAGGTGTGGAACGTCACAATGTGCCGGTCGTTTTCGAAGCGGATGAACAGCCGCCGCCCGATGCCGGCAGGTTTCGCGCGTGGCGCATCGATCGCGGTGCGATGGCGCACGAGCTGGCGTTCGTTGAAACCAAGGCCCGCATACATGCGCTTGTTGTAGAAGAAAAGTACGCCACCCGTAGCCGCTCCCTCGACTTCGATCTGGACTTCGCAGGCGTACGCCTGGTCACCCGTGATGCAGGTGATCGGCGAGCAGTTAGACGGACTGTCACCCTTTGCGGCGACGACCAGGGCACCGTCCACATACTCCAGACGCGCGCGTTCGTTCTCGCCTGGCGAGTAGAACGCCCACTGGATGCCGAACTTGTCCTTGCTGAAATCGTCGGACAGCACGATCGCATGCGCCTGGCCCGCCGACTTCGAGGGCTTGGCCCGCGGACTCGACAGGTCTCCGCCGAGGAATCGCAGCCAGCCATCGTCCGTCCACTCGATGCGATCCAGCAGGGTCTGCCGGCCCAGCGTCCAGTAGCCGTTCTCGTAGCCGTGATAAACACTCCACCAGTCGCCCTGCGGCCCTTCAACCAGAGTGGCGTGGCCCCGCGACCACCATTTCTCGGTGGCTTTCGTCGTGCGCACCAGCGGGTTCGCCGGACAGTTCTCCCAGGGACCGTGTATCGAACGCGAACGCGCCGCGATCACCATGTGCCCGGTAGGTGGGCCCGCCGTGCCGCCGACGGCAGTGACCATGTAGAAATAATTGCCATGGCGCATGACCTTCGGCCCTTCGGGCGAGAAGCTCTCGACCACCCAATCGTCCGGATAACGCCACGGATCGTAGACATGCTCAACCGCCCCGTCGGTTGCCAGACCATCGTCCGTGAGCTTCACGCGATCTCCGCCGGAGAGGAACAGGTAACGCTTGCCGTCCTCGCCCACGATGTGTCCGGGGTCGATGTGCGCCGGCAGATCGAGATCGATGGGCCGGCTCCACGGACCGCGCATCGACGCTGCGTGTACGACGTAGTTTGAACGCCGGGCGGCGGTGCGTGCCGGGAAGTAGATGAAGTAGCGGTCAGCGTGTTTCGCGATGTCGCAAGCCCAGACGGAGCCGACGGGCGTGGTCAGGGCGGGACCGACGGGATTCCAGTTCACGAGATCGTGTGAATGCCACACCACGATGCCGGGATAGGAGTCGAACGACGAAAACGTCATCCAGTAGTCGTCACCGTCCTTGAGGATCGTCGGATCAGGCCGGTCGCCGGAGAACACCGGGTTGAGATAGGTGCCGTCGCCGAGATCGGCGACGCGTTGACCTTCGAAGCCCTTGCCCCAGCGCAGATCCGACCAGTCCGCGGGCGCCCGTGCGGCGCCAGCCGCAGGCGTGCCGCCCGCCAGTGCGGCCTCACTACCCGCGCTGCTCGCGGCAACCACAGCCAATGATTTCAACGCATCGCGCCGTGTCGTTTTCTTCATCGTGTGGTCCTCGAAAAGAAAAAGGGCGCCGGCGGGTAACGCCGGCGCCCATGACCTGGCCAGGCCTTCAGTAGCGGTAGCGGACGCCGAAGGTGTACTGCCGGCCGGTGCTCCCATACTGCGTGACGACCGGATTGTCGACGTACGCAAAGCGATCCGTTGTCTGGTTGGTGAGATTCAGCGCCTCGAGGGAGACGGCGAGATTGTCGGTGAAGTTGTAGCGAATCGACGCATCGACGTTCGTCGTGGATTCACTGCCGATGAAGTCGTTGACCAATGGCGCGTTGCAGTACGTGACCCCCGTGTTGGGATCGGCCGGAACTGGCGCGGCGTTGGTGTCGATACCGGGAGCGCAGGAACCCGCGGCGACCGGATAGTTCGTGTAGTAGCCCTCGCGCTGCGCGACAGAGACCCGGGCGCTGAAGTGCGGCACTTCGTAGTACAGCGTGAAGTTGACGGCATTCGGCGAGGAGCCAAGCCATGGGCCCTTGGCGGTCGACTGCGGGATTGTCGTGCCGTTGCCCGGATCGAGAATGTAGTTGAGCTCCGAATCGATGTGCGTGTAGTTAATCTGCGCACCGAAGTTTTTCAGGAACCCTGGCAAGAACGTGAAATCCTGCTGGTACGACACTTCGTATCCCGACAGTTCGCCGCCGGGCGCATCGCGGAACTGACGCGCGCGGAACAATCCATCCGAGTCGATGTATGCGAGCTGGTTCGGATTCGAGAAGCCCGCCCGGATCTGCGCGATGCCCTCTGCATCGGCAAACGTCGACAACGGACCGTCGAAGATGATCGTCTGCGGGAAACTGTCGATGTCCTTGGTGAAATACGCGCCCGACAGCAATCCACCCTCGTTGAAGTACCACTCGAGGCTCAGGTCGTAATTGACGCCTCGGAATGGTTTCAGATACGGGTTACCGATCGTCATTGTCGCGACACCGCTGCCGCCCGGCGGAGCGTTCGGAACCGAAATCGCGGTGATGGTCGGCGCGAGATTGCCGAGCAGCGGCCGCGCCATCACCTTGGCGGCACCGACGCGCACGATCAAATCCTAGGCGACTTCATAAGCGATGTTCACCGATGGCAACGTATCGGTGTAGTCGTTGTTGGCGCGGATGGGCAATCCACCCGCGCTGTTGGAATTACCCTGCGACTGAAGCTCGGTGAAGGCTTCGCGCACACCAAAATTGCCATAGAGGCGCCGGCCGAAGACTTCGGTGTCGAAGTTGAGCTGCGCCCACACGCCATGGTCGTTTTCAGTGACCGCGAAATCTTCGCGGCCGTTGTTGCGGCGGATCGTGCGGAAATCACCGTACTCGTTGACGCAATTACAGGTGAAGCCAAACGTTTCATCGAACGCATCGAGGTCAGGCGCGAAGAAGCTCGAGAGCGTGCCGGCCGGAACATCGAGTCCCTGACCGAACTGCACCACGTGGCCGAGCGATGCGGTTGACACGCCGGCTTCGCGTTCCGTCGGGTTGATCGTGTCCGTATTGCGCTCGCGCTTCTGCGTCTTGAACGTGTACTTGCGGTTGTTGTAGCCGAAGCCGAGGTTCCACTGGTCGTTGATGTCGAGCGTGAAATCGACACGGCCGCCGTCGTAGGTATTTTCGACCCGGTTCTCGTAGTGGCGCATGGCCGAGAAGCCCTTGACGATGCCCCAGTTGGCGGGGTCCGCCGCATCGAAGCCGAGATCGAACACCGGCATCGAACTGTGGCCGCGTTCGTCGTAGACGAACGGTCCCGCGGTGTCCATGGAATTGAATTCCACCAGCAGACCGGTGGCTTCGTTGGTCGATTCGGACTGTCCGTAAACGAGATTCACGCGGAAGTCGTCATCGAATTCGTGCGTGACGTCGAGAGATGCCTGCTTGAAGGTCGTCGTGTAGAACGACGCATCCGCGGCGGAGCGCATGTCGACATTACGCAGCACGAGGTAGTCGGCAACGCCATTGGTGACGTTCGACTCGAGCACGTCGACCGCAGGACGCCCGATGAGTGCATCGCGGAATCCCAGTCCGCGGCCCGTCGGATCGGCAACGAAACCGGGCGACGCCGGATTGTTGTAATAGTCGTAGGGATCAAGATTTTTCGGCGCGAAGCTGAATGCATAACCCGGCACAAGGGTGGGCGTGGCTGTGCCGGCGATCGCCTGGCCGCAGTCCTGCGGCGGTGCAGTGCCGAGACCGTTGTTGAAGGTGCAAAGGCCCGGATACAGCCCACGCCGGCTCGCAATGGACGTCGCGGCGGTCGCCGTGTTGAACGTGGCGTTGGTGTTGTTGCGATTGAGACCGACGGTCGACACCTGGTTGATGACGTTTTCGTATTCGTACTTGGAATAGAGGAGGTCGAGATTGACCGACGTGCGGTCGCCCGGCTTCCACTGGTAGGAATTCGTGACACCGAGCCGGTTGTACTTGAGGTCCGACTGCTCGACGGACCCGAGCGCGGGAAATCTCACGGTCGAGTCGTCGAAGCGCCCCGGCGTGTTGTATGGCGCGCCCGGGTACAGGTTCGCGTATGCAGTCGGATCCGATCCTGTTTGCGCCGCGATCGCAGCCGGGTTGGTGATTGCCGTACCGAAGTTTGTGCCGGCTGGCGCGGAGAAGCCGCCGCGCTGCGGCCCCTCGTTACCGAGAAAATCGGACTGCCGGTACACAAAGTCGGACACACCCGGACCGCGACGGAACTGGTCGATCGCCGTCTGCCGTTCGGAATACGCCGCCGACAGCAACGCACCAAAGGTGTCGTTGTGCCAGGACACGAGACCCGCGAGCTTCGGGTTGTGGAATTCGCCGTTCTCGTAATACGCATCTTCGGCGCTGAAGCCGAGTGCAAACGGTTTCAGGTCCATCGGACGACCGGTGACGAGGTCGACGGTGGCGCCGAGCGAGCCTTCTTCGGTCGCCGCCATCGAAGTCTTCTGCACCTTGAGCGAATTGAACAGCTCGGATGCGAAAGTATTGAAGTCGAACGAGCGGCTGCGATTCGGGCTGGTGCCCGCATCGTTTGACCCGGCGGTCGACAACGCCTCGAGGCCGTTGATACGCACGCGTGTGAAATCGCCCGGCAAGCCGCGAACCGTGATCGTGCGGCCTTCGCCCTGATCCCGATCGATCGAAATGCCGGGCATGCGCTGCAGGGATTCGGCCAGGTTGGCGTCCGGGAAATCCGCGATGTCGTCGGCGTTGATGGCGTCGACCATGACCGCCGATTGGCGCTTGGTTTCGAGCGCGCTGCGCAGTGCTGCGCGGTAACCGGTTACCGTTACCTCTTCGATGCTTTCCGCAGGTTCATTCTCGGCGGCGGACGCGGCAGCAGCGTCTTGCTCCTGCGCCTGGTCGGCAGCACTGGCCGTGCCTAAAACGCTCGAAATCCCGAGCACTAACGGCAAAAGGCCCTTGGTGCGATATGAATTCGCCATGTTTTCCCCCTCTCCCAGAACGACGACAAAGCTCTTGTTTGCGGCGGCTTCCCGGCGGCAGAATGACACCGGTTACCTTTGTCGACAGTTTATAGACGACTCGCAACACGAGCGCAAGACCGTAGCGATATGGCAACTCCGGAACGCGGCAGCGCGACATGGGCCCGAAATCACCAACTTCGATTGCGGCGGCAGAGGCCGCTCCCTGAAAATGCGGCAGCCTCGAGCCGACCAACCTGGCGCTTTGCCAAATCTCCCGGAGACTGTGATGAACAAGGATCGAATGAGCGTACTGGCCGCAATGATGGACCAGGGTGTGATCCCGGTTTTCTATCACCCGGATGTCGAAGTCTGTAAGAAGGTCATCCAGGCGTGCGCCAACGGCGGCGCCAAGTGCATCGAATTCACCAACCGTGGCGATTTCGCGTCGCACGTGTTCTATGAAGTGACGCGTCATTTCGACAAGGCGGATCCGTCGGTGATCATGGGCGTGGGCTCGATCGTCGATGCCCCCACGGCCGGCATCTACATCGCCAACGGTGCCAAGTTCGTTGTCGGCCCAATTCTCAATGCCGACGTGGCCAAGGTCTGCAACCGCCGTTGCATCCCCTACTCGCCCGGCTGCGGCTCGGCCAGCGAAATCTCCTACGCGCAGGAACTCGGCTCGGAGATCGTCAAGGTGTTCCCGGGTAGTTCGGTCGGCGGCCCCGAGTTCGTGAAGAACGTGATGGGCCCGATGCCGTGGACGCGCATCATGCCCACCGGCGGCGTGGAGCCGACGGAGGAATCGCTGCGCAAGTGGTTCGGGGCCGGCATCGTCGCCTGCGGCATCGGCAGCAACCTGATCACGAAGGAACTACTCGCCAAGCAGGATTACGCCGGCGTCGAAGCGCGCGTGCGGGATACCGTGAAACTCATCAAGACCATTCGTGGGAAGTAAGAGAAGTCATGACTGACAACGTTTTGAAGATTCGTCCGGCTGCAGAGACCCGTTGGGACTGCGCCTCGTTCGGCGAGATCATGCTGCGCTTCGATCCGGGCTTCGGCCGCGTACGCAATGCCCGCACCTTCCAGGTGTGGGAAGGCGGCGGCGAATACAACGTGGCGCGCGCCATGCGCAAGTGCTGGGGAAAACGCGCAACCGCGATCACCGCCCTGCCCGTCAACGATCTCGGCTGGCTGGTCGAAGATCTCATGATGCAGGGTGGCGTCGACACCTCGAAAATCATCTGGCGTGACTTCGACGGCCTCGGTCGCAACACGCGCGTCGGCCTGAATTTCACCGAGAAAGGTTTCGGCATCCGCGCCGCGCTCGGCTGTTCCGATCGCGGTCATTCCGCCGCCTCTCAGATCAAGCCCGGCGAAGTGAACTGGGAAAAGTTATTTGGTGAGGAAGGCGTGCGCTGGTTCCATACCGGCGGCATCTTCGCGGCGCTCGCGCCGAATACCTCGGAAGCCGTGATCGAAGCGGTCGAAATCGCGCGCAAGTACGGCACGATCGTGTCGTACGACCTTAACTACCGCGCATCGCTGTGGAAGAGCCAGGGCGGCAAGGAAGGCGCGCAGAAGATCAATCGCAACATCGCCAAATACGTCGACGTGATGATCGGCAACGAAGAAGACTTCACGGCCTGTCTGGGGTTTGAAGTGGAAGGACTCGACGAGCACATTTCGGCGATCGACCCGGCCAACTTCAAGAAGATGATCCAGACCGCGGTGAAGCAGTTCCCGAACTTCAAGGTGGCGGCCACCACGCTGCGCAATGCGAAGACGGCGACCTTCAATGACTGGTCGGCGATCCTTTACGCAGGTGGGCAGTTCTATCAGTCGATGATGCGCGAAAACCTCGAGATCTACGACCGTGTTGGCGGCGGCGACGGTTTTGCATCCGGTCTCGCGTACGGGTTCATGGAAGGCAGAGGACCGCAGGCGGCCGTGGAATACGGCGCAGCGCACGGGGCGCTGGCCATGACCACTCCGGGCGACACTTCGATGGTGAACGTCAAGGAAGTCGAGGCCGTGATGAAAGGCAAGGGAGCCCGCGTCATTCGCTAGTATCGAGCCTGGAAAATTCTACGAGGGGAAAGATCATGACCACACGCCGGGAAATGTTTCCCCTCATCGCGGGGGCGGCCGGATTGTCGGCCGCTGCCGGCGGCGCAGAGCCCGTCGCCAAGACCGCGGGACCGCAGCTCAAACGAGTTTCGTACCAGAGTGCGCGGACGGGTGCCGAACGCGACTACTTCGTCTATCTACCCCCCGGTCACGCCGAAAAGAAAGACTGGCCCGTGATGTTGTTCCTGCACGGGAATGGCGAACGGGGCGACGGCAAGGGCGAACTCGACTATGTGCTGGCGCACGGACCACTGTTCGAAGCGTGGTGTCAGAAGCGTGACCTGCCCTTCATCATTATTTCGCCGCAGCTGCCGATGTTTCGCCAGGGAGGAATCGACTACATCAAGAACCGGACCCCGGCGCAGATCCCCCGCCGCAAGGCCGATGGGATCGATCCGCGGCCGGATGAGCGCAACGTGCGTGCGGACCAGCCGATGCATGGCGCCACACGTAACGACAAGCTGCCCGACGGACCTGAAGGCCCGGTCGAAGGATGGAACCTGATCGCGGACGAGCTGATTCAAATGGTCGATCACACCGTGCGCGATTTTCGAGGGGATGCCAGGCGTGTGTATCTCACCGGCCTGAGTTATGGCGGATTCGGAGCCTGGTATCTCGCGGCAAAACATCCCGGAAAGTTCGCGGCGGTGGCGCCGGTAGTCGGATATGGCCACCCGGACCACGCGGCGCCCATCGCGCAGGCCAAACTACCCGTGTGGTGTTTCTCGGGTGGGCGCGATCCGGTGGTCGAAGCGCGGTATTTCTATGCCGTGTTCGAGCGGCTCGAGAAGCTTGGCCACACGACCGTGCGGCTGACGAACCACGAGGATCTCGGACACTTCACCTGGGTGCGTGTGTACGGCGGCCAGGATTTGTACGACTGGTTTTTGGCGCAGTCGCGCGCGTAAGCGAGCGCCGCGCGGCAAAATCGGGTGGAGGGGAGCGAGCTTACGCTCGCCGCCCTCCCACACCACCGGAGTCGCTGCTCCCCTTGCCGGGTGTGTAGAGGACTTCCACCTCCATTAGAGCGCGCCCTGCCGGGCGCACAAAAAAGGGAGGCAACCTCAGTTGCCTCCCTTATATCCACATTGCTTTCGGATCAGAACGTGCCGCGAATACCTAGCAGCACGGCGTAGCCCGGATCATAGAATGCACGAGCGGCATTGCCGTACGGCTGGCTGTCGCTACCCCACGTCTGGCGAATTGTCTCGCCGGTGATGTTGATCACATTGAGCGTGATCTGCGGGGAGGACGGCAGGCTCTCGAACTTGTAGCTCGCCGACAGATCCAGCTGATTGGTGGCATCCGTCCAGAAGCGGGCGCCGGTGAGGCCTTCCTGATTCGTGCCCGAAGCGACCTGCTCGTCGTTGTGCACGAATGACAAGCGGACCGAACCGGGGCCGTTGTCGTAATACAGCGTCGCGTTGTAGGTGACGGGCGAAATTCCCACCGCGACCGCCGGCTGACCCGCGCCGCCCTCGGTGCTCTGCTTCACGCTGGTGTAGTTGGCTTGAAAGCCGAAACCCTCAGTGATGAAGTTCAAGGGCTGTACCCAGGTCATTTCGTAGCCACGGATGTTCAGCTGGCCAGCGGCATTGATCTGCCGGGTCTGGTTGACGGTCGCCCCGTTGGGTCCGCCGCGCGAATCGATGGCTATCTGCTGAGTCGGACTCAGCGTGGGGTAGGTGATGCCGAGCGCCGCGAGCGAATTGAACGGAACTACGGTGAGCTCTCCAATTGTGAAGCCGGTGATCTGCTTCTGGAACAGCGTGAGGCCCACATATCCTTCGTCGCCCGTGTACCACTCGCCACCCAGATCGATGTTGGTCGACAGGAACGGCGCGAGCGCCGGGTTACCGACCGTCAAGGCCTGCGCTGAAGGATCGCTGAACTGCGCATTCGGCAGCATGTCGCGCGGACTGGCACGGGTAATCGTGCGCGAACTTGCGAAGCGCAGGACGATGTCATCGGTAAGCGTCAAGGCGGCATTGAACGAAGGCAGGAACTGCGAATAGCTGGTGTCGTTGCTGGCCTGGACGATCGTGATCGTCGTTCCATTGTTCAGCGTTACCGGACCCGCTACGAACTGATCGGTGTCCACAAATCGGCCACCGAGGTTGTAGCGAACTTTCTTGCCGAGCACTTCGCTTTCATTGTTCAGCTCGACGTAGTAGCCCATCGTCGTTTCATCGATGATGCCATTGGCCGCGCCCGTCGCCGCGCCGGTGCCAATGGGGGCGTTGTCCGAGAATTCGTGGTAGTTAGTGGCCGCGAAGAAGGCATCGTAGTCCACGTTGATGAATCCGGCGGGGCCGGAGATCAGATACTGCGCCAGATTGGCCTGCGTAACCGCCGAGCCCGCCTGCCCGTTGCAGCCAGGCGCGCTACCGGGCGCGGGGATGAAGGCACCGCCGCCGCCGCAGACCGCCTGTTGCCAGGCACGGCTGTTGTCGCGCCCGGAGATGCCGCGATGCATATCGTCGTAGGCCAAGCCGACTTTGATGTTCTGCGCGTCATCGCCGAAAGTGAAGTCCAGATGCGCGCCTTCATTGGTCACCAGGCGTTTTTCGTTCTGAATGTTCACACGACCGCCGCCTGCCCACGTCCAGCCCAGGCTCGGGTCGTTCACGTCGGCGCTCGGGGTGATGTTCACGAAATCGCCGCCGGTATTGTCGAAATCAGCGGTGATTCCGGCGTTGAGGGGCGTATTCACGAGGATCGTCGGGGCTTCACGGAAGAACCAGCTGCGGCTCTTGTTGACTGCGAGATCCATGCGTATGGAGTCGCTCAACTGCCAGCGCATGCCGGGATTGAAGCCCCAGAAATCGACCTGCTCGTCGTACGGACGCGCCTCGAGGAACCACTGTGCATTTGCGATCGTGGCGCTCGTGACTACATTGTTTTCATCGACCTCCATGGCGGTCGGAATCAACGTGCCGTTGCGGCCGATCAGCGCGAGATCGAGGCGGTTGAATTCGCGATGCGCCTTGGAGTAGAGAGTGTCGAAGTAGAAATTCAGCTCATCGCTTGGGCGATACTCCAACGAGACGAGACCCGAATAGCGGTCTCGAGTGCCATCGAGATATGCGGGGCGGCCGAGTCGCGGAATGAGCGCCTTGTCGATCTGAGCGAGTGTGAGGCCCGGGTTCAGCGCGAGCAGCATGGCCGGCGTAATAGGCTGGCCGGCAGCGGTGTTGAACCCGTTGGTCGTCGCGCCGAGACCGGAATTCGTCGGAATCGTATTGGGCATGACCCAGCCGTTGCCGCCGCCAACGTTGCATCCGGCGGCTCCCGATCCGGAGGCCGGGTTAGTCGGTGCGGCAGGCACAAGTCCGCACTGATTCCAGCTCAGGTTCGGATTCGTGTATCCAATCGTCTCGAAGCCGGTTGTCGTGGAATCGGTGTCGACTCCCGCGAAACCCACGAGGACCCCGAAAGTCTCGCCGGTCCAACTGCCCATCAATGAAGCGCGCGGGCTGGTGGCTTCGCTCGAATCACTGTAACTGCCCTGCAGCTGATAGTTGAAATGCGTGCCGGGATTGTCGAAAGGGCGTGCGGTGCGCATGTCGACCGTGCCGGCAGCGCCACCTTCGAGCTGGCTCGCGACCGGTGATTTGCTCACATCGAGACGCGTGAACAGTTCGGTCGGAAACAGGTCGAGGTCGAGCTCGCGGTTCTGGCCAGAGCTATCTACACGGCCCGTCGAGGCGACGCCCACGGCCGCGCCATTGATCGTGGTCTTCGTGAAGTTCGTGTTCAATCCACGGATGGCGATGTTGAGGCCTTCGCCCGTCACTTCGCGCGTGAGCTGCACGCCCGGGATGCGGTTGAGCGACTCAGCGATGTTCAGGTCCGGAAACTTGCCGATGTCCTCGGCGAAGACCGAATCGGAAAAGCCCACGGATTCGCGCTTGGCATTCGTCGCGCTCTGCAGCGACGCTCGATAGCCGGTCACGACGACTTCGTCGATCTCTTCGCTCTGCGGCGCGGGGTTTGCGTCTTGCGCGAAAGCCGCCGCGGATGCGAGCGCCGCGGAAACCGCAGCCGCCAACAGAGAAATCTGGAACCCAGGTGAATTCTTCGACATTGAGATCGCCCCCTTCAGACAATGAAACAGCGCGAATTCGCGGCACGGATTCATCAGTCGGCACGTCAGGTGCCCGATGAAGTGACCAGCAAAATGCGTTGCACGTAAAACGCGCGGGCAGAACTTACCAAACTGGTCAGGCCAAATGCAACAATCCGCCTTACCAGTCTCCAGACGGCGCCCAGGCAGCTTTATGTCATATGCGATGCGGGTCGGGTTCTTGTTGACGGGCGAATGCGCACGGATACTCCGGCCATGACTGACACCCGACGCCTGTACGAACAGATATCGCAGACGCTCGCCAAGGCGATCGCTGACGGCAAGTACGGAGTCGGCCAGCGCCTGCCTTCGGAACGCGAGCTGGCGCAATCATTCGGAGTTTCGCGGCCGACGGTGCGCGAAGCCATCATCGCGCTCGAGCTGGACGAACTGGTGGAAGTGCGCCTTGGCTCAGGCGTATACGTCGCGAACCGCTACCCACCGAGCGGCGCCGAAGGCGCCAAGGACATCGGGCCATTCGAGCTGCTCGAAGCGCGCCGCGTGATCGAGGGTGAGACCTGCGCTCTCGCTGCGTTGAGAATCGACGAGTCACAACTTCAGCAATTGTCGGAACTCATCGCGGAAATGCGCGACGACAACCGGCAAAACGAAATCGTCATGAGCGAGGAAGCGGATCGCCGGTTCCACGAACTGATTGCGGCCTCGACACAGAACAGCGGATTGATCGCCGCCGTACAAATGCTTTGGGATGCTCGCGCCCGCTCGCCGCAGATCCATTCGATGGACCACAAGAGCCGTGCACGGGGACTCAAACCGCCGATCGACGAACACGCCGCGATCCTGCGGGCTCTGAAGCGGCGCGACCCTGAGGCAGCGCGCGCCGCGATGCACGAACACATCTCGCGCGTCATCGATCACGTGCTGGAGGTCACCGAGGTCAAGGAAATCGAGCGCGCCCGCGCCGTGACCGCCGAAAAGCGCCGCCGCTACTCGTCCGTGCCCCGCAAGATCGGCGCCGGGTAACACCTCGCCGAACTCACCGCACTGTCGGGCGGCAACCAGTCAACGCCGCTTTGCCATGCCCGCGTAGATCAGCCCCAGGCCGATGATCGCGAAGCCGCCGGCGACCACGGCGGCACCTGCGGCGCCCGTGATCTTGACCACGGAGATGATCAATGAAAGGTTGTTGTACTCCCATGCGCCGAGAATCGATCCGAACACCATCAGCGCGAGACCGCTGTAGATCAATCCGCGATGCGACTTCGACTCGTCGATGTCGGTGTCGACGTTGACCTGAACGAAGCGACCCTTGAACCAGAACCAGAACAGGGCTAATGCAAACAGATGCATGCCGCCGGCCCAGACAAACACGATCTGCTGAGTTCCGGTCCACTGCACCGCGAGCGCGGCCAGCAGCGTCATGAACATGCCGCCGATGCCACCGGCGGTGGCGCCCAGGCCGACCACCGAGCCAGCGACCTTCTGCGGAAACATGTCGGTGGCGTTGGTGAACAGGTTGGCGGACCAGGCCTGATGGCAGGCGGTGGCCAGCGTGATGAAGGCCACACAGACCGCGAAGCTGTCCGCGTAGTAGGCGAGGATCGAGCCCGGCATGAAAATCGCGGCTAACAACATCGTCGTCATTCGTGCTTTGCCGACGGGCCAGCCGCGCTTGATCAGCGCGCCCGACAACCAGCCGCCGAGGATCGAGCCTATGCTCGCGCCCGTGTAGATGACGCCTATCCACCCCGCGCTAGCGAGTGGGTTCTGGCCGCGCTCCTTCTCGAGATAGGACGGCAGCCAGAAGAGGAAGAACCACCACACCGGATCGGTGATGAACTTGCCGATGATGAACGGCCAGATCTCGCGATATCGCAGCAGTGAAGTCCACGGGACCTTCACGGCTTTTTCGGTGAGAGGCTGGTCCGCCTGGATATATTCGAGTTCGGCGGCGTTCACGCCTTTGTGTTTTTCGGGCACGTCGAAGAACTTCTGCCAGAAGACCAGCCAGAGGAGTCCCATGAAGCCGATGAATACGAAAGCCGATTGCCAGCCCCAGTGCGTCGCGACGTAGACGGTGCCGAAGGACACCATCACGCCGACGCAGGTGCCGGAATTGAAGATGCCGGTGGCGAGCGCGCGTTCCTTCTGCGGAAACCACATTCCCACGGCCTTGATCGACGCCGGGAAGTTAGCCGCCTCGGCGATGCCGAGTACGAAGCGCACGATGACGAAGCCCAGCACCGTGCCGACGAGGCCGTGCGCCGCGGCGGCCAGCGACCAGAGCACCAGCGCACCGGCCAGCGCCTTCTTGACCCCGAAGCGGTCGACGAACACGCCGATCAGCGAGGGGAACGCCGCGTAGGCGAAGGTAAAGGCGAAAGTGATCCAGCCGTAATCGACGTCGGTCCATCCCAACACACTTTGCAGCGTGGTCTTCAGGACCGACAGCGAGTTGCGGTCGATGTAGTTGATGGTGGTCGAGAAGAACAACAATGCGCAGATGACCCAGCGGTAGTTCGTCTTGCGACCCGCGCCGGCAGCGGCCGCGCCACGCGTGCCACCGGTGTCATTCGCAATGTTGTTAGTGCTCATTCGACGTCCCCCGAAAAATTCTCGGCTCAAAGTTTGTAGGCTTTCTTTGGAAATTCGTACGCTAGCTGCGGCGCGAGCACCGCCGCCTCGTCTTCCGGCAGCCGGTGTTCGGCCACCAGGCGCGCGAGGAAGGAGCAGTCGACCCGCCGGGCCACGTCGTGGCGCGCCGGAATCGACAGGAAGGCGCGCGTATCGTCGTTGAAACCGACGGTGTTGTAGAAACCCGCGGTTTCGGTAGTTTGCTCGCGGAAACGCATCATGCCTTCGGGGCTGTCGTGGAACCACCACGCGGGTCCTAGCTTGAGCGCCGGATAGTGGCCCGCGAGCGGCGCGAGTTCGCGCGCGTAGGTGCTCTCGTCGAGCGTGAACACGATGATGCTGAGTGATGGATCGTTGCCGAAACGGTTGAGCAGCGGCCTCAGGGCGCCGACGTAGTCGGTGGCCGTCGGAATGTCGGCGCCGACATTCGGTCCGAAGCGGTCGAACACCGGGGCGTTGTGATTGCGCCAGGCGCCCGGGTGGATCTGCAGCACCAGTTTGTCGTCGAGACTCATGCGCGCCATTTCGGTGAGCATCTGGCCGCGAAACAAGTCGGCGTCACCTGGGTTATGCGCGCCTTTGACGATGCGGCCGAACAGCGCTTCGGCTTCGTCCGGGCCCAGGTCCGCGGTGCGCGCGGTGGGATGGCCATGGTCCGTAGACGTCGCACCCATCACCGCGAAGAACGCGCGACGCTTGCGATGCGCCGCGAGATAGCCGCGCCAGGAAAGCGCGTCTTCGCCGGTGAGCTGGCTGAATTTCTTGAGGTTATCGAGGAAACCGATCGTGTCGGGATCGACCACGGGATCGGGTCGATAGGCGGTGATCACTCGCCCTGCCCAACCGCTCTTGCGAATGTTGACGTGGTGCGCGAGATCGTCGAGGGGCGACTCGGTGGTGGCCAGCGCTTCGATGTTGAATCGCTCGAACAACGCGCGCGGCCGGAATTCAGGCTTCTGCAGGCGTTCGGAGATGCGATCGTAGGTGGCGTCGGCGTTTTCCGGCGTCAGCGGTATCGGGGCGTCGAAAATGCTCGACAGCACCCAGTCGAACCACATGCGCGACGGCGTGCCACGGAACAGGTAATAGTGCTTGGCGAAAATCCGCCAGATCTTGCGTGCATCGCGCTCGGTGACGCCGCCGTCGATGCGCGCAACGCCAAACTCCTCGAGCTTGATGCCTTGGCTGTAGAGCATGCGGAAAACATAGTGATCGGGGGTGAGCAGCAGGCTCGCGGGATCGGAGAAAGCGGTGTTGTCGGCAAACCACTTGGGGTCGGTATGGCCGTGGGGGCTGATGATCGGCAGGTCTTTGACGAGCTGGTACAGCTTCCGTGCGATCGCTCTCGTGTTCGGATCGGCTGGAAAGAGCCGATCAGGATTGAGTTTGTCCATATTGGTAGTATTCGGCCCCGTTTGACGGTCGGGCAAATGCCGGCCGCGGCGGGCGACACTAATTCTTAATCTTTTGAGGAGCAATGGGCGTGAGCACTCAGGCCGCGAATAATTCAAACGCAGGCACAAATCGCGAACGCGAGATCGTGTCCGCTGAAGTGATCGTCACCTGCCCGGCGCGCAACTTCGTGACTTTGAAAATTGTCACACGCTCGGGTGTTAGCGGTATCGGCGATGCGACACTCAACGGGCGCGAACTCGCCGTTGCTTCGTATTTGAAAGATCACCTGATCCCGAATCTGATCGGCCGCGATGCCGGTCGCATCGAAGACACCTGGCAGTTTTTCTATCGCGGCGCGTACTGGCGTCGCGGCCCCGTGACGATGACCGCGATCGCTGCGGTCGACGTCGCGTTGTGGGACATCCTCGGCAAGATGACGAATCAGCCGCTGTATCAGCTGCTCGGTGGCCGCTCGCGCGAAGGCGCGCTGGTGTACGGCCACGCGAATGGCAAGGACATCGACGAGGCCAGCGAAGAAGTCGGCAAGTACATCGCGCAGGGTTACAAGGCGGTGCGCGCGCAGTGCGGCGTGCCGGGCGTCAAGAAAGCCTATGGCATCTCGAGCCTGAAAAATGCCTACGAGCCCGCCGAGAGCGAACTACCCGCGGAGTCGGTCTGGGCCACGCCGAAATATCTCGCGGTGGTTCCGCAACTGTTCGACCGGCTGCGCAAGGACCACGGCCCCGACATCGAACTGCTGCACGACGTGCATCATCGGCTCTCGCCGATCGAAGCGGCGCGACTGGCGCGCGATCTCGAACCCTACCGGTTGTTCTGGCTGGAGGATTCCACTCCGGCGGAAAACCAGAAATCGTTCGAGATCATTCGTCAGCACTCGGTGACGCCGCTCGCGGTGGGCGAAATCTTCAATTCGATCTGGGACTGCAAACACCTGATCGAGAACCAGTTGATCGATTACATCCGGACCACCATCGTGCACGGCGGCGGAATCACGCATCTGCGGCGCATCGCGGACTTCGCGGCGCTGCACGGAGTGCGCACCGGGTTCCACGGCGCCACCGATCTGTCGCCCGTATGCATGGGCGCGGCGCTGCACTTCGACACCTGGGTGCCCAACTTCGGTATCCAGGAATACATGAAACACGCGGCCGTCACCGACGAGGTGTTCCCGCACGACTACTGGTTCAAGGAAGGCCGTTTGTATTGCGGCGAGAGCGCCGGCCACGGCGTCACGATCGACGAAAAGCTCGCCGCGAAGTATCCCTACAACCCGAAGCAGCTGCCGATCGCGCGCCTGGAAGACGGCACCATGTGGGACTGGTAGCGGCGCACTTCCTAACTACCGCTTCGTCGGCTCGAAGTGGCGTTCCGCGAACTCCAGGAACGTTGGCCAGTTCGGACCCGATGTGTGCCCACCGGCATGTTGGCGATACGCGAGGTCGCCTTCATCGAGCGCGGTCTCCATCGGTGGGAACTCGGTCGTGCCAAGATCGCGCTTGCCTAACAACCGGTAGACCGGACCCGCGGCCGCGGTCGCCATGAACATGCCTTTCGGATCGACCCAGCCGTCGCCCTGCGCCGGATTGCCGGCGCCGATGAAGACCGGCCGCGGCGCGCACAACGCTATCAACTCGTGTGCATCCACCGGCAGATCGTTCACTGTCAACGGGCCGGCATACTTGATGAAATTGCCCGCCATCCAGTGGTATTCGCCGCTGGCCGCGACATTTTCCAGCATCTCGCCCCAGTGCCGGCGCGCAAGCGCGGCGCCGCCCGCGCCCGACGAACCGACGAAACCCATCGCGAAGCGCGGCTCGTACGCCAGCGTCACGAGCGATGCCTTGCCGTAACGCGACACACCTTCGATTACCACGCGTTTGGCATCGACATCGGGGTTGGTTTCGAAATAGTCGAGCGCGCGCGCGGCGCCCCACGCCCAGGCCTTGAGTGCGCCCCAGTCGTCGGGCTTTCTCGGCTGGCCCTTGTTGATGAGCCCGATGATGCCGGCAGTAAGCCCCGCGCCGTTGTCGGCCTGGATACTCGTCGGCGACAGGATTGCGTACGCCCAGCCGCGGGCGATGACCTGTTCCTGCCAGGTCGGCGACGGCTGCGGCGGAATCCGCGCCGCCCATTCGAGCGGCAGGAATTCCATGATCACCGGCCGGTTCTTCGCGCCGGCCGGAGTAGTTAGCGTGAGGTCGATGTCGACGGTGATGGCCGGATAGCTGCTGTTGTCGACGTGGCCAATGAGCTTGCGCACCACCACCGCGGCGCCGCCGACGCTGCCGTTCGTGGTCGACTTCACTTCCCAGCCGACGGACGGGGTGCGGCGCGGCGTACGCCCGTAGACCTCTCGGTCGAACAATTCGACCAGCTCTGGGCGCCGGCGCCGCGTCCAGTCGCGCGCGGTCAACACCGGCTTGCCGTTCGCGAGGAACAGCGGATCGGGCAGTACCGGGTAGGGATTGGCCTTCGATTCGTCGTAGTTGGCCGCGTTGGGCGCTTTCGGATCGCGCCCGTTGGCGCCCTGGCGAATCTCCTTGATGCCGAGTTGCTCCAGCATCAGCTTGTGATCCTGCTCGGCCGTCAGCACGAGTGGCGCCGGGTCCGCCGCGCTCGCCAGCGCGGCCAGCGCCAATCCGGCGATCAGCCATGCAGATCGCATTGTCTTCTCCTCGACGTCAACCGCGCCCGGGCGCGTATGGAAATTTCAGCGCCTTGTAGTATTCGAGCGGATGCGCCGGAGCCGCAACTCCGGAGGGCAAGGGCCGGCGCGAAACGGACTGGAAATAAGCGATACATGCATCGCGCCACCACTGCGCCTCCTGCTCCTGGATCGCCAGGAACGCCGCAACCTGCGCGAACCGCTCCGCGTCCACCCGGCCCTGCTGCGCCGCCCAGGCGGCGCGCATCTGACTAACTACCTGCGCGCCGTGTGTGTAGTGCAACACCAGTTCGTCCCAGACGGTGCGCCTGGAGGACATCTTGTGATCCCACGGCACGTGGTGGAACCACAGCAGCAGGTTCTCCGGTGTTTTCTTCAGGTTCGAAAACCGCGCGGCGACTTCCGGCGAATACTGGCTGGTGGCATCGCTGCCCTTCGGCCCGCGATCGAAGCCGATGCCATTCGCGTCGGCGCGATGGTAGTAAGTCGGGTTCCAGTCGGCGCGCGACAGGTTGTTCACCCAGGGGCCCGGGCCGTAGTGATGACCGGTGTCCATCAGGTGATGCAGACCGAGCGGCGTCATGTAGTCCACGACCGCCTCGCGCGAAGCCATCATCATCGACAACATCGACGGCAGGAATTGCGGATCGTTAGAGAACGTCATTCGCAGCCACTCTTCGGCGATGACGCGTGAATCCGCCCCCGGATCCCATGCAAAACGCCCGAAGGCGTACCAGTTCGCCTGATCGAATTGCGACCCGCTCCAGTTGCGGTCGGCGCCGATGTTCGCGACACCGGCCATACCCGTGAGTTTGTAGCCGTGCAGTTCGCCGTCGATGACCTTCGCGACGGTCGAGCCCCTGCCCTTCACCATCGTGTCGGATTCGAGCGCTTCTTCGAACAGCGGCCCGAGATAGGTGAGATGCGTAGCGAAGCCCAGATATTCCTTGGTGATCTGGAACTCCATCATCAACGGCGTCTTCGGCATCGCGCCGAACAGCGGATGGAAAGGTTCACGCGGCTGGAAATCGATCGCGCCGTTCTTGACCTGCACGAGTACGTTGTCCGCGAACTTCCCGTCGAGCGGCACGAATTCGTTGTAGGCCTGCTTGGCACGATCGGTTGGCGATTCGTTCGAATAGACGAACGCACGCCACATCACGATGCCGTGGTGCGGCTCGAGGGCTGACGCCAGCATGTTGGCGCCATCGGCGTGGGTGCGTTTGTAGTCTTGCGGTCCGGGCTGCCCTTCGGAATTCGCCTTCACGAGAAATCCGCCGAAGTCGGGAATGTAGCGATAGATCTCGTCGACCTTGGCCTTCCACCACTCACGCACTCCCGGATCGAGCGGGTCCGCGGTTTTCAGACCGCCAAGTTCGATGGGTGCGCTGAAGCGTGCCGTGAGGTACACGCGCACGCCGTAGGGACGCATGACGGATGCCAGCGCCGCGGTTTTTTCCAGGTATGCGGGCGTGAGGCTGGTGGCGTTCGCATTGACGTTGGTCAGCACCGTGCCGTTGATGCCTACCGATGCGCAGGCGCGCGCGTAGTCCGTGTAACGCGGGTCGAGCCAGAGCGGCAGCTTGTGCCAATCCCAGATGGACTGCCCGGCGTAGCCGCGTTCGACGTGACCGTCGAGATTGTCCCAATGGTTCAGCACTCGAATCTTCGTGCGCGGCTGAGACACGATATCGAGCGCCCGCAGCGGCGCCATTGTCTGAATGAGGCGCAGGAAATGAAACGCGCCGTAGAGAACGCCCACATCGCTGTTCGCGGCGATCACGATGGTGGCCCGGCCGTTCACCGCGATGCTGCGGATCACGTAGCCTTCGAGTCCAACTCGACCAAGCTCGAGTGGCAATGCGGCGATTGCCGGCGAGCTGCGCGGCGTGCCGAACAGGACGGCGCCATCTCGATCGGGCGCTTCGACCATTGGGATTTCGGCGCCCGACAAGCCGGTCAAACCGCGCTTCAACTCGCGTTCGGCGGCCGCAAGCGTGGGAGTGCCAGCGCCCGAAACCAGCTCCCGGACTTCGGTTGCAAGTGAAGGGTTCGCCGCCGCGTCGGTAGCGCGATAACGCAGCCATAAGTCATATCCGTCCTCGGCCATGGTCGGCATCGAAACGGTGACAACGGCAAGGCAAACCAACAACAGTCGATGCTTCATGGGGACATTGGACTTCGATGACGCGTAGAATCTATTTTTATCGCTAACGCAAGTGTTGCGCCAGTATGCGGGCCAATCGCGGGGGAATTGATTGAGCGAGTCAGGGGATCGCACCAACGACGGCCCACCGCGTCTTGCGGAAAGAACCGGCCGACGCAAGGGCGGCGCCATCACCATTCACGAAGTTGCCCGGCACGCAAATGTGTCGCCGATGACGGTGTCACGCGTCATCAACGGTGAGAGCAACGTGCGTGATACGACGCGCGCCACCGTGATGGAAGCGGTGCGTGCGCTCAATTACCGGCCCAATCCGGCGGCGCGGTTGCTGGCTGGCGCGCGCGACACGCGAATCGCCTTGATCTATTCCAATCCCAGCGCGTCCTACCTCAGCGAAATGCTGGTCGGCGCGCTCGATGGTTCGCATCGTACCGCCGCGCAGCTGGTGCTCGATCGCTGGGACAATCTCAAGCCCGCGCAGGAAAAGGCCGCAGCGCAGCGTCTTTCCGAGGGCATCGCCGGCGTGATCCTGCCGCCGCCGCTGTGTGAATCCAAGGCCATCGCCGCCGCGTTCGCCGCCGAAGGCGTGCCCGCCGTGGCCCTAGCTACCGGCAAGGCGCGCGAAGATGTCTCCTGCGTGCGCATCGACGACTTCCATGCGGCGCGCGAAATGACGGCGCATCTCATCGCCCACGGTCATGCGCGCATCGCATTCATCATCGGCCAGGCGACCCAGACCGCGAGTGCACAACGCCTGGCGGGGTTTCGCGCGGCAATGGAAGAAGCGCGCCTGGAAGTCGACGAAGCGTTGGTCGTGCAGGGCGCATTCAGCTACAAGTCGGGCCTGGAAGCTGGAGAAAAACTGCTCGGCCGCAAACGGCTCCCGACGGCGATCTTCGCCAGCAACGACGACATGGCTGCCGCCGCGATTTCCGTCGCGCACCGGCGCGGACTCGATGTGCCACGCGATCTGTCGGTCGTGGGTTTCGACGACACGCCGATCGCCACCACTGTCTGGCCCGAATTGACGACCGTGCGCCAGCCAATTGCAGCCATGGCCGAAGCCGCGATCAACCTGCTGCTGCACAAGATCCGTCGACCGAAAGACCGCCACGTGAACCAGGCGGTGGATCACCTCGTACCCTATGTTCTGGTTAAGCGAGACTCTGTCGCACCGCCGCGAAAATCCTGAGGGTTTTGGCCGGCTCTCCGGGTCATTCCCCGGGCGTAACTTGCTATCTGATAACGCTATCACTACGCTTCCGCGACCGCTGAACGGGGGGCGCGTGACGCGCACGCCAGCGGGGTCGAAAAACATAATCCAGTCAAGGAGATAGCGCGTGTCTCAAGCCTCAGGTACGACCCCGGGTGCAAGCACCCATTCGGGTCTTCTCATTGCCCTCACGATCATCGCCGCACTGGGCGGATTGCTGTTCGGTTACGACTCCGCCGTGATCTCCGGCGCGACTGACGCGATCAAGCAGAATTTCGTCGCGCCGATGGGCCTGACGGAAGGCGCGCGCCTCAGCCTTGAAGGGTTCACCATCGCCGGTGCGTTGTGGGGCTGCCTCATCGGCGGCGCTCTCGGTGGCGTCGTTGCTCACTTCCTCGGACGGCGCGGCGGCCTCATCGTCGCCGGCGTGCTGTTCTTCGTCTCGTCGCTCGGATCCGCCTGGCCAGAGTCGACTCTCGGCCACCTGGGTTCGCTGCTCACGCCGCTGATCAACGTATTGATCTGGTTCCTCAACCTGTTTTTCGAAAGCGCGCCGTACGTTCACTTCGGCGACAACATCACGAACTTCATCGGTCATCGCCTCTTCGGCGGCATGGGCATCGGCCTGGCCTCGATGCTCGCGCCGATGTACATCGCCGAGATCGCGCCGCCGTCGAAGCGCGGCGCGCTCGTGACCTATCAGCAGATCGCGATCGTCAGCGGCATCACGATTTCGTACTTCGTGAACTACTTCATCAAGAAGTTTGGCGGCGACGGCGACCCGACCTGGGTGAATACCGAAGGCTGGCGCTGGATGCTCGCGTGCTGCGCCATCCCGGCCGGCATCTTCGTGCTGCTGCTGTTCTTCGTTCCGGAAACGCCGCGCGGCCTGATGCTCAAAGGAAAAGAGCAAAAAGCGCGCGAAGTGCTCACGAAGCTGGCGAATGCGGATGAAGCCAAGGTGGTACTCGCGGAAATCGATGCCTCGTTGAAAGAAACCGCGGGCAAGTTGTTCTCCTACGGCGGCCTGGTGCTCGTCGTCGGCATCATGCTGTCCGTCTTCCAGCAGCTGGTGGGCATCAACGCGGTGCTCTACTACGGCCCGCAGATGTTCAACAACATGGGCTTCAAGGGCGACGCATCGTTCGCCAGCACCGTCATCATGGGCATCGTCATGGTGGTGTTCACGCTCATCGCCACCGTCACGGTGGACAAGTGGGGCCGCAAGCCGCTGTTGATCCTCGGCGCCATCATCATGGCCGTCGCCATGACCGCACTGGGCTTCATGTTCAACGCGGGCTCCATGGCGTTGGGCGCGCTGGTCGTGGTCTGCATCTACATCGCGGGTTTCTCGCTGTCCTGGGGCCCGGTGGTGTGGGTGATGCTCGCGGAAATCTTCCCGAACTCCATCCGCGACAAAGCCATGGCCATCGCCGTGGCGGCGCAGTGGTTCATGAACTGGGTGGTCACGGTGACGTTCAACATCATGGACGGAAATACCGCGCTCACCGCCGCGTTCAACCACGGCTTCGCATACTGGCTGTACGGTGGCTTCAGCGTGCTCGCGGCCCTGTTCGTCTGGAAGTTCGTCCCGGAGAGCAAAGGCATCACCCTCGAGAACATGCAGAAGCTCTGGAAAAAGACGGCCTGATTGCCGGTAGTTAGTTAGCCATCAAAACCCGCGGCGCCCGCCTGGCGCCGCGGGTTTTTCGTCCGAGAACCTATGATCGAATATCTCCCCACTGACTGGCGCCACGCCGTACTCGTCGGCCGGATGTTGACGCGCGAAGGCCCGACTCCGGTCGTGGTCTTCGAAGGCCGCGTGCGCGACGTTTCGAAACATTCGGCGACCGTGTCGCAGCTGCTCAACGGCTGGAACGGCACGGTTCCGGACGGGCTGGATCTCGGCCCGCTGGAATCGTTCGGCTTCACCTGTGAGTTCTCAGGCAAGAAGGAAATCCGCCTGCTCTCGCCCTTCGACCTGCAATGCATCAAGGCGAGCGGCGTGACGTTCGCGATCTCGGCGATGGAGCGTGTCATCGAAGAACGCTGCCGTGGCGACGCGAGCAAGGCTGATGCGTTGCGCGAAAGCCTGCGCGAGCGGATCGGCGCGGACATCCGCGCGGTCAAACCTGGTTCGGAACAAGCGCAGAAACTGAAAGCGGCGCTGATTGTGGACGGCCTGTGGTCCCAGTACCTCGAGGTCGCGATAGGCCCCGACGCGGAGATCTTCACCAAGGCGCCGACGCTCTCGTCGATGGGTTGGGGTGACTGGATAGGCGTGCGCTCCGATTCGGCCTGGAACAACCCGGAACCCGAGATCGTGCTCGCGGTAGATAGCGCGGGGCGTATCCTCGGCGCCTCGCTCGGCAACGACGTCAATCTGCGCGACATCGAGGGCCGCAGCGCGTTGTTGCTGGGCAAGGCCAAGGACAACAACGCCTCGTGCGCCATCGGGCCCTTCATCCGCATGTTCGATGGCAAGTTCACGCTCGACGACGTGCGTCAGTGCACGGTGCGTCTCGAGATCGAGGGCGACGAAGGTTTCAAACTCGAAGGCGCGAGTTCGATGTCGCAGATCAGCCGCGACCCCACCGAACTGGTGGGCCAGACCATCGGCAAGCACCACTGTTACCCGGATGGTTTCGCCCTGTTCCTGGGCACGATGTTCGCGCCGATCGTGGATCGCGGCACCGCCGGCCAGGGCTTCACTCACCGGGGCGGCGATGTCGTACGGGTCTCCACGGAAAAGCTTGGTGTGTTAGAAAACAGAGTGACCACGTGCGATCAGGCCCCGCCGTGGTCGATGGGTATTGCGGAACTCATGCGCAACCTCGCGCGCCGTGGCCTGCTGAACAATTGAGCGTCAAAAAATGAGCAATACAAAAGAGCTTTCCCATTACATCGACGGGCAATGGGTGGTGGGTTCGTCCGCTTCGGACAGCCTCAATCCTTCCGACACGCGCGACATCGTCGCGCGGGTGCCGGGCGGCGACAAGAACACGGTAAATGCCGCTGTTTCGGCCGCAAAAGCGGCGTTTCCGGCGTGGGCGAATGCCAGCCCGGAAGTGCGCTCGGACCTGCTCGACAAGGTCGGATCGCTCATCATGGCGCGTGCCGACGATCTCGGCCGCCTGCTGTCGCGCGAAGAAGGCAAGACGCTGCCCGAGGGCAAGGGTGAAGTGATGCGTGCTGCGCGCATCTTCAAATTCTTCGCAGGCGAAGCGTTGCGCCGGCACGGTGTCACGGTCGAATCGACGCGCCCTGGAGTTGCGGTCGAGACCTATCGCGAACCGCTCGGCGTCTTCGGACTGATAACACCCTGGAATTTTCCGATTGCAATTCCGGCATGGAAGTCCGCGCCGGCGTTGGCATTCGGCAACACGGTCGTCATGAAACCCGCGTCGCTTACCCCGGCCACCGCGCATGCGCTCACGGAAATCATCCATGAGGCCGGTTTCCCGAAGGGCGTGTTCAATCTCATTCTCGGTGGCGGCTCGATGGGCGGTGCGCTCGTCGAACATCCCGATGTCGCAGGCATCTCATTCACCGGCGGCCAGAGCACCGGCGCGACCGTTGCCAAGGGCGCGATGTCGCACAACGCGCGCGTGCAGCTCGAAATGGGCGGCAAGAACCCGCTGGTGGTGCTCGACGACTGCGATCTGGATCGCGCGGTCCAGTGCGCGCTCGACGGCGGCTTCTTCGCGACCGGCCAGCGCTGCACGGCTTCGAGCCGCATCATCGTCACGCAGAACATCCACGACAAGTTCGTGGAGGCGATGGCGGCGCGCGTCAAGGCGCTGAAGGTCGGCGACGCACTGGCAGCCGACACGCAGATGGGACCGCTCGCGAGCGATGCGCAGCTGGCGACCACTCTCTCTTATGTCGACATCGCGACGAAGGAAGGCGGCCGTAAAGTCTTCGGTGGCGAAGCGTTGAAACTCGACAAGCCCGGTTACTACGTTTCGCCGGCGCTGATCGTCGATACGAAAATCGACATGCGAATCAACTGTGAAGAAGTCTTCGGCCCGGTCGCCTCGATCATGCGCGTGAAGGACTACGACGAAGCACTCGCCGCGGCCAACGCCGGTGAATTCGGTCTCTCGGCCGGCATCATGACGAGCTCGCTCAAGTACGCGCGCCATTTCGTGCGCAACGTGCGCGCGGGGATGACGATGACCAACCTCCCGACCGCGGGCGTCGATTACCACGTGCCGTTCGGCGGCACGCGCAAGTCGAGTTTTGGTCCGCGCGAGCAGGGTTTCGCGGCCGTCGAGTTCTACACGCAAGTCAAGACCAGCTACACCTGGGCCTGAGGCCGCCAGAAAAATATGACGCACGCTGTTTATCCATCTCTCGCCAACAAGACCGTCGTGATCACCGGAGGCGGCTCCGGCATTGGCGAAGTGATGGTCGAAGGATTCGCGCGCCAGAAGTCCCGCGTATTTTTCCTGGATGTCGCCGAAGCCGAGTCCAAGGCGGTGGCCGCCCGGTTGGCCGGCGTCGAATACATCAAATGCGACGTCACGGACGTGGAAGCACTGCGGCGCGCTTTTGCCGGCGTGGAAGCGGCGGCCGGACCTGTGTCCGTGCTGGTGAACAACGCGGCGAACGACGATCGCCACAAGTTCGAGGACGTAACTCCTGCCTATTGGGAGCAGCGTATCGCGGTGAACCTGCGCCACCTTTTCTTCAGCGCGCAGTTCGTCACCGCCGGCATGAGAAAGGCCGGCGGCGGTTCGATCATCAACCTGGGGTCGGTGTCCTGGCACTCCGCCATTCCCGAGCTCCCCATATATGAGACAGCCAAGGCCGGTATCGAGGGGCTGACGCGCTCGCTGGCGCGCGATCTTGGCGAAGCCAATATCCGCGTGAACTGCGTGGTGCCCGGCGCGATCCGCACGCCTCGCCAGATGAAGCTCTGGCATACGCCCGAAGAAGAAGCCAAGATCCTCGCACAACAGTGCCTCAAGGCCCGCGTGGACCCCGTCCATGTGACGGCCATGGTGCTGTTCCTGGCATCCGACGACGCGCGCATGTGCACCGCGCACAATTACTGGGTCGACGGCGGCTATCGCTGATCCAACGGTTTACGCGAGGCCGTAATGTCGGAAATCGAGTGCGTTTGGCCTGTCGCTGCGGTGCTCGGTGAAGGACCGGTCTGGTCCGCGAGCGAACGCGCAGTCTGGTTCGTCGACATCAAGGCACCTGCCATTCATCGCTTTGATCCTGTCAGCGGCGATCAACGCACCTGGCCCGCCCCCGCTCGTGTCGGATTCGTCGCACCGACGGCGAAGGGATGGCTGATCGCCGGGCTCAAAACAGGTCTGCATCGCTTCAATCCGGAGACCGGCAACTTCACGTTGCTGCACGTGGTCGAGCCGCACACTCCTAACAATCGTCTCAACGACGGATTCGTCGATTCCGAAGGATTCCTGTGGTTCGGTTCGATGGACGACAATGAAGAGGAACCGAGTGGCGCGCTCTACCAGCTCGGTGATGTCGGCTGCGTGACACGCGATCCCGGTTACGTCGTGTCCAACGGGCCGGCGGAAAGCCCCGACGGCCGCGTGCTGTACCACACCGATACGCTGGCCGGCATCATCTACGCCTTCGATCGCGCACGTGCCGGCACGCTCACCAACAAGCGGGTGTTCGTGCGGCTGCCGCAGACCGGAGGATATCCCGACGGCCCCTGCGTCGACGCCGAAGGCTGTCTCTGGACCGGTGTATTCGGCGGCTGGGGACTGCAGCGTTTCTCGCCCGCGGGCGAGCTGCTGCAGACGCTGCGTCTGCCCTGCTCCGCCGTCACCAAGGCTGCCTTCGGCGGCGATGACCTCAAGACTCTTTTCATCACCACGGCGCATGTCGCGCTCAGCGCGGAAGAGCGCAAGCAGCAGCCCCTGGCCGGCGGGCTGTTCCGCGCGCGCGTCGACGTCCCGGGATTGCCACAAGGAATTGTTTCCCATGGGATCTGAATCCACCACCCGGATACAGCCGCAGCGCCGTTTTCGTTCGCGCGACTGGTTCGACGATCCGAAGCATCTCGACATGGTTGCGCTGTATCTCGAGCGCTTCATGAACTACGGCCTCACGGCCGACGAACTCCTGTCGGGCAAACCGATCATCGGCATCGCGCAGACCGGTGGCGATCTCACACCCTGCAATCGCATTCACATGGATACGGTCAAGCGCGTGCGAGAAGGAATTCGCGACGCCGGCGGCGTGCCGATGGAATTTCCGCTGCATCCGATCTTCGAGAACTGCCGCCGTCCGACCGCGGCGCTCGATCGAAATCTGGCCTACCTCGGGCTGGTCGAGATCCTGCATGGATACCCGATCGACGCGGTCGTACTAACTACCGGATGCGACAAGACCACGCCAGCGCAGGTCATGGCCGCCTCGACCGTCGACATTCCCGCGATCGTGTTGTCGGGCGGGCCCATGCTCGACGGCTGGCATGACGGCGATCTGGTCGGCTCCGGCACGGTGATCTGGCGGTCACGCCGCAAACTTGCGGCCGGCGAAATCAACGAGAAGCAATTCCTCGAGGCAGCGGCCGCATCGGCGCCGTCCCTCGGCCACTGCAACACCATGGGAACCGCCTCGACGATGAACGCGGTCGCCGAAGTGCTCGGGCTTTCGCTGCCGGGCTGCGCGGCCATTCCCGCGCCGTATCGGGAGCGCGGCCAGATCTCTTACGAGACCGGGCGGCGTATCGTCGAGCTCGCCTACGAGGACCTGCGACCATCGAAGATTCTCACCCGGCAGTCGTTTCTCAATGCAATCACGGCCATCGCGGCCATCGGCGGTTCGACCAATGCGCAGCCGCATCTCGTGGCGATGGCGCGTCATGCCGGCATCGAGATCACACCCGCAGACTGGATGAAGTACGGGCGCGACATTCCGCTGCTCGTGAACATGCAGCCGGCAGGCAAGTATCTCGGCGAGCGTTTTCATCGCGCCGGTGGCGTGCCGGCGGTACTCACCGAATTGCTGCGCGTCGGCAAGATCGACGGCCAGGCGCTGACGGTCACCGGGCGCTCGCTGGCCGAGAACATCGCCGGACGGACTGCGAGCGATCGCGACGTGATCACGACGTATGAGAAGCCGTTGCAGGAGAAGGCGGGGTTCCTGGTCCTGAAGGGAAACCTGTTCGATTTCGCGATCATGAAGACCAGCGTCATCTCGCCCGAATTCCGCAAGCGTTACCTCTCCAGGGGCGACAGCTTCGAATGTCGCGCGGTGGTCTTCGACGGCTCGACTGACTACCACGACCGGATCAACGACCCGGCGCTCGGCATCGACGAAAACACGATTCTGGTGATTCGCGGCTCGGGCCCCCTGGGTTGGCCGGGTTCCGCCGAAGTCGTGAACATGCAGCCGCCCGACGCACTGATCAAACGCGGCATCATGAGCCTGCCGACGCTTGGCGACGGCCGGCAGTCGGGCACCTCTGACAGCCCGTCGATTCTCAACTGTTCTCCGGAAAGCGCCGCGGGTGGCGGGCTCGCATGGTTGCGGACCGGCGACCGGATCCGTATCGATCTGGCGGCTGGCAGTTGTGACATGCTGGTGGCCGACGCTGAAATCTCACGACGCAAAGGCGAAGGATTGCCACCCGTGCCGGAGAGCGCGACTCCATGGCAGGAATTGTATCGCTCGACCGTCGGGCAGCTCGACAGCGGGGCCGTCATGGAAATGGCGGTCAAGTATCGTGGCGTCGCGAAAAAGACGCCCCGTCACAACCACTAGATAGACGAAGAGGTATTGATGAGTCCGTCGCGCCTCAGTGAGGCGAGCCTGCATTCCGTCCGCTCGGGCACCATTTTGCCGACCTACGATCGCGGCGCGACGCGGATCGGCATCGTACACATAGGCCCCGGCGCGTTTCACCGCGCGCACCAGGCGTACTACGTCGACACGTTGCTGCACTCCGACAAGCGCTGGGCCATCTCGGCGCTGTCGTTGAAGAGCACGACCCTGCGCGACGCGCTCAAGGAGCAGCAGGGGCTATACACGCTGGTCGAGCTCGGCGCCGCGCCGCGCGCGCGTGTGATCGGTGCGATTCGCGAGTTGCTGGTCGGTGCGACCGACGCCGACGTGGCGTTTGCGCGCCTTGCCGCGCGCGACACACGCGTTGTTTCGCTGACCGTCACCGAGAAGGGTTACTGCCTCGACGCGCGCAACATACTCGACATGGGCAACGCGGACATCGTGCACGATCTGGCCAATCCGACGCAGCCGCGCAGCACGATCGGCTGGCTGGTCGAAGGATTACGCCGCCGGCGTGCCCAGGGCGTGCCGCCGTTTTCGGTGTTGAGTTGCGACAATCTGCCGGACAACGGACAGGTTCTGCATCGCGCGCTGGTGGCATTCGCCCGCAGCTCAGATGCGGATCTCGCGCGCTGGATCGAAGCAGAAGTCGTTTGCCCGCGCACGATGGTCGACAGCATTACGCCCGCCACCGACGACGCGTTGCGCAAACTCGCCACCGAAATCACCGGCATCAACGATGCATGGCCGATTCAGCGCGAACCGTTCACGCAATGGGTCATCGAAGATTTGCCCGCCATGCGCGACGCGGACTGGCAATCGGTCGGGGTCACGCTCGCGAAAGACGTCGGTGTGTATGACCGCGCCAAACTGCGCCTCGTCAATGGCCCGCACTCCACGCTCACCTATCTCGGCCTGCTGCGCGGTCACGAATCGGTCGCCGACGCGATGCGCGACGAGCAGCTCGCGCAATTCGTAGAGCTGCTCATGACGCAGGACCTTGCGGCAAGCCTGGGCGAGACGCCGGGTTTCGACGTCCAACACTACATTTGCGCCGTGCTGGCGCGGTTCCGCAATCCGGGCATTCGGCACCTGTTGAGTCAGATTGCGTGGGATGGCTCGAAAAAGTTGCCCGTGCGTATCAGCGTCAGCATCGCCGAGGCCATGCGCGCGGGCCGGCCGATTCACCGGCTCGTCATGCCGCTGGCGGCGTGGATGCGTTTCATCGCGCGGCAAGCCAAGGCGGGCGTCGCGATCGTCGATCCGGACGCCGCGCGTCTCACGGAGATCGGCAATGCCTGCAGCGGCGACGCGCGGTCGGATGTGGCCAGATTCACAGTGTGCGAATCAGTTCTGCCGCCGGCGCTATTTGGCGAGGAGAGCTTTCGCGTTGCGCTCGAAACCGCCTACGCGAGGCTCGCCGAACCAGGTTCCGCCCTCACGCCTGAGCTGTCCGCATGAGCACCTCTCGCCGAACCTTCATCACAGCAACCGCCGCCGTGGCGCTCGTATCCAAAGCCGGAGCATCCGAAGCCGTGAATACCTATCCCAAGCTGATTCATCACGTTTTCTTCTGGCTGAAGAATCCGCAGTCGAAGGAAGACCTCGCAAAGCTGCTGGCTGGACTACGCACGCTCACGAAGATAGAAAGTGTCCGTGGCGCGCATTTCGGGGTGCCGGCCAGCACTGAAAAACGCGAAGTCGTGGACAACAGCTACAGCGCATCCGAAGTTCTGTTCTTCGACGACCCCGCCGGTCAGAAAATCTACCAGGACCACGAGATCCACCAGAAATTCGTGGCCGACTGCTCCCACTTGTGGGAGCGCGTGGTGGTTTATGACGCCGTTTCGGCCTGACGCGCGCGCCGGCGATGTTTGAGGTCGATGAGTTTTCGCACGTTGGACATCGAAGCGGCGACCAGAAACGCGCCTTGCAGAAAACCGGCGCGATTGAGCTGCTCGAGCGTAGCTCCGTCGAGCTTGCGAAGTTTCTCCACACTGACCGTGTGTAACCCGAGCAGGCTGTATTGCTCGGTGTCTGTGAACTTGACCTCCACCTTGACGGGCTCGATCAGATCAGCGGCAGCGAACGCCGCGAACATCGCCTTGCTCACCGCCATGCCTTCGCTGATGCCGTTGAGGATGCCGGCCACGCGATCGATATAGCGACTGTTGCCACCCTGTGGCAGGAACACCGGTTCACCCTCGGTCTGGCTCACGCGCGGGTTATCCATGTCGACGTGAATCACCGCTGTCGGGCGTTCATCAGCCTGCTGGGCCTGAAAACCGATCAGGAACGGGCCGCGCGCGACGATGCCGGGAATGTAGCTCGCATGCCAGCCGTGTTCGTCGAGAAACACGTTCTCGTCCTTCGAGAAGCCCAGCAGCGCGATTGACTGGTACTCCCCGGTGCCCGAGTCCTTGCGAAAGAAGATCGGATACTCGCGCTGTACGTCGGCGTATTCGGTGGGGAACGTCAGAACGGTTCCCACGTTGTCGCCGAACTCGCTGCCGTGACGCGTGATGACACGCAGATCCTTGTGCGCGATGTTGTTGAGCAAGACATGTCTGGTCATTTCGGATTCCCGCGGTTCTTTCTCAATTGTGCTGCAAAAAGAAAAAGGCCGCTGCGGAACAGCGGCCTTCTTCAAATCGACAATCACCCGTCTGAAGGTTCCAGCCTTATGCGCTTGCGCGCATCGAGCCCGGAACCCAGTCCCTTAGAACTTGTAACGGGCTCCCAAGGAGTAACGAGCACCCTGGTCTTCCAGACGCCAGAGCTGCTTGCTCGAGCGACCGTGCCAGCGCACGTCTTCGCCCGTCAGGTTGACGGCTTCGAACGACACGGCAATGTGATCGTTGATGTCGTAACCGACTGACAGATCGATCTGGTCGTAAGCTTCGACATAGATCGGGTTTCTGAAGCCACCCTGGTTAATGTTCGACAGGAACTCATCGCGCCAGTTGTAGGCGAGACGCGCCGAGAGGCCGAACTTCTCGAACATGAGGACCCCGTTAGCCGAGTCGGACAGACCCAACAAGGCAAACTGGTTCACGTTCGGATCGCTCGTCACGTCGTAGCCGATGTCGCCACGCACGACCGTGTAGTTCGCGAGAACGCCGAACCCCGTGTCGCCGAAGAAGTATTGACCACCGAACTCGAAGCCATGGATCTTGGCCTTCTGAGTGTTCACCGGCGTGTTCACCGCGAACTCCCAGAGCGGATCATCAGCTGTCGGCAGGATGTCGTACTTGGTCGCGAACGCCACGTGCTGATCGGAGCTGGCGTCGTAGTTTTCGAGCCCGCCTTCCCAATCGTTACCCGCCGCATCCGTGAACGTGCCGGTGTTCTCCGCCATCGCAATCGCCGTAAACAACGCCGAGTCGTTGACGTCGAAGTCATTGTCCTGCAGGAACGCAAGCGCCGCCTGCGCGCGCGGACCCGCAGTTTCATTTCGAATGCCGAACAGGTTGGTGTTCTGCACCGAGTTGCCGATGAAGTTCTCGACATTCTTGAGGAATGCCGCAGCCGACACGTAACCCGAATCGGAGAAGTAATACTCCACGGACAGATCGAAGTTATCCGACTCGAGTGGCTTCAACCCGGGGTTGTTTTGGTTACCGCCTGCGCGGGCACCCAACAGCGTTGAACCGCCCGGGCCACCCGGATTCGCTCCGGCAGCAAGGTTTCCGTATCCCGCACGTGCAATGGTCTTGCTGTACGAGAAGCGGCCCTTGATCTGGTCCGTGAGCGCAATGTCGAAGTCGAGGTTGGGCAGCAGGTTTCTGTAACGACCGTCGCCGCGAATCAGGGTTTCGCTACCGACGCCCGGACGCTCGACACGGAAGTCGTTGTCGTCCTGCCAGCTCACCGCAGAGGGTACGAGCAGGTTGTTCAGCGACTGCACTTCGGTCGATTCGTACCGCGCGCCGACCACGAGGTTCGAGGCCATGCTGGCGATGTCCAGCTTCAGCGCCAACTGCGCATACACCGCCTGGGTGTCTTCGCCGATGATGCTGTTCGTATTGAAGCCCGGGTTAAAACGCAGCTCACCGTCTGTCGCGGATGCTTCAGACCAGTTCGTGTAGCCGTTGGCCATCGCCCACGCGCCGAGCACGTCCGCGTTGCCCTTGACGCCGCCTGTCGGGGCACCCGTCGGAGTGAAGTCGTCAAACGCACCCGTCAGGCTGAACGGCGTGAGCAGGGCAACCATGGTCGGTACGTTTCCGGTGTCGCCGACACCCCAGTCACCCATTGCGAGGTAACCACCCGAGGAACGCTGGTGCGATTCCATCGTGCGGGTTTCGACGCCAAACCCGAAGCTCGAACCGCCTTCGAATGCGAACTTGCCATCGATACGGGACTGCTTGATGTCGGTCTGCTGGTCCTGGTAACCAATGCGCAACACCTGCGAGCCAATGCTGCTCTGATCGAAGGTGTAGTCAGCATTGCCAGCCGCGCCGGCATAGGCTTGCACCTGCGACGGGAACAACGTGCGGGCCGCAATCGGCAGGCCATTGTTGAACGTGAACTGCTGAGTCCAGAAGTTGGTCGAGTTGACGCAAATGGTTTTCGTCGCGTCATTCGGATCGGGAACGGTCTGCAAGCAGGTGTTCGGTACCTTGCCCGCGAGACTGAACGCGGTCTCACCGCCACCGGTGATCGGATCATCAGGCAAGCTGCGCGCACGCGAGTTGTGGAAGTCGAAGTTCATGGTGAACTGATCGCTGACATCCCATTTCGCGTTGAAGCCGACCGAACGCAAGTCATTCTTCTGCTCGCGATGCTGCTGCTCGAAACCGTAGTCCTTGCCCGAGCCCGTGAACTCATGCAGCAGAACCGGCGTGGCAACCTTCTCACCCGTGTCGAACACGATGTGGTCGAAACCGCTGCGTTGCAGCCAGACAGTCTGTTCACCACGATCTTCCGTGATGTCCTGCTCGGCAAAAGTGAGGTCGGTGGTCAGTAGCAGGCTTTCGATCGGTGCGAACTGCACCGTCAGCTGGGCGTTGGTGCGCTCGCGCTCGGCATCCGAGAACGCGTAACGGATATCGTTCGGAATGCCGTAGAGCTGGCCGTCGGCCGGAGCATTTTCGATATTCAGCGCAATGGCGTCGTCGTTCGGATTGATCGCGCTGTTGGAGAACAGCGGGCCACGCGAAATGTTGTTGGCCATGTTGTTCGCGTCCCACGCCTGGATGTGCCAGTCGTTGACGGTCGAAGTCGATGATCCGAAATCGCGCTTCTGGTAGCTGGCCGACAGTCCGATGCCGAACATTTTGTTGTCGGTGGCGTAGCTGAACAGGCCCGAGATTTCAGGCGTGATGTCACTGCCGGTACGATTCGTTGTGTCATCGAGCGCTTTCGCGCCGACGCTGAGCACCAAGCCATCGTTGTCGAGCGGACGCGCCGTGCGCACATTGATCGAGGCGCCGATGCCGCCCGTGGCAATGTCCGCGCGACCGGTCTTGTACACCTCGACCGCGCTGATCGATTCAGCCGCGAGATTCGCGAAGTTGAACGAACGCGAATTTCCGCCGGCACCGCCGGTGATGGAGTCACCGCCACCAAAAGCGTCAGCGGACGGCATCTGCCGACCGTTCAGCGTGACCATGTTGAACTGCGGACCGAAGCCGCGCGCCGTAACGGTCGCGCCTTCGCCGTTGCGACGGTCGATCGAAATACCTGTGATGCGCTGAAGCGCTTCGCTCAGGTTGGTGTCCGGGAACTTGCCGATGTCTTCCGCGTTGATCGCGTCGACGACGCCGATCGCTTCACGCTTGGTTTCCATCGAAGCTTTCAAGCTTCCGCGCAGACCCGTGACGACCACTTCTTCGAGTTCTTCACTCGCTTGCTCTTGGGCGAACACAGGATTGATGAGCACTGCACCACCGACGATGGTGAACAGGACCTTTGAGGTAATAGGCAAAGCCTTGGGATTGAATTTCATAGTCAGATGTCTCCTCCGCACTCGTACATCTATTCGTTTAGAAAAACCGGGATCAACTTTTGAACAAAAACCGGACCTAGCTAAAGGGGAACAGGAAAGGTTTGGTCGACTGAAGCGACAAAAACGAGGGGGATCTGCCGAGATCGCAGACCCAAAGGCGCAACTGAATGGCGCCGGAATGGCATGAATGCAGCAATGCGCAAATAGCGCGTCCCCCTCGACACTGCAGCGGAGGATATTCACCCTGTGTACAAAAGTCCACGGTTAAATCGGCAAGCTGAGAAGACATCCACAAGGACAACGGAATTGTCTTTTGTGTTCTACATCAATGCTTTACGTGTGAGCTGCGGACAACTGACCGATTTTCGGTGATTTTTGTTGAAGCGTGATTGACAAGAAAAACAACAACTTTTGCGAGCGCTACCGTAAATTGAGGTCGAACGGTGCCGGGAGGCCCCCCGGTCAGCCCATGAAACCGTTTATGGAAAGTCGCCCGGTCCGCGGGTTCGCATCAATGGCCGATTGCGGGTCGATGCTGCCGGAGTGCAATGAGTTGCGGCGATAGACCAGCATCCGGTTGAACACACCCGTTTCGCTGCGCACTTGTTCGTACAGCGCGGTGCTGCCATTTATATACCCGACGGCGGGCTTGTCGGGTCCAACCCTTTCCGCTTCGATCGTTTCGAAGTACTCGAGCTTGCGCTCCTGGGTGATGACTTCGAATCCAGTGCTGCGATGCCGGTAAAAGGCAGTGCCGCCGTGGTCACCTTTGAATAGATAGTGGATGAATGCGAGCTCCGTACCGAGTACCGAGTCGATGTGTGGGATGCATTGCAGGTGCGAGAGTTTCTCTGGCGGCGTGGTGACGAGCGAGAAGTAACACGCAGTGAAACGCAGAGTTCTGCTCTGCAGTCCGAAGGTTTCACTGAACAATCCGCGCATCTGCGTGAGGACGAACTGCTGGTAACTGAGTGGCGCCTTCGCGCGCACCCCGGGGTAATAGCTCGCGACATCGCCAAACAACTTGCTGGCGGCGAGTTCGACCAGCTCGTCAGCGTCCGCCACCACATTGTCGATGACGAGCAGTGGTGCCATGTCGCGACCGATGGTCAGCTTCTGTACAGCGAAGTCGGAATGTGGAGCGAAACTCACGAAGGGCGCCGCGGATTCAGTTCCAGACGCTGTTGCTCGCCATGCAATATTGATTCACGAAATCCTGGTGAACCGGCATGCGGGCGACTGTTTGCGCGATCGATGATCGGTATTCGGCGAGGAATTTCGTGAGTTCCTCGTCACCGAGCAGACGCGCGGCATGATGATAGGTCTTAGGCTTAATGCGCTGGCCGAACATGACCTGGGTCCAGGAATCGACGCGGAAGAGCTCGCTGTCGCCCTGGAAAGCGTAGGCGGCCTCCTTGAATAGTTCGATGCGGTGCGCGAGCGAATCGGGGATCGGCATGTCGCGGCAGTGACGCCAGAATGGTGAGTCGTCACGTTGAGTCGCGTGGTAGTGCAACACGACGAAGTCACGGGTCTTCTCCATTTCGGAGCGCGCGATTTCATTGTACTGATCGATCTGCGACTGCATCACGCCATCGAACGGAAACAGCTGCAGCAGGCGCGTAACGCCGACGATCATGAGGTGGATACTGGTGGATTCCAGCGGTTCGATGAATCCACTCGAGAGCCCGAGCGCCACCACGTTCTTGTTCCACACCTGGCGGCGCCGGCCGGTTTGAAATTTGAGGATACGGGGCATCGTCAACGGTTTGCCATCGATCGCGCCTACCAACTCCTGCTTCGCGGCGTCATCGGACTGGAACTGGCTGCTGAAGACCAGACCATTGCCGACGCGATGCTGCAGCGGGATACACCATCGCCATCCGGAATCGTGCGCGATAGATCGAGTCATCGGCAACGCCTGTGTATTGAGCTCGGTCTGCACGGCCACGGCGCTGTCGCACGGCAGCCAATTCGACCAATCCTCATACCCGGATTGCAGCGTCTGTTCGATCAACAGCCCGCGAAATCCGGTGCAGTCGATGAACAGATCGCCTTCAATCACCTGCCCGGAATGCAGCACCAATGATTCGATGAAACCGGATTCCGGGTTCTGCTTCACTTCCTTGATTTTGCCTTCGACGCGTTTGATGCCGAAGCCTTCCGCGAAACGCCGCAGGAATTTTGCGTACTGACTCGCGTCGAAGTGATACGCGTAGTTGATATCGACCTGCTGCGACGTCGCGAACTTGCCGGCTTTCGCCGCCTGCAGCTCGAAGCAATAGTCACCGAGCTCCGATTGCACACCGAGCTCGAGGCTCCGCAGCCAGAAGTTGTGGAATTCGCACAGCCAGGTCGGCTTGCCGTTCCGGCCGAATGAATGGATGTAGCGATCGCCCTTCAAGCCCCAGTTTTCGAACAGGATGCCGAGCTTGAAGGTCGCCGCCGTGGCTCGCATGAATTCCTGCTCGTCGATCTGCAGCAGTTTGTGGAACACGCGGATAGGCGGGATAGTCGCCTCACCAACGCCGATCGTGCCGATTTCGTCGGACTCGATCAGCGTGACATCGAGAAGCTTGCCGAGTTGGTTCGAGATGGCCGCGGCCGCAAGCCAACCGGCGGTGCCGCCGCCCGCAATAACCACTCTCTTCACTGCTCGCATTTTCAAATTCGACTCCGTTTGCCGGGCGCGGGGCGATAGTGCGGCGCGCACGCACGCTTCAACGATTTAATTTGTTTATCAGCATGGCCCGGATGAAACGCGCCTGCGTGTCATCGATCGGGCCGAGCACACCGCGCGCCGCCTCCGGAACGTGTTCCGCGGCGCGTGCGGCTGGCCCGAAAACGTAGTATTCGAATACCGCACGCCAGGCTTCCTTTTCAGCTGCCGGCCGATCCCGAATGGACCACATCGCATGATAGAGCGCGTTCAGCGGCGTCGGAACGAAGTCCGGCGATGTGCTCCACCAATAGTTCACTAACGTGTTGAACGGGCTCAATCCCTCGACGTGATGCCACCACATCGACGGGATGAAAATTGCGTCGCCCGGTTCGAGAACCGCGGAATATCCCAGCGCGAGCGCGTCACGAAAGCGGGGAAACCGGACGAAGTCGGGGTTCGCAAAATCGACCAGGCTGATCGCCTGCCCTCCGGGAGTCGGATTCAGCGGGCCGGGATAAAGATTGGCGACCTGGGTGGGCGGAAACATCGTGAACCTGCGCCGGCCGACCGCACAACAGGCAAGATTGTTTGGCGCATCGTAGTGGCACGACGCGATAGTTCGGTTGCCGATCCAGATTGCCGGCGGTGCATCAACGCCGAGCGCGGCGAGCCCGAGGTCGTTGTCCTTCCGGAAGCCCGGGAGGTAGGAATCCACGATAGTGGAACCGATGTAGATCGTCGGTGCGGGTTCGTCGTCGAGATGAGCACGTATCTGGTCGAGCACTTCGGCCAGCTTGATGCGCCGGGCTTCGAAATTGAGATTGGTGAAATCATCGTTATAGAAGAGACGACCACGCGCTTCAGGGCCGGCGAACGACGCGGAGAGGATTTTCCCGTTGTCGAAGGAGCGCAGATAGTTCATCGCGTCATCCATCGAACGCAGGCCGGCGCGAACCAGACCCCAGTCGCGCACGAGCCCCTTGAGCACGGTCGGCGTACCGACCGACAACAATTGCGCGAGCGGCAATTGAGCGGGGTCGCATCCTTCGAGCACTCGAGCTTCGTTGCTGACCTTGATCACCATGCGCAATTTTATGCCACCGGGCGGTTCTCGGCTCGACGTGCTGAAATGCGGCATCCACCGGGATGTGCGCGTGGCTACACTGCCCGTGAAAAAATGAATATTCAGGCGTTTTTGATGGACCCTGCGGGTAAGGACTGGGGCAAGCTCCTCGGATACTGGAGGCCGCCTTTACCCCCCGATGCCACCTTGTGGTTCGTCAACCTTCTGGGTGAGGCCTTTCTGGCGACGAGCGGCGGCGCGATCCACTGGCTGAACGTGGGCTGCGGAACTGTCTCGGAGGTCGCGCCGACGCGCGAAGCATTTGCCCGGTTGCTCGACCAACGCGAACACGCCGACACTTGGCTCAGGATTACGCTGGTCGAGAGCTGTCGCGCGGCCGGAATCGTTCTCGGGGCTGACGAATGCTTTGGATTCAAGATTCCGCCCCGGCTATTCGGTAAGTACGAGGCCTCGAATTTGCAGCCCACGAATATCTATTCGCACTATTCGTGGCTCTCGCACATGACGCGGCAGGACGAAATCTACTGGACGGGTGACTGACCCGCACTTGCCAGCAAAAAGGTATTTACCGTCAGGCGTCCGGTTCGCGGATCGCCATTCGGGACGAATCCCGGCGGAGTCGTCACCGAATGCAGCATGTTGCCGCGGTAAATGAGCGCTCTATTGATTGTGCATTCGTACCTCGCAACACGCTCGAACATCGCCGTGTCCTCGTCGATGAAACGCGCTGGCGGCATGCCGTTCGCTTTGACCTCGGAGTTCACGAGCTTGATGTATCTGTCCCGATTGGCGTCCGTGACGGATTCAATTCCGCTGCTGCGATGACGGTAGAAGGATGTGCCACCGTGTTCAGGCCCGCAAAGGTAATGAAGGAGCGCGATGCGATTCGGATCCGCCGAGTCGAAATGCGGCACGCGTTGAAATGCAACCAGATTCTCCGCCGGCGTCACGACGAGTGAAAACGTCGAATCGGTGATCGCGAGATCGCCGCGCACATCGAAGGTGACCGCAATGAGCTCGTTGAGTTGCTGCGTCACAGCCCGGGCATATTCGACGGGTGCGGAGCTGCGGATGCCAGGGTAGTAGAGCGAGCGAGCGCTGTAGTCGGTGCGGCGTGCCGCCAGGTCGATGAGTTCCTGCGGACGCGGCCACAGGCTTTCGATCACGATGACCGGTGAACGCTCGTTGCCGATGTAGTCGACGCGAGATTGCAAGGAGCCCCCTGTGAAACCGCCCCGACGAACCAAAAGAAAAAGCCCCCGCCACTTTCGTGACGGGGGCTTTCTTTGTTAGGACCCTGGCAGTGACCTACTCTCGCATGGCAGCTGCCACACTAT
>JBDTSP010000013.1:0-131009 GCA_039931065.1 Pseudomonadota bacterium | reverse complement strand
CGTTATTCCGCATACGTATTAAGGCAATCACGTCTTGGTCAAACAAGCTACAGCGTCCAACGAGTCGCCTGCCGCTGACACCGCCGATTCAACCGTCTCGAAATTTCTCGATGCGGTCTGGATGGAGCGCGGTCTGTCGGCCAATACGCTGGCGGCCTATCGCGCCGATCTGACCGCGCTCGCGCGCTGGTTGGCCGAGCGTGGCACGCCGATCATCAAAACCACTCGCGCCGACCTGCTGGGCTTCATCGCCTTCCGCGTCGAAATGGGCGCACGTCCGCGCTCGACCGCGCGCCAGCTTTCGTCTTTCCGTCGTTTCTTCCGCTACTTCGTCCGCGAAGGAGTGATCAAGGATGATCCGACCGCCCAGATTGCGATGCCGAAGATCGGCCGCTCGTTGCCGAAGTCGCTCACCGAAGAAGAGGTCGAGTCGCTGTTAAGCGCTCCGGCCATCGCCGACCCGCTGGGTCATCGCGATCGCACGATGCTCGAAGTGCTGTACGCCACCGGCCTGCGCGTTTCGGAACTCGTAAACCTCAAGTACAACCAGATCAACACCAACCAGGGTGTCATCCGGGTCATGGGCAAGGGCAATCGCGAGCGCCTGATTCCGCTCGGCGAGGAAGCCGTGCGATGGCTGACGGACTTCGTGCGCGCGCCGCGCAGCGAAATCCTGCTCGACCGAACCACCGACTACCTGTTCCCCACGCGCCGCGGTGATCGCATGACGCGCCAGGCCTTCTGGCACATCATCAAGCGGTACGCGCGCAAAGCGGTCATCGACAAAGAGTTGTCGCCGCACACGTTGCGGCACGCGTTCGCAACGCACCTGCTCAATCATGGCGCCGACCTGCGGGTCGTGCAGATGCTGCTGGGTCATTCCGACCTTTCGACCACGCAGATCTACACTCACGTTGCTCGCGAGCGCATGAAAGAGATGCACGGCACGCATCACCCGCGCGGCTGATGGGGTTTCGGGCGGCGCAAGGGCCGCCCTCCAGGCGCAATTTGCTAAGCTTCCGTCCCGCTGGGCTTTCGCGAACTTCGCGAGCCCGGCCCGGTCGAATCGCTATCCCTCACGTCTGAGTCGCACATGACATCCAACGTCTTCCGGATGAGCGCCCTTGCCATTGTAGGCTCGCTGCTTGGCAGCATCGCATTCGCGCAGGGCGGTGTTGCCGCGAACCCGATCGTGCCCGCGCAAGCCGCCAAAGCCGATCCTGGCAAGGTCGATCCGCGCGCCACCATCGTCAGCAAGATCGACGGCCTCAAGCTCGAAGACGTGCGTATCACCCCGGTCAACGGCGTCTATGAAATCACGCGTGGCTCGGAGGTCAGTTATGTGACCGCCGACGGCCGCTACGTGATCCTCGGGGACTTGTACGACATCGATCAGGACTCCAATCTTTCGGAGAATCGCCGCCGCGGAATCCGCGCGCGAATCATCGACAGCGTTCCGGAAACCGAGATGCTGGTGTTCTCGCCGAAGGAACCGAAGTACACGATCACGGTGTTCACCGACATCGACTGCGGCTACTGCCGCCGTCTGCATTCGCAGATCAACGAATACAACCGTCTCGGCATCCGCGTGCGGTACATGTTCTTCCCGCGCTCAGGCCCTGACACGGAGTCCTGGCACAAGGCCGAAACCGTCTGGTGTTCCTCGAATCGCAATGAAGCTTTGACGCGCGCCAAGAACGACGAACCGATCAAGGCGGCGAAGTGCCCCGCGGATATCGTGGCGCGCGACTACGAGCTGGGTCACAAGCTCGGGGTCGAAGGCACGCCGGCAATCTTCCTGGCGAGCGGAGAGATGCTGCCGGGTTACGCGCCGCCCGGTCAGCTCGTGAAGTATCTGAAGACCGGCAAGATGTGAGAGAGCGGAAGCTCTCAGGTCTCTAACAACTTCTTCTTGTCGGCGACGCCTTCGAACTGCTTGGCGTCGGGCGGAGCAGGTTTCTTCTCGGTGATCACCGGCCACTTCTTGGCCAGATCCGCATTCAATTTCTTGAACTCTTCCTGGCCGGCCGGCACTTCGTCTTCGGAGAAGATCGCCTCGACCGGGCATTCCGGTTCGCACAACGTGCAATCGATGCATTCCTCGGGATCGATCACGAGGAAGTTAGGGCCTTCGTGGAAACAATCGACCGGGCACACCTCCACGCAGTCGGTGTATTTGCACTTGATGCACGCTTCCGTCACCACGAACGTCATCGATCTATCCTTCAGGAATTGCCGGTAAAGGCCGGGATTTTGCGGGCCGCTATTCTGCCAGCTCAGGCGGGACGGCGCTGCATCTCGGCGATGTGGTGCTGCTCGACACCGGCACGCCGGTCGGCGATGAAGCTGCGCAGCGCGAATTCGGTGCTCGGAAACGCGAGCTCACCCCAGGGGATCTCATCCTCGGTCACGAGTTTCACTTCCAGGCTCTCGTGCGTGACGCCGAAGTGGGCAGAGCGCATGCGGGCGCGGAAAAATACGTGTACCTGGTGAGCCTGGCGCACATTTGCAATCACGAGCAGGCTGCCGATCTCGACGTCGACCAGGGCCTCCTCGCGCGCCTCGCGCGCCGCCCCTTCCTCGAGTGTCTCGCCGTTTTCCATAAACCCGCCACAGATCGTCCAGTAGCCCAGCCGTGGCTCGATACCGCGCTTGCAGATCAGAAGACGATCCTCGAACACCGGCAGGCAGCCGACGACGATTTTCGGATTCAGATAGTGGATGGTCCCGCAGTTCTCGCAGACGTGGCGCGGCAGGAGGTCGTCAGTCGGAACCTTGAGGACGACTCGGGAGCCACAGTTGCTGCAGAAATTCATCGATTCAGTGGTGCCGGGGGAGGGAAGCCGTCAGGAATTTCAACATGCGGAAATCTCGGAACTGCATGTTTTATTTGAAGTGGTGCCCCTGGTCGGACTCGAACCAACACACCTTTCGGTACCTGATTTTGAGTCAGGCGTGTATACCAATTTCACCACAGGGGCACAGCTGGAACTTACCGCTGCCGGGTCGAATTACACCACATAGCCATCACTCGACGCTGCGACCTTTCAATGACGCCGGGCATCCAGGCTTTGTTCCAGCCACAGAATGGCCATGCAAAGACTCGCGGACATAAACATCTCGCCCGACGAACTGGCATCCGCCCGGGCTGGCGACGCGGCCGCTCGGCGGGTGTTGTTCGAGCGGCTGGCCGCGCCGACGCACGCGATCATCCGCCGCCTGGTGCGGCACAAGGCCATGGCCGAGGACCTCCTGCAGGACACCCTCATCGCCATGTACGAGCACCTCGGCGATTTCCGTGGCGAGGCGCCGTTCGGGATCTGGGTCCGCAAGATCGCGGTCAGCCGCTGCCTGATGGCGTTCCGGTCGCCCTGGCAACGCGCTCGCGTCGCGCTCGAATCGTGGACCGAGGACGCCTGGGCGGGCCCCGCCGACAGCGAGGCGCGCACCTCGGATCTTATCGATCTCGATCGTGCGTTGGCCCGGCTTTCGCCGCTGACCCGCGCGGTCGTGTGGCTATACGACGTCGAAGGCTGGTCACACGAGGAAATCGCCCAGAATTTCGATCGCACGGTGAGTTTCTCCAAGTCGCAACTGGCTCGTGGCCACGCGCGGCTGCGCAACGATCTGATCGCGCCCGCCCATTCGGGTCTGGGGCCGGCTCTCGGGAGTGAGTTCGATGGACACTGACGTGGATGAAACTGAACTGGTTGCGCGCCTCAGGCGGCTGGACGCGAGTGCGGAGTCTGCAACACCTGCATTCGGCTACGACACGTTGCTCGAGCGGAACGGCGTAAGGCAGGCGCGGGTCCGCCGCCGGCACGCGATCGCGCGCGGGACTGCCAGTGTGCTGGTGGTCGCATTGGTCGCGGCCAGCATGTGGCGTCTCGAACAACGCGTGCCCGTCGAACCTGTGGTCGACGAGCCGGTCACCCCGGTCGCCAGCGTGCGTCCGCAGTCGCGCATCGTGCGCGCCGACAGCTACATGGCGGTCGCGGTGCTCGAGGATCACATCGCGAGCTTCGACGACGCACTCAACGATGCACGCCTGCACGGCCGCAGCGCCGAAGTGGCGCGGCTCGAGCGCACCCGCACCGAATTGATCGATTCCTATGCACAAGTGCGCTACGCCGAACTGGTCAGCGCCAATTTCTGAAGATTTCCGGAGACGACATGAAACAGTTGCTGCTGGTTTGTTTGTTAGGCATGAGCACGGCCTGCATCGCGCAGACCGTGACGAGCACTGAGAAGGGCGCCAAGGCCGATGAAGCACGGCGGTCCCCCGCCGACGCCAAACGCGAAGCCGACGAGACGAAGAAGCGCGCCGAGCTCGATGCGGCGCGGGTGCGTCTCGACAAGGCGACGCGCGAGGTGATGGAGCTGTCGCGGCAACTCGCGGAGAATTCGCGCGGCGACATGTTGTTTTTCTCGACCGACCGGCACGCCATGTTGGGCGTGCAGATAGACCCCGAAAGCGGCAAGGAAGGCGCGCGCGTGCGCACGGTGAGTCCGGGCGGCCCCGCCGCAGCGGCCGGCCTGCAGAACGGCGACGTGATCATCCAGCTCGACGGCAACACGGTCGCCGGTGGCGAAAACGCCGGCCGCGCGCTCATCGACCAGATGCGCAGTGTGCAGCCCGACCAGAAGGTGAAAGTGCGCGTGATCCGCTCCGGCAAGAACAAGGATCTGATCGTGATCGCACGTCCATTCGCAGGCGGAGTCGGCGGCGACGAACGCATGTTCGGCATGCACCCGATGCCCGAGATGGCCGGCCCCATGACGGGCATGGCCGGTGTCGCCGGCCTGCCGGGCACGCGAGTGGTCCGTCAGTTGCGCTTCAACTTTCCGGATGAGTTCGGTGGCATGGAGCTGGCGAGCATCACCCCGAAACTGGGCGCGTATTTTGGCGCGACCGAGGGTGTGCTGGTGGTGCAGGCGCCGGAGAACGGCTCGCTCAAGCTGGAAGACGGGGACGTGATCCAGACCATCGACGGTCGCAAGCCCGAAGACGGCACACATGCGCTGCGCATCCTGCGTTCGTATTCATCGGGCGAGAAACTGAATCTCAAGGTTCTGCGTCAGCGCAAACAGATCACGCTGGCCGTGACGATGCCGGATCGTCCGGAGATGCAGGACTTCTTGGACGCGATGCCGCCACCGCCGGTCCCGCCGGCTCCGCCCGCGCCTCCGATGGGTGCGACCGGGCCGGGCACCGACGAATGAACTGACGAACGCGGCCGTGGCGGTAAACTCGCCGCCGTGCGCCGTACCGACTTTCACTACGAACTGCCCGCAGAACTGATTGCCCAGCAACCGCTCGCCGAACGTTCGGCGAGCCGGTTGCTCGAGCTCGATGGCGCCACCGGCGCCGTCGCTGACCGGCAGTTTCGCGAACTACCCCGGTTCTTGTCGCCCGGCGACCTGCTGGTGTTCAACGACACGCGCGTGATCCCAGCGCGCCTGTTCGCGCTCAAGGAATCCGGCGGCAAGGTCGAGTTGTTGCTCGAGCGGCCGCTCGAGGACCACCGCGCGCTGGTGCACGCGCGCGCCAGCAAACCACTGCGCCCGGAGATGTCGCTGCAAGGCCGCGGCGGCACGATCCGCATCGTCGAGAAACGCGCTGACCTGTGGGTGATCGAACTACCGGAGCCGGCGCTGTCGTTCTTCGAAACTTACGGGCAGATGCCGCTGCCGCCATATATCAATCGCGAGCCCGACGAATCCGACAGCACGCGATACCAGAGCCTGTTCGCGCGCAAGCGCGGGGCGGTCGCGGCGCCCACCGCGAGCCTGCATTTCGACGAGGCGATGCTTGCCGCCCTCGATGCGCGCGGCGTACAGCGCGCGTTCATCACGCTGCACGTGGGCGCCGGTACATTCCAGCCGGTGCGCACGGATGCCGTGGGCGCACACGTCATGCACGCAGAGTTCGTCGAGGTGAGCGCGGCGGCCTGTGAGACCATCGCGGCCGCGAAGGCGCGCGGCGCCCGCGTCATCGCCGTCGGCACGACGGTGGTGCGCGCGCTCGAAAGCGCCGCGGGCGGCGGCAGGATCGCGCCCTACATCGGTGATTCGTCGCTGTTCATCGTGCCCGGATTCCGTTTCAGGATCGTCGACGCAATGGTGACCAATTTCCATCTGCCGGAATCCACGCTGCTGATGCTGGTCAGCGCCTTCGCGGGGCGCGCGGCCGTGCTTGCGGCGTACTCACATGCGGTCGCGCAGCGGTACCGGTTCTTCAGTTATGGCGATGCCATGTTCGTGACGCCCGCGCCAGGCGTGCGGCTGGCAGACCACGCGTGACGGCCCATCCATGACCGCAAAGTTCACCTTGTTAGGCACCGCCGGCGCCGCGCGCCGCGGGCAACTCGAACTCGCACACGGCACCATCCAGACGCCGGCGTTCATGCCCGTGGGCACGTACGGCACCGTGAAGGCGATGACGCCCGAGGAACTCGAAGGGCTGGGCGCGGAGATCGTGTTGGGCAACACGTTTCATCTCATGCTGCGCCCGGGCAACGAGATCATGCGCGCGCATGGCGGCCTGCACGGCTTCATGCACTGGCAGAAGCCCATCCTCACGGACTCGGGCGGTTTCCAGGTGTTCAGCCTCGAGTCCTTGCGCAAGATCACGGAAGAGGGTGTGCAGTTCCGCTCGCCGATCGATGGCGCGGCGGTGCGGCTGACGCCCGAGGATTCGATGGACGCGCAGCTCGCGCTCGCCTCCGACATCGCGATGGCGCTCGATGACTGCACGCCGTATCCCGCCACCGAACAACAGGTGCGCGATTCGATGGAGCGTTCGATGCGCTGGGCCGTGCGCAGTCACACGCACTACTACCAGGCCGCATCCCTGAAAGACGGGCCGCCGGGCGAGTTGTTTGGCATCGTCCAGGGCGGCATGCACTTGAACCTGCGGCTGGCCTCGCTCGAAGCGCTGCAGAAGCTCGAATGGAAAGGTTTCGCGGTAGGTGGGCTCGCGGTCGGCGAGCCCGAAGAAGACCGCCTGCGAGTGCTAGAGGGTCTGCTGCCGCACATGCCGGCCGACAAGCCGCGTTACCTGATGGGAGTCGGCCGTCCCCAGGACATCATTGCCGCCGTCCTGCGCGGCATCGACATGTTTGATTGCGTGATGCCCACGCGGCACGCGCGCAACGGACACCTGTTCACCTCACAAGGCGTCGTGAACATCCGCAACGCTGCGCACCAGGCGGATACCAGCCCGCTCGATCCGGCCTGCGCCTGCTACACCTGCCGCAACTACTCGCGCTCCTATCTCCGCCACCTCGACCGCTGCGGCGAAATCCTCGGCAGCCGGCTCAACACCATGCACAACCTGCACTACTACCTGGAGCTCATGCGTTCCTTGCGCGCAGGCATCGAAAGCGGCTCGCTGGATGAGGTGATTCGCCGCTACCTGCGGGAACCGGCTGAAAGCTCGCAAGTCTCTGTGGCATAAATTTTTTTTTCGGCCAAAATACGCGCCCGCGCCGGCCCTTGGGGCGCTGATTCCTCGTTACGTGTGAGATAACACCATGAATTCATTGATCCCCGACGCGATGGCCCAGGCCGCAGGTGGCGCCGCGCCGCAGAGTGGGCTGCCCATGTTCGTGATGATGGGCCTGTTCGTCGTCATCTTTTATTTCCTGCTGATCCGTCCCCAGCAGAAGAAGCAGAAAGAACACCAGGCCATGCTGAGCAAGATCGCCGCAGGTGACGAGATCGTGACGGCCGGCGGAATCCTGGGTCGTATCGTCGAGGTCGGCGATAATTTCATCACGCTTGAGATCGCCGACAACGTGCGTATCAAGGTCCAGCGCTTTCAGGTCACCTCCCTGGTACCGAAGGGCACGCTCAAGGGAGCCTGAGGTCGACCCATGCTCGAGTACGCGCGTTGGAAGTATTGGTTCGTCGCGGCCGTGTTGGCCGTGGCGTTTCTGTTCGCCCTGCCTAACATCTTCGGTGACGACTACGCGCTGCAGCTGGCGCGCAAGGATCGGACCGCGATGGACGCCACCCAGATGGCGAAAGTCGAGCAGGTGCTCAAGGGCAACGGTGTCACCTTCAAGCGCATCTATCTCGATCACGGCAACATGATGGTCCGTTTCGAGGACAACGAGACGCAGCTCAAGGCGCGCGACGTCGTCAAGAACGAGAAGAACGGCCTCACCCGCGACTACGTGAACGCGATGTCGTACGCGTCGCGCGCGCCATCGTGGCTGCAGGTGCTGGGCCTGCGCGCCATGCCGCTCGGTCTCGACCTGCGCGGCGGCCTCTATCTTCTTTACCAGGTGGATGTGAACGGCGCGGTCGCCAAGTTGCTCAACACCTACGAGCAGGATTTCCGCCGCGCGTTCAATGCCGACGAAATTACGTTCAACGACATCGGCCAGCTCACCGTCGACTCGGACATCCCGAACGGCCTGCGCGTGTTGCTGCCGGCGGGCGCCGATCTGGCGAAAGTGCGCGAGACGATCAATAAATCCCATCCCGATCTCGGCTGTCGCGACGCCGTCGTGACCGAAGGCGCCGCGGTCGATTGCGTGCTCACCCCGGTGCAGGTGCGTGAGCGGCGCGACTTCGGCATCTCGCAGAACATCACCACGCTGCGCAACCGCGTCAACGAACTCGGCGTCTCCGAGCCGGTCGTGCAGCGCCAGGGCCTCGACCGGATCGTGGTCGAACTACCCGGCGTGCAGAACTCGGCGGAAGTGAAGGACGTGCTCGGCAAGGTCGCCACGCTCGAATACCGGCTGGTCGATCCGCGTCCCGCACCGACCAAGGGACCCGCGCCGCTCGGCACGAAGGTCTACGAGCGCAAGGAGGGCGGCAAGATCCTGCTCAAGCGCGACATCATCGTGACCGGCGACCAGCTCATCAATGCCATCGCGTCCTCGGGCCAGCAGGGCCCGGAAATCCAGATCACGCTCGACAGCGCCGGCGGCGACGAAATGTTGCGCACCACGCGTGCCAATCTCGGCAAGCCGATGGGTGTCGTGTTCATCGAACAGCGCCGCGAAACGGTCGAGGTCAACGGCCAGCCGGTGGTGCGCGACATCAAGGAAGAACGCGTCATCAATGTCGCGACCATCCAGGGCATTTTCGGCAATCGCTTCCAGACCACCGGCCTCACGATGAGCGAGGCGAAGGAGACGGCGCTGCTGCTGCGCGGCGGCGCACTCGCCACCACGATCTCCATCGTCGACGAACGCACCATCGGCCCCAAACTCGGCCAGGAGAACATCCGCAAGGGTGTGACGGCGCTCGTGGTCGGCATGGCCGCGCTGTTCGTCTTCATGATCATTTATTACCAGTTGTTCGGCGTGGTCGCCGACCTGGTGCTGCTCGCGAACGTCGTGTTGCTGAGCGCGTTGTTGTCGATGCTCGGCACCGCGCTGTCGTTGCCCGGCATCGCCGGCATCATCCTCACTGTCGGCATGGCGGTCGACGCGAACGTGCTGATCTACGAACGAATCCGTGAAGAGTTGCGCAATGGCGTCTCACCGCAGACGGCGATCCGCGCCGGCTTCGAGAAGGCGTTCTCGGCGATTCTCGACTCCAACGTCACCACGTTGATCGCGGGCATCGTGTTGTGGATCTTCGGTACCGGCGCGATCCGCGGCTTCGCCGTGGTGTTGACGCTCGGCATCGGCACGTCGATGTTCACCTCGCTCATGGGTTCGCGCGCCCTGTTGACTCTGATGTTCGGCGGCAAACGCAAGGTCGCCAGACTGGCGATCGGTTGAGGAAACGCATCGTGGAATTTTTTCACAAGAAGACTAGCTTCCCGTTCATGGCCACCCGCAAGGTGTGGTACACGCTGTCGGCCGTGCTCATGGTGGTCAGCTTCGCGTCGTTCTTCGTGCGCGGTCTGAACTTCGCCATCGAGTTCACCGGCGGCATCAGCATCGAAGCGAACTTCCCGACCAATGCGAAGATCGGCGCCATCCACGACGCGGTGGTCGCGGCTGGATATCACGACCCGACGGTGTCGACCTTCGGTTCCACGCAGGACATCACGATCCGCCTGCAGTCGACCGGCGAAAGCGCCGAGGTGCTGCGGCCCAAGTTCCTTGCCATCCTCACTTCGGTTGATCCGAAGGCGCAGATGTCGAAGCTCGAAGTCGTAGGTCCGCAGGTCGGCGACGAATTGCGCGATGCGGCCGTCAAGGCGTTGACGATCACGCTGGTGCTGATCGCGATCTACATCATCCTGAGATTCCACACCTGGCGGTTGTCCCTCGGCGCCATCCTCGCGGTGCTGCACGATCCAATCCTCGTGCTGGGCGTGTTCTCGATCACGCAGACGCCGTTCGACCTGGCGGTCGTCGCGGCTATTCTTGCTGTCATCGGGTACTCGCTCAACGATACCGTGATCGTGTTCGACCGCATCCGCGAAACCTTCGAGAAGAACCGCCGTCTGCCGTCGGACCAGGTGCTCGACCTGGCGATCAACCAGACGTTGTCGCGCACCATCATGACCAAGGTGGTCACCGCCATCGTGGTTGTGACGCTGCTGTTGCTGGGTGGCTCGGCGCTGCGTGGCTTCTCCGAAGCGCTGCTGATCGGCATCATCGCCGGCACGTATTCGTCGATCTACATCTCGAGTTCGATTGCGCTGTCGTTCGGCCTCAAGGCCGAACACGTCTTCCCGCCGCTGCGCAAAGACGAACTCGACGAGCGGCCTTGATCCGCGGCTTTGACCGACGATAGATGATCGAGCTGCTCAGCGATCCGCATGCCTGGATAGCGTTCGTCACGCTGTCCGCGCTCGAGATTGTCCTCGGCATCGACAACATCATCTTCATCTCGATTCTCGTCAGCCGGCTGCCGCCGGAACGGCGCGAATCGGCGCGGATCGTGGGTCTCGCGCTCGCGATGTTCACGCGTATCGCGTTGCTGTTCTCGATCGTCTGGCTCACGCGCCTGACCAAGCCCTGGTTCAGCGTCCTCTCCCAGGAGTTCTCCGGTCGCGACATCATCCTGTTGTTAGGCGGCCTGTTCCTGCTCGCCAAGAGCGTCACGGAAATTCACGGCACCCTCGAAGGCGTCGAGGGCGATCGCAAGACGAAGGTGTTCGCGAACTTCTTCGCCATCGTGGTGCAGATCGCCATCATCGATATCGTCTTCTCGCTCGATTCGGTGTTCACCGCGGTCGGGCTCGCGAAGCCGGAGCAGTTGCCCATCATGGTCGCGGCCATTGTCCTCGCCATAGGCGTGATGATGTGGGTGTCGGGCTCGATCGGTGCCTTCATCGAACGGCATCCGACCATCAAGATCCTGGCGCTGGCATTCCTTATTCTGGTCGGCGTGGTACTGGTGGTTGACGCTTTCCACGTCGACGTGCCAAAGGGTTACCTGTATTTCGCGATGGCGTTTTCGGTGTGCGTCGAAATGGTGAATATCCGCCTGCGAAGGCTGCTCGACGAGCGCCGGAACAAGCGCGACGAGAGCGAGGGCGGATGAGCCCGGCGCGCGGTCCTGAAACAATGCCGCTCGCTTAACGCGGGCGGCCTCCCTACAATCCGGCCAATTACAAGAATGCGGGGTCCCCGATGAGATGGCGTACCAAGTCCATTGATCAGGTCCAAACCGAGTTCGACCGCGGAGAGCTCAAACGCTCGCTCGGTGCGATTCACCTGGTGTTGTTTGGCATCGGCTGCATCATCGGCGCCGGTATCTTCGTCCGCACCGGCACCGCCGCCGCGCTGTATGCCGGCCCCGCGGTCATGTTGTCCTTCGTCATCGCCGGCGTCGTCTGCGCATTCGCGGGCCTGTGTTACGCCGAACTCGCCTCGATGCTGCCGGTCTCCGGTTCCGCATACACCTACGCCTACACCACCGTCGGTGAATTCGGCGCGTGGATCATGGGCGCGCTGCTGCTGCTCGAATACGCACTCGCGGCCTCGGTGGTCGCGGTGGGCTGGTCGGGTTACGCGGTCAGCCTGCTGCACGACATAGGTTTCGACATTCCCGCGCAGTTCACGCAGGCCGTCGGCCAGCTGGTGGTCTCGCATGCCTCGAGTTTCAGCATGACCGATCCGCTGGTCAGCCTGAACGGCGTGACCGCGCATCTCACCGATGGTTCGGTGGTGCAGTTCCTCTCGCAGGGCAAGGCCACCATTTCGGGCGCCTTCACCACGGCGCTGGCACAGAACGATGTCGTCGCGCACGCGGCGGAGTCGGGCGGTTACGCGCTCATCAATGCGCTCGACATCGCGGTGCAGAGCGACAGCACGGCGGTGCTCGCGGAAGCCACCAAGGTCATGGACCCGGCGACCACCCATCTTCGTGAGCTCGCCGCGGGCGCGCAGCTCATGGTCCCGACGGGGTCCGTCGTGCAGTTGCCGCTGGCCACCGTCGTTCCCGTCGATCCGTCCGCGGTCGTGACATCGCTGTTCAACCTGCCGGCGGTGTTCATCGTGTTGGCGGTGACCATGCTGCTGGTGCTGGGCGTGTCCGAATCGGCCACTGTCAACAACATCATCGTGGCCATCAAAGTCACGGTCATCATCGCGTTCGTCGCGGTCGGCGCGTTCTTCGTCAACACGGACAACTGGCATCCGTTCATTCCCGAGCCCACCGGCGTCGAGAACCAGTTCGGCATCGACGGCGTGATCCGTGCGGCCACGATCGTCTTCTTTGCTTACATCGGCTTCGAGGCGGTTTCGACCGCGGGGCAGGAAGCGAAGGATCCGCGCAAGGACATGCCGATCGGCATCCTGGGTTCGCTGATCGTCTGCACGGTTCTCTACATGGCTACGGCTGCGGTGCTGACCGGTGTCGTTTCGTTCACCAAGCTCAACGTCGCCGCGCCCGTCGCGACGGCGGTCGACACGTTCGGCCCGAGCTGGGGCTGGCTCGCCAAGTGCATCAAGATTGGCGCGATTGCGGGCCTTTCGTCGGTGGTGCTGGTGTTGATGTTCGGTCAGACGCGTGTGTTCTATTCCATGTCGCGCGACGGATTGATGCCGAAGGTGCTCGCCAAGGTGCATCCGAAGTTCAAGACGCCGTGGATCAACACGCTGATCGTGGGTGGCGTCGTTTCGCTGGCCGCGGCCGTATTCGACATCAACTACCTCGGCGATCTGACCTCGGTCGGAACTCTGGTGGCCTTCGGACTGGTGTGTTTCTCGGTGATCTGGCTGCGCGCCAAACGGCCCGATCTGCCGCGCCACTTCAAGGTCTGGGGTTACCCGGTCGTTCCGGCAATCGGAGTCTTGTTGTGCTTCGTGCTCGCCTGGATCGGCGTCGAACACAAGATCCGGGTGTTTTTCGGCTGGTTCCTGCTGGGAACCATCGCGGTGTACTTCGTCTACCCGTACTGGGTGAGCCCGATGCGCAACAAGGCGCCGGACGCGAAGCCCGCTAGTTAGGCTCCGCGCAACGCGGCTGGTGCGTGGAGCGAAATCGCCGCCACCAGCTCCGCGTACACCTTGGGCGTGCCGGCGATGATGTGGCCGCCCTGCTCATACTTCTCGCCGAAGATCGTGCCGACGCGGCCGCCGGCTTCGGTGATGAGCAGCGTGCCGGCCGCGGTGTCCCAGGGCTTGAGGCCGATTTCCCAGAACCCATCCACGCGGCCCGCGGCCAGCCAGGCGAGATCGAGCGCCGCGGCGCCGGGGCGGCGAATTCCGGATGCCTTCAGCATCACGGCCTTGAGCATCGCGAGATATTCGTCGATGTAGGGCGCGTCGGCGCGGAACGGAAACCCGGTCGCGATCAGCGAACCTTCGAGCGTGATCTGCTTGCTGACCCGCATCTTGCGGCCTTCGACCTGCGCCCCGTCGCCGCGCGAGGCGGTGAAGAGTTCCTGGCGCATCGGATCGAACACCACCGCATGCTCGAGGCGGCCGCGGATCTGGCAGGCGATCGAGACCGCGAAGGTCGGATTGCCGTGCATGAAGTTAGTCGTGCCGTCGAGCGGATCGATGATCCACACCACTTCGTTGTCGCCGCTCGCGCCGCTTTCCTCGGCGAGGATGGCGTGATTGGGATGCAGCCTGCGGATCGTCTGGATGATGTCGGCTTCGGCCGCCTTGTCCACCTCGGTGACGAAGTCGTTGCGGCCCTTGCTTTCAACCTGGACGGCCTCGAGGCGCGGGATGGCACGGACGATGATGTCGCCGGCGCGGCGCGCGGCTTTGACCGCGATGTTCAGTAGAGGCTGCATTGTTATCGTGCGGGGGCCCGGCGAAAAGGGTCGCTATGATACAGCCCGTGCCCCTGTCCGCCATTCGCATCGTGCTGGTCGAGCCTTCACACCCCGGAAACATCGGGGCGGTGGCGCGCGCGATGAAAAACATGGCGCTGACCGATCTCGTGCTGGTGCGGCCGAAGGCCTTCCCGCACCCGGAAGCCACGGCGCGCGCCTCGGGCGCGGACGACCTGCTGGGCCGCGCGCGCGTGGTCGAAACCGTGGCCGACGCCGTGGCCGAATGCGGCTTCGTCGCGGCCACGACCTCGCGGCCCCGTGACACGAACTTCCGCGCGCTCGATCTGCACGAGGCCGCACAGAACATATTCGCGAAGAGCGCGCTCAGCCCGGCGGCGGTGTTGTTTGGCGCCGAGCGCACCGGGCTCACCAACGAAGAGTTGGCGCTCGCGCACCTGTTGATCCGTATACCGGCGAGCCCGGAATATCCCTCGCTCAATCTCGCGATGGCCGTGCAGCTCCTGACCTACGAACTGTTTCGCGCCGCGGGCAGCCCGGCGGGCTCGCGGCCGTTGTCGGAGGCCACCGTGCCGCCGGCCACCGGCGAGGACATGGAGCGCTTCTACGCGCATCTCGCCCAGGTGATGGAGGAGATCGACTTCCGCGATCGGACGCAGGCGGGTACCGCGTTGATGATCCGCATCCGGCGATTGTTCCAGCGCTGCGAAATGGACCAGAACGAGGTCAACATCCTGCGCGGCATTCTGACCTCGGTACAGAACAAGCGCAGGCCCGCGGGGCCGCGATGACTATCTACCTGGACCATGCCGCGACCACGCCGGTCGATCCGCGCGTCGCGGCGGTGATGGCCCGGTGCCTCACCGACCCGGCTTTGCAGGCGAACGCAGCCTCGGCGACACATGGCCTGGGCTTGAGCGTCCACGACCTGGTCGAGACGGCGCGCGGCGAAGTCGCGGCGTTGATCGGCGCGCTGCCGCGCGAAATCGTGTTCACCTCCGGGGCCACCGAGGCCAACAACCTCGCGTTGCTGGGAGTGGCGCGCGCGGCCCGCCGCGGCGGCGGGCGCGGCCACATCGTCAGCAGCCGCACCGAGCACAAATCGGTGCTCGACACCTGCGCGCAGCTCGCGCGCGACGGATTCGCGGTGACGTTGCTCGAGCCCGACGCCGGCGGTCGGGTGCCGCCGGACGCCGTACGCGCCGCGTTACGCGCTGACACGCTGCTGGTGTCGTTCATGCTGGTCAACAACGAGATCGGCGTGATCAACGACGTCGCGGCGATTGCCGGGTTGTGCCGGGCAAGTGGAGTGCTGGTGCATTCCGACGCCTCGCAGGCGGTCGGTAAACTACCCGTGGACGTCGAGAAGCTCGGCGTCGATTTCCTCGCGCTGACCGCGCACAAGTTCTACGGCCCCAAGGGGGTCGGCGCGTTGTACGTGCGCGAGGCGGCACGGCCGCAGATCGCCCCGGTTTTGTTCGGCGGCGGCCATGAGCGGGGCCTGCGATCCGGCACTCTGGCCACGCACCAGATCGCAGGCTTCGGCGCCGCGGCAACGCTGGCGCGCGCGGAAGGCGCCGGCGACGCGGCGCATACACAGGATCTCGCCACCCGCCTGTGGCGCGAACTCGAGTCGCTGCCGGGCGTGTTCCTGAACGGGGCCGCGCAGCGCGTGCCGGGACTGCTGAACCTGTCGTTCGAAGGGGTCGAGGGCGAGAGCCTCGTGACCGGTCTTCCGGAGATCGCGGTTTCAACCGGCTCCGCCTGCAGCTCCGCCACTCGCGAACCGAGTTACGTGTTGCGCGCGCTCGGCCACAGCACCGAGCTCGCGCAGAGCTCGTTGCGCGTGTCGCTCGGGCGATTCACGACCGCGGCCGATGTGGACGAAGCCGCCGGTGCGATCCGTCGCGAGGTCGGGAGGTTGCGCCTGCTGGCGGGTGATGGCGCTACGGGCGTACCCGATGAAGCCAATCGGGTTTCCGCCGCCGCCGGTAGCCTCAAGGGCTCATTGCTGGCGCGGACTTTGAGCCCGCTGACCCAGTCCTACTTCCTGGGAGCGGCCCGGGTTCCGCGCTTTGGGCGGGCAACCCCACCCGCCGGGGTCCGACTTGGTCGTGCCGGCCGTCGTGCCGAAGGAACAGACGTACTGTTCGAGCTGGAAATGGCCGGCAAAATCGTGAAAAGCGCCCGTTTCAGCGCCTACGGATGCCCCCATACTCTGGCCGTGGTGTCCTGGGTTTGTGAGCGTCTGGAAGGAGCCCCGGTCGATGCCGGAATCCTCGAAACTCCCGCCGACTGGGCCCGCAAGTTCGAAGTCCCGGCCGAGAAACTTGGCCGGCTGTTGATCGTCGAAGATGCATTGCGCGCCGCGCTCTTGGTCGACGAGAGCCCGTAGATCGCGCCACAGGAACGGATCACACATGGCCATTTCGCTTACACCGGCTGCCGCCGACCGCGTCAAAACCTTCATCGCCTCACGCGGCAAGGGTCTGGGCCTGCGGCTCGGAGTGCGCAAAACCGGCTGCTCGGGCTTTGCCTACGTGGTCAATTACGCCGACGAAAGCGCTGCCACCGACCTTATTTTCGAAGACCAGGGCGTCAAGGTGTTCGTCGATCCAGACAGCCTGCCGCTCATCAACGGCACCACCGTGGACTTCGTCAAACAGGGCCTGAACGAGGCGTTCCGTTTCCATAACCCGAACACCAAGGGCGAGTGCGGGTGTGGCGAGAGCTTCAACGTCTAGGGCCTAACACCCCGACCCCGCTGGAGTTCCTTTCAGCGTTGAATTTCAGCGGCTTACTCGCGGGGAAGGCTTCCTCCCGGTACAATCGCGCGCCTTTACGACCCCCACCAAGGAATCACTCGCATGGCGCTCGAGCGCACCTTTTCCATCGTCAAGCCCGACGGCGTTGCCCGTAACCTCATCGGCGAGGTCCTTCGCCGCTTCGAAAAGGCGGGCCTCAAAGTCATCGCCGCGCGCATGGTGCACCTGTCACAGCGCGAAGCCGAAGGCTTCTACGCCGTGCACGCCGCGCGTCCGTTCTTCAAAGACCTCGTGAAGTACATGACCTCGGGTCCGGTGCTCGTTCAGGTGCTCGAAGGTGAAAACGCCATCGCGAAGAATCGCGAGATCATGGGCGCCACCGATCCGAAGAAGGCCACCGCCGGCACGATCCGCGCCGATCTCGCCGAGAGCATCGAGGCGAACACGGTCCACGGCTCGGATGCCCCGGAAACGGCGGCGACCGAGATCGCGTATTTCTTCCGCACGACCGAGCTGTGCCCGCGCGGCTGAGCTCCATGTCCGAAGCCCCGACACCCATGACGAACTTGTTAGGTCTGCCGAAGGCGGACCTCGAGGCGTTCGTGGGATCGATGGGCAGCAAACCCTTCCGCGCGCGGCAGCTCATGAACTGGCTGTACAAGCGCGGCGAGGGCGACATCGCCGCGATGACCGATCTCGCCAAGGATTTCCGCGCCGACCTCGTGACGCGTGCGGAAGTGGCTGTCCCCGAGATCGTCAAGACGCAGATCGCGACCGACGGCACGCGCAAGTGGTTGCTGTCGGGCGGCAAGGCCCAGGCCTACGAGATGGTCTACATCCCGGAAGAAGACCGCGGAACGTTGTGTATTTCCTCGCAGGTCGGCTGCGCGCTCGATTGCTCGTTCTGCTCGACCGCGCAGCAGGGTTTCAATCGCAACCTCACGACCGCCGAGATCGTGGGCCAGGTGTGGCTGGCCAATCGAGAGCTCGGCTGGCAGGTCGGTGAGAACCGGATCATCACCAACATCGTGCTGATGGGAATGGGTGAGCCGCTCGCCAACTTCCGCAACGTGATCCCGGCGATCCGCATCTTTCTCGACGACCTGGGGTTCGACATCTCGCGCCGCCGCGTCACCTTGTCGACCTCCGGCCTCGTGCCGCAGATCTACAAACTCGCCGAGGAAGTGAACTGCGCGCTGGCGGTTTCTCTGCACGCACCGAACGACGAGCTGCGCAGCCAGCTTGTCCCCATCAATCGCAAACACAACATCGCCGAGTTGTTGGAAGCCTGCTGGCACTACCTCGACGAACAGAATGGCCGCAGCGTCACCTTCGAATACGTGATGCTCGACGGCGTCAACGACCGGCGCGAACACGCCATCGAGCTCGCGCGGCTGTTGCACGACAAGCCGGCCAAGGTGAACCTCATTCCGTTCAACCCGTTCCCGGGTACCCAATATCGCCGCTCGCCGAACGATGTGATCAGGCAATTCGGCGATGAACTCATCCGGCGCGGCGTCATCGCGACCATTCGCAAGACGCGCGGTGAGGACATCGACGCGGCCTGCGGCCAGCTCGCGGGCCAGGTCACCGATCGCACCATCGTGCGGCTCGGTTCGAAAACATTCGGATTGCAGGTGCGCGCATGAAGTACTCATATTCGATCGTGGTCCTCGCGGCCGCCTTGCTGGTCGGCTGCGTCACCAGCAACAGCGAAGGTGGCAAGCCGCTCAAGCAGGACGATCCGAAGGAAGCCGCCGCCAAGTACAACATCCAGCTCGGCACCGCCTATCTTCAGCAGGGCAACTATCCGCTCGCGAAGGAAAAGCTCGAGCGTTCGCTCAAGCAGAATCCGAAGGACGCCGACGTCCACACCAGCCTGGGGCTGCTGTACGACCGCGTCGGCGACCCGAAACTCGCCGACAAGCACTTCCGCGAAGCGCTGCGGCTCGAGCCCAGCAAGCCGGACATCTCCAACAACTACGCCATCTACCTGTGCAAGAACGGCCGCACCGAAGAGGGCGTGGAGCGTTTCATGGCGGTGGCCGCCAGCAAGTACTACCGCACCCCGGAAGTGGCGCTCACCAATGCCGGCGTCTGCCTGCGGGCGGCCAAGCGGCTCGACGAGGCGCAGGAAAAATTCAACGGCGCGATCCAGGCGCGGCCTAACTACAGCGAGGCGACCGTGCAGCTCGCGAGCCTGTATCTCGAGCGCGACAAGGTGGCGGAGGCCCGCAAAGTGGTCGACACCTACATCGGCGCCTTCAAGCCCGATCCCGACGTGTTGCTGACCGGAGTCACCGTGGCGCGCGCCGCCAAGGATCGGATGGCCGAAGAGAAGTATTCGCGCACGTTACGCCTCGAATTCCCCGATTCCGCGCAGGCTCGCGCGCTCAAGCGCCCCTGACGCGGCCGTGGATGAGTCGGCCGCACCCGCTCCCGCAGCGCCGCGTTCCATCGGCGAACGCCTGCGTGCCGGCCGCGAACGCGCCGGGTTGTCGACTGCCGCCGCAGCGGAAAAACTCCATCTCGACCCCAAGGTGATCGAGTCGCTCGAGGCCGACCGGTTCGGTGAACTCGGCGCTTCCGTCTACGTGCGCGGTCACCTCAAGCGTTATGCGGATTTCGTCGGCGAGTCCGGCGCGCAAATGGTGGAATCGTATGTTTCGTCGCGCAAGGCGCTGCCCCCGCCGCAAGATCTCACCCAGATCGCGCATGCGGCACACCGCTCCGATCCGCGCCGCCTGGTGACCCCGCTGATCGGGCTGTCGTGCGTGGCAGTGTTGTTGCTGGCCATCTGGTGGATCCTCTCCGGCTCGAAGGCGGGCTCGTCCAGGACCGTGGACAATTCCACCGTCGTTCCCGAGGCAGTGCCGAGCGCAATCTTGCCGGCCACGCCTGCCGCTGCCGAGCCGGTCGTGACCGCGCCGAGCGGCAGCGCCGTGATTTCGGGCGCGGCCTCGAATGCGCCTGCGGCCGTCGCCGCGCCGCCGCCGAAGCGCGAAGAAACCACGCCGTTACGCGAAACCCGCCTCAAGCTCGAGCTCACCAACGACAGCTGGGTCGAGGTCTACGATTCACGCGGCGAGCGTCTGTTCTACGACGTCGCGAGCGCCGGCAGCGTGCAAAGCGTCTCCGGCATTGGCCCGTTACGAGTCGTGCTCGGCAACGCCGCCGGTGTGACCGTCGAAGTCGATGGCCAGTCGCGAAAGCTTCCCGCCAACGCGGCGGATGGCGAAGGCGCGCGCTTTGTCGTGAATCGATCCGGCTCGCTGTCCCGCGGCCGCTAACCAACATGAGTCGCAATATCCAGCCGGTCACCGGCATGAAAGACGTTCTCGGCGCGGACATCGACGTCTGGCAACACGTCGAGCGCACCTTCGCCACGTTGCTGGCCTCCTATGGCTACGGCGAGATCCGCGTACCGGTGGTCGAACACACTGAACTGTTCAAACGCGCGATCGGTGAATACACCGACGTGGTCGAGAAGGAGATGTACACCTTCACCGACCTGGGCGGCGACAGCCTGACGCTGCGGCCGGAAGCGACGGCCGGCATCGTGCGGGCGGCGATCTCCAACGGCTTGTTGCGCGGCGCACGCCTCAAACTCTGGTGCCAGGGCCCGATGTTCCGGCACGAGAAGCCGCAGAAGGGCCGGTACCGCCAGTTCAACCAGATCGACGTCGAGGCCATCGGTTTCATGGGTCCGGATGTCGACATCGAGTTGATCGCGCTCACCGCGCGCCTCTGGAAGTTGTTAGGCCTGACACGCGTCAAGCTGCAGATCAATTCGCTCGGCACGTCCGAATCGCGCAAGGCATACCGCGAACTGCTGCAGAACTACTTTCGCCAGTATCCCGATGCGCTCGACGCCGACGGCAAACGCCGGCTCGACGGCAATCCGCTGCGCATCCTCGACAGCAAACATCTGCCGACGCAGGCGATCGTGGCGAACGCACCGGTGCTCACCGATCACCTCGATGACGAATCGAAGGCGCACTTCGCCGAACTGCGCGCGGGGCTCGATGCGCTCGGTATTCCCTACACCGTGAACCCCCGGCTGGTGCGCGGTCTCGACTACTACTCGCGCACGGTGTTCGAGTGGACCACCGACGCGCTCGGTTCCCAGGATGCGGTCTGTTCCGGTGGCCGCTACGACGGGCTGATCGCGCAGATGGGTGGTGAATCGACTCCGGCGGTCGGTTTCGCCATGGGCGTCGAGCGGGTGACGGAGTTGGTCCGGCTCGCCGGCATGGACCCCAAGCCCCAGCCTCCCGACGTATTCGTCATGGCGCAGGGGGAGGCCGGCCAGCGCGCCGCCCTGGTGATGGCGGAACAACTGCGCGATGCATTTCCGGGCCGCGGCATCGTCCTCCATTGCGGTTCGGCCAAGTTCAAGACACAGTTCCGCCGCGCCGACGAGTCCGGCGCCCGGCTGGCGTTGATCGTGGGAGAGGACGAGCTGGCCCGCGGAGTGATCGCGTTGAAACCTTTGCGCGGCGCCGAGACCACACAGACAGAACACCCCGTCGCCGAATTGGGCGCGCGGGTCGAAGAGTTTTTCAGGAGATCGACGTGAGCGAATACAGCGAAGCGGAACAATGGGAACGGGCCAAAGAGTGGCTCAAGGGCAATGGCCTGTGGATCATCGCGGGCATCGCGATCGGCGCGGGCGGGCTCGGCGGCTACCGTTGGTACCAGGAACGCAAGGTGACGCAGGCTGAAACCGCCTCGGCGCGGTACGAGGAATTGCTCGACGCCTTCACGCGCAACGATCGCACCCGCGGCGAGACATTGGCGGCCGAACTCAACCGGGAATACGCCTGGACGCCGTATGCGGCGCTCGGCAACCTGGTCGCGGCGCGAATCCAGGTGGACGCGAATGAACTCGACAAGGCCGCGACGAGTCTCAAGACCGTGATGGACACGGCCTCCGAGCAGGAAATCAAGATGATCGCGCGCATGCGCCTGGCGCGGGTGCAGTCCGCGCAGGGCAAATACGACGATGCGCTCGCCACGCTCAAGGTCGACGAGGTGGGCGAGTTCGCGCCGCGCTTCGCCGACGCACGCGGCGACGTGTTGCTCGCCAAGGGTGATCGCAGCGGTGCACTGCGCGAATATCTCTCCGCGCGTAACGGTGAAAACAAGGGCCGCGTCGACACCGAACTACTCGACCTCAAGATCCGCGACCTGGGCGGCACACCGCCCGCCAGTCCGGAAGAATCCTGAAACAGAATCCTGAGTACTCCCCGATGAAAAAAATCAGCTTGTTGGCCCTGGCGGCGCTGCTCGCGCTCGCGGCCTGCGATTCGAAGGAAAAGAAAGTCGAAAAGCCGGCCGAGCTCACCGACATCGACAACCCGACGGTGCACGTGCAGAAACTGTGGGGCGCCAGTGTCGGTGGCGGCGGCAAGAAGCTGCGCCTGGGGCTGGGCCTCGCCAGCTCCGAAGACCGCTTGTTCGCGGCCGGCCGTGATGGCGATGTCGCCGCGTTCGACCTCAAGACCGGCAAACAAGTGTGGCGTGTCGAAACCAAGATCGAGCTGGCGGGCGGCACCGGTTTCGGCGGTGACACCGTGGCGGTCGGCTCCGCCGATGGCCAGGTGATCGCGCTCGCGGCCGCGAACGGCGCCGAGCGCTGGCGTGCCGACGTGAAGGGCGAGGTTCTTTCGTCACCCGCCGTGTCCGCGACCGAGGTCGTGGTGCGAACCGTCGATGGCAAGCTGCGTGCGCTGGCGTTGGCCGACGGCAAGGAAGTCTGGTCGACCGAGCAGCAGATTCCGCGCCTCACGCTGCGTGGCGTCGCCGCGCCGGTGGTGGTGCGCGACCTTGCGATCTCCGGCTTCGACAACGGCCGCGTGCTCGCCGTCAGCCTGGCCGATGGCGCGACCGTGTGGGATTCACCCGTTTCGCCTTCGCATGGCCGCACCGAACTCGAACGCCTCAACGATATCGACGCGGCCGTCAAAGTCTCGGGCGATGACGTGTTCGTCGCGGGCTTCCAGGGTCGCGCGGCGATGCTGGCGCTCGATTCCGGCCAGATCTGGTGGACGCGCGACCTGTCGAGTTATCGCGGCGTCGACGTCGACGATGAGCAGCTCTACGTTTCCACCTCCGGCGGCGAGCTCGTGGCGCTCAAGCGCCGCACCGGCGTCGAGGTGTGGCGCAACGACGTGCTCAAGCGGCGTTCGCTGTCGGCCCCCGCTGTGGCCGGCGAGTTCGTGGCGGTTGCCGATCTCGAGGGCTACGTGCACTGGTTCGATCGCACCACCGGCACACTTGCCGGGCGCATCAAGACCGGCGGCGATCGCGTGACCAACGCGCCCATTGCGGTGAACGGCATCGTCTACCTGCTCACCGACCAGGGCGATCTGGTGGCTTTGCAAGGGTTGCCCATTGCCGCGCGCGCCGCCAAGGCCGAGAAGGCCCGGAAGAAGGCCGCCCCCGAGGAGACCCAACCTGCGGCCCCGGCCAGTGAAGCAGACGGCCCGACGCGTTCTCCCGGTGGCTGACGCCACCGCACTCCCAAGCTAACAAAGTTTCCCATGCTTCCGGTCATCGCGATCGTCGGGCGGCCGAACGTCGGCAAGTCCACGCTGTTCAACACACTCACGCAGACACGTGATGCCATCGTGGCCGACGTGCCCGGCGTCACTCGCGACCGCCAGTACGGCTACGGGAAATTAGGCCCGGTGCAATACGTGTGTATCGACACCGGCGGGTTGGTGGAAAACCCGATGGGCATGGACGCGTTGATGCGCATCCAGACCGAACACGCCATCACGGAAGCCGACCGGCTGATCTTCGTCGCCGACGCGCGCGCCGGTCTCACGCCGCAGGATCAATTTTTCGCCAACGAATTGCGCCGCTCGGGCAAACCCGTGTTCCTCGCCGTCAACAAGGCCGAAGGTCTCGAGGCCGGCATGGCGGGCTCGGATTTCCACAGCATCGGACTCGGCGAGCCGTACCCGATCGCCGCGACCCACGGGATGGGTTGCGAAGAGCTCATGGAGGTCGTGCTCGCGGGCTTTCCGAACGTGCCGCCGGGCGAGCAGAACGAAGACGGGCGCATCCGCATCGCCGTCATCGGCCGGCCGAACGTCGGCAAGTCGACGCTCATCAACCGCCTCATCGGCGACGAGCGGTTGATCACCAGCGAAGTGGCGGGCACCACCCGCGACAGCATTCTCGTGCCGTTCGAGCGCGACGGGCGCGAGTTCACCCTGATCGATACTGCAGGCGTGCGGCGCCGGGCGAAGATCGACGACGAAATCGAAGTCCTCTCCGTGTCGAAAACGTTGCAGGCCATTGCCGAGGCGCACGTGGTCACCATGGTGGTCGACGCGCAGGATTCCATCGGCGAGCAGGACGCGAGTGTGCTGGGCATCGCGTTGTCGCGCGGCCGCGCGCTGATCCTCACCGTGAACAAGTGGGACAACATCCCCGTCGAGAAGCGCGACGACATCCGCCGCCTGCTGTCGCTGAAGCTCGATTTCGTACCGTGGGCGCCCATGCATTTCATCAGCGCGCGGCACGGCACCGGCGTCGGCGACCTGGTCGCCTCGATGATCCGCGCCTACGAAGCGGCGATGCGGCAGATGAAGACGCCGCAGCTCACCAAGGCGATGGAGCGGGCGATGACGCAGCACCAGCCGCCGATCGTGCGCGGGCGGCGCATCCGCCTGCGTTACGCGCACCAGGGCGGAAAAAATCCGCCGCGCATCATCGTGCACGGCAGCCAGGCGGCGCACGTGCCCGAATCCTACAAGCGTTATCTCGCGAACATGTTTCGCGACGAGTTCGATCTGTTCGCCACACCGGTGATGGTGGATTTCCGCAGCGACGTCAATCCGTTCCTGAAGGACAAGCCCAAGGAAAAACGCGGCTTGAAGACTTCGCAGAAGGAACGGCGCGAGCGGCGCATCACCAAGGATCGCGCCAAACGTCCGCCCAAGAAAAAAGGCGGCGGCACGAAACAACTGGGCGCGCCGCGCGGGCGTGCGAAGAAACGCAAGTAGATAGCCCAAGAGGGGCAAGCAAGAGGGGACAGCCCCCATTTTCTGCGGACAGAAAATGGGGACTGTCCCCTTACTTTTTGTCCGGCGCTGCGGTCGCGGGTTTCTTTTTCGGCGGCGGCGCGAGGAACAGCGCCGGATCCACCCAGGCGCCGTTGAGCGACACGCCCCAGTGCAGGTGCGGACCGGTGACCCGGCCCGTGGCGCCGACATCACCCAGAACTTCACCGCGTTTCAGTTCCTGACCGACTTCAACGCGAATCTTCGAGAGGTGGCAATACATCGTCACCAGGCCCTGCCCGTGATCGATGAGCACGTCGTTGCCGTTGAAGAAGTAGCTGCCGACGTCGACCACCTTGCCCGCCAGCGGCGCCTTGATCGGTGTGCCGGTCGGCGCAGCGATATCCATACCGCTGTGCGGCCGGCGCGATTCGCCGTTGAACATGCGCCGCAATCCGAATGAACTCGACCGCGGACCCGGCACCGGCGCCGCGAGCCGCAGCGTCGACGGCGCGTCGGGCGCGAACGCCTCTACCGCGGTGCGCATCTTCTGCGTCTCGCGTGCGACGCGCGCTTCGTCCTCGGGCGAAAGATTCACCTGGCTCGGCAGTACTTTGAGCTGTTGCACGCGGTATTGCTTCGGCGCGACTTTGAACGCGAGCTGCCGCGGCTGAGCGCCGGTCTGTTGCACGTCCACGTGATATTCGCCGGGCTCGGTATCGAGCGAGATGCCGACGATGGCGAGCCACGCATCCGCGCTGCGCGCGACCAGCACCGGCTTCTCTTTGTACGTGACGATGGGGCGCGCATCGGGCGCACCGGCCAATTTGAAGCTGACGACGCCGCCCGGCACCGCCGCTACACGTGGCGCGATGAAACTGTCGGCGCCGGCCGTCTGCGCGGCCAGCAGGCAGACGACCGCCAACCCACGGCTAACGAAGTTAGTCATCCTGACCCTCGATGGACTTTGTCACGGTCGCCCGCAACCGGCCGCGCGCCAGGCGCGCTTCGATCTCGGTGCCCACGGGCACCTGTGCCGCGTCCCGCAGCAACGCACCATCCTCGGCACGGCTAACTACCGAGAAGCCGCGGCCGAGCGTCGCGAGCGGGCTCACCGCGTCCAGCGTGCGCGCAGCCAGGGCGAGCCGCTGCTCGAGCGCGTTCAGGCGGCGCGCGAAGGCGCTCACCAGCCGCTGCCGCAGCGCGGCCGCGTGCGCGCACAACGCTTCCAGGCGATGCCGCGGATTCTCGCGCCACAACCGTGTGCTGAGATTCTCGAGCCGCTGTTGACGGCCGAGAACGCAGGCCTGTAGCGCAAGTCGCATGCGCAATTCGAGATCGTCGAGCCGCTGCGCATGTTGCGCGAGCTTCGCGCCCGGGTGAGAGATTTGCAGCCGCTGCGCGGCCGCGGCCAATGCCACTCCCCGGGTTCGCAGGTAACGGCTCATCGCGCCGCGGAAGCGCGTTTCGAGCAACGAGAGCGTGTCGAGCCAGGTGGCTTTGTCGGGCACCGCGGCCAGCGCCGCCGCCGAAGGCGTGGGCGCGCGCACGTCGGCGACGAAGTCGGCAATGGTCACGTCGACCTCGTGGCCGACACCGGACACCGTCGGGATGCGGCAGGCCGCGATCGCTCGCGCCACACGCTCGTCGTTGAAACACCAGAGATCCTCGAGCGATCCGCCGCCACGCGCCACGATCAACAGGTCACATTCGTTGCGCCGCGAGGCTGCCTCGATCGCCCTGACAATCTCGGGCACGGCGGCCGCGCCCTGCACGGCGGTCGGGTAGAGCAGAACGCCGGCCGCCGGAAAACGTGCCCGCAGCACTCTCAATATGTCGTGAATGGCCGCGCCGGTCGGCGAGCTGACCACACCGATGCGGCGCGGCACGGCGGGCAGCGGCCGTTTGCGCTCGGCGGCGAACAGACCTTCCGCCGCAAGCTTCGCCTTCAGTTTCTCGAACTCGCGCTTCAATGCGCCTTCGCCCGCTTCTTCGAGGTGCTCGATGAGCAATTGATACTCGCCGCGCGGTTCGTACAGGCCAACGCGTGCGCGGACCAGGACCGCCATTCCATCCTTGGGGCGGAAGCGCACCGTGGAGTTTCGCTGCCGCCACATGGCGCAGCGGACCTGGGCGCCGGCGTCCTTGAGCGAGAAATACCAGTGGCCAGAGGCGGGTGCGGCGAAGTTGGAGAGTTCCCCTTCGAGCCACAACAGCGGCAGGCCGGATTCGAGCAGCAGGCGCACTTCCTTGTTGAGACGGGAAACGCTGTAGACGTCGCGCTCGGCGCGGGGCGGTGGCGCGCGCGGAGGTTCGGGTGGGAAGAGGGGGAGGCTCACGAGGGGAAGTGTATTGGCTGGGGCGGGGACTGGCACCAAATTTCGTCCCGAAATTTGGTGCCGGTCCCCTCTTGAATCGCCGCAGGGAAACCTTTGTTCTGGCCGGCGTTGAGTGGGGACAGGCACCAATTTTGTGGAACAAAATTGGAGCCAGTCCCCACCGGTTTACCGACGCAGTCGACCTGCGTACAATCCCGCATCGTCGGCTACCCTCCGAACACCCCATGCGAATTCTTGAAGAAGCGTTGACCTTCGACGACGTTCTTTTAGTCCCGGCTTACTCGGAAATCCTGCCGCGCGAAGTCGACCTCGGCACGCGCCTCACCCGCGAAATCCGGCTCAATCTCCCGCTCGTGTCCGCCGCCATGGACACCGTCACCGAAGCTCGTCTCGCCATCACCATGGCGCAGGAAGGCGGCATCGGCATTGTTCACAAGAGCATGACCATCGAAGGTCAGGCTGCCGAAGTGGCGCGCGTGAAGAAATTCGAGAGCGGCGTGATCCGCGACCCGATCACCGTTACGCCCGACATGACCATTCGCCAGGTCATCGAACTAACCAGATCGAAGGGCATCTCAGGTGTGCCGGTGGTGCAGGGTGCCAAGGTCGTCGGCATCGTCACGCATCGCGATCTGCGTTTCGAAGTGAAGCTTGATGCGCCGGTGTCGACGGTCATGACGCCGAAGGAGCGTCTGATCACCGTGCGCGAGAACGCGCCGAAAGACGAAGTGTTGCTGCTGCTGCACAAACACCGCATCGAGAAGGTGCTGGTGGTGAACAGCAACGAAGAATTGCGCGGCATGATCACCGTGAAAGACTTCCAGAAGGCGACGGAATTCCCGCGCGCCTGCAAGGATTCCTCCGGCCGCCTGCGTGTGGGCGCCGCCGTTGGCACCGCGCACGACACGCTGGAGCGCGTCGCCGCGCTGCGCGAAGCCGGCGTCGACGTGATCGTGGTAGACACCGCGCACGGCCACTCGAAAGGTGTGCTCGACATGATCAAGCGCATCAAGGCCAAGTGGGGCGACCTGCAGATCATCGGCGGCAACGTCGCGACCAGTGACGCCGCGAAAGATCTCGTGAAGGCCGGCGTCGACGGCATCAAGGTAGGCATCGGTCCCGGCTCCATATGCACCACGCGTATTGTCGCGGGCGTCGGAGTGCCGCAGATCTCCGCCGTGTCCAACGTCGCGGCCGCAGTCGAAAACCGGGTTCCCGTCATCGCCGACGGCGGCATTCGTTTCTCGGGCGACATCGCCAAGGCCATTGTCGCGGGCGCGGACTGCGTGATGATCGGCGGCTTGTTCGCCGGCACCGAAGAATCGCCCGGCGATGTCGAGTTGTACCAGGGCGCGTCATACAAGGCGTATCGCGGCATGGGTTCGCTCGGCGCGATGAGCGAGCGCCACGGTTCGGCCGATCGCTACTTCCAGGACACCGCCAGCGAACTCGAGAAGCTCGTGCCGGAAGGCGTCGAAGGCCGCGTGCCCTACAAGGGCGGCCTGGTTTCAATCATCCACCAGCTGGCCGGCGGTTTGCGCGCCGCGATGGGGTACACCGGCAGCCTGAGCATCGACGACATGCGGAAGAATCCGCAGTTCGTACGTGTCACGGGCGCCGGCATGCGCGAGAGCCACGTCCACGACGTGCAGATCACCAAGGAAGCGCCTAACTATCGCGTTTCCTGAGTCATAGAGGTAAACCATGACGAGTGCGGCGATGAGTTCAACGGGTCAGCAGACCGACATCCACTCCGCGCGCGTCCTGATCCTCGACTTCGGTGCCCAATACACCCAGCTGATTGCGCGCCGGGTGCGCGAACTGGGTGTCTACTGCGAAATCCTCCCCTGGGACGTCACCAACGAGGACGTCCGCAAGTGGAAACCCAAGGGCATCATCCTGTCCGGCGGGCCCGAGTCCGTCACCGACCAGGAGCCGCCGCGTTCGCCGCAGGTGGTGTTCGAGCTCGGTGTCCCGGTGCTCGGCATCTGCTACGGCATGCAGACGATGGCGCAGCAGTTGGGCGGCAAGGTGCTCCCCAGCAATCACCGCGAGTTCGGCTACGCCGAAGTCACCGCCAGTGCGCCCAGCAAGCTGCTCGACGGCCTGTTCGATCGCAAGGATGGCGCCGGGAAATCCGTGTTCGACGTCTGGATGAGCCACGGCGACCGCGTTGAGTCGCTGCCGCCAGGATTCACCGCCGTTGCGCACAGCGCGAACGCGCCGCTGGCCGCGATGGTGGATGAGGCGCGCCGCTTCTACGCGGTGCAGTTCCATCCCGAAGTCACGCACACGTTGCAGGGCGCGAAGCTGCTCGAACGTTTCGTGCGCGAGATCTGCGGCTGCGAACCGCTGTGGAGCGTCGGCAACATCATCGACGACGCCATCTCCCGCGTGCGTGCGCAGGTGGGCAAAGGCAAGGTGCTGTTAGGGCTTTCGGGCGGTGTAGATTCCTCCGTCGTCGCCGCGCTGCTGCACAAGGCCATCGGCGAGCAACTCACCTGCGTCTTCGTGGATCATGGCTTGATGCGGCTCAATGAAGGCGACCAGGTCATGAAGATCTTCGCCGCCAACCTGGGCGTGAAGGTCATCCGCGTCGATGCGGAGGCCCGTTTCCTCGATGCCCTGCGTGGTGAGAACGATCCGGAGAAGAAGCGCAAGATCATCGGCGGCCTGTTCGTGAAGGTGTTCGACGAAGAAGCAAACAAGCTCACGGGCGTGGACTGGCTGGCGCAGGGCACTATCTACCCGGACGTCATCGAATCGGCGGGCAGCAAGACCGGCAAGGCACACGTCATCAAGTCGCACCACAACGTGGGCGGTCTGCCGGCGAACATGCGCATGAAGCTGGTCGAACCGCTACGCGAGCTGTTCAAGGACGAAGTGCGCAAGATGGGCGTCGAGCTCGGCCTGCCGCGCGAGATGGTCTATCGCCATCCGTTCCCGGGCCCCGGTCTCGGCGTGCGCATTCTCGGCGAGGTACGCAAGGACTACGCCGATCTGCTGCGCCAGGCCGACGCCATCTTCATCGAAGAGCTGCGCCGCCACGATCTGTACGACAAGACTTCGCAGGCGTTCGCCGTGTTCCTGCCGGTGCGCTCCGTGGGCGTGATGGGTGACGGGCGCCGTTACGACTACGTAGTTAGCCTGCGGGCAGTCGAAACGGTCGACTTCATGACCGCGCACTGGGCGCGCCTGCCGTACGATTTCCTCGACATCTGCTCGCGCCGCATCGTCAACGAAGTGAAGGGAATCTCGCGCGTGGTGTACGACATTTCCGGAAAGCCGCCCGCCACGATCGAGTGGGAGTGACGGTTAAGCCGGTGGAAATTGTTGCGCAGGTTGCGCAGGGCGAGAATGCAGTCACGATGGTGGCTCGGCGCTTCCTCTAAGATGGCCGCTCGCCGACTCCGGAGGAATTCGTGATTCGCATCCTGCTGATACTCCTAGCGTTGACCTCGGCGGGATGCGCGACCACCGCCGGTCTCGACGACGAATCCGAGCCGACCTTCATCGACGCAGTGCCGGACCCCGCGATCGAGGCACCCGCTTTGCCCGCCGTGGAAGAATCGAAGCAGCAGGAAGGCGAGGTGCCGCTCGCCGTTGCCGAGACCGAGCGGCCCGAGACCGAGCAAGCCGAAGACGGTGTGGCTGAGGTCGTGGTCCAAGGTCGCATCCGGAACCGCCATGAGGCGATCCACGACCTCGTCACCGAAGCGCAGTCGCTGCTGCGTGACGTCCAGCTCAAGTACGTCCTGACCGGAAAGGGCAAACGCCAGACCCTGCGAGGGCGGCCCGTCGCGTTCGCGTTATGGAGCGAGACCAAAGAGCAGTGGACCGTCGCGCAGATCGAACTTCCCCGGCCGCCGATCCGCTGGAAACCTGGCAGAAGGCCGCTGTCCTTCCGCACGCTCACGCCGGGCATCGAAGCACGGCACGTGAAGGGCACTGGCGCCGAGCGGCTGATGTTCGCGTTCTCCGCGGACGGGGAGCCGCTCAAAGTCTACGGTCGCAAGTTTCCGGTATTCGAAAACAAACTCGTCAAGCGCCGTCAGTGGAACGCCGTCGTCCAGACCGCGAAGCCGATTGTCTATCTACCCTTCACCGAAGACACTTTCGATCCGGGTTTCGTCAGCGGCGGGAAGGAATTCCTGCTTGCCACGGCCGGCAAGGCGCTCGAAGAACTGCGTCTCGCCAAAGTGCCGAGCGCCGGCTTTCCGGGAAAGCTGCTCGCCGATGTCATTCCTCCCGAAGTTGTCACCACGCTTGCGGTCATCGAGCAGACCGACGACCGGGATTACGTCGAGAAACAGGCGGTCGCCTTCGAGGAGGTCTTGAGCCAGTACGGACTCAAGGAGGACGAGGCGTATCGGTACAGCGTGTCGAGAGCAAAAGCGCTGGGACCGATGCAATTCACCAACCGCCGCGGGAATGGCACCTACTCCGCGGTAGTGAGGCGATGCGCCGGGGCGAAGCTCGACCCGGTGTTCGAGCGCGGCGCCACGAATCTGCTGAATGCCATGAAGGCGGCGGTCTGCCTGCTGGATATGGAGATTTCGGCGATGCGGCCTGACATTCGCGAGGCCTACGGCAAAAATCCGGTCGTGCTGGGGATTTTTCCGGTCGCGGCTTACAACGGCGGACCGCGCAACGTGGCCAAACTCTACGGCGTCCTGACCCGGATGAACGTGCGGCTCGATGAACTGAGCCGCGCGCAAGCGCAGCCCGCCGACTCCGCGGTGAAATGCCCGTGTGTCTGGAAGGCGGAAGGAACTGCGGCCTATCCAGTGGCTATCCCCCGCTACAACAACGAGAACCGCTGGTACATCGAGAAGTACCAGAGCATCGTGAGCCTGTTCGAGTGAACTTCCCGTCGATCGGGCGGCGCTGATTCACCGGCGCCAATGGGTCCGGGCCAGCGACCATTGCGGATGAAGTCGGACGGCGAACTCGCGACCGTGTTCGAGCAGGCGCTGAAATCGGGCGACGGTGTCGCCGGCGCGCACTGCATTCACGAACGCTGGATGCGCGGTCACTTCGCCGCGCACATCGAAGCGGCCCAGGATCTGCTGTGGAAGCGAGCCGGCGCATCGATTCCGGACTGGCTCCCGATGCGTTACATCAGCTGGCTGCCCACGGCGTACGAGGTCGCCGCGCGTTTCACCGCGAAGGGCAGCGGCCGCTCGAATATCTATCTGATCCTGCTCGACTATTCCGACCGGCGCGGTGATGACCACGGCGTCTATGTCGGCATGAGCCGTTATCCGCCCGCGCAACGCTTCGATCAGCACAAGAGCGGCATTCGCGCCGCCGGCAGCGTGCTCAAGCGCGGCATCGAGGTCCTGACGGGTCCGACGCTGCACCTCCAACACATCAAACGTAGTGAGGCGGCGCGTATCGAAGCGGCTCTCGCCGGCGCGCTGGCGGATGCCGGCATCCACGTCGAGGGAGGGCACTGAGGCCGCGGTAGCTGCGAGTGAGCGCCCGCTCAGACTGGACCACATCCCGTGCTGGCTCGAGCGTATCCCGTGGGCTAGTGTGGGCGTCGATGATCACGAGACCCGACATTCCCGATGTCCGTGACGGCCTGACACGCAAGGAGCGCGTCGTTTTGTACGTGCTGCACGAGACGCAGAAAGAGCGCGGCGGCCGCAACGTTCCCACGGCGATGTTGTGGGGGCGAGTGTGCGAACACTTCTATATCAGCCCCGGGGAATTGAGCGCGATGCTCGCAAGGCTCGGCGCGCGCAATTGACCCTCACGCGTTACGGTATCCGGGCACTACACCCTGCGGCGATCGAACGGGAGTGACCGGATGTTCAAGCGCTTGGCCATCGGGACGATTCTGACGGTCGTTCTCGGCGTTTCCACGGTGCGGCGCAAGGCACGATCACGCCATCGAGTTCGATCGTCGCGCCGAATGGTGGCACGTCCGCACCGGCGGCTGACGGGGCGCGCCGGCTAGTCCTTGCCCTCGCGGCGATCCTGCACCTCGAGTTCGCGGTTGCGCTGCTTGACCCGCTCGAGCGCCTCCGGGGATGCCATGGGTGTACGCCGGCCACGCAGTAGGCCAACCAGGCCGCCCACGAGCAGCGCCGCCACCAGAATCAATGCGACGATGAATTTCGTCATGCCAGCCCCGTACTAACTACTGCGGGAAGCGTGAACCACGCGGGCGACGAAGGCTATAGGTCAACACCGCCTGTTGAACTACTTCGCGGGGCGGCGCACGGCGCGCACCTTGCCGCTCTTGCCGCCACCGCAAAAAAATTGATTGCTGCCGTTCGACTCGAGTCCGGAAATCATCGTTCCGGACGGCATTTCGAGGCTTTCCAGCACCGCCCCCGTCTTCGGGTCGATGCGCCGCAGTTCGCTGTGCTCATCTTCCCAGGTGCCGTGCCAGAGTTCCTTGTCCACCCAGCTGACGCCAGTGACGAAGCGGTTGGACTCGAGGGTGCGCAAGGTCGCGCCGGTTTCGGGATCGATCTGGCGGATTTTGCGATTGCGATATTGTCCCACCCACAACGATCCTTCAGCCCAGGCGAGACCCGAACCGCCACCCTCGGGAGCCGGGATGGTTGCGAGCACACGGCCGGTAGCGGGATCGATTTTCTGAATCTGTTCCCCGGCGATCTGGAAAAGATGTTTGCCATCGAACGCCGTGCCCGCATGCGCGGCGGCATCGATCGAGCGCAGGGTTTTCCCGCTACCGGGATCGAGAACATTCAATTTGTCGCCCGACGAGAACCACACATTCGCCCCGTCGTAGGTGACGCCATGTATGGCTTCGACGCCGGGAAAGGGGCCGTATTCACGCACGATTTCAGCAGCTGATTTTTTCATGCGTTCATCCTAGTCAATCGGCAGCGGAGCGGGGAGTAACAAGGTCGTCGTGAATCCGGGCACGGGCGGTGTCAGCCAGCGGCGCGCGCGGCCACGGCCGAAAGACTGCACCTTGCCACCCGCGGCGAGCGAATCGAGCGACCGCTGCGTGGTGCGTTGGCTCGCGCCGAGCGCCAGGGCGAGCGCCGAACTCGACCAGGACTCGCCATCGGCCAGCAGCGCGAGCACCGCGGCATGTTGGCCATCGACGGGCTGCGCCAGCACGACGACTTTCCGGCGCTGAAGTGGCGCGAGCGCGAACCCGCGGGCGGTTGCGCTCACGGTGGCAACCAGGCGCAATAGTTTGCGCAACCGGCCGATCTCGACGCGCAATCGCGCCCGATGCGTTTCATCGGCGCGTCGCGTGCGGAACACGCGTGCGATCAGCGAGTCGCGCGACACATCACCCGGCCAGCTTTCCGCGAGCACCCGCGCGAGCCCGAACAACACCGGCCGCCGCGCGAGCGAAACGGCGGCGCGCGGGTCGCGCACTTCGTGACGCAACGCGTCCACGATCAGCGCTTCAGAGGCGCGTATTGCTTCGACGTCTTCGAGCAGCAGCAGGCGTTGCTCGCCCTGTGAAACCAGGCGCGCTGCGGGTGTCTCGAGCACGGCGGACGCACTCTCGACTTCCGCCATCAGCGATGGGATCCGCGCGGCGCGCGCGGCCGTTGCGGCGCGCCCAAGCGCCGCGCGTGCCGGCTTCGTTGCGAGTCGCCGCAATGCTATGCCCGCGACGATCAACTCATGCACCGCCTTCGAGGCGGGCGGAAATCGCGCGTGATCGAGTTGCGCCAGCCGGTGCTCGGCTTGCTCGAGGTGGCCCAAGAGAAGGAGGCGCCGGATTTCCAGATATCGTGCGTGCGCGGCATTGGCCAGGTCGCCATGCGCTTCGAGCGTCGCCCGCGCGGTGACGAGAGATTTGATTGGCCAACCCAGATCGCGCGAGGCGAATGCGATCTCCGCCTCGGCGACGATGCAGCGTGCTCTCGACAAGGCTTCCCGGGGACCAAACGCGCGCGCCGCGCTGCGCAGCAACGTCTTCGCCCGGGCGAGATCACCCAGTTGCGCCATCGCGATGCCACGCAGCGCAAGCGCCGGCGCGTCGTCACGCAATGCGATGTGATTCAACGCGCCGAGTGGATCGCCGGCGGCGAGCGCACGCGCCGCGGCGGTGATCAGTGAATCCAACTGAATCCCGCCACTCTTGTAACTCCCACCCTTTGCGGCACGGTCCTAATCTAACCCACGACCTCAAACCTTCATATCTGCTGGAGATGAACGATGACGCACGCAACCGGAACACGCGAACAATGGCTGGCAGCCCGGATCGAGCTGCTCAAGGCGGAGAAGGAGCTCACGCGGCGCAGTGACGCGCTGGCAAAGCAGCGGCAAGAGCTGCCCTGGGTGCGGGTCGACAAGGAGTATCGCTTCGACACCGTCGCCGGCAGCGCCTCGCTCAAGGATCTCTTCCAGGGGCGCTCGCAACTGCTGGTCTACCACTTCATGTTCGGACCTAACTACAAGGCGGGATGCCCATCCTGTTCCATGATCGCGGACGGATTCGACGGCTTTGCGGTCCACCTGAACAACCACGACGTGGCACTTTCGGCGGTGTCGCGCGCGCCGCTCGCGAAATTGCAGGCGTATCGGCAGCGTATGGGCTGGACTTTCCCATGGACATCCTCGGCCGGCGGCGATTTCAATTTCGATTTCAACATCTCGTTCACCGAGGAGGAGCAGCGCGCCGGCAGCATCGAATACAACTACGCGCGCGGTGGCCACGCGATGGACGCATCGAGCAACTGGCCACAACCGGTGTTGCAATTCGCGGCCACCTGCGGAACCGACGCGCCGACCTACACGCGCGATCGGCCCGGGATGAGTGCCTTCGCCATGAAAGACGGCGTCATCCATCACACGTATTCCACCTACGCGCGCGGGCTGGACAACCTCTGGGGCGCGTACCAGTGGCTCGACCGCGCGCCGCTCGGCCGCAACGAGCAGGGCCCGTGGTGGAAGCGCCACGACGAATACGCGATGGCCTGAGCCAGGAGTTCGAACTCATGCAGCCTGTGCCGGAGCGGGTCTTCATCAGCGTGGCGGCGCTGCTGTTCGTCGTCAGCGCGGCGGCGACGATTGCCTGGTGCGGTGCCATGAACTCGATGGCTGGAATGGAGATGCCGGGACGCTGGACGATGTCCATGGCATGGATGCGGATGCCGGGCCAGAGCTGGCCCGGCGCTGCGGGCTCGTTCCTCGGAATGTGGATATTGATGATGGTCGCGATGATGTTGCCGGCGCTCGTGCCGATGCTGAGGCGTTATCGCGCGTCGGTCGCCCCCGTGGCCGGCTTGCGGCTGGGGTTGCTCACGCTGATGGTGGGCGTCGCGTATTTCTCGGTGTGGGCGCTTTCTGGCGGCATCGCCTTTCTGTTTGGCGTGACGTTCGCGACGTTTGCGATGCAATCGCCGGAGCTGGCACGCGTCGTTCCGGTCGCGGCGGCGCTGATCGTGGTCAGCGGCGGCGCGTTGCAGTTCACCGCCTGGAAATCGCGCCAGCTCGACTGCTGCAACAAAACTCCCGCGAGCGGTGCAACGCTCGCGGCCGATGCGCGCACGGCATGGAGTCACGGTCTGCGCCTCGGCGTTTACTGCTGTCGCTGTTGCGCCGGGCTGACCGCGATTCTGCTGGCCGTCGGCGTGATGGATCTGTCGGTCATGGCAATCGTGACCGCGGCGATCTCACTCGAACGTCTGGCGCCGGCGGCAGAGCGCGTTGCGCGCGGCATCGGCGCCGTCGTGGTCGCGGCCGGCATGTTCCAGCTGATGCGCGCGATCGGCGGCTGAAGGCCCGCCGCCGCGCGGCGCCTCAGCGAATGTCGAGCGCCGGCAGTTCGATCATTTCCCCCGCGCGCAGCGGAGTACTGAGGGTGTACGCGACACTCACGGCTTCGTCCGCGTCGCGCAGACCGTTCCGATTGGTGTCGGCGAATGCATAGAACCGGTAGTTGCCGGGCACCAGCGGCAGCCTGAACGCGCGCTTCGTCTCGAGAAAGGCGCGCTGCGCGACCTTGCCGGTGCGGCGATTCACGACCATCACGACGATCGGCGAGGTCGTCGCGGTGCTGACGCTCACGCTGCCGAGCAGCAGCGCATACATGTTGGCAGGCCATGCCGTGGCAGCGGCAAGGGTGAGAATCATCGAGGCAGCCGCGATCCGCGCCGGCCTGGCGAATTTTGAAACAAACATGTCGGGGTCTCCGTTGAAGCGCGGCGAACGCAGCGCTCTCATCGTTAAGACGTTTCAGCCCGCGGATCGGTTGCACTTTGATTTCGCCGAATCCGATAGAGTCCGGAACTTCGCGCGCCCGCGCCACCTCCAATCGCCTTCTCATGACAACCTCTCACAACCTCGCCATCCAGGCCCGCGGGCTCGTCAAGAAGTTTGGCGATCTGCATGCCGTCGACGGCATCGACCTCGACGTGCCGCGCGGCATGATCTTCGCGATCCTGGGGCCGAATGGCGCCGGCAAGACCACGCTCATGCGGATGCTCGCGACCTTGCTCGGCCCGGATGCGGGCACTGCCCGCGTGATGGGGCACGACCTGATCGCCGCACCCCAGGATGTGCGCGGCGCCATCGCGATGACGGGCCAGTTCGCCTCGCTCGACGAGGATCTCACCGGCCGCGAGAACCTCATGTTGCTGGCCCGGCTGTGGGGCTTCCGTGGAAAGTCTCGTCAACGCGCCGACGAGTTGTTAGCCACGTTCGACCTGGCCGCCGCCGCCGCCAAACAGGTCAAGGACTATTCCGGCGGCATGCGGCGCCGGCTCGACATAGCGGCCTCGTTGATCGTGACACCCGGCGTATTGTTCCTCGACGAGCCGACCACGGGTCTCGACCCGGTCGCTCGCAAGAGTGTGTGGGGCATGATCCGCACGCTGGCGGACGCGGGTGTGACCATCCTGCTGACCACTCAATATCTCGACGAAGCCGATGAGCTCGCCGCGCGAATCGCCGTCATCGATCACGGCAAGAAGATCGCCGAAGGCACCAGCCGCGAGCTGAAGGCCGCGACCGGTTCGGGCTTCCTGCACGTGGCGCTGCATGATTCGGTGCGGCTCGAGGAAGCCGCGCGGTTGCTCGAGACGCATCTGGGTACGACCGTGCAGCGCAGCGTCGAAGGCGCCACTTTGTCGGTGGCGGCGAAAAATCCCGGCGACGCGCACGCCGCGCTCGGTGCGTTGCTGGCAGCCGGGATCGAGCCCGCGGATTTCTCCATGGGGAGTCCGAGCCTCGAAGAAGTGTTTTTCTCGCTGACCGGGAAGCAGCAGCCATGAGCGAACTGAAACTCGTTGCGCGCCCGCCGGCGCCGTCCGCATTGTCGAATGCGCTGGTGTTCGGCTGGCGCGCGGCGCTCAAGTTCAAACACGTGCCCGAGCAGCTGTTCGACCTGGTGATGACCCCGATCATGTTCACGCTGCTGTTCACGTTCGTGTTCGGCGGCGCGCTGGCGGGTTCGCCCGGCGCCTACCTACAGGTATTCCTGCCCGGCATCCTGGTGCAGACCGTGGTGTTCAATGCGGTGTATTCCGGCATGGGCCTGTCGACCGATCTCGGCAAGGGGTTGTTCGACCGGTTCCGCTCGTTGCCGATCTGGCCGCTGGCGCCGTTCGCGGGTTTGATGGTCGGCGACATCCTGCGGCACCTGATCGCAGGCTCGATCATTCTTTCGCTCGGCCTGATGCTGGGTTATCGCCCCGAGGCCGGCATCGGCGGCGTGCTCGCCGCGTTCGCGATGTTGATCATCATCGGCTTCGGCATGGGCTGGATGTTCATCGTGTTGGGTCTGCTGATCCGCGCGCCGATGACGGTGATGACCATCGGGTTCAGCGGGTTGTTCCCGCTGGTGTTCGCGTCCAACATCATGGTCGCGCCCGAGACCATGCCAGGTTGGCTGCGCGTTTTCGTCGACGTGAATCCGGTATCGCTGATGACCACCGCCATGCGCGGGCTCATGAGTGGCACCGCCACGTTCGAGCCGATCGCGGTGGCGCTGATGGCCCCAGTCGCGTTGACCCTGCTGCTGGCGCCCGTGACGTTGTGGCTGTATCGCCGGCGCTGAAGCGCGCGTCGGTGGCTGGACCGACGCGCGCCTGCAGTCGACGAAATCGAAGCTGGCGAACTAGAGCTTGTAACTGAAACCCACGAAGTATCGCCGACCCGGCCAGCCCAGCTCGGAAAGGCGGACCTTGGAGCCGGCGCTCGAGATTGCCGCCTGGTCAGTCAGGTTCTTGCCCTCGACGAATACCGATATCTTGTCGTCGTTGAAGCGGTACTGGAAGCGCGCATCGAGGTAGTCCTCGCCGGAGCGGAACACCGGGTTGCCGCTGCGATCGGCCGCCGAGACCAGCCAGTCAGAACGCGAGTTCAGGGCGACCCGCGCATTGATGTGTCCTTTGTCGTAGTACAACACCACGTTGTAGCTGTCCTTCGACAAACCGGGGAACGGCAGTTCCGATCCGTCCAGCTGGCTGAACAGGTTCACATTCTTGGCTTCGCTGTAGGTGTAGTTAGCCAGACCGCCGAACCCGCTGGCCCAACCCGGCAGGAATGTGAACGGCGCCTGGATGGACGCTTCGACGCCCTGGGTTTTGGCGCCCCTGCCGTTGACTGGCAGGGTCACGTCGAACAGGGTGCCATTGGCAAACAGGTCGACGTTGCGGATCAGCGTTCGGGCCAGGATGAAGGTGTTGATGTCCTTGAAGAAACCGCCGATACGCATCTCGACTTCGTCGGTCGGGTAATAAGCGAATTCCAGGTCGTACGATTTGGCCCGGAAGGGCTTCAACGCCGGATTACCCGCGGTGCAGTCGTCCGGATCGGCGTCCCCGCTGAAACCCGGCCGCAGATCGAAGAGGCAGTTTGCGCCCGGCGCGAGGTCCGTGATGGTCGGGCGCGACATGAGTTCGGCATATCCGAGTCGTACGCTGAAGTTCTTCTTGATCTCGAGCTGCAGATTTACGCTCGGCAGCGTATCGGTGTACTCGCGACTCACCGACACGAACCGGTTGCCGACGGTCGTGGTGACCGGCGCCGAGGTGGGAGTGGCACCTTCGGTGAGCGTCCGCACGGTGAGCACGCCTGCCGATTCGGTCTCGGTCGATACCTGGCGAACGCCGGCGTTTCCGCTCAGGCGCATGCCACCCATTTCGGTGTCGATGTTGACTTTGAAGTATTCCGCGAACGTGTCTTCGGTGATGTCGTGCGCCGGAATCTGCCTGGTATCCACGCCGTTCACCAGCACATGGCGCAGTTCGCTGTGATTGAAACTGCTGATGTCCATCATGTCGGCCACGCCCGAGAAAACCGGCACGCGCCAATCGCTTGGTATCCCGCCAAAGCTCCCGCCATAGCCGCCATAGAAGGTGCCCGGACTGCGAGTGGAATTCGCCAGCGCCGTGGTGAAGGTGGCCGGAGTCCAGGAGTAGGTGAGGAAGTGGGAATTGACGCCGGTTCCGGCGACCACCGTATCCGCGGTCGCTGCCGGTACCAGGTTGGCCGTCAGGTTGATGTTGCTGGAGGGGACATTCAATCCCGTGTTGGCGTCGAGGAAGCCGCCGCCGCTGTACAGCAGCGAAGTGGACTCGCGCTTCTGCACGCCGAATTCGAAGCTCGAGATCACGCTCCACTCGGGGTTGAAGTCGAAATCCATCGTGCCCTGTCGCTCGCCGACTTCGTTCTCGGATGGCCGGTATTGCAGCTGCATGGTGCTGTATACGTTGTCGTCCTCCAGGGACAGGCCTGCCGGAAATATGAATCCAGGCACGCCGTTGTCGGCCAGTTCCACCCGCAGCCCCGGAGTCTGCGCAGTGAAATTGACCGCATTGGTCTGGTCGAACCGTTCGCTCGAAGTGCTCGACACGCCAAGCTTCGCCTGCAACTGCTCACCTTTGTAGGTGTAGCCGGCGGATAGATAGTCGGTGGTGTTGCGCAGGGTGAATCCGCGCGCCGCGGTGCTGAAAGTATTCAGCGAGCCTGCCGCGGTGTTGGCCACCGTGTAGGCGGTCACATTGTGATCCGCGTCCACGGTGACGTTGGAATTTGCCGCGAGTCCGTCGTAGACATCCGTGGTCACGTTCGCGACCCGGTTCACCGCGGTGAAATCCGTGCCGTAATTTCGGTCGTTGTAGAACCCTTTGCGTTCGGTGCGCTCGGCTTGCACCCACAAATCCTGCGTGTCGCTGATCCTGAACTGCGCGGTCAACTGCGCGGACAGTCGTTTGTCATCGCGCTCCCAGATGCCGTAACGCGCGATGCGCGGGCTGTAATCCCACCACTGTTGCCGGCAATTGTTCTGGTCGGCAGCCACGGCGAATGCGGTGAGACAGCCGGCCTCGGTGCCCACGGCGGCGTAGTCCGCATTCAGGCTCTCGATCGTCTTTTCAGGCGAATTGTCCCAGTCGCCCAGGCGCACCCATTCGGTATTGCGCAGAAAGTCCTGGCGCGTTTTCACCCGGTCATAGGTGACGTTCGCCATGATGCCGACCCGCTCGTTGAATAACTGGGTGGCGGCCGTGATGTTGGCGCGCGGCGTCCAGTCTCCCTGAGTGGAGAGCTGCTGTCCGGAGACGCTCGCCGAGAACAGCGGCCCATCGAGTTCCAGAGGCTTGCGCAACTCGATGCTGACGGTGCCGCCGATGCCACCTTCGGTCATGTCGGCGGTCGAGCCTTTGATGACGTCGATGGACTTGACCAGTTCCGAGGCGAGTTCGCGCAAATCCGCGCTGCGCTGGCTGGCGCCGTTGGCGGTGAGCACGCTCGCGCCGTCGATCTCGACGCGGTTCAGGGTCGGATCCACTCCGCGAATGGAGACTTGTGTACCTTCGCCGAAGTCGCGTGAGAGCTGCACTCCGGTGACGCGCGACAGCGCCTCGCCCACATTCTTGTCGGGGAATTGGCCGATGTCCTCAGCGACGATCGAATCAGAGATCGTGCCCGCGGCGCGCTTTCGCTCCAGTGCCGATCTCAAGCTGGCGCGGGTGCCGACGACGACGACCGATTCGATTTCCTCGCGGGGTGGCGCGGCGGTCTTTTCAGCTGCTTTTTCCGCTTCTTGCGCAGACGCCATGGGTCCTGCGCTCATGAAGACCGCAGCCAGACCCGCTGAAAAACCGATGAACTGACCGTGACGACGCGATGAATACCGCATGTTGTGCCCCTCCCCCGAGTGCAAAGTCTTGCGCTTTTTTTTCGTTCGGAAAGCCACTCAAACGCTTAAGTGACTTTCGATAGCCGCGACGCGGCGAACCTCTTTCTTGGCTGCGCCCCCAGCTGCGCGCGGATTTTATTGTCATACGACCAGTTCTGATCGTATTTGATTGGTTTTGATGTTCGCTCGGCGAGATACCAGTGTCAACAACGATTCTTTGCGGGCGGAGTGGCCGTTCATATTTGGGTAGCGGAAACACAATTACCGCTTTGTAAGCTCGCTCACCGAATCCAGGACGGCATCAATGGATTGTATGGACAAGCAAATGACGGCCGACGAATGACTGCACTCGCGTTGTCTTTCGTGTTGCTCGCGGCGGTTACGCACGCGACCTGGAACATCTCAGCCAAGTTCGCCGCGGATTCGCGGCACTTCGTCTGGCTGTTTTCGGCCGGTTCGGTGCTGGTCTACGGGCCGGTCGTGCTGGCGGTGACTTTCGTCGAGCGGCCGGCGTTCGAGTTGCGTCACTGGCTGGCGTTGGGCGCCACCTCGGTTCTGCACCTGCTCTATTCGCTCTCGTTGCAAACCGGTTACCGCCATTCCGACCTGTCGGTGGTGTATCCGATCGCGCGCGGTACGGGCCCGCTGCTGTCGTTCATCGGCGCCGCGCTGTTGTTAGGGGAGGTGCCGACCGCGCAGTCGATCGCCGGCCTGATATTGATCGTGGCCGGCATCCTGCTGGTGGCGGGCCTGGTGGGCCACCACGAGCGCGCGCCGGCGGTGGGGGTGTTGTACGGGCTGACGACCGGGGCGTTGATCGCGCTGTACACCCTCAATGACGGTTGGGCGGTGAAAGTGTTGTTGATCTCGCCGTTCGTCATCGACTTCACCGGAAACTGTTTCCGCATGATCGTGTTGTCGCCGCGGGCCTGGCGCGACCGAGCGGAAGTCGCTCGCGAGGCACGCGTCTACCGCAAGTCGGTGATCGCCGTGAGTGTGCTCGGTCCGCTCGGTTACATCCTGGTGCTGTTCGCGATGCGCCTGGCACCGATCAGCCACGTCGCGCCAGCGCGCGAGCTATCTACCCTGGTCGGGGCCTGGTTCGGTTCGCGCCTGCTGCGTGAAGCCTCCGGCCCGTGGCGCATCGTCGGGGCGGTGCTGATCGTGGCGGGCGTGATCAGCCTGGCGCTGCCGGCCTGATGCGCACGGGCTAACCGAGGCGATCAGTCGCGCGCCGCCCGGTCAGCTCGGACAGCGCGGCACGCAATTCGCGGATGCGTGGCGGCTTGCCTAACAACCGGTCGACTTGCGGCGGCTTCTCGCTCTCGCTGGCGACGTGTTGTCCCCAGCCGGTGAGCAGGATGATCGGGGTGCCCGGCGACATCGAGCGGATGCTCGCAACGACCTGCCGGCCGTCGACATAGGGCATGCCGAGGTCTGTGATCACGATATCGAACAACTTGCCGCTCTTCTGCGCGTCCCGAAACGCATCGATGCCCGCCTGGCCGCCGCTCGCGGCCGAAACCTTGTGTCCTTCGTCCTGCAGCGCGCTGCGCAACGATTCGATCAGGGACGGGTCGTCGTCGATCAGCAGCACCCGCAGATTGCGCGTGGGGAATAGCGGCTTGACATGGCGGCCAGCGGCGGCGGTCTGCGTGGTGCCGGGCCGGAAGGTGAGGCGAATGGTGGTGCCCTTGCCGAGGGTGCTGTCGATGTCGAGCCCGGCGCTATGGCGTTTGGCCATGCCGTAGACCATCGCGAGCCCGAGCCCGGTGCCGCGATCGCCCTTGGTCGTGAAGAAGGGTTCCAGGCAGCGGCGCCGCGTTTCCTCGTCCATGCCGACGCCGGAATCAACGACCTCGAGATGAACTAACTGTTCGTCGCCGTGCGGGCCGCGCACGCGCTCGGCGCGCGTGTGGATTTCTATGACGCCGCCCTGCGGCAATGCATCCACCGCGTTGAAAATGAGGTTGGTGAGCGCGTCGCGGATTTCGTTTTCCGCGCCGCGGATGGTCATCAGGTCCGCAGCAAGCGTGCTCTTCAATTCGATCATCACGCCGCGCTGCTGGGCGAGGTCGTTCCAGCGCGCCCGGGTCAGATCGACGACCTGCTGGATGAGCGGATTGAGCTCGACATCGGAGAGCTGCAGGTCCTGCTCGCGCGGCCGGTAGAACTCGCGCATACGGCCGACTGTTTGCGCGACGTCGTCGATGGCGCGCTGGATGGTGGTCAGGTAGCCGCGGGCGCGTTCACTGAGCGTTTCGTGTTCGAGCATGGCCTCGGTATATAGCGCGATCGGCGAGATTGCGTTGTTGATGTCGTGCGCGATGCCGCTCGCCATCTGCCCGAGCGCGCGCAGCCGCTCCTGCTGGATGAGTGCGTGCTGGGCCTGCCGCAACGCCTCGTTGCTCTGTTCGAGCTCGCGCGTACGCAGCTTCACCCGGTCTTCGAGCTCGAGGGTGAGTGCCTGCAGTTCCTTGTTGGTCTCGTGCAGGGTGTCGCGCGTGGTGCTGAGCTCGCGGTTGCGCTGGATCGCCGCCTCGTAAGTAGATAGCAGCAGGTTGAGGATCTGCGGCCGGTCAGCAGTGATCAGGTATTTGTGGCCGCTGAACAGCATCTCGCGACCCATGCCGGCTTCCTCGGTCCTGCGCAGGCGGCGGTTGTCCAGTACGAACTGCACGCTGCGCAGCAGGTGGTCCGCTTCGTAGGGCTTGAGCACGAAGTTGTCGGCGCGGCACTCGAGGCCGCGGATGACGTCCTGCGGATCGGACAATGTGGTGACGAGGATCACGGGTACGTCGGCGAGATCCGGATCGTCCTTGATGTGAGCGCACAATTCGTAGCCGCTCATCTCCGGCATGATCACGTCGCTGATCACGAGGCTCGGTTTCTGGCGCGCGGCCATTTCCAGGGCGAGCTTGCCGTTGGCGGCACTCGTGACCCGGTAGCCCTGTGACTGGAGGATGTGCGCCAAGCCCTGCGCCTGCGTGTCGCTGTCGTCGGCGATGAGTATCCGCGCGCCGGCGCCCGGAGAATCCTCGATGGTCATGGCTCGATGCCTCCTGAGTGCCGCATCGCAGCTTCACCGGGTTACAAGCGTGACAAACAGTAGTAGTTTGATGGAGTTAAAGCACTAGGGACTTCCCCCAAACGACCATGCCGACACGTAGTGACATCGATTTCATGCGCCTCGCGCTCGAGGCCGCGCAGGCCGCCGCCACCGCCGGCGAAGTGCCGGTGGGCGCCGTCCTCGTTCAAGGCGATGCAGTCCTCGCGGTGGCGGCCAACCGCCCGATCGCGCGCCACGACCCGACCGCCCACGCCGAGATCGAGGCGCTGCGCGCGGGAGGGCAGGCACTCAAATCCTATCGGCTGAACGGCACCACTCTTTATGTGACGCTGGAACCCTGCGTGATGTGTGCCTCCGCAATCGTGCACGCGCGCGTGACGCGGCTCGTGTTCGGCGCCTGGGACCCCAAGGCCGGAGCGGCCGGCAGCACGACGAACGTATTCACGCTGCCGTCGATGAACCACCGCGTCGACGTATTCGGCGGTGTGCTGATGGAAGAGACCGGGGCCCTGTTGAATTCCTTCTTCGCCGCGCGTCGGCGTGAATAACCATAGGACCCTCCGGAGTTCCTACTCCTTCCGGAGAGTGGGGAGGGCGCGTTCGCTGTGTTAGCGTCCGACTCCCCCAATCGCCACGCTTGGCACCAGGAGTTTTCATGCGTTTGCTAACAACATTGCTGCTCGCCGCCTTGAGCACGACGGCGCTCGCGGCGCCCGTCAAATACAACGTGGATTCGGGGCACACTTTTCCGAGCTTCGAAGCCGATCATTTCGGCGGCATGTCCGTCTGGCGCGGCAAGTTCAACTCCACCACCGGCACGGTCGTCGTGGACAAGGAAGCGAAGACCGGCACGGTCGACATCAAGATCGACGCCGCGTCCGTCGACACCGGCAACGACAAGCTCAACGATCACCTGAGGACGGCGGAATTTTTCGACGTCGCCACGATTCCCGCGGCCACCTACCAAGGCAAACTCGGCAAGTTCAAGGACGGCGCGCCCACCGAAGTGCAGGGTGAGCTGACGCTGCACGGCGTGACCAAGCCGGTGACGCTGACCATCCGTTCGTTCAAATGCATGTCGCACCCGATGAAGAAAAAAGAGTTCTGCGGCGCGGACGCGACAGCTACCATCAATCGCGAAGACTTCGGCATGGGCTGGGGCAAGGCGTTCGGCTTCAGGATGGATGTGAAACTCTCGATCCAGATCGAAGCCAACATCGCGGAGTAATCGTTTCGAGGGGGTTCGAAATGCGGATTCTGACGTGTGGGCTGGCAATGTTCGCGGCTGCCCTGTTTTCCATGACAGTGTCGGCGGCGGATAAACCCGCGGGCACACCGATCTTCGATGGCAAGACGCTCAAGGGCTGGAAAGTGCTCGGTGGTGGCGCGGATTACAAGGTGATCGACGGCGCCATCGTCGGGTCGTCCCGGCCGGGGGTGTCGAACAGCTTCCTCGTCACGAACAAGGACTACACCGACTTCATCCTCGAATTCGACGTGCGCCAGGACGTCGGGCCGACGAACTCGGGCGTTCAGTTCCGCTCGTTGAGCACGCCGGATTTCGAGAACGGCCGTGTGCACGGATACCAGACCGACATCGACCCCTCCGAGCGTGCCTGGAGTGGCGGCATCTACGAGGAAGCGCAGCGCGGCTGGTTCTACACCGGCGAGATGAATCCGCCGTCGAAACTGCTCTACAAGTTCGGCGAGTGGAACCACTACCGCGTCGAGGCCATCGGGCCGCGCCTGCGCGTGTGGATCAACGGCGCGCCGGCCGCGGACGTGATCGACGACGTGAAGCCCAGGGGCTTCTTCGGATTGCAGGTGCATTCGATCGACAAGGTCGAAGACGCCGGACGCACCACCACGTGGAAAAACCTGCGGGTGCAGACGCGCAATCTGAAAGCGCTGCCGCCGATGGGCATCCTCATCCGTAACAACCTGCCTAACAACCTCGACGCCGATGAAAAGGCGCAGGGCTGGCGGCTCCTTTGGGATGGCAAGACCGGCGCCGGCTGGCGCGGCGCCGATGCCGCGGGTTTTCCGGCGAAGAGCTGGTCCATGGCGAATGGCGAACTCGCCGTGCTGCCGAAGGGCGGTGGCGGCGACATCGTGACCGAAGAGGAATTCGGCGCGTTCGAGCTGCAGATGGATTTCAAGATTTCCGCGGGCGCGAACAGCGGCATTATCTATCTACTGACCGCGGCGCACGACCCGAACGCCGGCGGCGCACCGCTCGGTCTCGAATACCAGCTGCTCGACGACGAACGGCATCCGGATGCGAAGCTCGGCATCGATGGCAATCGCACGATTGCTTCCCTGTACGATATCTATCCGCGCGCCAAGCTCATGACGAATGTCGGGGTCGCGCCCAAGGTCGAAGCGTGGCAGCACGCGCGCATCGTGGCGCGCGCCGATGGCAGCGTCGAACACTGGCTGAACGGCATCAAGGTGCTGGAGTTCAAGCGCGGCTCGGCCGACTACCGCTCCCACGTGGCGAGCGGCAAATTCAAGATGACGCCGGGTTTCGGAGAAGCATCGGAAGGCCGGATCCTGCTGCAGGATCACGGCGATGCGGTGAGCTTCCGCAGCATCAAGATCAAGCCGCTCTAACGGGCTCCCGGTCAGCCGCGTTTTCCGCCGCCGCGTTCGGGCACGGACTCGAGCAGCGCGGCGAACTGCGATACGCGCTCGACAAACTGCGCCGTTTCCGCGCCGTTGGCGTAGCCGTGTTTCACGCGGCTGTGCCAGCGCGGGTCGGACAGGCGCGGCAGGTTCGCACGTACGTCGGCCCAGCGATCCGGATTCTTCTTGCGCATCTGCGTGACGACGCGCGCGTCTTCGAGATGGCCGATACCGATGTTGTAGGCGGCCATGGCGAGCCAGGTCCGGTCGGGGTCGTGGATGCGTTTGGGGACCCGTCCCTTCATATAAAGGAGGTAGCGGGCGCCGCCCATGATGTTCTCGTCGGGGGAGAACACATTGCTCACGCCCATTTTCCTGGCCGTGATCGGCATGAGCATCATTACGCCCTGCGCCCCGCGTGGGGATACCGCAGTGGGTCGCCAGCGCGATTCCTGGTAACCCAAGGCCGCGAGCAGGCGCCAGTTGAGCCCCGTGTCCTTGGCCGCGCTTTCGAATGGCGCCTGCAGGTGTGGCAGCCGGGTTTCGATATGGCTGCGAAAATCGCTGGCAAGGCGGCGTGGCAGGCGTGCCCGCTGGACGGGGGGTTTCGCCGGGAGCGGCTTTGCGGGCGCGGGACTGGCCGGAGCGGCCCTGGAAACGGGCAGGGAGGCGCCGAGGGCGGCCAGCCCCAGGCCGAAGAACGCCCGCCGATTCGTCAATTTTTTCGGGCCCTTGGCTCTGAGCATCGTTCGGCTAGAATACGCGCCCCCAAAGGGGCGGCCCTAATCAAAAGAACAGGTTTCCGCGCGGAGAGGTACCGAAGTGGTCATAACGGCGCCGACTCGAAATCGGATGGTCGGGTAATTCCGGCACGTGAGTTCGAATCTCACCCTCTCCGCCAATTGTTCGCACGCTGATCCACCGTGAGATTCGAACTCACGTGCATGAATCGACGAGCGGCTGTCCCCAGCCGCGAGCAATCTCACCCCACACATACGAAGGGTTCTTCGGATCCCCCTCTATCCCCTCAGTTCCTATCTATCAATCGATACTGCTTTTCCAAAAACTCCCGCTGCCTCTCATTCCCGCATTTCTCGATAGCCGCTTGATACGCCGCTGCCGCATCCGCATCTCGCCCCGCCCGCCTCAACAATTCCGCCCGCACCGCGTGATAGGGGTGATAGTCAGGCAACTCCAACTCCTCGACCAACTTCAACGCCGCTTCGGCGCCCTCGATCTCCGCCACAACCACCGCGCGGTTGAGCGCCACCACCGCGCTCGGCGCCAGCGCCATCAATTGATCATGGATCGCCAGGATCTGAGCCCAATCCGTTTCATCCACGGAACGCGCATCGCTGTGCACCGCGTTGATCGCTGCCTGCAACTGATAGGGCCCCGGCCGATTTCGCTCCAGGCACACCCGCAGCAACGCCTGGCCTTCCTCAATCAGAGCACGGTTCCACGAGCCGCGATCCTGAGCCTTGAGTTGCACGAACGCCCCCTCCGCATCCACACGCGATGCGCGCCGCGCGTCGACCAGCAGCATCAACGCAAGCAGGCCCAGCGTTTCGGAATCCTGTGGCACGAGTTCGACCAGCAGGCGTCCCAACCGGATCGCCTCATCACACAGCTCCGCGCGAATGAGTTTTTCCCCCGCGGTCGGGCTGTAACCTTCGTTGAAGATGAGATAAACGACCGCGAGCACCGCGCGCAGCCGCGCGGGCAATTCGGGCGCCTCGGGCACGCGGTACGGAATGCCCGCATCGCGGATTTTCGCCTTCGCGCGCGACAGGCGCTGCGCCATCGTGGGTTCGGGCACGAGGAAGGCGCGCGCGATCTCGGCGGTCGTCAGTCCGCCTAACAACCTCAGCGTGAGCGCGAGTTGGGCCTCCGTGGCGATCGCCGGATGGCAACACGTGAATATCAACCGCAGTTGATCGTCGTGCACATCGTGCTCCCCAACGTTCGTTTCCATGAGCTGCAGGGCGGCGGCCTGGCGCTCGTCGCGGGAAGCCTCCCGCCGCAGACGGTCGATGGCGCGATTGCGGGCGGTCGTGATGATCCAGCCCGAGGGGGAGGGCGGCACGCCACTCTCGGGCCATCTCAGCAACGCGGTCAGAAACGCATCCTGCACGGCCTCTTCGGCGAGCCCGATGTCGCCGAGGGACCGCACGAGCACGGCGACCGCACGGCCGTACTCGCGGCGGAAAACCTGTTCGATCTCGCGACTCAGCCGTGCCCCTCCATGAAAGGGCGCACTTCGATCGGTACACCGATCGCGCGCGCGAGTTTGCGGCCCCAGCCGAGCGCGGCATCGAGGTCGGCGACCTTGAGAATCGTGATGCCGCCGATCTGCTCCTTGCTCTCGATGAACGGGCCATCGGTGGTGACGATGTCGCCGCCCTGTTGGCGCAGCACCGTGGCGGTGTTCGCGGCGTGCAGGCCGCCGCTGAAGATCCATGCGCCCGCTGCCTGCATTTCCTTCTGCACGGCGCTCACATCACGCATGATTTTCTGCAGCGCATCCGGTGGCGGTTGTGTGCCGCCGGCGGGGTAACACACGCTGAGCAGGTATTGTTTCATCGCGGGCTCCAAAACTGGACCGGCGCTGTGCCGGGTTCATCCCCTAAACGAATGGGCGCGGCCAGTTTCGACAGGCAGTGGGGAGGAAACAAGCCCGGCAAGGCCGGGAGCGCCCCGCAGGGCCAACGTCGCTAAGCGGCGTCGATGCTGTTGCGCGAGGGGTCGGGGTCGCCTTCACGCGCGGCCGCCTCGTAATTCTGCGCGAAGGTTTCAACGAAGATGTGGGGCAGCGCGCCGGGCTGCATTTCGCACAGGCTGCGATAGAAATCGCCGTAGAGTTCCCAATTGCCCATGGTCTTGCGGCGGGCGCTGCGCTCGAAGCGGGTGGCCAGGTCGCGCGGGTCGAGCCGGCCCATGAAGTCGATGAACGCCGCGTACATGGCCTGGATCATCGCATCGTCGTGACGGCGCGCGTTGGCGAAGGATTCGCGCAGCCAGTGAACCGCATCGAAGCGCCGGCTGTCGTGCGCCTTGAGTAACTCCTGGATCAATTCATCCACGCTGTGCCGGTCGAGTGAGGGTCTGAGATCGCGCGGCTCCTTCTGGTAGGTAACCCGCATCTGGTTGCGTTGGTCGAGCTGCGCGCGATTGCTTTCCTTGAGACCGAGCAGCGATTCGCGCAGCAATTGTCCGGCGAGATGCAGCATGCGCGCGTGCGCGTCGACGGGGAGGGTCTCGGCGCCGATGCCGGCGCCGCGGCAGAACGCCTGCAGCCCCGGAGTGTTGTCGTGCGTCGGCGGGGAAGGCGCCGTCGTTAGCGGAACGGTGGAGGGCGATGACTGGTGCAGCGCTTTTTCTCTGGCTTGTTTGGTCGCGGCCTTCGCGAGTCGCGCGATGCGCCGTGCCACCGCCTCGGAATCGACGTCGAGTTCCGGGGAGGTCGAGGGTTCCTTGTGCAAATCCTGGGTCTGATGCAACGCGCGCGTCCGCGCCGAGACTGCCTGGCCAAACGCGTTGACCGGCTTGAGCTCATCACTCGAGGTGTCGTTGCTGGCCTCGAGCAGATTCTCGAGCCGCAGGGATGCGCCGAGATCGCCCGCCGGGGAGCGTCGGCGGCTGCTGGTCGAACCCGTTGATTGCGTGGCGTACAGCGCGCTGTCGTCGAGCGAGAAATCGGTGGCCGAATCGATCTGCACCTGCACGTGATATTCGCCGATGCGGATGATGTCGCCGGACTTCAACTCGTGCGGGTTGCTCCCGCCGAGCGGTTTTTCGAGGTCGTTGATGTAGGTGCCGTTGCTGCTGGTGTCTTGCAGCAGGAAGCGGTTCTTGTGATAGACGATGCGTGCATGCCTGCCGGACACATATCGCATGTCATCAGGCAACACCCAGTCGTTCTCGGCGGAGCGTCCTATGCTTCCTCCCGAGACTCCAAAGACAAACGTGCTCTTGTCGCCCATTCGGTGGCGATGATCGCTGATGACGCGTAGCCGGAGCGCCATGTATCGGTACCCTCTGAGCCCTAGCTTCCCGCGGCTCATGCGTGTATGAAGGCAAAGGTTAACGCCCCCTTAAGTCGTTCGATGGCATCCAGTCACATTTTCAAGATTATGTTCGTGAACCAGGGCAAGGTTTACGAGGTATATGCCCGCAAAGTGGGCCAGGGTCGCTTGTTCGGCTTCATCGAGGTCGAGGAGCTGGTGTTCGGGGAGCGGTCGTCCGTGGTCGTGGACCCGGGCGAAGAACGCATCAAATCCGAGTTCACCGGGGTCAAGTGCACCATGTTGCCCATGCACTCCATCCTGCGGATCGATGAAGTGAAGAAAGAGGGGCAGGCCAAGATCAGTGCATTCGAAGGGTCGAATGTCTCGGCCTTTCCGATGTCCATGTACACGCCAGCCGGCGCAGATCCAGGCCCCAAGAAGTAAGAAATGGGGACACTCCCCATTTCCTAGGAAATGGGGAGTGTCCCCATTACAATTCGCGCCCTCCATGATCGAGCTCGCCGGCGCCCTCGCAGTTTCCGATTTCCGCATCGCCAAACTGCGCCCCGCACTCGAGGCCCTCCATCCCGGCATCGGCGCCATCAGCGCCCGCTTCATCCACTTCGTCGACCTCGAGCGTGATCTCGACCCGCGCGAACGCGCGTTGCTCGGACGGCTGCTGACCTATGGACCGCGCGAGGACGGCATCGCGGCCGCGACCGGCGGCGAGATCGTCGTCGTGCCGCGCTTCGGCACCATCTCTCCCTGGGCGAGCAAGGCCACCGACATCGCGAAGGTGTGCGGGCTCGAGCCCGTGCGCCGCATCGAACGTGGCATCGTCTGGACCGTCGCGGGTGCTCTCACGCGCGAGCAACTGCAGCGCATCGCGACACCGCTGTTCGATCGCATGACCGAAACGGCGTTGTTCGAACGCGCCGCGGCCGCACAGTTGTTCGTGAAAGAGAAGGCCCGGCCGCTGCGCACGGTCTCACTGGCGCGTGGCCGCGATGCACTCGTGGTCGCCAATACCGAACTCGGGCTCGCGCTCTCGGACGACGAGATCGACTACCTCGTCAAGAACTTCGCCGCGTTGAAGCGCGACCCGACCGACGTCGAGCTGATGATGTTCGCGCAGGCGAACTCCGAGCACTGTCGCCATAAGATTTTCAATGCCGACTGGATCATCGACGGCGAACGCCAGCCGAAGTCGCTGTTCGCGATGATCCGTAATACTCACGCGCTGCACCCCAAGGGCGTGCTTTCGGCGTATCGCGACAATGCCTCGGTCATCGAGGGGCCAATCGGGAAACGTTACTTCCCGAATCCCCAGAACGACATCTACGGTGCGATCGACGAGCCGATCGACATTCTCATGAAGGTCGAGACGCACAATCACCCGACCGCCATCTCGCCGTTCCCCGGCGCGGCGACCGGTTCGGGCGGCGAGATTCGCGATGAAGGCGCGACGGGCCGCGGCGCCAAGCCCAAGGCTGGCCTCACCGGCTTTTCCGTCTCGCATCTGCGTATTCCCGGCTTCGAGCAGCCGTGGGAAAACTCTGCCTCCGCGAGCCCGCTCGGCAAGCCCGACCGCATCGTCTCGGCGCTCGACATCATGCTCGAGGGGCCTATCGGCGGCGCCGCGTTCAACAATGAATTCGGCCGTCCCAACATCTGCGGCTACTTCCGCAGCTTCGAGCAGGCCGCATACGGCGACCCGGCGCTGCGTTTGCGCGGTTATCACAAACCCATCATGATCGCGGGCGGCCTCGGCAACGTGCGCCGCAAACACGTCGACAAGTGCGAGATCCCGGTCGGCGCGAAGATCGTCGTGCTCGGCGGCCCCGCGATGCTGATAGGACTCGGCGGCGGCGCGGCTTCGTCGGTGAACAGCGGAGCGTCGAGCGCCGATCTCGATTTCGCCTCGGTGCAACGTGGCAATCCGGAAATTCAGCGCCGCGCGCAGGAAGTCATCGACCGCTGCAGCGCGCGCTGGAACGACAACCCGATGCTGCTGATCCACGACGTGGGCGCGGGTGGGTTGTCGAACGCCGTACCCGAGGCGGTCGCGCACACACCCGGCCGCGGCGCGGTGATAGATCTCGCCGCGATCCCGAACGATGAGCCGGGCATGTCGCCCATGGAATTGTGGTGCAACGAGTCGCAGGAACGGTACGTCGTGATCGTCGATGCCGGCAAGCTCGAAGATTTCGCCGCGATCGCGCGGCGCGAGCGTTGTCCGTTCGCCATGCTCGGCGAGATCGACGATAGCGGCGTGCTGGTGCTCGAGGACCAGAAAAACGGCAACAGACCCGTCGACCTGCCGCTCGAAGTGTTGTTAGGCAAGGCGCCGAAGATGTTGCGCGACGTGCGTACGGCGCGGCCAGCTTCGCTGCCGTTCGCAGTCGACGATATTCGCGCTGCGGCTTATCGCCTGCTGCGATTCCCGGCCGTCGCCGACAAGACGTTTCTCATTTCGATCGGCGACCGCACGGTTGGCGGCATGATCAGCCGCGACCAGATGGTCGGCCCCTGGCAGGTGCCGGTGGCCGACGTCGCCGTCACGATCGCCGACTACTTCGGTCACGCCGGTGAGGCGATGGCGATGGGCGAGCGCACTCCGGTCGCCGTGCTCGACGCGCCGGCATCCGGAAGGCTCGCGGTAGGCGAGGCGCTGACCAATATTCTCGCCGCCGATATTGCCTCGTTGTCGGATGTGAAACTCTCCGCCAACTGGATGGCGGCTTGTGGCGAACCGGGTGAGGACGCGGCCCTGTACGCCACCGTGCACGCCATCGGCGAAGAACTCTGTCCGGCTCTCGGGATCGCCATTCCCGTCGGCAAGGATTCCCTGTCGATGAAAACCGTGTGGGGCGAGGGCGCGGGCCGCAAGTCCGTCGTTGCGCCGGTGTCGCTCATCATTTCCGCCTTTGCGCCCGTGGGCGACGTGCGCAAGACCTGGACGCCACAGCTGCGTACGGACATGGGCGCGACGGTCCTGTTGCTGGTCGATCTCGGCAAAGGCGCGAATCGCCTGGGCGCATCGTCGCTCGCGCAGGTGTTCGGCGAACTCGGCGCGACACCGCCTGACCTCGCCGAGCCCGCTTTGCTGACGCAACTCACCGCGGCACTGGCTGAATTGCGCGGGCAGAACCTGGTGCTGGCGTACCACGATCGTTCCGACGGCGGTGTATTCGCCACACTCGTCGAGATGGCGTTCGCCGGTCACTGCGGCCTGGACGTCAAACTACCCGCCGGCGCCAATGGCGCGGCCGGAGCGTTGTTCAGCGAAGAGCTCGGTGTCGTGTTGCAGGTGAAGGTGGAGCATGCCGCGGCGGCACAATCGGTGTTCGTACGGCACGGCCTCGGCGAGCTCACCCATGCGCTCGGCGGTCCAACGCGACAGATGCGTGTGCGTATCGAAGCTGCGACCCGCCGCGTCGACGAATCGTGGGAAGACCTGCGCCGCGCCTGGTCGGAAACTTCCTTCCGCATGCGCGAACTTCGAGATGAGCCTGGTTGCGCGCGTGAGGAATTCAGCGCGGCCTGCGATACGGGCAGTCCCGGGCTGAACGTCGCGTTGACTTTCGATCCCGATGAAGACGTGTCGGCGCCGTACGTGAACTCGAAGCGGCCGCGCGTCGCCGTGTTGCGCGAGCAGGGTGTCAACAGCCAGGTGGAGATGGGTGCGGTGTTCGAGCGCGTCGGCTTCGAAGCCCACGACGTTCACATGAGCGACATTCTTTCTGGCCGCGTGAAGCTGGCCGATTTCCGCGGGCTCGTGGCCTGCGGCGGATTTTCGTACGGCGACGTTCTCGGTGCGGGTGAAGGCTGGGCCAAGTCCATCCTGTACCACCCGCGCACGCGCGATGAATTCCAGAAGTTCTTCGAGCGCCTCGATACTTTTTCCCTTGGCGTCTGCAACGGCTGCCAGATGTTCGCCGCGCTCAAGGAGATCGTGCCGGGCGCCGCGAGCTGGCCGCGCTTCGTGCGCAACCGCGGCGAGCAGTTCGAGGGACGATTCTCGCTGGTCGAACTCACCCCGTCGCCGTCGATCTTCCTGTCCGGCATGGACGGTTCGATGTTGCCGATTGCCGTCGCGCACGGTGAAGGCCGCGCGGAATTCGCAAGCGACGCGGCGGCGCGCGCCTTCGCGGGCGGCGGCCTCGTGGCCGCGCGTTACGTCGAAGGCAACCGGCAGGTTGCCACTAACTATCCGGCGAATCCCAACGGCTCGCCGTTTGGTATCGCCGCCATCAGCAACGAGGATGGGCGCATCACCTTGACGATGCCGCATCCCGAGCGGGTCTTCCGCTACGCGCAGAATTCCTGGCGGCCGGACGGTGCGGGTGAGTACTCCGGCTGGTACCGCATGTTCGGCAACGCGCGGCGCTGGGTCGGCTGACCAGCAGCCGACGTTCGGCTCAGACCCGCTACTGATGCGCCCGGTCAATCTTCAGCTGCCATTCGGCCGCGCGGGTCGTCTGACCACGCGACTTGTACAGCTCCACCAGTCGTTGCGCGTTCAGCAGCGTGGTGCGGTGGCCGTCACCGCGTTTGCTTCGCATGAGTTCATAACTGTCGAGTAGTACCGGTTCTGCTTCAGCGTACCGTTTGAGTCCCATGAGTGTTACCCCGAGGGTGCGATTCACGGTCGCCCAGCGCCAATGATCGCGTCCGATCGCCTTTTCGGTGCTGGCGCACGCCTCGCGTGCATGCGGCAGGGCCTCGGCGTACTTGGATTCGCGGTTGAGCACGTCGGCGAGCGCATCGACCGTGACCGCGAACGAAATGTTGTCCGTGGTGCCGGTCCGGCGGCGCGTCGCGATGATGTCGCGCAATTCCTGCTCCGCCACGCCGAGGTGTCCCAGTTGCGCGTGGGCGCGCGCAAGATTGAGGCGCGTGATGTTGGTCGTGTCGTGTGCATCGCCGAGCGTCGCCCGCAGGATTTCACTGCCTTCCTGCGCGGCGGCTAGCGCCGGCTCGAATTTCCCCTGCTCCGCGTACATGACCGAGAGGTTGTTGAGCGCGTTGCCCACGTCGGGGTGGCGCGGTCCTAACACTTTGCGCTGGATGGCCAGGGAATCGAGGTACGCCTTTTCGGCTTCCTCGTACCTGCGTGTTTCCTTGAGCGCGATTGCGAGGTCGCCGAGCGCGCCGGCGACCTTCGGGTGATCGTCACCGAGCGCGCCGCGCAACAGCGCCAGCGCCTCGCGAAACGTCTCGATCGCTGTCGCAAGATCGCCTTGTTCCTGCTGAATGCTGGCGGTGTATTTGAGCAACTCGCCCAACTGCTGCGACGACGGATCGGCGGCCTTGCGCAACTCGTCGCGCGATTCGATCAGCAACGGCATCGTCCCCTTGAAGTCGCCATCCACGTAGTGACTGACCGCCAGGTGTTGCAAAGTTTTCGCGATCGCAGCGTGGTCGACGGGTTCGAGCACGCGGCGCAATTCGAGCGCCTGCTGGTGCAGGGGAATTGCCTCCTTGCTGCGACGAAGCAGCATGAGGATCTCGCCCACCTGGTCGAAGCCGTCGGCGAGGTCGACGGAGCCCGGCGATTGGGTACGGCGCAGCGCGAGGGCAGGTTGGCTCAACTCGAGCGCACTGCCGTAGAGACCGAGCTTGGCGTACACGTCCGCCATCGTCGACAACAGCTCCGCGCGAACCTGCGGCGCCAGCGTGAGGCCGGTGGTGACTCGCGTCGATGCCTTGTCGAGGATCTCGCGTGCGGTGATCGAGTTGCCGCGCGCCTCGCCGGGGTCGGACACGTTGAACAGATCGACCATGAACCGCGAGACATGGCGCGTGGTCTCCGCCTCAGCGCGAGCGCGCCGTTCCGCGGCTCGCGCCTGTACCAGTCCCAGGCTTGCGACCACGGCGGCGGCGGCGAGCGCGAGCACGACACTGCCCGCGGCCGCGACTCCCAGGCGATTGCGCCGCACGAAACGCGAGCTCCGGTACCAGGCGCTGTCAGGCCGGGCGAGCACCGGCCGGCCCTGCTGGTGGCGACGCAGGTCGTCCGCGAACGCATTCACCGTGGCATAACGCTCGTCGGGTTGTTTATGCAGCGCCTTGAGCACGATGGTGTCGAGGTCACCGCGCAGCGCGCGGCCCTGCGAGCACGCCTCGCTCGGCCGGCGCGGCATGCTTTGCAAAATCGCGTCCTCGAGCGCGCCGCGGGTGTCGCGGCGCAGCCGGTAGGGCCGCACGCCGGCGAGCAACTCGTAGAGCACCACGCCGAGCGAATACACGTCGGAGGCGATGGTCACCGGCTGGCCCAGAATCTGTTCCGGGGAGGCGTAGTCCGGCGTCATCGCATGCACCGACAGCTGGGTGAGCGGGACTTCGGCGGCGGACGGCGTATCGAGTAGTTTGGCGATGCCGAAATCCAGCAGCCGTGCCTGCCCGTCGTTGCCCACGAGGATGTTCGCGGGCTTGAGGTCGCGATGCACGACGAGCCGCGCGTGCGCGCTGGCCACCGCGTCCGCGACCTGCAGGAACAGGTTCAGGCGTTCGCGCAGCGCGCAGTTGTTCCGCCGACAGTATTCGTCGATCGCCACGCCTTCGACGTATTCGAGCGCCAGATAGGGCTGGCCTTCCGTCGTGAGGCCGGCGTCGTACAGCCGGGCGATGTGCGGATGATCGAGCCCGGCGAGGATGCCGCGTTCACGCGCCATGCGTTCGGCGAGATCTGCGCCGAACATGCCCCGGTGTGGCAGCTTGAGCGCGATGTTGCGTTCGAACATTCCGTCGGCGCGCGTCGCGAGCCACACGGTCCCCATGCCGCCGGCGCCCAGCTGCCTTTGAAGTTGATAGGGCCCGACGCGATCACCGGCTGCCTCGCCTGAAAAAGAACCGCCCAAGCCGGGGATTTCCGTGTCACCGAAATCCGGGAGGCTGCCGAGGAAGTCGCGTGATTCCACAAAGGCGGCGCGCGCCAGCAAGGCGCGCAAACGCGGTTTCAGCGCATCGTGCTGTGCATGGAGCCCGTCGATCCAGTCGTTTCGCCGCGCAGGCGGCAGGTCCAGCGCGGCGTCGAGCAACTGGCTCAAGCCAGGTTTCGAATCCGTTTCGTTCACAACAACTTCTCCGCCAGCAGCAAGCGCGCTTTTTCCCAATCGCGCCGTACGGTGCGCTCGCCCACCCCGAGGGCCTCGGCGACCTGCAAGTCGGTCATGCCCGCGAAGTAACGCAACTCGACCACCTGCACCAGGCGGGGATCGTGTTGTGCGAGTCCATCGAGAGCGGCGTGTACTTCAAGGACCTGTGCCATGGCATCGCTGCCTGGCGCGGCGAACTGACTGTCGAGCGTGACGGCGGGTTGTTTGCCGCCGCGCCGCTGCGCCAGGCGTTCGCGCACGGTGTCGACGATCACCGAGCGCATGATCTTGCCGGCGTAACCCATGAAGTGGACGCGGTCTTCGAGCTTGAGTTGGCCTGCCTGCACGAACCGCATGTACGACTCGTGCACGAGTTCGGTGGTGTCCAGCAACGTGTTGCGTTGATGTTTGCGCAAGCGCGCCCGTGCCATGCGGCGCAGCTCTTGATAGACACACTCGAAAAGCACATCGACCGCATTAGTGTCGCCGCGTTGGGCGCGATGGATGAGGTCGGTCAGGCTTGACGCCGCGGGTGCCATACGTCGCCGACTTTACCGGCTGCGGCGCCCCGGCAACCAGCGAATGGCCGGATTTTCCTTCGTTTTGCGTATCCCGGAGTGATCCAGAAAGTCACTCGATAGGGAGACCTGATTTGAAGACGAATTTCAAAGGCCGGAGCTGCGTCTGGCTGGCGGCCCTGTGGTTGTGCGCCACCCACGGCGCCCGCGCTTGCGATGTCTGGCTGGACGAACCCCTGAAGGTCTGGCGCGGCAACCGCAATCTCACGATCGATCCGAAGGCGCCCAAGGTGTTGGAGCAGTTCGTGGGGCAGTCGCGCTGGCCTCCAACAACAGTCTGATGCATCTGTGTCGCGTGTTCGGGCCGATCCCGAACGCGTCGCTGCGGGCATGGAACTGACAAACAACATTCAAGAGAGGAATCCAATGAAAGCAAGAGTTGTATTGATCGTGAGCGCACTGCTGGCGGCGGCTTCCGTGGCGGCCGCGGAGCCGCCGCGCGAGAAGGCACTGATGCTGTATTTCAGCAAGTCCTTCGGCGGGACCGGCAATCGCGCGCCGGCGCCGTTGGCATTTGGTCTGCGACTGCAACAGTCGTCGCCTTTCGATGGGCGCTCGTTTGCGCTCGTCGATGCGCGTTACTCGTTCGGCGGGACACACACGCTCGGCTTCGGTGGCATCCCCTTGTTGTCGCTCGGCGAGGAAGACGGCGCCGATGCGGACTCCAGCGGAGATTCGAGTGGTGCGTTCCGCGGGTTCGCGAGGGAACATCCGGGTTGGACGGCGGCGGCGATCGTCGGTGCGCTGCTGGGTGGTGCGTGTTTAGCGGCATGGGGCATTTGCGAGGACTCGGAAGACGAGGCGGAAGGCGAGCCGACCTATACACCGACGGGTTCCTGAGTCGGCGCAACTGCGCGGTCAAACGATGACGTATCGCACTCGCAGGCTGCTGGTAATGGCAGTGATCACCTGGGTCGGCGGCTGTATCAACCTGCCGCCGGCCCTCGAGCGCGAACTTTCGTGCCCGGAAGTTCACGCGCCCGATAACTTCGGGAGCGCCGCGTCATGCGCGCCCGCTGTTGCACGCTGATCTGGTCGGCGGCGCTGCTGCTGGCCGGTTGCGCGAGTTTCGATCCCGCCGGATACCGCGCGTTCCAGGTCGCAGCAGCGCCGGCGGCCGCTTGGGCGGGCCAGTCATGGCACGGCCTGCCGATCGAAAGCGGCCAGATCATCGTCACCGAACATACCGGCGCCACCAGCCTGTTCCTGGCGCTCAGCACCGCGGACTTCACGCCCTATCTACATATCGGCGTGATCGCGATCGAATCGGGCAGGCCATACGTATACGAGGCGATGGGCGCTTTGCTGCCGATGCCGTGGGCACGTCCCAACGCACACGTCGGTGGCGGTGTGCAGCGCGTGACACTCGACCGGTTTCTCGCGCGCGGAGGCATCTTCGCCATCTACGACCCGCCGGCGGGCGTCGATCGTCGCGTGCTGGTGGAATTCGCCGCCACACGCTGGCGCGAACGTGTTCCCTTCGACGGCCGCTACGATGCGCGCGACTCGTCGAAATATTACTGCGTCGAGTTCGTGGCCCGCGCGCTGGAAGCTGCCGGCTCGGCGCCGATCCGCGCCACGCCGGTTACGCGCAATCCTTCCTTGCAGGTCGCCCTCCAATGGCTCGACATCCGCACGCCCGAACTCCTCATGGCCGGAACGATCGTCGCACGCGAGCAGCGCGTGGCGCTGATTTCACGCGGCCTCACGGTGGCGCAAATCGAGCGCTACTTCGTGCTCAAACGCGAGCTTCATCGACGCTTCACGCCGGACCAGCGGCTCGGAAACGTGATGTTCTGGGAGCGGCAGAAATTGCGCCTGCGACCGCGCGTCGTGGAATATTTCGAGACGGGAATACGGTCGCAGACCGAGCCGGGCATCCTCGCCGACCGCATGTTCGGACCTGTGCCGCCTCCCGACGAGAGAGTCGCCACCGCCGCCCCGTGAAGGTCAGTCGTCGCGGCCTACGCTGCGCGCCGCATTTTCCTGCACGAAGAACCGGCGCACCTTCATCGCGTGTTGCAGGCGGCCCTTGCGCACATACGCCTGGTAGAGGAAATCCTTCATGACCTCCAGCAACACCGCGGCCTGATAGGTGTTGATGAAGGGCAGGTCGACCACCGGATCGGCACTGCCGGCAAAGATGATGCGCATGACGACCGCGAAGGTTTCCTCTTCGATGTCCGCCATCTCGCGCACATCGGAGAGCGAATCGAACAGCCGCAGCTTGGTGGAGTTGCCGAGATCCGCGAAGCTGACCGCCGCGGTGCGCCGGCACATGGACGCGAACGCCTGGAACTGATTGTGCGAATAACAGATCAGCGCCTCGCGGAAGAACGTCTCCACGTCTTCGGGCACGTAGTTGAACGCGAATTTTTCGACCGGGCGTTCGACGTCAAAAGCCTGCGGCGATAATTCGACGCGATTGCTGGCGTACGCGCGGGTGGCGTAACGCAGGAACACCGGCGCGTTGCAGGCGTGGCAGCGGAGCACGAGACCGATGGAGCGCGGCTTTTGCAGCAGCAACTCGTCGAACGTTGGCAGCGCCGTCGGGCTCATCCGCGAGAACGCATGGCAGTGCGGGCAATTACGCGCGGTCTCGCGCTCGTCACCGAAGTACATGACGCCCGTCGAGTCGATGAACACCTGCACTGCCATCGCGGTATCCCTATCTAGTGAGCGGCTTGTACTTGATCCTGTGAGGTTGAGTGGCTTCTTCGCCTTTGCGCCGCTTCAGATCTTCCATGTAATCCTGGAAGTTGCCCTCGAACCATACCACCTCGGAGTTGCCTTCGAACGCGAGGATGTGGGTGGCGATGCGATCGAGGAACCAGCGATCGTGCGATATGACAACTGCGCAACCTGGATAGGCCAGCAGGGCCTCTTCCAGCGCGCGCAATGTTTCGACGTCGAGGTCGTTGGTGGGCTCGTCGAGCATCAGCACGTTGCCGCCGGACTTGAGCACCTTGGCGAGATGGACGCGGTTGCGTTCACCACCCGACAACTCGCCGATCATCTGTTGCTGGCCCGTGCCCTTGAAGTTGAAGCGTCCGACATAACCCCGCGAGGGAGTTTCGTAATTGCCGACCTTGATCATGTCGAGGCCGCCCGAGATTTCTTCCCACACCGTTTTCTTGTCGTTGAGTGACTGACGGCTCTGGTCGACGTAGGCGAGTTTTACCGACGGACCCATGCGCAGCTCGCCCGAGTCCGGCTTTTCGAGGCCCGACATCATGCGGAACAGGGTGGTCTTGCCGGCGCCGTTCGGACCGATGATGCCGACGATGCCGCCGGCGGGTAGATTGAAGTTGAGATTGTCGATGAGCAAACGATCGCCGTACGACTTGCGCAGATTTTTCGCTTCGATGACCAGGTCGCCGAGGCGATCGCCAGGCGGAATGTAGATCTCATTGGTCTCGTTGCGTTCCTGGAATTCGCGCGAGGCGAGTTCCTCGTAGCGCGCGACGCGCGACTTGTTCTTCGCGCGCCGGCCTTTCGGGCTCGTGCGCACCCATTCGAGTTCGGTCGCGAGTTGCTTGCGCAGCCCCTCGTTGGTGCGCTCTTCCGCGGCGAGGCGTGCGCCTTTCTGTTCGAGCCAGGTGGAGTAGTTGCCCTGATACGGAATGCCGTGGCCGCGGTCGAGTTCGAGAATCCACTCGGCGACGTTGTCGAGGAAGTAGCGATCGTGGGTCACCGCGATCACGGTGGATGGATAGGCCTCGAGATATTTCTCGAGCCACGCGATCGATTCCGCATCGAGATGGTTGGTGGGTTCGTCCAGCAGCAACATGTCGGGCGCCGACAGCAGCAGGCGGCACAGCGCCACGCGGCGTTTTTCACCGCCTGACAACTTGTTGATGATCGCGTCCCACGGCGGCAGGCGCAGCGCGTCCGCGGCGATCTCGAGCTTGCGTTCGAGTTCCCAGCCGCCGACCGCGTCGATGGCGTCCTGCAGCTTGGCCTGCTCTTCGAGGAGCTTGTTCATCTCCTCGTCGTCCATGGGTTCGGCGAACCGGTCGGAGATCTCGTTGAAACGCGCGACCTGCGCGAACGCTCCGCCAAGGCCCTCCATCACGACGCTGCGCACGTCCTTGTTAGGATCGAGCTCGGGCTCCTGCGGCAGATAACCGACCTTGATGCCGGCCTGCGCGCGCGCTTCACCTTCAAAATTGGTGTCGATGCCGCCCATGATCTTGAGCAGCGTGGATTTGCCCGAGCCGTTGAGGCCAAGCACGCCGATCTTGGCGCCGGGGAAAAACGAGAGACTGATGTCGCGCAGGATGACGCGCTTGGGCGGCACGACCTTGCCGACCCGGTTCATCGTGTAGATGTATTGAGCCATGTATTTCAGTGGTTTTCGGGACAGAAACGGGCGCGAATTCTACCTCCGGCAGCGGCGCGCTGTGCTAGGTTTGCTGCGCTTCGAACGGTCAGGTTTCGTGGGGGAGAGGAACCTCTGTCTACAGCAGCGTCATCGGTCGTGGCCAAGTCCGTGCTGGTGATCGCCGGCGAGCGCCTGGCCCGTTATGGTTTCCCCGACGGCCATCCTTTCGGCTCCGACCGGCACGCTGCGTTTTACGCGGAATTCTCCGCGCGCGGTCTGGACAAGCGCGTTCGCATCATGGAAACGCGCGCCGCCACCCGCGCGGAGTTGCAATCTTTTCACACGCCCGAGTACCTCGACCTCGTGGCCGAGCGTTCGCGCACCGGCGAGGGGTTTCTCGATGCCGGCGATACGCCCGCGTTTCGCGGCGTGTATGAAGCCGCGGCCGACGTGGTCGGGGCGACGCTGCTCGCGGCCGAGCAGATCATGGCTGGCAAGGCGCGGCGCGCGTTTGTTCCCATCGCGGGTTTACATCACGCGACCCGCGGCGGCGCGGCCGGTTTCTGTGTCTTCAACGACTGCGGCGTGACCATCGAAATGCTGCGCCGGCAAGGTGTTAAACGCATTGCTTACGTGGATATCGATGCACATCACGGCGACGGCGTGTACTACGGCTTCGACGACGATCCGGATCTGATCTTCGCGGACATCCATGAAGACGGGCAGTACCTCTATCCAGGCACCGGCCGCGAAGACGAGATTGGTCGCGGCGCGGCGGCCGGTGCCAAGCTCAACATCCCGGTTCCCCCCGGCGCGGACGACGCGGTGTTCGAGGCGGAGTGGCCGCGCGTGCTGGCCCACCTGCGCAAGTATCAGCCCGAGTTCATCATTCTCCAGGCGGGTGCGGACAGCATCGGGGGTGACCCGATAACCCACCTGCGTTTCACCGCCGAATCCCATCAGCGCGCGGCGCGCGACCTGGCGGTTCTGGCCGAGGAACTGGGCCACGGCCGGGTGCTCGGTACCGGCGGTGGCGGCTACAACCGCATCAACCTGGCCAAGGCATGGACGGGGGTCGTGCAGGGATTCGTCGATGCCCCGGGTCCCCTCGATAAACACAACTAATAGTCTGTTTTCGCCAGAAAACTGGGCATATCCAGTACAATTCGCGGCCCCCGGAAGCCCGTCCCGTGAGGCCCAAGCAATGTTTCGTACCGCGATGACCATCGGTGGCTTTGACCCCGAGCTCGAGACCGCCCTGAAGAACGAGCGGCAGCGCCAGGAAGATCACATCGAGCTGATCGCCTCTGAAAACTACGTCAGCCCGCGCGTACTCGAGGCACAAGGTTCGGTGCTCACCAACAAGTACGCCGAAGGTTATCCGGGCAAGCGTTACTACGGCGGTTGCGAGTTCGTCGATATCGCCGAGCAACTCGCCATCGACCGCGCCAAGAAACTCTTCGGCGCCGACTACGCCAACGTGCAGCCGCACTCAGGGTCACAGGCCAACGCCGCGGCCTATCTCGCGCTGATCGCCCCGGGCGACACGATCCTCGGCATGAGCCTCGATCACGGCGGCCATCTGACTCACGGCGCCAAAGTGAATTTCTCCGGGAAGCTCTTCCGCGCCGTGCAGTACGGCATCCGCGCCGACAACGGCGAGATCGATTACGACGCACTCGCCGCGCAGGCGCTGGCGGAAAAACCCAAAATGATAATCGCGGGTTTCTCCGCCTACTCGCGTTACCTCGACTTCAAGAAATTCCGCGAGATCGCCGATTCGGTCGGCGCCTATCTGTTCGTCGACATGGCGCATGTCGCGGGCCTGGTGGCCGCGGGGCTGTACCCGGATCCGATTCCGTACGCCGACGTCGTCACCACGACCACTCACAAGACGCTGCGCGGCCCGCGCGGTGGTTTGATCCTGGCGCGCGCCAACGATGCGATCACCAAGAAACTCAACTCGCTGGTGTTCCCTGGAACGCAAGGTGGCCCGCTGATGCACGTCATCGCCGCCAAGGCGGTGGCGTTCCTCGAAGCGTTGCAGCCCGAGTTCAAGGAATATCAGAAGCAGGTCGTCGCGAACGCCCGTGCCACGGCCACGCGCCTGCAGAAGCGTAACTACAAGATCGTTTCGGGCGGGACCGACAATCATCTGTTCCTGCTCGATCTGTCCGACAAACAGATCAACGGCAAAGAAGCCGACGCCGCACTCGGCAAGGCACACATCACCGTCAACAAAAACGCGGTGCCCAACGACCCGCGTCCGCCGATGGTCACCAGCGGCATTCGTATCGGATCGCCCGCCGGCACCACGCGCGGATTCAAGGAGCCCGAGTTCGAGCAGATCGCCGATCTGGTCGCCGACGTGCTCGATGCCAACGGCAGCGACGCCGCCATCGAGAAGGCGCGCGCGGCGGCGTCGGAGTTGTGCCGGCGATACCCGGTGTATGGCCCGTAAAGAATATTAGGGACGTGCCATGCACTGTCCTTTCTGTGCGCATGACGACACCAAGGTCAACGACTCGCGGCTAGCCGCGGAAGGTACGCAGATCCGAAGGCGGCGCGAGTGCCTGGCCTGCGGTGAACGGTTCACGACTTTCGAGACCGCCGAGCTCGTGATGCCGCTGGTCGTCAAGAACGACCAGAGCCGCGTGCCGTTCGACGAGAACAAGCTGCGTAATGGCCTGCACAAGGCGTTGGAAAAACGCCCGGTGTCGCGCGAATCGATCGAAGAGGCCGTCGGCCACATCACGCGCAAGCTGCGCAGCCTGGGCGAGCGCGAAGTCACGTCGCGGCAGATCGGCGAGGTCGTCATGGAAGAGCTGCACAAACTCGATGAAGTCGCCTACGTGCGTTATGCCTCGGTGTACCGGCATTTCCAGGACGTCGAGGCATTCCGCGACGAAGTAGATAGACTGCGGCACCGGCGCGGCAAGACGCCGGGCGAAGGCCAGTTGTCGTTGTTGCCCGGCGAAACAGCATTGAAGTCGAAAAAGGGAAAAGCGCATGAGTAAATTCAGCGCGTTCGATGAGGCGGCGATGCGCCGCGCATTGGAGCTGGCCGCGCGCGGCCTGTACACCACGCAGCCGAATCCGCGCGTCGGCGCGGTGCTGGCGCGCGACGAGGAGATCGTCGGCGAGGGCTGGCACGAACGCGCTGGCGAAGCGCATGCCGAACCGATCGCGATTCGCGCTGCCGGCGATCGCGCGCGCGGGGCGACCGCCTACGTGACGCTCGAACCCTGTAGTCATCACGGCCGCACGCCACCGTGCGTGGATGTGTTGCTGGCGGCCGGTGTGCGGCGGGTCGTCTATGCCATTGGTGATCCGAATCCACGCGTGAGTGGTGCCGGCGGGAAGCGGCTCAAGGAAGCCGGCATTGCCGTGCAGTCTGGTCTGCTGGCCGCCGAAGCCGAGGAACTCAATGCCGGTTTCCTGATGCGCATGCGTCATGGGCGGCCGTTCGTGCGCTTGAAATCCGCGGCCAGCCTCGATGGCCGCACCGCGCTCGCCAATGGCGCTAGCAAGTGGATCACGAGCGAGCCTGCGCGCCTGGACGTGCAGCATTGGCGCGCCTTGTCCGGCGCAACCTTGACCAGCGCGTCGACCGTGCTGGCGGACGATCCGCGTCTCGACGTGCGGCTCGATACCGTCGAACGTCAGCCATTGCGCGTGGTGCTCGATCGCCGCCGGCGCGTCCGGCCGACCGCGAAAATCCTGGCCGCGCCGGGCGAAGCGCTGGTGTTCGCGGCAGCCACCAAGACTCGGCGGGCGGCGGCCGAGGGCGAGAAGTTAGGCGCGGCGAACGTCGAACGGCTGCGCGCCACGCGTAGTCAGCTCGATCTCGCCAGGGTGTTCGCGCGCCTGGCGGAACTCGAGATCAACGACGTGCTGGTGGAGGCGGGTCCGCGGCTGTCGGGGGCCCTGTTGTCGGCGGGCCTGGTCGACGAGTGGGTGGTTTATCTGGCGCCCAAGCTTTTGGGACGCGATGCGAAACCTCTGGCGACGCTGGCGCGGCTCACGAAGCTCGACGCGGCACTGCAGTTCGATTTGTTCGAGACGCAGGTGGTCGGGCCGGATCTGCGGCTGCGTTTGCGGCCGCTCGCGAAAGCCGGCGAGAAGAAATAGGAATCAGGATCCAGATGTTCACAGGCATCGTGCAAGAGATCGGCGAGATCCGGCGCAGCACGCCCAAAGAGGGCGCGGCCGGGGCCTCCGATCGCCGCGTCGAGGTGTCTTTCGGCCAGATCGCGCGCGATCGCCTGGCGCTCGGCGCCAGCATCTCGGTGGATGGCGTCTGTCTGACCGTCGCCGAACTCGGCGATGATGTGTTTGTCGCCGACGTGTCCGGCGAAACCCTGCGCGTGACCACGCTCGGCGGCAAGGCGGCCGGTGCGCGCGTGAATCTCGAAGCGTCCTTGCGCGCCGGCGACAGTCTCGGCGGCCATTGGGTTTCGGGCCACGTCGATGGTCTGGCGACGGTGCTAACCGCTTCCATGGATGCGCGTTCGCTGCGAGTAGAGCTGGCGGCTCCGCAACCGCTGGCGCGATACATCGCGCGCAAGGGTTCAGTGACGCTCGATGGCGTGAGCCTCACGGTCAATGAAGTGCAGGGCGCAAATTTTTCGATCAACCTGATCCCGCACACACTCCAAGTGACCACGCTCGGTGATCTGAAACCCGGCGCGCACCTGAATCTCGAAATCGATCTGCTGGCGCGCTACGTAGAGCGTCTGAATACGGAGCCCGCTTGAAGCCACTGAACACCATCGAAGAAATCCTGGCCGACCTCGCCGCCGGGCGCATGGTCGTCATCATGGACGACGAAGACCGTGAAAACGAAGGCGATCTCATCATGGCCGCCGAAAAGGTGCGGCCCGAAGACATCAACTTCATGGCGCGCTTCGGGCGCGGCCTCATCTGTCTGACACTGACCGCCGAACGTTGCCGTCAGCTGCGCCTGCCTTTGATGGTGAGCGAGACGCATCGTGAGCATCGCACCAACTTCACTTTGTCGATCGAAGCGGCCGAGGGCGTGACGACCGGCATTTCCGCGCACGATCGCGCGCACACGGTGCTCTCGGCGGTCAAACCGAATGCGCGTCCCGAAGATCTGCGCCAGCCGGGACACATCTTCCCGGTGATGGCGCAGCCCGGCGGCGTGCTCACGCGCGCCGGACATACCGAAGCAGGCTGTGACCTGGCGCGGCTCGCCGGTCTCGCCGCCTCGTCCGTCATCGTCGAAATCATGAACGACGACGGCACGATGGCGCGCCGGCCCGACCTCGAATCCTTCGCCGCGCAGCACAAGCTCAAGATCGGCACCATCGCCGACCTCATCCGGTATCGCCTGCAGCGCGAACGATCGATCGAGCGTATAGCCGAGCGACAGGTGGAGACCGAGTTCGGCGCGTTCAAGTTGTTAGCCTACGAAGACCACGTGCATCGCGACGTGCACCTGGCGCTGGTGCGCGGCTCGATCGAGACCACCCGCTCGCCGCTGGTGCGCGTGCATCCGATCGACACCCTGTCGGATCTGGTGGGGGTGCGTGGCGTCGGCCGCACATGGACGCTGCGCGATGCGATGAAACGCATCGCCGAGGTCGGCACCGGTATCGTCATCGTGCTGCGCGACCATACGACGCCGCGCGAGCTGGCCGATGCGGTGAGCGCGCTCGGCGCGCGGCCGGAATCCGGCGCCAGCGCCCAGGTTGCGCCGCAAGTGCTGCGTACTTACGGCATTGGCGCGCAGATCCTCAAGGATCTCGGCGTGACGAGAATGCAGGTCTTGTCGACGCCGAAGCAGCTGCAGGGCCTCGCGGCATTCGGCCTCGAGATCACCGGCTACGTTGCCGAATGATCCATCGCCTACCGCGTATACTCCCGCGCCCATGACCGGTTCACAGACCTCACAACAGAGCTTCGACGCCAGTCCGTGGCGCATCGCCATCGTGGCCGCGCGTTTCAACGCGCAGCTGGTCGACCAGCTCATCGACGGCGCAACGCGTGCCTGGCGCAAACACGGTGGCGACGATGCAAATCTCATCGTGGAGCGCGTGCCGGGCGCGTTCGAGCTGCCGCTCGCGGCGCTCAAGTTCGCGGCCAGCGGCGCATACCAGGCGGTGATCGCGCTCGGCAGCGTGATCCGTGGCGACACGCCGCATTTTGAATACGTCGCGGGTGAATGCGCGCGCGGGTTGATGGACGCGGGGCTCGCAACCGGCGTGCCGGTGATTTTCGGCGTGCTGACCACCGAGACGCAGGCGCAGGCCGAAGAACGCGCCGCCGTCGGCCGCATGAACAAGGGCGGCGAGTCGCTCGAAGCGGCGCTCGAGATGATCGAACTACTCGCGCCCTTCGACGCGTGGCGATCGCGCGCCGCAGCCGCGCCGGCGGCGAGGAAGAAATCGAAGTCCAGGCGAGCCAAGGCGAAATCCAGAAAGGGGCGGCGCTGATGGCACGGGGCAGTGGCATCAGTCCCGCGTCGATGCGCCGCGCCGTGGCGCGCAAGCTTGCGATGCAGGCGCTGTATCGCTGGCAGCTCAACGCCACTCCCTGGCAGGACGTGGTCAACGAATTCGCCGTCGACGAAGACATGCACAAGGCCGATCGTGCCTACTTCAACCAGCTGGTCACCGAGATCTGCGGCGGCAGCGAGGCGCTCGATGCGGCGCTGGCCTCGTGGATGGATCGCAAGCCCACCGAACTCGATCCGGTGGAGCGCGCGGTTTTGTGGGTGGGCGCGCATGAGCTCAGGTCAGCGCCCGACGTTCCCTATCGAGTGGTGATCAACGAAGCCGTGGGCCTCGCGAAGCGCTTCGGTGCCACCGACAGTCACAAGTTCGTCAACGCGGTGCTGGACGCCGCAGCCAAAGAGCTGCGTCCGCACGAACACTAGACAGTATTGCCAGGCGCTGCCCTTGCCAGGCGCTGCGCGCCACACTTAAACGTCGCCGAGGCGGCGCCGTCCGTGAGAAATCGTGGCCCAGTCAGAATTCGAACTGATCGGTAAATACTTCGCACGGCTCGGCGCGCAGCGCGCCGACGTGCGCATCGGCGTGGGTGATGACGGCGCGGTGTTGATGCCGCCCGCGTCGCGCGAGTTGGTGGCGGTCACCGACAGCTTGGTCGAGGGTGTGCACTTTCCGCCGGGCTCGCCGGCGATCTCGATCGGCCACCGCGCATTCGCGGTGAACCTTTCCGACATCGCGGCGATGGGCGCCGAACCCGCCTGGGCCCTGCTCGCGCTGAGCCTGCCGCGACCGGATGAAGAATGGCTGGCGCAATTCGCGCGCGCCGCGGGCGATCTGTGCCGCCGCCACGGTGTTGCGCTGGTCGGTGGCGATACGACGCGCGGACCTCTAACTATCACGGTGACGATCATCGGGATCGTGCCGATCGGCGTGGCACTGGAACGCAAGGGCGGCCAGCCCGGTGATGCGGTATTCATCACCGGATCGCCGGGGGATGCGGCGGCCGGACTGGCGCTCGAACAGGGCCGCCTGCACGTCGCCGACCCGATGTCGGCCCAGATCCTGCGCGACCGCTTCCTGTTCCCGACGCCACGCTGCGATGTGGGTGTTGCACTGCGGGGCCTCGCGAGCGCGTGTATCGATGTATCGGACGGTCTCGGCGGCGACCTCGAGAAGCTTTGCGCCGCAAGCGGTTGCGGCGCGGAAGTCGATGCGGCGGCACTGCCGATATCCGAGTCGTTGCTAGGTGCGGTGGGGCGCGAGGCGGCGCGCGAATACGCGCTCACTGGCGGCGACGATTACGAATTGCTGTTCACCGTGCCGCTGGCGCGGCTCGGCGCGATGACGAACGCCATAGCCAGAGGATTAGGGCCCGTGACGAGAATCGGCAGTCTCGTGGCCGGAAATGGCGTCAGAGTTTTGGCCCGAGGCGGTGTGATGCAGTTCTCGGGCGCCGGTTTCGACCACTTCGCGCGGTAGGACTGCGCCGGGACGTTTCGACACCACCGGTGATCCGCGATGCGGGTCACAGCCCCTGTGGCGGGGCGGCCTTATTCTGCCTTCACCTTAATTAATGGGAAGGCGGCGGTACGGGGAATCTTGTGCCGGCGCAATGCTTACGCCGTCAAAGATGTCGCTCCAAGCTACAAAGACCGGGCCCGACGCGCAGGCCGCCAAGATCCTGGAGAACCGCGTTCCGGATCGCATCGGCAAATATGTAATCATCAATGAGGTCGGCCGTGGCTCGACCGGCACCGTCTATCTCTCGCACGATTCGTATTACGGGCGGGACGTCGCGATCAAGGTCTACAACATGGACCAGGATCCGACCGACGAGCGGGCCAAGATCGCCCGCAAGATGTTCCTGTCGGAAGCTCACATGGTCGGCATGTTGCAGCATCCGCACATCCTGCCTATCTACGACGCCGGCGAAGAAAACGGCCGCTGCTACATCGTCACCGAACACGTGCACGGCGCGCGGACGTTGTCGGCGTATTGCCGCCCCGACAATCTGCTGCGTGTCGACGACGTCGTCGAAATCATGTTCAAGGTCGCCAAGGCGCTGCACTACGCGCACACGCGCGGCGTGATCCATCGCGACATCAAGCCGTCGAATCTCATGCTCACGCAGGATTCCGACGTGCGCATCATCGACTTCGGCATCGCCCTGGTGGCGGATTCCGAAATATCGCGCATCGAAGGTATCGCCGGCAGCCCGTCGTACATGTCGCCCGAACAGGTCCAGAGCCTCGAGCTCACCCACCATTCGGACCTGTATTCGCTCGGCGCCGTGATGTACGAGCTGCTGACGGGTATTCGTCCGTTCCGCGCCGGCAACCTGGTCAAACTACTGCACCAGATCGTCTACGCCACGCCGCCGCCGATCCACACGCAGCGCAAGGACATCCCCGAGGAACTCGAGGCGATCGTCGCGCAGGCGATGCTCAAGACACCCGACAAGCGCCAGAAGTCGGGCGCCGACTTTGCGGCCGAGCTCACGCGTGTGCACCAGCGCCTGCGCGAGCAGAACTCCCGCGTCGATCAGCAGGAGCAGTTCGATGTATTGCGTCGCCTGCGCTTCTTCCACGAGTTTTCGCACGCCGAGATCTGGGAGGTGCTGCGCGCCAGCACCATGCAGGATTACCCGGCTGGCGAGGAGATCGTGAAGGAAGGCGAGATGGACGATCGCTTCTACATTCTCGTCAACGGCCGCTGCCTGGTGGAACGCCACGGCAGGCGGCTGGGCGCGATCGAGAGCGGCGACTGTTTCGGCGAGACCAGTTACGTGCGGGGCGCGCGCCGCACCGCGACCATCAAGGCGGAGACGCTCGTGTCCGTGCTGCGCGTCAGCTCGACGCTGCTGGAGCAGGTTTCGGCGGCCTGCCAGTTGCGCTTCAATCGCGTGTTCCTGCGTGCGCTGATCGCCCGGCTCCAGGGTACGGATCAACCGCTCGAGTAGTTCGGGTCAGAAGCTGTACTGCGTTCGCAGTGCAAACACATCCAGTTCCTGTCCGATCTCCACGCCCAGCGGCGGCGTTCCCGGGGAAGGCCCGAACGGCTGCAGATTGCCTGGTCCCGCGTTCCAATAGTTTGGCCTGGGACTCGAGCTGCGCGCGTTGTTCGTTGATGGCGGTGCGCAGCGCATCGACCTGCGCCGCGAGCGCGGCATCATCGGCCAGGGACGGCGCTGCGGCGACAAACAGCGCGACTTACGCGGCCGCGCGCAGGACCCGGCTGCGTTTCATTTCTCGAGCTCCCGGAAGCCAAACTTCTCCCAGGTTGCATGCGCCTCCGCGCTCGCAAGGAACTGCAGGTAGGCGGCGGCCTGCGGTTTGGCACCTCTGGTAACCGCGCCGGGGTAGGTAATCGCGGCATGGCTCGACTCGGGAAAGGTATCGATTATGCGAACCTTTGAATCGACCCGGGCATCCGTGGTGTAGACGATGCCGAGCGGCACCTCGCCACGCGCGACGAACATCATTGCGCTGCGGACATTGTCGGTGCGCACCAGGCGGTCCGCGACTTCGTCCCAGACGCCGAGCGAGGTGAGCGCTGAGCGCGCGTATCGCCCGACCGGCACGGTGTCGGGGTCACCCGTGGCGAGCCGGCCCTTGCCGAGGGCGGCCGCGAGCCTGAAACCAGGCCCGATCTGGAGTGCGAGTCTGCTGTCGGCCGGCGCGATCAACACCAGGCGATTGCCGACCAGGTTGCGGCGCGAGGATTTGTCGAGCAGGTTGCGCGACTGTAGATAGTCCATCCATTCCTGGTCGGCGGAGACGAAGACGTCGGCGCTGCCGCCGGCCTCGATCTGGCGGGCCAGCACCGAACTCGCGGCGAACGACAACTTGACACGGACGCCAGCAGCTTTCTCCCACGCGGGTGATAGTTCAGCGAGGACGTTGGTGAGCGAGGCCGCCGCAAACACCAGCAGCTTCGGCTCCTGCGAGTCTGTCGCGTGTGCCGGCGCGATCGTGCCCGGCGAGATGACGATCGCCGCCAGCAAAGTGCGCAGGCGTTGGAAAATGGGCTGCATCGATCACTGCTCCGGCATTGTCGTTGTATCTGACGTGAGATCGTACCTGCCGGTGAGGCGCGCGCGTTATATGCTTTGAAACATAGCGAATGGAGTCGACTTTAATACTGCAGAACAGTCGCTGGCCGAGAAGGTTGGTCCCCACTACGACCGGCAGCAGATCTATGTCGCGCGCCGGCTCACCTTCGATGCGATCAACGAGATCGCGCGCGGGATCAAGCCGGGTATGAGCGAGGAAGAGGGTGTGTCGCTCGCCAAGGCGATGCTGAAGCAATGCGGGCTGCTGCGCGGCTGGCACGCCGTGTACGTACGCTTCGGCCGCAATACGCTGCTCGACTACTACGACACGTCCGAGCCGGGAGTTGTGCTCGCGAGGCATACCCGGCCCGCGTTGATCATCGCGCCCATGAATATCTTGGGCGCGACCTCCTTGATGTTGGTGCCGGGCAGGATGATGGCGGAATCGTTGCCGCCGAGTTCGAGCGTGATGCGTTTCAGGGTGCTCGCGACACTCGCCATTACCTCGCGGTCCGTGGCCGTCGAGCCGGTGAGGGCGACCTTGGCGACATCCGGATGCTGGGTGAGCGCGCCGCCCAGGTCGTTCTGATCGGCGATCACGGTCGCGGGGTTGATGACGCCGCGCGAGTTCGCGCCCGGCACGAGTTTGCCGTTGATGAGTAGTTTGAAGGCAGTGAGATCGGATTCGACCGTCTTGAGGTTCGCACTCATGGATGTCTCTCCGGTTGCCTGGGCTGGACGGGGCAAGGCCGCGGCCAATATACGATCGTGAATCCGGGCAACTCGACTGTCAGGGAATGAAAGTATGATGCGGCACCTGCACGGAGACGCCGCCATGAACCTCGAATCGAACTGGACGCTGATCCGCCGTCTGTTTACGCGCTCTTTCCAGTCATCCCTGCATTTCTCGATGGCCACCGTGACGGCCGAAGGATTGCCCCACGTCACCCCGGTCGGCTCGCTGCTGCTGCGCGCTCCGGGTCACGCCATCTATTTCGAAGAATTCACGCATCGCATGCCGCTGAATTTCAATGGCAATCCGCATGTCTGCGTGCTGGCCGTGCGCAGTGGATTGTTATTCTGGTTCTGGTCAGCGCTGCGCGGCGAATTCCGCACGCCGCCGGCGATCCGTCTACACGGCACGGTGGGAGTTGCGCGTCCGGCGACGGAAGACGAACTGCGTCAGTGGCAGCGACGGGTCGGCAAGCTGCGGGGTACGCGCGGTTACCAGATGATGTGGGCGAACATGCGCACGGTGCGCGAAGTGCGTTTCACGCGCGCGGACGCGATCCAGATCGGCGCCATGACGCGCGATTGCTGGAAGGCATTCGGCGACTCGACCCGCGAAGAACTGGGCGTCTAGAAGCTGCCGCCGAGCGAGTAACGCGCCGACAGCTCGATCTTCGATTCCGTGGCGAGCGCCGGCTCGCCCAACAATGCGACACGGCCCGGAACATCGCTGCGGACGCGCAACCATTCGAGCGCGAAGCGCCAATGGTCATCGTGTTCGTACGAGTACGCCAGCGACCAGGCATGGCCGTCTTCGCTGCCGGCGGCCTGCGGATCGCCCTCGAATTCCACCGCGAAGCGGTCGTAACGCGCGGCGATCATGTGGGTGCCGACGCGCCGCGCGATCAATGCGGATTGAGAGTCGAACTTCCAGGTGAGCCACGTGAACGGCACGATGACAGTGCTTCCGTCCAGCGCTTGCACGAGAACAGTCCAGTCGTTCGACGTCTCGATGCGCAGGGCCGCGGCGTCGAATTCGGTCTGCCAGGCGAAGTCGCGAATGGCGGGCGCGGCGATGTGCGGATCCGCGCGATTGTCGTAGTGCAGGACTTCCAGGACCGCGCGATCGCGGTAACGGGCCTGTGCGCCGAGGTAGTAGCCAGGGCGATCGTCGATCTCGTGAAACAGTTCTTTCTTGGCGAATGCGGGATTGGTCTGGGGCGCGCCGACACGGCCGAACAACGTGGTCTGGCGATCGTGAAGGGCGAAGCCATGCGCGCTCAGCATGGTGCCGGCCGGATCGTTCCAGCCGAACATCGCGGCGGTCAGCTGCAGATCGATGGCGTGACCGGTACGCGTGCCTAACCACTCGACCTGGCCTTCGATGCCGATGGTGCGGATCTCCTCGCCGATCCAGCTGCTGATCGCCGAGGGAGTGATCGTGTACGGCGTCTCCCAGCCGCGCGCGCGATTCTCGAGCGACATCGGTGGGTAAAACGCGCCGAGGCGCACGCGCGTCCGGAAGCCGGCGCGTGGATAGGGCCGGTACTCGAGATAAGCTTCGGTCAAATCGATCGGGTTTTTGTCGTTGAGATCCCACATCGAGGCGTCGACGTGGGCAGAAAACACTTCGCCGAAGGGTTGATCGAGCGCAGCGCGCAGGCGGCCGAGCTGGATGCCCTCATGATCGGCGTCGTAGCGCAACTTTCCCTGGCCGTTGTCGAGGAAGGATTCCCGGCCATCTGAATTCACGGCACGCAGGTCGGCAGACAGTTCCCATTCGGCTGCATTCGCGGCGCAGCTCAGCGCGAGAGCGCCGGCCAGCAATGCCGCCTTGCGGGTCAGTAATCCCATGAGTGTGACCGGCCCTTGAGCGGTGCGGGTTTGAGGCTCTTCGCCAGTCGAAACGCGACCGGGGCGCGATCGGCGCCAGCTTCGACGACGCGTTCCAATTCCTGTGGCTCGTTGAGCAACGGGTGCCAGATGCGCAATCGATAGCGGCCGTTCGGCACATCGGCCGCGATCCATTCGCCCTTGCTGTCGGTGCGGCCAAAGAATGGCGCCGCCGTCACGATGATGTACGACAACATGTTGTCGTGAATGTTGCAGCCGAGGGTGACGATGCCCGGTTGATCGAAAGAAACCGGTGGATAGGGCTTGCCGCGATAGAGCGGCAGCTGGAACGACCGGGCACTCGAGAACGAATAGACCTGGTGGCTGATCGCGTCGCTGTTGGGGAACTGCACGGTGGAATGCACGGGAATCACCAGCACGTCCGGCACGAAAGCGAGGCTGACCTGGTCCATGACGCCGTGCACCGGCGCAGCAGGCGGCAACACGGGCGCTTCCGCTTCCGCGCTGACAACCGCACCCTGCAAGGGTGTGCCGTCGCGTTTGAGGACCATGACGGTGAGTGGTGTCGCAAACGCCGGCAGGCACGCGACCATTGCGGCCACAGCGCCCGCGCGCACCCTCCAATCCGCAAATGATCGACCGCTCCGCGACATTTCATTCCCTGAGTCGCCCGACGCAGGCCGCGTCCGCGAGTCGCTGCATTGCACTCCATGTCACCCGCGCAGTCCGGAACCCACCTCTCGCACCCACAAGAGGCGCCCACGTCCCGTATCGAACTGTGACGCCAGTCCCACTCCGTCGACGCCAGGATCTGGCGACTCCGGACACAAGGAAAGACGAAGGTGGGTAGTCAGATGAGCGCGCGGAGCGTGTGCAACGTGCGTCCCGGGCTCCGCCACGACGCCGCGGTGTACCTCCGGTACAACGCCAAAGGCGCGAAGCCGCCGTAGCGGTACTTCACATCGAACCAATTCTGCTACGGGATTGCGGCGGCCAAACTTAGCTCTGCCGGCGGCGGGCAACGCTCTGGCAGCTACCCAGGCGACTCAAAGGCGGAAACGGGATCACGTTGCGCGCGATCCGCGCGCGGGCCTAACTAAGCGCCTTTCTGCTCCGAATCCTTATTGAGCTCGATCAACGCATAGGCCGAGTGATTGTGAATGGATTCAAAATTCTCCGACTCCACCACATAGGCCGCGATCCGCGGCTCATCGTTCAGCCGCACCGCGACGTCCCTCACCATGTCTTCGACGAACTTGGGGTTATCGTAGGCGCGTTCGGTCACGTACTTCTCGTCGGGGCGCTTGAGGATGCCGTACAACTCGCACGACGCTTCGCTCTCGGCGATTTCGATGAGTTCCTCGATCCACATGTGTTCGCGCAAGCGGGCGTTGATCGTGACGTGTGAACGCTGGTTGTGCGCGCCGCGTTCGGAAATCTTCTTCGAACACGGGCACAGGCTCGTCACCGGGACGATGACCTTCACCCACATCTCGTTCTCGCCTTTGACGCGGCGGCCCACGAGGCTGGCGCGGTAATCCATGTAACTTTCCACGCCCGACACCGGCGCCTTTTTCATCACGAAATACGGGAAGGTCATTTCGATGAGGCCGGAATCCGCTTCGAGCCGTTCCGTCATCTCCGCCAGCAGGCTGCCGAACGATTCCACCGAGATCTCGCGTTCGCGATGCAGGATTTCGACGAAGCGGGACATGTGCGTGCCCTTGAAGTTGTGAGGCAGGTTCACGTACATGTTGAAGTTGGCGACCGTGTGTTGCTCGCCCGCCGAACGGTCCTTCACCTTGACCGGATGATTGATGTCTTTGATGCCGACCTGGTTGATCGGGATCTGGCGCGTATCGGCGCGGCTCTGCACGTCTTCGACGGTGAGCACGCGGGCTTGAGGAGCGACGGCAGGTTTCATTTGAAGGCCTGAGTTGATAAAGCCCGCACAGTTTGCGGGCTTTCGTGGATCGTTCAACCCCTCAAATGAGAGAAGGGGGCCGTTTGTTCCGGCTGGCGGCCTGAATTTTCCGACTCATAGCCCGGCTTATGTCCCGGAAAGCGCTCTGCCCGCGACTTGCGGACTCCACCAGCGCTCGACTGCGGCGCTCAGGCTTGCCTGGTCGAGCTCGGCCTGGACGAGGCAATCCTCGCGCGATCCATGTTCGATGAAGCAGTCGGGGATGCCGAGGGTGAGTGTCGGCAGCGAATTGGCGCAGTTCGCCAGCGATTCGAGTACCGCGGAACCCGCGCCGCCGGCGACGGCATTCTCTTCGATGGTGATCAAAGCACGATGCCTGGCCGCCAGTCGCAGCACCAGCTCTTCATCCAGCGGTTTCACGAATCGCATGTTGACGACCGTGGCGTCGAGCCGTTCGCCGATGATCTCCGCGGATTTCACCAGCGCTCCGAATGCGAGGATCAGCAGGCCGCTGTGGCCTTCACGGCGCACTTCGGCCTTGCCGACCGGCAGCGCGGTCATCTCTTCGACCAGTGGCACACCCGGTCCCTGGCCGCGCGGATAGCGCACCGCGGAAGGCCCCGTAAGTGTGGTCGCGGTGTACAACATCTGCCGGCATTCGTTCTCGTCGGCGGGTGCCATCACGGTGAGATTTGGAATGCAGCGCAGGAAGGAGTAGTCGTAGCTGCCCTGGTGCGTCGCGCCGTCGCCGCCGACGAGGCCGGCGCGATCGAGCGCGAACACCACCGGCAGGTTCTGCAGCGCCACGTCGTGGATCAGCTGGTCATAGGCGCGCTGCAGGAACGTCGAGTAGATAGCCACGACGGGCTTGAGGCCCTCGCAGGCGAGGCCGGCCGCGAACGTGACCGCGTGTTGTTCGGCGATGGCGACGTCGAAATAACGCTGCGGGAATTTCTTCGAATACTCGACCATCCCGGATCCTTCGCGCATCGCGGGCGTGATGCCGACGATGCGTTCGTCGCGCGCGGCCATGTCGCACAACCATTGGCCGAAGATCTGCGAGTAGGTGGGGCCTGCGGCCTTTTCCTTGAAGATGGTGCCGGTCAAAGGATCGAACGGACCCGGGCCATGCCACTTGATCGGGTCTTTCTCGGCGGGGTCGTAGCCCTTGCCCTTGCGGGTGACGACGTGCAGCAGCTGCGGGCCTTTCAGCGCCCGCGTGTTGCGCAACGTCGTGACCAGTTCCTTGATGTCGTGGCCGTCCATCGGGCCCAGGTAGTTGAATCCGAGCTCCTCGAAGATCGTGCCGGGCAACACCATGCCCTTCATCATTTCTTCGGAGCGGCGCGCGAGTTCCCACATCGTGGGCATCTGCTTCAATATTTTCTTGCCGCCCGAGCGCAGCGTCGAATACATGCGGCCCGACAACACTTTCGTGAAGTAGTTGGACAACGCGCCGACATTCTCGGAGATCGACATGTCGTTGTCGTTGAGGATCACGAGCAGGTTGGTCTTGCGGGCGCCGGCATTGAGCAGCGCCTCCCAGGCCATGCCGCCGGTGATGGCGCCATCGCCGATGATGGCGACCACCTTGCGGTCGTCATTGGTAAGTTCGGCCGCGACCGCCATGCCGAGCGCGGCGCTGATCGACGTGCTCGAGTGGCCGACCCCAAAGGTGTCGTATTCGCTCTCGGCGCGCGACGGAAACGGCGCGAGCCCGCCGCTTTGTTTGATGGTGTCGAGCTGGTCGCGCCGGCCGGTGAGAACCTTGTGAGGATAGGCCTGGTGGCCCACGTCCCAGACGAGGCGATCGCGCGGCGTGTCGAACACATAATGCAGGGCAACGGTGAGTTCCACCGTGCCGAGACCCGCGGCGAAGTGTCCGCCGCGCGTCGCAACGCTGCGGATCAGGAATTTGCGCAGCTCCTTGCAGACCTCGCCGAGCCGATTTTCCGCGAGCGAACGCAGGTCGGCGGGCAGATTCACCGAACTCAACAGGGGGAATGTCTCGTGGACATCAGTCATCGCGGCGCAAGTTTACACGCGGCGCGTATTGAGAGACCCAAATCGTTCAGCTGGCGCGCGCGACCAGGAAATGCGCGAACTCACGCAGATGCACGAAACGTTCTCCCAGCGGTTCGAGCGCCGCGATGGCGCTATCGCGGCGCAATTGCGCCCGCGTGCGAGCCTTCTCGAGACCGAGCACGGAAGGATATGTCGGCTTGACGAGGCCGGCGTCGGCGCCGGCGCGTTTGCCGAGCGTTGCGGTAGTGCCTTCGACATCGAGGATGTCGTCCTGAATCTGGAAGGCGAGTCCGATTTCCGCGCCGAACTCCGCGAGTGCAGCTCGATCCGCAGCATTTTGCACGCCAGCGCAAATGGCACCCAGCAGCACACTTGCCTGGATGAGCGCGCCGGTCTTTTGCCGATGCATTCGTTCGAGGGCCGCCTCATCCATCGGTTGTTTGACGGCTTCAAGATCGATCGCCTGACCGCCGGCCATTCCGCGCGTGCCGATCGCATCGGCCAGGACGCGCAGCATTTCGAGGCGCGCTGCCGCGTCAATCTGCGCCGGCCCCTGTGTCAGGACTTCGAAGGCGCGTGCCTGCAACGCATCGCCGGTGAGAATTGCGGTAGCTTCATCGAATGCGCGATGACAGGTCGGGCGGCCGCGACGCAGGTCGTCGTCATCCATGGCCGGCAGGTCGTCGTGCACCAGGCTGTAGACGTGGATCAACTCGACCGCGGCCGCAGCGCTGTCGAGCATTTCAAGCGACGCACCGAGCGCTTCGCCCGTCGCATATACCAGCACCGGACGCACGCGTTTCCCGCCCGCCAGCGTGCTGTATCGCATCGCCTCGAGCAGCCGCGGCGTCGCGCCGCCGTCGATCTCGAGCGCGCGCGCCAGCACGCCTTCGATGCGTTGTTGATAGAGAGGAACCCGGGCAGCGAGAAAATTTTGCGGCGCGGGCGGCTGCGCTTCAGCGCCCGTCTTCATCTTCGTCGTCCGAGTCGGCGAACGACTCGATCGTTTCCTCACCGTTGCGGCCCAGCAGCACTTCCACTTTTTGTTGCGCCGTGCGCAGCGCCGTCTGGCATTGGCGTGTCAGCGCGACGCCGCGTTCGAAAGTCTTGAGGGCGTCTTCGAGCGGCACATCGCCCTGTTCGAGTTTCGCCACGAGCGCTTCGAGTTCGACCAGCGACTTTTCGAAGTCCGGCGCCTTCTCGTTTTCCGTGGAGTCTTTCTTCGGGTTTGGTTTCACGCGCGCGACGTTAAACGTCGGGCGGCGGTTGGGCAACGGCAGATGACGTCGCGCATCTCCTCCTGGCGCCCTGATTGACGCATGATCACGCGCGGCCGTAGAGTTCGCGCCCACTCTTAGAACAAGTCTAAATGAGAGCAATTCTCGACTGGGTAATCGTAAGGAGAGAGCAGTGAACCTCAAAGGCAGCAAGACCGAGAAGAATCTGAAGGATGCATTCGCAGGCGAGTCGCAGGCGAATCGCCGCTATCTGTATTTCGCAGCCAAGGCCGACGTCGAGGGATACAACGACGTGTCGACGGTATTCCGTTCGACCGCCGAAGGTGAGACCGGCCATGCACACGGTCACCTCGAATATCTGGAGTCGGTGGGCGACCCGGCCACGGGCCTGCCGATCGGCGAGACGAAGTTGAACCTCAAGGCGGCGATCGCCGGTGAGACGCACGAGTACAGCGACATGTACCCCGGCATGGCGAAAGCCGCGCGCGAAGAAGGCTTTTCGGAGATCGCCGACTGGTTCGAGACGCTGGCGAAGGCCGAACGTTCTCACGCCAATCGTTTCCAGAAGGCCCTCGACACCATCTGACAAACGCGCGTCCCCATGAGCGCATCCGAAACCGGCGTACGCGAAGGGAGCCTGCAGGCTCCCTCGCGTCATCCGCTCGACTGGCGATCGCCCGAGTTCAACGACCCGGCGGCACTCGAGAAAGAACTCGAGCGCGTCTTCGACATCTGCCATGGCTGTCGCCGTTGCTTCAGCCTGTGTAATTCATTCCCCACCTTGTTCGACGCGATCGACGCGTCGCCGACGCTCGAGCTCGATGGCGTCGACAAGACTGTCTACTGGGACGTGGTGGACCACTGTTACCTGTGTGACTTGTGTTTCATGACCAAGTGTCCGTATGTTCCGCCGCATCCGTGGAACATCGACTTCCCGCACCTGATGCTGCGCGCCAAGCATCACCAGCATCGCAACGGCGAGCACAGTTTCCGCGACAAACTACTCTCGAACACGCGCGCGCTCGGCAGCATCGCCGGCATTCCAGTGGTGGCGGAAGTGGTGAACGCGATCAACGGCACCAGGACCGGACGCAAGCTGCTTGAGGCCACGCTCGGTGTCGCCGCCAGCGCCCCGATCCCGAAATTCCATTCGAAGACCGGCAGCAAACGCGCCCGCAAACTCGCAGGCTCGGTGACCGAGATCAAGGCGACCGAGACGACGCGCGGCAAGGTCGCGTTGTTCGTCACCTGCTACGGCGACCGCAACGAACCGCACCTGCCGGAAGACCTCACCGCCGTGTTCGAGCACAACGGCATCGCGGTAAAGGTGGTCGGCAAGGAAAAATGCTGCGGCATGCCCAAGCTCGAGCTGGGCGACCTCGAGACGGTCGAGAAGTACAAGAACTTCAACATTCCACAGTTGAAGGCGCTGATCGACGACGGCTACGACATCGTCGCGCCGATCCCGTCCTGCGTGCTCATGTTCAAGCAGGAACTGCCGCTGATGTTTCCGAACGATGCCGACGTGCAGGCGGTGAAGGCGCGCATCTTCGATCCGTTCGAATACCTGATGCTGCGCCACAAGGCCGGCCTGCTGCGTACAGACTTCAAGGAGAAGCTGGGCACAGTGAGTTACCACGTGCCCTGCCACCTGCGCGTGCAGAACATCGGCCTGAAGACGCGCGACGTGCTCAAGCTCGTGCCCGACACCACCGTCGAGGTGATCGAGCGTTGCTCCGGGCACAACGGCACGTATGCCGTGAAGAAGGAATATCGTGCCGCCTCGGTCAAGATCGGCAAACCCGTGGTCGCGAAGGTGCAGGCGGCCAGGGCCGATCACTATTCCAGCGATTGCCCGATGGCCGGGCACCAGATCGAAAGCGGTCTTGCGCCGCCGGAGCCGGGCGAGACACAGCGCCAGCCCGAACATCCGATGACGTTGGTGCGCAAGGCCTACGGACTCTAGCTACCCGATGAAGAAACTCGACCCCGCCGAATTGTTTTCACTCGAACGGTACTCGCGCGAGCGGAATGAATTTCGCACGCGTGTCATGGCGCACAAGAAAAATCGCCAGGTCAGCGTCGGGCCGAACACCATGTGGCTGTTCGAGGACCGGCTGACCGTGCAATACCAGGTGCAGGAGATGTTGCGCACCGAGCGCATCTTTGAGGCGGAAGGAGTGGTCGAAGAGCTGGCCGCCTACAATCCGCTGATCCCCGATGGCAACAACTGGAAGGCCACGTTCCTCATCGAATACACCGACCCGGAAATCCGCCGGGTGCAGCTCGAAAAACTCAAGGGCGTCGAGGATCGTTGCTGGGTGCAGGTCGCCGGCTGCGACAAGGTGTTCGCGATCGCCGACGAGGACATGGAACGTGAAAATGAGGTAAAGACCTCGGCCGTGCATTTCCTGCGATTCGAGCTTTCCACCGACATGGTGGCGAAGCTCAAGGGTGGCGCCGCGTTATCCATCGGCATCGACCACCCTAACTATCAGCACAAGCTCGATCCGGCCGGCGACAACGTGCGTTCCGCGCTCGTCGCCGACCTCGCTTAGTACTCTCAGTACTCCGTCGGGGTGCGTGCCTGTGCAGGCGTATCCTTCTCCTGCTTCCAGAGTACGGCGGCGTAGATCAGGTTCGCCAGACCGACCGCGGCAAAGACCAGGGTGAACAGGGCGCCCTCGTGGCCGCCGGCTTCTTCGATCGCGAAATACAGGATCACGCCACCAAACAGGAACCACAGGCCGGTGCGCATCGCGCGCGGCCACATGTGCCGCGGCGGCGGCTGTGCCTTGCTGTTGAGGAAACCCACCAGCCCCGGCGTGATCGTCGGCGGTTCCACACCTTTCTCCAGCGCGAGCATTCGTTCACGATGCAACTGTTCGAGCAGCTGCGCCTTGCGCTTGTGCTCCGACCAGATCGACAACATGCCGATGCCGATGCCCATGACGATGGCGACGATGGGAATGAAAACGGCGATATCTTGGGTTTGCATTTGATCTCTACTCCAAAGGGGTCATTCGCACGGGGTTGATACCCGCCAGGCCCGAATCCGGTTGCAGCGCCCGGATGCAACCCGCTATATGCCTCGCCAGTATCAAAGGCGTGCAGGCAGCGGTAAACATGAATTCGGGCGCCCGGCCGCCAATTCCGGCCCCCTCAGCGGCCATGGAGCGCGATGCGGACCTGCTCGCGGCGCTCGCCCGTGGGGATCTGCATGGCGTGCTCGAAGGCCTCATGCAGCGATACCGTCAGAAGGTGATGCACCTGGCCCTGTCCATCGTCCGCAGTGAGGCACTGGCGGAAGATCTGTCGCAGACCATTTTCGTGAAAGCCTGGCAGGCGTTGCCCAAATTCGACGGCCGCGCTGCCTTGTCGACCTGGCTCTACACCATCGCTCGCAACACTTGCCTCACGGCCATCGAGCGCGAGCGCCGACTGGTGCCGCTCGAAGATTTTGGCGAATTGGCTGACGATGACGACGATCCGATGGCCTTCGGACGAGGGCCCGCGGGGCTCGAAACGGCGGGGCAGGCCGCCGCCGAATATGACGTGGCCAAGCTGCTCGAGCAGTTGCCCGAACCGTACCGCCGCGTGGTGGTCCTCTTTTATCTGGAAGATCGCAGCTGTGAAGAAGTCGGCGAGCTTCTGTCGATGCCCACGGGTACAGTCAAGGCGCTGCTGCACCGCGGGCGCAAGAAGCTGGCCGCGATCGCCGGTGAGACGGAGAGCGAATCATGAACAAACACATTGACATCGAAGCCGCACTGGAACGCTCGCTGCGCAAGCAGGTGAAGGCGCCGCGGCTCGACGGGCGTTTCGACGCCGCCGTCTGGTCGCGCATCGAGGCGGCTCAGCAGCCGGTATACAGGGCTGCCCAGCTCGCGGCACCGTCCGCATCGGCTCGCTGGTTGTTCATCATCAATGCCATCGGTGGTGCGGTTGCACTCGCGCTGGTCGCGTACTTCGGCTGGCAGTCGTTCGGCGGCGCGGATGTGTCGGTGCCGAGCGTCATGCTGCCGGCCGTTTCAGTTCCGGAGGTCTCCGACTCCACCTTGCAACTGATCGTGCGCGCCACGATCTGGACGATCACCGGCGTCTCGCTGGTATTCGGGTCGATGTTCACTTCGCTCGGCCGCCGAGTGCAGGCCGAGTTGCGCCAGTTCCTGTAACGCCGGCTCTTTCCGAACGGGATTTGCCGCAGTTTCGCGCCTCTCACGGCGCGGGAATTCGCTGGTAGACTGCGCGCCGCGCGGCTCTGACAGGCCGCGAGCTCGTTACTCAACAGCCGCAGAGAATGTCTTACAACGCATCCGACATCGAAGTTCTCACCGGTCTCGAGCCCGTGCGTCGCCGCCCGGGCATGTACACCGACACCTCGCGTCCCAACCACCTGGCGCATGAAGTCGTCGACAACTCGGTCGATGAAGCGCTCGGCGGGCACGCCAAGGAAATCAACGTCATCCTGCACAAGGACAATTCCGTCTCGGTGGCGGACGACGGTCGCGGCATGCCGGTCGACATCCATCCGAAAGAAAAGGTGAGCGGTGTCGAGCTCATCCTCACGCGCCTGCACGCCGGCGGAAAATTCAACGACAAGAACTATGAAGTCTCCGGCGGCCTGCATGGCGTCGGCGTTTCCGTGGTCAACGCGTTGTCCAAGCAGCTCGAGTGCTGGATCAAGCGCAACGGCAAGGAATACAACATCAGCTTCAAGGACGGAAAGATCTCCTCGAAGCTCGAGGTAGTCGGCTCCGTCGGCCAGCGCAACACCGGCACGACGGTGCGTTTCTGGCCCGATCCCAAATTTTTCGATTCCGAGAAGTTCTCCGTGCCGCAATTGCGGCATGTGCTCAAGGCGAAAGCGGTTCTGTGCCCCGGGCTCAAGATCACCTTCGAGAACGAAGCCACCCAGGAAAAGGACGAGTGGTACTTCACGGGCGATCTGGCGGCCTATCTCAAGGAGGAGATCGGCAAGGAAGACGCGCTGCCGGCCGAACCGATCTTCGCGAAGAACGATCAGACCAAGGTCAACGTCGTCGAATACGCCATCGTGTGGACGCCCAACGCCGAGCGCGCGATGGGCGAGAGCTACGTCAATCTCATTCCAACCGCCGAAGGCGGTACACACGTGAACGGCCTGCGTTCCGGTATCGCGGGCGCGGTGCGTGAATTCTGCGAGTTCCGCAATCTCGTGCCACGCGGACTCAAGCTCACGCCCGAAGACATCTTCGACAAATGCTGCTTCGTGTTGTCGATCAAGATCCAGGAGCCGCAGTTCGCCGGCCAGATGAAAGAGCGGCTGGCGTCGCGCGACGCCGCGGCATTGACCGAAGGCTTCGTACACGACTCGTTGTCGTTATGGCTCAACCAGCACCCTGATGCCGGCGAGCGCATCGCGCAGTTCGCCATCGAAAATGCGCAGGAACGCACGAAGGCCGCGCAGCAGGTGAAGCGCAAGCGCGTCACCGCGGGCCCGGCGCTGCCGGGCAAGCTGGCCGACTGCACCAACCAGGATCCGAAACACTCGGAACTGTTCCTGGTGGAAGGCGACTCCGCCGGCGGCTCCGCCAAACAGGCGCGCGATCGCGAGACGCAGGCGATCATGCCGTTGCGCGGCAAGATCCTGAACACCTGGGAAGTGTCGGTCGGTGAGATCAACGGCTCGCAGGAAGTGCACGACATCTCGGTCGCCATGGGCATCGAGCCCGGCACCAGCGATTTGTCCGGACTGCGTTATCACAAGATCTGCATCCTCGCGGACGCCGACTCCGACGGACTGCACATCGCAACGTTGTTGTGCGCGCTGTTCCTGCGGCATTTCCGCCCGCTGGTGGCGCAAGGCCACGTGTTCGTCGCGATGCCGCCGCTGTATCGCATCGACGCGGGCAAGAATGTCTACTACGCATTGGACGACGCCGAGCGCGATGTCCTGCTCAAGAAGATCGAGAACGACGGCAAATCGAAGGTGAAGCCTTCTGTCACGCGGTTCAAGGGACTGGGTGAAATGAATCCTTCGCAGTTGCGCGAAACCACCATGGACGCGCGCACGCGCCGCCTGGTGCAGCTCACGATCGAAGCGAAGGACGACAGCGACCAGCTCATGGACATGTTGCTCGCCAAGAAACGCGCCTCCGACCGGCGCGAGTGGCTCGAGCTGAAGGGTAATCTCGCGGACGTCGTCCCCTAACTATGCAAGACGAACTGAATTTCGAAGGCGTGGAAAAGCAGCCGCTGCGCGTCTTCACCGAAAAGGCGTATCTCGACTACTCGATGTACGTGATCCTGGATCGTGCGCTGCCCGCGCTGTCCGACGGCCTCAAGCCCGTGCAGCGCCGCATCACCTACGCGATGAGCGAGCTCGGTCTGTCGTCCGGGCAGAAACACAAGAAGTCGGCCCGCACCATCGGCGACGTCATCGGCAAGTTCCATCCGCACGGCGATTCGGCCTGCTACGAAGCCATGGTGCTGATGGCGCAGGATTTCTCTTATCGCTATCCCATTGTCGATGGACAAGGAAACTGGGGCAGCATCGACGACCCGAAGTCCTTCGCCGCGATGCGTTACACGGAGTCCAAGCTCACGCGTTACGCCGAAGTGCTGCTCTCGGAGCTTTCGGACGGCACGGTGGATTGGCAGCCGAACTTCGACGGAACGCTCGAAGAACCCGCGTTCCTTCCCGCACGTCTGCCCAACGTATTGCTGAACGGCACGCAGGGTATCGCGGTCGGCATGTCCACCGACATCCCGCCGCACAACCTGCGCGAGATCGCCCAGGCCTGCATTCACCTGCTCGATGAGCCCGAGGCGCAGACGCGCTCGCTCATGAAATACGTGCGCGGGCCGGACCTTCCCACGGGCGGTGAAATCATCTCGCCGAAGGCCGACCTGCTCGAGATCTACAACACGGGCAACGGCAGCTACAAGGCGCGCGCCACGTACAAGGAAGAAGACGACGTCATCGTCATCAACCAGCTTCCGTACCAGGTGTCGGGCAACAAGATCATCGAGCAGATCGCGCAGCAGATGCGCGAGAAGAAACTGCCGATGGTCGAGGACATCCGCGACGAGTCCGATCACGAAGAGCGCATCCGCATCGTCATCGAGCCGAAGAAGCGCACCGACGTCGCGCAGCTCATGGCGCACCTGTTCGCGACCACGGACCTCGAGCGCAACTATCGCGTGAACATCAACGTGATCACGCTCGAGGGCAAGCCCAAGGTTATGGGCCTGCGCGACCTGCTCAACGAATGGCTGGCATTCCGCACCACCACCGTGACGCGCCGCCTGCAGTTCCGCCTCGACAAGGTCGACAAGCGGCTGCACATCCTTGACGGCTTGCTGGCTGCCTATCTCAATCTGGATGAAGTGATCCGCATCATCCGGCGCGAGGACGAGCCCAAGCCCGTCCTCATGAAGCGGTTCAAGCTCTCGGAGATCCAGGCCGAAGCCATACTCGAAACGAAACTGCGTCATCTCGCCAAGCTCGAAGAGATGAAGATCCGCGACGAGCAGAAGAAGCTTGCCGAGGAACGCGAGGAGCTCGAGAGTTACCTCAAGTCGAAGGCCAAGCTGAAAAAACTCATCGCCTCGGAGATCGAAGCCGACGCCGCGAAGTATGGCGACGACCGCCGCACGAAGATCGTGGAGCGCGAAGCGGCGCAGGCGATCGACGAAACCGAACTGATCGCGAACGAGCCGGCAACGATTGTCCTGTCGAAGGGTGGCTTCGTGCGTTCGGCCAAGGGTCACGAGATCGATCCGCGCGCGCTGCAATACAAATCCGGCGACGAATATCAGCACGCGGCCAAGGGACGCAGCGTGCAGCAGGCGGTGTTCCTCGATTCCACCGGCCGTGCGTACAGCCTCATCGCGCACTCGCTGCCGTCCGCGCGCAGCCTGGGCGAACCCATGTCCTCGCGCGTCGATCCGCCGGATGGCGCCAAGTGGCGCGGCGTGATGATCGGCGAGCCCGAAGATCTCTGGCTGGTCGCAACCGATGCGGGTTACGGATTCACCGTGCGTCTGAAGGAAACCTTCACGCGCAACAAGGCGGGCAAGGGCCTCATCAATGTGCCGGAGGGCGGACTGGTGCTGGCACCGGCGTCCGTACCAGGCGACGACGCGCTGGTCGCGGTCACGTCGGAAGGCGGCAAGTTGCTGGTATTCCCCGTGAAAGACGTGCCGGAACTCGCGCGCGGCAAGGGCAACAAGCTGTTCGACATTCCGGCGAAGAAATTCGCGAGCCGTGAAGATTTCCTGACGGGCATGGCAGTCGTGGCGAAAGACAAATCGCTGGTAGTCAGGTCAGGGGAACGGAAGATGACGCTCTCCTGGGCCGACCTCAAGGAATACAAAGGCCAGCGTGCGCAACGCGGCTCGGTGCTGCCGCGCGGCTGGCGCACGGTCGACACGCTCGAAACAGAATGAAGTAAGCGCCCGGTGAGGCGCGGGAGAGAAATCATGACTTCGATGAACATCCGCGTGTTCGCGGTGCTGCTGACCTGCGCCACTTTTGTACCCGCCCTGGCCGGCGCCGCGACGAAACGCGCGCGTCTGACCATCGACGTGAAGGTCGAGGGCACCGAGGGTGTCATCGGCACCGGCACCGATCGCACCAGCGCCAAATTCCGCGAGGGCTACACGCTCGTCACCTACCTGCAATCCGACGGCGAACTCGCGCAGTTCAACAGCAAGGATCCGGAGTACGCCCAGAAGATGATGGGCCTCGCGCAGGGCGTGCACGCGAAGGTCAACAAGGCGCAAGGCAAGCCGCCCGTGAAGCAGCTTAGCCAGCAGCAGATCCGGGACTACGTGACGACGAAGCAGGCGGCCTGCGACGCTGACCAGGCTTGCCTCATGAAGCTCGCGCAGGAAGCGCAGGAGCTGCTGATGAACATGGATAAAGGTAGCGGCGCCAATGCCGGCGATGTGGTCGCGTACACCGGCGATGAACCGCCGCGTTACCTAAACTACTTCGGCTTCGACAAATGCGGCGCGACCGCGCATGTGTATGTCGATCGCATGACGCAGGGTACGGTTGGCGATACCTCGGGCGCGGTGCCGTACACGATCCACGACACGGCCGACTACAACAGCAACGCGGTCGAGGTTGGCCTGATCTGCAACCAGCACACGCTGGTGCTGGATCCGGTGGACAATTCCTACTATACCGACGGCGCGATACTGCCCGCGGCGCAGGGCAGCTCGGTGATGACGATGCGCGGCCGGACGGACAAGTCGAGCGGCGAAGCTGCGACCCACGGCGAAGTCTACGACTGGGTCAGCGCGCAGCTGCGGCACGTACCGCGCGCGGGCACCAAGAACACGACCGTGAAGTTGACGCTGGGACACGGTGCCGCCATCCATTCCGGAAAATATTCCGGCGAGGCGCGGGTGACGCTTGCGTGGAAGTTAGAGGACGTGAAGTAGGCGTCCGCGCGACGCGAGCCGTTCTGTCACCGCGTCGCGACTACCACGGCCGCGCCCGCCATCGCTACACCCGACGAGCGATTCAATCTGCGCACCGCCGCAGGCGTCGTGAACAGCAGCCGTGCCTTGGTCGCCAGCAGGGCGTAGCTGCCGAGCACCGCGGGCAGCACCACGGCCATCGCGGCGGAGATCTCGACGAAGCGCACGAGGTTCAGGGAAGTCATGTCGATGACCGTCGGCAGCAACGCCAGGAAGAACAGGATGGCCTTGGGATTTGCGAGTGTGAGCATCAGGCTGGCGACGAACGCGCGCCAGCCGTGTTGACCGTCATCCTGGCTGCCGGTCACCGCCACGCGTTCGGCCGGCGCCGTCCATAGTTTCCAGGCCAGGTACAGTAGATAGGCAACGCCGGCCCACTTGATGGCGATGAACAGCGCCGCGGCCGTCTTCGCCAGCGCGGCGAGACCGGTGGCCGCGATCGCGAACCAGATGAAGTCGCCGACCACGAAGCCGCCGATGAATGCCGGGGCGCCGCGCAGTCCATGCGCCAGCGAACGCGCGATGATCGCCGCGACGCCGGGCCCCGGCGTCGCGACGGCCAGCGCGTACACCGCGCAGAAGGTCAGCAGTCCGTAAACACTCATTGTCCGCCGAACTTGTAGTTGACCTCGAGGAAGAAAGCGCGGCCCACCGAGTCGAACCACGAGATGTCGTAGTACGGATAACTCGAGTAGGTCGGATCCTTCACGGGGTTCTTGTCGGTGACGTTATCGACCGTCAGGCGCACGCTGGCAGCCTCCGAGATCTCGTACGAAGCCGAGAAGTTGGTCCAGACGCTCGCCGGGATGCGCGCGTCCTCGTCCCAGTTCGTCAGGCGGTCGAGCCGGCGCGCGCTCACCGTGGCGCTGAATGGACCCGTGTCGAACGTGACGCTGGCGCTTGCCTTGCTGCGCGGGATCACGAAGCCGGAATCCAGGCGGAACTGATCGATGGTCGGGTCACCCGGGTATTGCTGCGACTCGTGGCCGAACACTTTGGTCCACGCGCCATTGAAGGTGAACGACGATGCGCCCACCGGCAGCCGCCAGCGTATTCCGATGTCCACGCCATCCGTGGTCTCGTTGGCGACGTTGATCGGATTCACGCGCACGCCGAACAACTCACCCGGTGCGATGGGGTTCGTCAGGGGATAACGCTCCACGCGCGCGATCGCATCGACGCAGGTGGGCGAACCCGCATCCACCGTCGTGCCGTTGGTGGTTTCGCCGATGCGGCAATCCGCTTCGTCCCGCAGCAACTGGTCGACGCTCAGGTCGAGCACCTTGTTCTCGAGCTCCACGCTGAAGTAGTCGAGCGAGACGAGGAAGTCCTCGCCCGGCGACCACACGAGGCCGGCGCCCCAGGACTTGCTGGTTTCGGATTCGAGCTCGCGATTGCCCGAGCGTGTCTCGACGATGCCTTCGTCTGAAAACGTGCAGTCGTCGAGTTCCTCGTCGGGCTCCTCGGTGCGGCACAGGAAGTAGTCGGTGCCGGAAGGATGCACGTTGCCTTCGCCCGCGAACACATAGTGCAGGTCGGGGGCGCGGAAGCCGGTGCCGTAGTAGCCGCGCACCAACAGGCTCGGGACCGGCCGGAACTCGAGGCCGAGGTTGTACGTGAACTCGCCGGTGTCATTGCCGGCGAAGTGGTAGTTGTCGTAGCGCCCGGCGGTGTTCAGCTCGAGATTCTCGAGCAACGGAACGCGGAACTCATAACTACCCGACCAGTGATTGCGCGAGCCGTGACCGTCCTGATCCCGCCAGCCGTAGTAGTAATACTCGAGGGCCAGCGGATCGGGCTTGAGCGCGTAGCTCTGGTTGCCCGCTTCGAGGTTCGCGGCGAAGCCGACCGGGCCTGCGGGCAGGTCGAACAGCTGGCCGTTCGTCAACGTGAACGAGGCGTAGTCGTTGCGCGATTCCGGATGGTAGAGGGTACGCGTCGCGATGGAATCGTATTCAGCGCGGGTGAGCGGGGTGTAGAGCCGCGCGATGTCCGCGTCGAAACTGGCATAACCACTGTCGTCGTCGACGCCGACCTGCTGCCCGAGGAACAATTCGTTCGCGGCGGACGCAACGATCTGCGGCCAAGACACCTTGAGTTCGTATTCCGAATGATTCAGGTAAGCCTCGTAGCCCCAGTTGTCGCCGATACGCCCCCTGATGCCGGGCGTGATCGTGATGGTTTTCTGGTCGCTGTGGACCATGCCGCGTTCGAGACCGCCCATCTCCTCGGGCGTGAACTGGCGATACCAGAGGTCCAGAACGCCATCGGTGTTGTTGAAGAAGATGCCGTCTTCACTGCCGTTGGCGTCCATGAACTGCCACGACTGCACGTCCTTGAACAACTTGACCTTGCTCACGCCGATCATGACGTCGGTGAACAGCGTGGTCGTATCCGAAAGGTCGAAGTTGAGCGAGCTGTAGGCAGTGACGCCGCGGCGGGAATTCAAGACCGTGCCGTAGCCGATCGATTGTTCGCTGCCGCAGAAATGGCCGGGACCGTAGTCCTCGAGATCGTCGTCGTAAGGACCCCAGCCCGGACGTGTGCCGTAGGTGGTCGTGCCCTTGTTGGTGCCGGAGAGCGCGTCGCAAGTCGCCTGGCCCGGATCGACATAAACCTCTTCGTCGGGCTCGATGCGCAGGAAGTCGCGGCGCGCCACGGGCGCGTCGCCGTCGAGTGTGGGGTTGTCGGCGACCGAATCCTGGATCGGACGGTCAAACGCCCACAGCGGCTTCTGATCGAGCAGTTCGACGCCGAACACCGCGTGAAACCGCTCGCGCGAAAAGCCGGTCGACAGGGACAGGCGATGCGTGTCACCGCCACCATGTTGCGTGGTGCCGACCCGATAACTCAAAGCCGTGCCCTCGACATCTTTCTTGAGTACGAAGTTGACGACGCCCGCGATGGCGTCGGAGCCATAGATGGCCGAGGCGCTGCCGGAGAGCACCTCGATCTTGTCGATCATGCCGACCGGAATATTGGAGATGTCGGTGAAGTTGCTGAGGCCGTTGAACGGCAGCGGAAAATCCGCGATGCGCCGGCCGTTCACGAGGACCAGCGTGTGATTGGAGCCGAGACCGCGCAGGTCGACCTGCTCGGCGCCGGGCGTGAAATCCGCGCCATTGAACGACTGCTGGCTCTGCGTGGCGCCGCTGTTCTGCGTCAGCACCTTGAGCACGTCGGGCACGCTGGTGAGGCCATCGGCCGCGATCTGCGCTGCATCGATGACGGTGATGGGAGCGGGTCCTTCCGCTTTCAGCCTCGGAATGCGCGAGCCGATGACGGTGACCTCTTCGAGGTCGGATTTTTCTTCCTGCGCCTGGGCGATCGATGTGAGCGCGGTGAAAGCGGCCACTGAGGCCAGGACCTGATACTTCATTTTTTCTCCCCGATTGAACACGACTCGCGCGTCGATTCTAGGGGTGCGGCAGGTCCAGCGTCGACTGCGGCGCGACGCGAGTCCCCACGATTTGTGTAAAGCTTCGCGCCCACGCGTCGCACCGCGACGAATCGAGGGGCGAAGATGCTGAAAGGTTCGCTGTTTGTAAGCCTGGCACTGATCGTTGGCGCGGCGAATGCGGCCACCAAGCCGGCCGCGACGTACGACTACTACGTCGCCGGAAAACTGGACGCCGCCCGTCCCGGCGCGACGGAAGGCGCCCTCATGCTGCTCGGCGGCGGCGACTGGCCGGTGCCGGCGTTCCGCTGGTTCGTCGAAAAAATGGGCCACGGTCACCTCGTGATCCTGCGCGCCTCGGGCGGCGCCGACCTGCAGGAGGATTTTCTCAAGGAGATCGGCGGCGCGGCGTCGGTCGAGACAATCGTGTTCCATTCGCGTACTGCGGCCAGCGACCCGCGCGTGCTCGCGATCCTGCGCCGCGCCGACGGCATCTTCTTCGGCGGTGGCGACCAGTCTAGCTACGTGCGTTATTTCAAAGGCACGCCGCTCAACGCACTGGTCGAAGACCACGTGCGGTCGGGCAAGCCGGTGGGCGGCACCAGCGCGGGTCTCGCGATTCTCGGTGCGTACAGCTACGGCGCGATGGACGGCGGCAGCCTGGTTTCCGCGGATGCGATGGGGAACCCGCTCGGCAGCGGCGTCACGCTGGTGGGGGATTTCCTGCACCTGCCCTATCTATCGCAGGTGATCACGGACTCCCATTTCGCGATCCGCGAGCGTTGGGGACGCCTGTTGGTGTTCGTCGGCCGGCTCGCGGGCGAACACGCCGACGCCGGCATCACCGGGATAGGCATCGACGAGAAGGCGGCGCTGTGTATCGAGGCGAATGGCATGGGCCGCGTCCATTCCATCGGCCGCGGCTTCGCGTGGCTGGTGCGGCCGATGCGTGCCCCGGACCAGATCTCGAATGCGCCGTTCAGCTTCCGTGCCGTGCCCGTCGTCGGCATCGGCGCCGAAAGCGGCATCGACCTGAAAACATTTGCCGTGACGCGCCCGTCCTTCGAATTGAAAGTGAACATCGTCAGCGGCGAATTCGATGCGCCATCGCTCGCGGCTCTGAAGGCGGCTGCGATCACGCCTGCAGCGGAAGCCGCAGCCGCGACCGTCCGCAAATGGACGCTGGCCATTCACGGCGGCGCGGGCGTGATCGAGCGCGGCGACCTCACGCCGGCGAAAGAGGCGGCCTATCGCGCCGCGCTCGCCACGGCGCTCGAAGCCGGACGCAAGGTACTGGCGGGTGGTGGCGCGAGCCTGGATGCGGTCGAAGCGGCGATCCGCGTGCTCGAAGACGATTCGATGTTCAACGCGGGACGCGGCGCGGTGTTCACCGCCGAAGGGCGCAACGAGCTCGACGCATCGCTCATGGACGGCGCCACGCGCAAGGCAGGCGCGGTCGCGGGTGTGACCCGTACCCGTAACCCGATAAGTCTTGCGCGCGCGGTCATGCTCAAGTCGCCGCACGTGTTGCTGGCGCGCGAAGGCGCGGATCAGTTTTCGGTGGAGCAGGGCCTGCCGCAGGTTGCGCCTGAATATTTCCGCACCGAGGAGCGCTGGCAACAACTGCTCGAATGGCGGCGCGACAACGCGAAGTTGCTCGACCCGACCCATTCGCGCGGGACGGTCGGGGCCGTGGCCATCGACGTGAACGGACACCTGGCCGCGGGCACTTCTACCGGGGGCATGACGGGCAAACGCTGGGGACGAGTCGGCGATTCACCTGTCATCGGCGCGGGCACTTACGCCGCGGACGGCAACTGCGCGGTCTCGGCGACAGGCTCGGGCGAATACTTCATCCGTGCCAGCGCCGCACGCCAGCTGTGTGACCGGATCGCCTGGAACGGCGAGAGCGTCCAGTCGGCGGCCGCCGCGACCATCGCGAATATCGGCGACATCGGCGGCGATGGCGGCGTGATCGCAATGGACGGCGCGGGCAACATCGCGTTCGCCATGAATACGAGCGGTATGTATCGCGGCTGGGTGCGAAGCGACGTCGCCGCCGCGACGGCTATCTACTCTAACGAGCCGGGCCCGCGCTGACCCGGCCGCGCAGGTACTGGTCGAGCCAGCTCACCGTCGCCGCGTAATAGTCAGGCCAGTCGGCGCGCCGTCGCGCCGCGCCGAAGTCGGCGCCATGAACTCCGCCTGGAATTCGCACCAGGCGGGCAGGTACACCGGCCGCGCTCAATGCCCGCTCCATCGCTTCCGATTGCGCGATGGGCACCAGGACATCGGCATCACCATGCAGCAGCAGCACCGGCGGCGAATTCGCGTCGACGTGCGTGATCGGTGAGGCGGCCGCATAAGCAGCGGCGGCGGACGCGTTCGAAGGCGGCGCTTCCATGAACGAGGTGATGAAGGCGTTGCCCTCGACCGTGCCGACATAGCGCAGGTCGAGCAACGGCGCCCGCAAGACGACGGCCTGCAACGCGGCGGATTCACGTTCGACCGGATCGGCCGATGCGGGGTCGCCAGGCGCGGCCAGCATTGCCGCCAGGCCTAACAAGTGCCCGCCACTCGATCCGCCCACGCCGCCCAGGTGCGCCGGGTCGATACCGTAGGCCGCGGCGTTGTGACGCAGGAAACGGATCGCGCGCTGCACGTCATCGATCGCCGCCGGATAGTGAAACCTCGGTGCCGCGCGATGGTTGATCGCGAATACGGTGTAACCGGCGGCGAGCAGGGGCGGGCCCCACAACGGGATCTGCTGCGATTTCAGTGGCGTGGCGCCGTAGGTTTGCTCCGCCTGCCAGCCACTGCCGGAGATGAACACCACGCCAAAACCGTTCGGCTTCGCCGGGTGATGGACGTCGAGCAGCAGGCCCAGGCCCGAGTACATCCCGTAGACGACGTTGGTCTCGACTCGCGGCGCCGGCGGCTTCGCGGGCGTTGCCGCGTGGGCGCCAGAGGCCAGAGTCGCGCAGGCGACCAGCGACGCGAGCCGCCGAATCATCAACGGCGGCCGGCCTGGAGTTCGGCCATCACGACTTCTTCCGGAGCGTTGACGAAATATCCCTGGATGAACTGCACTCCGAGCTGCCACAACACCGCCATGGTGTTGGCATCCTCGACGCGCTCGGCAATCGTTTCGATCTTGAGTTTCATGGCCTGCTCGACCAGTTTCTTGACGATGGCCTGGGTCTCGAAGTTGCCGGCCAGGTCCTGCACCAGTGCGCCATCGATCTTGATGAAATCGAGCGGCACGGAGCTCAGTAGTTTGGCCGGATCGCGGCCGGATCCGAAACGTTCGAGCGCGATGCGGAAGCCCAGCTTCTTGAGCTCGCCCAGCTGCTTGAGCGAGGCGGTCATGTACTGCTCGGCGATGGTCTCGGTTATCTGGAAACAGATGCGCGCGGGGACGTGCGCGCCGGTGGCAATTTGTGTCTTGAGCCATTCGGCGAAGCCGGTATCGAGAACGCTGTCCTTGGACAGACGCACGAACAGCGCCCCCGGCTTGCGTTGCGCGGCGAACGACAGCGACGCGCCGACCACCCATCGATCGATATTCTTGAGCAGGTCGTTGCGCTCGGCCGCCGCCATGAATTCCGCCGGCAGCACTTCCTTGCCCTGGTTGTCGAGCATGCGCACCAGCACGTCGAACATGTTCGGATCTTCGCCCTGCAAGCTGGCGACCGGCTGCTGCACCAGACGGAAGCGGTTCTCCATGAGCGCCGATTTGATGTGTTTGACCCAGATCATGTCGTAGGCCTGGACCCGCGTGTCCGTGTCGGCCTTGTCGAGATGGAATATCTGGTTGCCACCCTGCGAGCGACCGCGCCGCACGGCTTCGATGACGTCGGCAACAATAGCGTCGATGCTCGAACCCGCGGTGGGCACGGCCGTGAGGCCAATCGTGCAGCTCGAGTGCACTGTCTTCTGCCCCACGGTTGATGGCGTTTCGCTGAAACGCGCCAGCACGGCTTCGGCCCAGGCTTCGACGTCATGCGAATTGCCGCGTTCGAGCAGCGCGAGGAATGCGACCCCGGCCAGGCGGCCCGCGATGTCATTCGGGCCCAGATACGACTTGAGCGTGGTGGCGTATTCGGCGATCAGCTGTTCACTCTGGCGCACGCCCACGTCTTTCTCGAGTTCGGCGAATTTGTCGGGCCGGACCAGCGCCATGAAACGCACGCCGCCGGCGGGCGGCGCGCCGATCCGCGCGCCGATCGCGTCGAGCAGCGGCCGCCGCAGCAGCAGGCCGGTGGTCGCGTCGCGTTTGACAGCGTCGGACAGGTCGGTAGTTAGTTGGCGGTCATCGCGCTTGCGGGCCGGCACCATGATTCGTACACACGGCTCGTTCTCGAACTCGCCGGGCGTGAGCACCAGGTCGAGCTGCAGCTGCGTCCCGTCGCCTAACAAGGCGGTGACCTTGAGCGGATGATCGGTCCACTTGCCCTGGCCGCAGGCGACCAGGGCGCCTTTCAGCGCGGCGTGGGAGCGATCGTCGAACAGGTCCATCAGCGGCTGGCCGACCACGGCGCCGGAATCCTCGTAACCGAACAGCTCGAGCCAGGTCTGGTTGGCGTCGACCACGATGCCTTCCTGTACCTGCAGGATGGCGTCGTTGGATCGCTGCAGCACCGACTGCAACTGGCGGCGATAGTCGCTGGCCGACTGCAGCGTGGAGTTGAGTGCGCGCTCGAGGCGGAAGGAGCGCAGTTCGCGCGACACCACCGCCTGCACCCGATCGGTGGAGGAGAGCGACACGACGTCGCGCGCGCCCATCCTCATGCCCGCGGCGATATCGCTCTCGGACAATTGCGGTCGCACCAGCAACATCGGGACCTGGGGGGCGAGCTGGTCGCGCACCGCTGCGGCCTGCTGCGCCTCGGTTTCCGACACGTAGGCGCAGACGAGTAGTTCGGGATTGAGTTGTTCGAGCGCCTCGCCCAGGTCGCGGACCGCGGGAATCCAGGTGCAGTGCACAGGTTCACCCGCCTTGCGCATCAGGCTGTTGATGAACTCCGATGGCTCTCGTTGCGGCGAAAAAACGATGAGCGGAACGGCAGAATTGTCCGTCAAGTCGACTCCCCGGCGCGCGCAACAGGTGCGCGTGCGTTCAAACAAGCGGGCTGGAGTTTAGCATCCGCACCGGGGGCATCCGGCCGAGAGCCCTGTCACAGTCCGGATTCGCGCCCGTGGTGCATCCAAACCCTGATCTGATGGCATCAAAGGGAAGGTAACGGGAGGAACTCTGATGCGAACCAAGATGGCGACACTGTTATTGGCCCTTGCCCTGATCGCGCCACTGCAGGCGGCCGAAGAAATCGAGTCCCCGCAATCGGCGGCACTCGCGAATGCGGAGCGAATCGAGCTTGGGGAAGGGGTCAGCCTCCCGCGGCCGGTTTTCGAGCAGCTTGCGGCGCGCGAGGATGGGCTGCAGATGATCGAACGCATGGAGCAGCGCGCGAAGGAGGCGAGCGCCTTTTCGGGGGTGCCGCAGCTCGTCGTGATCTTCGTGAGTGTGCTGCTGTTTTTCTGGTCGGCGTTGTTCTACTTCCAGCGGAAACACGCACGTTTGCACCGGACCATTCAGCTGATGGTCGAGAAGGGTCTGCCTGTCCCGGTGGAGATCCTGCGCGCCGCCGAAAATGCCGAATCGGGTCCCGACGCCGCCGCGGGTACGGCGGTGGCGCCGCCGATGTGGGCATCGAACCTCTTATGGGGAGGACTGCTTTGGCTCACGATCGGTGTCACCGGCATCGTGTTCCTGTGGCTGCGCCACAGCGACGCGTGGCCCTGGGGCTTCGCCGCCGTGGTCTACGGTGGGATGGCGATCTTCACCGCGCTCAGGAAACGGGAGCCGCGCTGAAGTCCTCGCCCAGATGGAAACTGATGCGATGCTGATCGCGCGGGTCGTGCACGCTGACGATCGCGCTGCGTTTGGCGAACTGGTGCGGCGCCATCAACCGGTGGTGCGCGGGTTCCTGCGGCGCATGCTCGCGGGCCAGCCCGATCTTGCCGACGACATCGCGCAGGAAACCTTCATGAAGGCGCATCGCGCGATGCGCAGCTTTCGCGGCGCTGCGACCTTCCAAGTCTGGTTGTGCGCAATCGCGGCGAACGAATTGCGCGCCGAGTGGCGGCGCCGCAAACGGCGCGCGGAATTCAACGATGACGAAGCCGGCGAGACCTGTCCGTCGAACGAATTGGAGCCCGGCGATCGACGCGATCTCCAGCAGGGCCTGGCGGGACTGCCGAGCGCCCAACGCGCAGCGCTCGTCCTGTGTTTCGAACATGGACTCACCCACGATGAGGCGGCACGAATCCTCGGCTGCCCTGTGGGCACATTGAAATCGCACGTATCGCGCGGCAAGGCGCGACTGCGTGTATGGCTGGAAGGTCACAGGAGCGACCATGAATGACCCCGTGGAAGATCTGTTGCGCACGGATCCCTTGCGTCCGCGCGATGCCGGGTTCACGCAGCGCGTGCTGATCGCGCTGCCGCCGCGCGCGCGCCGGACAGCCGACAGCCGGCGCAGTTTTGAATTGGCGAACCGCAGCGCGGTGACTTTGGCGTTGCTGGTGGTGGCGCAGCGCTGGTACGTCGCGGGAGCGGGCAGTCCCGAATCGCTGCTGGCGTTGCTGCTGTTCCTCGCGCCCGCGCTGGCGGCGGTCTCGCGGCTGTGTGGACCGTTGATTCCACGCTCTTTGTGGCGGGTTTTCCGGCCGGGATCCGGCAATTGGCGTTGACCGGGGGCCGCCGCTATCATGCGCGGGCTTTTTTGCAGGCCCAGCGATGGGCGATCACGGGAAACCCATGGCCAATTACACGACCAACGAAATTCGCGGCGGAATGAAACTACTGATCGACGGTGACCCGTACTCCGTCATCGACAATGAATACGTGAAGCCCGGCAAGGGGCAGGCGTTCAACCGCATTCGCGTGCGCAACCTGCGCACCGGCCGAACGGTGGAAAAAAGTTATCGATCGGGTGAATCGATCGAGGCGGCCGACGTCATGGACCAGGAGATGCAGTACCTCTACAAGGACGGCGACTTCTGGGCGTTCATGAATCCCGAGAACTTCGAGCAGTTGAGCGCCGGCGAAGCCGCCGTGGGCGACGCTGCGAAATGGATGAAGGACGGCATCATCTGCATCATCACGCTGTGGAACGGCGTGCCGCTGCTGGTCACGCCGCCGGCGCACATCGATCTGAAGGTGGTCGAGACCGATCCGGGTCTCAAGGGCGATACCGCGACGGGCGGCCAGAAGGTGGCGAAGCTCGAAACCGGTGCCGCGGTGCGCGTGCCGTTGTTTATCAACGAAGGCGAAGTGCTGCGCATCGATACCCGCACCGGCGAGTACGTCTCACGCGCCAAGGCCTAGTCTCAGCCCAGCGATTCGAGAAATATCTTCGCCAGCTGCTCGAGCCCGCGCGCATCGACGGCGCTGAAGCGCGCGAGGTTCGGGCTGTCGAGATCGAGCACGCCCAGCAAGTCGGCGCCTTTCACGAGCGGGATCACGACCTCCGAGTTCGAAGCCGAGTCGCACGCAATGTGGCCGGGGAAGGCATGTACGTCTTCGACCAGCACGGTCTCGCGGCGCTCGGCCGCCGTGCCACACACGCCCTTGCCGAGGGCGATGCGGACGCAGGCCGGTTTGCCCTGGAAGGGCCCCAGGATCAGTTCGCCACTCTTATATAAATAGAATCCAGCCCAGTTGAGTCCCGGCAAGGCGTCAAAGATGAGCGCCGCGGTATTGGCGGCATTGGCGATCAGATCGCGCTCGCCGCTCAGCAGTGCAGCGAGATCGCGCGCGAGTTCGGCGTACGCCGCGTCGGGGTTGCTGAAGTCGTAGTTTTGCGAGGCATGACTCATCAGGCGCGCTCCACGGGAAAGGCCAGAACCTGGTCGATACTGGTGGCGTTGAGCGCCAGCATCAACACGCGATCGAAACCCAGCGCGACGCCGGCGCAGTCCGGCAGGCCCGCCTCGAGCGCCGCCAGCAGATTCGCATCGAGCGCGAACGTGGGCAGCCCGCGCGCCGCGCGATTCTCCTGGTCGGCCGCGAATCGTTGCCGTTGCTCGGCGCTGTCGACGAGTTCGTGGTAACCATTCGCCAGTTCCACGCCGCGATGATAGAGCTCGAAACGCAGCGCGAGACGCGCATCCTCGGGGTCGAGACGTGCGAGCGCCGCCTGGGTCGCTGGGTAACGATGCAGAAAGGTGAGGCTGCGCGCGCCGAGCGCCGGCCCGACCTGGGTGGCGACGATCAGGTCGAGCAATTCATCACGGCCCGCCCGGCTCGCGTGCAGCGCGTCGAGACCCAGCGCCTGCGCCGCGCGCCGCAGTTCCGCCTCGGCGACGTCGAGCGGATCCAGGCCCGCGTGCCGCTGTACCGCTTCGCGATAACTGACGAATTCCACCGGCAGCGGCTCGCTCGAGTAGTCAGGGCCTAACAACTGCCGTACCAGGCCGGCGACTTCGCCCATCAGGTCTTCGAGCGAGAATCCGAGCCGGTACCACTCGACCATGGTGAATTCGGGGTTGTGTTGCCGGCCGCGTTCGTTGCCGCGGAATACGCGGCAGATCTGGTAGCAGTCACCAATGCCGGCGGCGAGCAGGCGTTTCATCGCGTATTCGGGGGAAGTGTGGAGGAACAGCGGGGTGTCGCGGCCCGCTACCAGCGCCTGCACGCTGCCGAGATTCACGTCGGACACCGGCGCGTTCACCATCGCCGGCGTTTCAACTTCGAGAACATCCCGTGTGCGGAAGAATTCGCGGGTGGCCGCCAATGCGGCGGCGCGCCGGCGTAATGCCGCGAGCGTGGCGCTCGGGCGCCACGACGTGGCGCCGTCGTCACTCACCCCTTGGCGCCCACGGCTGCAGCGTGCCGATGCGTTCGCCCATCCGCAGCGTGCGGCCGGCGGTAAGCGTGGCCGCCCATTGGGATGCGCCGGGCGGCAGCAGCAGGATGACGGTCGAACCCATGTTGAAGCGCGCCATCTCCGCGCCCTTCGGCAGCTCGATGGGCGCGAGTTCGTCGTTCACCGGCAGCGCCGTGACCTCGCGATGTTTGCGCGGCGTGACGTCGCCGTGCCACACCGTGGCCATGCTGCCGACGTTGAGCGCGCCGACCAGGATGATCGCCCAGGGCATGCCGCCCGCGTCGAACCCGCAGAACACGCGTTCATTGCGCGAGAACAATCCCGGCACGAGTTGCGCGGTGGTGCGATTCACGCTGAACAGCCGGCCCGGCACGTAGAAGCTTTCGCGCAGCTCGCCGGGCAGGGCCATGTGAATGCGATGATAGTTGTAAGGCGCGAGGTAGATAGTCGCGAAACTGCCGCCCGCGAAAGTCCGTTGCCAGGCGGCGTTGCCGGCCAGCAATGCGCGCAAGCTGTAGTCGTGACCCTTCGCCTGCAGCAGCCGGTCGGCGGACAATGGCCCCGCCTCGCTCACGGTGCCGTCCACCGGCGAGACGATCGCGCGCGGGTCGGCGTCCATCGGGCGCGTGCCCGGGCGCAGCGCGCGTGTGAAGAATTCGTTGAAGCTCGCGTACGCCGTAGGTTCGGTCTCCACGGCATCGGTCATGTCTGGTTTGAACCCGCGCACGAACGACTTGATCAAGGCGTTCTTGAAAGCCGGCCTGGTCGAGCGCGTGGCGGCGAGCACCAGGCGCGAGATGCCATGTTGTGGCAGCAGGTGCTGGAGAGCGACGAACGCCCGCCCGCCGGCGCCAGGAGCCGCTTCGTTCACGATGTCTTGCCGGAATCGAGCACCGGCGCGAGCCGCGCGATATCACGCATCAGCTCGGCGGACTTGAGCGGCGGCGTGAACACCGCGACGACGCGCGCGCCTGAATCGAGTACGAATACGGTCGCCGAGTGATCCATGGTGTAGTCACCACCGGGCAGGTCGACGCGGCTGGCCGCGACACCGAAGCTTCTCGAAGCGTTCACAATCTCGGGCGCTGTGCCGGTGAGGCCGATAAGATCGCCGCCGAATGAAGAGATGTACTGCCCGAGTTGCTCCGGCGTGTCGCGCTCCGGGTCCACGCTGATGAGCGCGATCTTGAGATTCGGAATCGCCGCCTTTTTCTGCAGGCTCGTCAGGAGCGCAAGCGTCGTGGGGCAGACGTCGGGGCAGTGCGTGAAGCCGAAGAACACCAGCGTCGGATGGCCGCGCAGGGTTTCGGCGGAGGCGGGCGCTCCCTTCGTATCCAGCAGATTGAAAGGCGCCAGCACGCGCGGCGTCGGCAGTGATGTGCCCGACTCGAGCGCGGGCACCGCGGGCTGGTTCAACATGCGCGCGACATACACGCCGGCCAGGGCGGCTGCCACGGCGATGGCGCCGACCGAAATCCAGTAACGATTCGTCATGGCGCGATTATTCCATACCAGGACCGCGGGCGAGTTGATCGCGAGTGCCGAGAGCCGCCTGCGCCGGGCCAAGGTGTTCTTCGGACACGGCACCGACAACGCTCGCGACGAAGCCGCGGCGCTGGTCTACCACGTGATGAAGCTCTCGCACGATTCGCCTCCATCGGTGCTGGCACGGCGCGCCACTGCCGTCCAGGTGGCGCGTTTCGATGAATTGCTCGCCCGGCGCATCGCGGGGCGCGTGCCTCTGCCGTACCTCACGCACGAAGCGTGGTTTGCCGGAATTCCCTTCTACGTGGACGAGCGGGTGCTCATTCCGCGCTCGCCGTTCGCGGAATTGATCGAGCAACGCTTCGCGCCGTGGATCGACGCGCGGCAGGTGAGGCGCATCCTCGATCTCGGCACCGGCTCGGGTTGCATCGCGCTGGCGTGCGCGAAGGCGTTTCCGAAGGCCCACGTGGATGCGGTCGACATCGACGCCGGTGCGCTCGAAGTCGCGCAGATCAACCGGCGGCGCCTGCGCCTAACACGGCGCGTGAAGCTGATTCGCTCCGACCATTTCGCGGCGCTAACCGGTGCGTCCTACGATATCATCGCGAGCAATCCGCCCTATGTGGGGAGGGGCGAAATGCGCGGTTTGCCGCGTGAGTACGGTCATGAACCGGCACTCGCGCTCGAGTCCGGACTCCACGGTCTCGATTCCGTGGAGATCATCCTGCGCTGCGCCGCGCGCCACCTGAAGCCGCGCGGTCTGCTCGTGGTCGAAGTGGGTAATACCGAGCGGGCCCTGGCGAAGCGCTATCCGCGCGTGCCGTTCACCTGGCTCGAATTCGAACGCGGCGGTGGTGGTGTATTCGCGCTGACGCGCGAGCAGTTAGAGAAGGTCAAGAATGTCCGGTAATTCAATAGGCCTGTTGTTCTCGGTGACGACCTTCGGCGAGAGCCACGGTCCGGCGCTGGGCTGCATCGTGGACGGCTGCCCGCCGGGACTTCCTCTCACCGAAGAGGACATACAGCCCGAAGTCGATCGCCGCCGCACCGGTACCTCGCAATTCGTCAGCCAGCGGCGCGAAGGCGACGTGGTGAAGATCCTGTCCGGCGTGTTCGAAGGGCGCACCACCGGCACCGCGATCGGCATCCTCATCGAGAACACCGACGCCCGTTCGCGCGATTACGAGAAGATCAAGGACCGCTTCCGGCCGGGTCATGCCGACTACACCTATCAGCAGAAATACGGCTTTCGCGATTACCGTGGCGGCGGCCGGTCGTCGGCGCGTGAAACCGTCATGCGTGTGGCCGCCGGCGCGATCGCGCGCAAGTACCTGCGCGTGCGTTACGGCGTCGCGATCAGTGGTTACCTGAGCCAGATCGGCGATCGGGTGATCGACGCCGTGAAGCCCGAGAGTGCTTACGACAATCCGTTTTTCTGCCCCGACCCTGCGCGAGTGCAGGAACTCGAAGACCTCATGTGGAAGATTCGCGGCGATGGGGACTCGCTCGGCGCCAAGGTCACGACGATTGCGCGCGGCGTCCCGCCGGGCTGGGGCGAGCCGGTGTTCGACCGGCTCGATGCCGATGTCGCGCACGCGATGATGAGCATCAATGCGGTGAAGGCCGTCGAAATCGGCGCTGGAGTGCGGGCGGCCGCGCAACGCGGCAGCGAACATCGCGACGAGCTGTCGCCGACGGGATTCAAGACCAACAACGCCGGCGGCATCCTGGGCGGCATCTCTTCGGGCCAGGATCTGATGGTGCACGTCACCTTCAAGCCGACCTCCAGCATCCAGGTGCCGGGTGAGACGATCGACGTCACCGGCAAACCGGTCGAAGTCGTGACCACCGGACGCCACGACCCGTGTGTCGGCCTGCGCGCCACGCCCATCTGCGAGGCGATGCTCGCCATCGTGCTCATGGATCACGCGCTGAGACACCGTGGGCAAAACGCCGACGTCGTGGCCTCGACTCCCAATATCACCGCGCCCAGCGCAGGTAGTTAGTCCGTGACGGAAGAGAAGAAGGGTTATCGAATCGCCGTGTTGGGCGCCACGGGCCTGGTCGGCGAGACCATGATCAAGGTGCTCGAAGAGCGTGACTTCCCGGTCGCAGAACTGCTGCCGCTGGCGAGCAACCGTTCGCTCGGCAAACGTGTCGAGTTCCGTGGCCGGCACATTCCGGTGATCGACGTCGCCAGCTTCGATTTCGCGCGCGCGCAGATCGGGCTGTTCTCGGCGGGCGGCGCGGTATCGCGCGAGTACGCGCCGAAGGCCGCGGCGGCTGGCTGCATCGTCATCGACAACACTTCGGAGTTTCGTTACGAGGACGACATTCCGCTGGTGGTGCCCGAAGTGAATCGCCACGCGATCGGCGAGTACAAGAAACGCGGCATCATCGCGAACCCGAATTGTTCGACCATCCAGATGCTGGTCGCACTCAAGCCGATCTACGACGCGGTCGGAATCACGCGTATCAATGTGTCCACCTATCAGTCGGTCTCGGGCGCTGGCAAGGAAGCCGTCGATGAGCTCGCGGCGCAGTCGACCGCCCTCATGAGCGGTAACGAACCGCCCAAGCCCAAGGTCATTCCCAAACGCATCGCTTTCAACGTCGTGCCGCAGATCGACAAGTTCATGGACAACGGCTACACGAAAGAAGAGATGAAAATGTTCTGGGAGACCCAGAAGATCCTCGGTGACAAGGACATCCTGGTGAATGCGACCGCGGTTCGCGTGCCGGTATTCTTCGGACATTCCGAGGCCGTGAGTATCGAGACGCGGCAAAAGATCACCGCCGAGGCTGCGCGCGCACTGCTCAGGAAAGCCCCGGGGATCGAGGTGTTAGACGAGCGGAAGCCGGGCGGTTACCCCACGGCAGCCATTGAAGCCGCGAACCGGGACACGGTTTATGTCGGACGCATTAGGGAAGATATAAGTCACGAACGCGGACTTAACTTATGGATCGTGTCAGACAACATCCGGAAGGGAGCTGCCACGAACAGCGTCCAAATCGCCGAGATTTTGGTGCGCGAGCATATTTAAGTTATATTGCGGGCGGTTTCAGCTTTAAGTCGGAAGTTTCGGCTCTAAGCTCCTGTTTCAATAAAGAAATCTCATAGCCGACGGTGGATGTGGAGACGCGAATGAAGCGTATGGGTCTCGCCCGGGGATTACTGGCGTTTTTGTTGTTGCCCGGAATCTCACTTGCACTGGGCCTCGGTGACGTTCATCTGAACTCACCTTTAAATGCACCGCTCGATGCAGAGATCGAACTGGTCAACGCCACGCCCGAGGATCTCGCGACTCTCGACGCGAAACTCGCGAGCAAGGAAACCTTTGCGCGCTACGGCCTCGACTGGCCGTCGTTCATGGCCGGTGTCGTTGTCACGCGTGACCGTTCCGCCAATGGCGCACAGGTCCTGCGCATCAAGTCGACCGAAACCGTCACCGAGCCTTTCCTCACGCTGCTGATCGAAGCTTCTTGGGCACGCGGCCGCCTGGTGCGCGAATACACCGTCCTGCTCGATCCGCCGGTGTTTGCTCCTAACAGTGTTGCGGCGGCTCCCGTTGCGGCCCCGTCCGCGGCTCCGGCGCAGAACAGCGGCCAGATCTCCCGCCCCGCCCCGCAGAGTTCGATCAGCGCGGCGCCCGTGCAGGCCGGCGGTGGCGACAGTTACGAAGTGCAGCGCGGCGACAGCTTGTCGGCCATTGCGCGGCGCCTGTCCGCGAGCAGCGGTGCCGGCACCTCCCAGCTCATGGTGTCTATCTACCGCGCGAATAGCGGCGCGTTCGAAGGCGACATGAACCGGCTGCGGGCCGGATCCGTGCTGCGTATTCCGGGCAGCGACGAGATCGCCGCGGTCTCGCCCTCCGAAGCGAGCGGCGAAGTGCGCCGCAACGTCGGTTCCTACGTCGCTTCCGGCGCCGCGGCCGGCGCCGGCCGTCTGCGATTGGTTCCGCCGAGCGAAGGCGCGAGCGCGGGTTCGGGCGCCGACAATTCCGCCGAAGTCAGCCAGCTCGAAGGGCGCGTTCGCGACCTCGAAGGTCAACTCACCGAATCGAAGCGCATGCTCGAGCTGCGCAACACCGAACTTGCCGATCTGCAGGCCAAATTGGCGGCCTCACAGGCGCCGTCCGCCACGCCTCCGGCGCAAACGCCGGCCGAGACGCCGGCCCTCCAGCCCGAAGCTGCGGCGCCGACTCCGGAAGCGGCCACCCCTGAAGCTGCCGCGCCGACTGAACAGCCTGCGGCGACGCCGGAACCGGCTGCGCAGACCCCCGCCGAGACCACGCCGGCTGAGACCACCGAAACCGCCGACGGCGAGTCCATCGTCGACAAGCTGATGAGCTACTGGTGGGTGCTGGCGGCCCTCATTGCGCTGGTCATTGGCGTGCTGGTGGTGAAGTCCCGCGGCAATCGCAAGAGCGCTGAATTCGACGACAGCCTGGGCCGTCTCGCCGATGTCGGTGAAGATCGCCTGGCGCATCCGCCCAGTTCCATTTCGGACACCGGCCGCATGCGCGCGCCGGGCGCGTCGCCCTTCGCCGATGACATCGTGGTCGAGGAATCGGGCACGCATCGCGCGTTGCAGGAAACCCAGGACATCCCGCTCGCGCCGACCGTCCGTACCGACGACACCATCAGCAGCGACACCGCGGTCAACCTCGATCAGGGCGACCCGCTGGCCGAAGCCGACTTCCACATGGCCTACGGTCTGTACGACCAGGCCGCCGACCTGGTTCGCATCGCGATCCAGCGCGAGCCCGATCGCCGCGATCTGAAGCTCAAGCTCCTCGAAGTCTTCTTCGTCTGGGGCAACAAGGAGCAGTTCACGACGATGGCGCGCGAACTTGCCGAGACCCGCAACGAGGGGCCGGCGGGCGAGTGGGAAAAGATCGTGATCATGGGCAGGCAGATTGCCCCCGAAGATTCGATGTTCTCCGAGGGCAGCGGGGGTGGTGGCGGAGCCGTGGGCGTCGACCTCAATCTCGATGCCGGCGGCGGCGGCCGCGTGGATTTCGATCCGTTCGACGTCAGCCAGCGCATGGATGTGACCGGTGGCGGAAATGCCGAACCGGTCGACCTCGATTTTGGCAGCGCGCTGCGAGACCCTGATGCGACGGGCGAAGGCCTGCAGATGCCCGACAGTCCGGCGAGCGGACAGACCACTCGCGAAATGACGGTGAAGATGACCGCGGCCGGGTCCGAAGCCCCGACCGTCGAACAGCCCGCGTTGCGTGCGCTCGATGAGCCGACGATTCGCGAGAAGGTCGAAGGCGCGATGCGCCGCAAGTTGAGCTCCGACCAGACCGCCGAGCTCGCGCTCGACGATCTCGGTCTCGAACTCGGCTCGCTCGAACAGACCGATTCTTCGCTGGGCCTGAAGCCGATCGGCGGCACGCCCCGCGGACCCGATGCCAACGCGCCGACAATGGTTGCCGGCCTCGACGAAAACTCACAGCGCTTGCTGGCCGCGGCGGCGGCCCGGCATGGCGGCGGCATGGCCAATGGCGACGATTCGCAGCTCACGGAACACGGCGCCAGCGGCACGTGGTTCCTGACGGAGCGCGAGCTGGGCGGCGACGTGGACCTCACCAAGGGCCGCTCGCTCGATCCGAACAGCACGGCCTCGATGTCGAAGTTCGAGATGCCCGAGGAGGGTTTCGACATCTCGTCGACTTCGCGCCTCGCGGCCATCGATCGCAACAATCTGGATTTCCCGGTCGAGCCGACGTCGCAGCAGCCACAGATGGGTCGCAGGGTCGACCTCGATCTCGGCGGCGGCAATCTCGACGACCTGCCGGGCAGCCCGACAGAGGAACTCCAGGTTCCAGATCTCGAGCCGGTGACGTTGTCAGAAGTCGGTACCAAGCTCGACCTGGCACGCGCCTACGTCGACATGGGCGATCCGGATGGCGCGCGCAACATCCTCAACGAAGTTCTCTCGGAAGGGTCCGCTTCGCAGAAGCAGGAAGCGCAGCGCTTGTTAGAGTCGCTCCCCGGCTAGGACGCGTGCGGCGTCAGGGTCCTTGATGCCTCGATTCGCGGCCGGGATCGAGTACGACGGCCGCGCGTACTCGGGCTGGCAGTTCCAGCCCGGCCTCAGCACCGTCCAGGACGTAGTCCAGCGCGCGTTGTCGCGCGTGGCGGATTCGCAGGTCGATTGCGTCTGCGCCGGACGTACCGATGCCGGTGTTCATGCGCTGGCCCAGGTGGTCCATTTCGACAGCGAGGCGGCGCGCACCGAACGCGCCTGGCGGCTCGGCACCAATACCTATCTACCGAGCGACGTGAGCATCGCGTGGGTGCGCGAAGTCGTGCCGCATTTTCATGCGCGTTTCAGCGCCACGGCGCGCAGCTACCGCTACGTCATCTTCAATCGCGATTCGCGTTCGGCGCTCGCGGCCGGCCGCGCCACCTGGGAACGAAGACCGCTCGATGCGCCGCGAATGCATGCGGCGGCCCAGGTGCTGCTGGGTGAACACGACTTCAGCGCGTTCCGCGCCATCGAATGCCAGTCGAAGTCGCCGGTGAGGAACGTGGAGCGGCTGGACGTACGGCGTTTGGCTGAAACGGTGACCGTTGAGATCACCGCGAATGCGTTTCTTCATCATATGGTGCGCAACGTGGCGGGCCTGCTGATGTCCGTCGGTCACGGTGAGTCGCCGCCAGAACGAGTCGCCTCGGTACTCGCGGGCCGCGACCGCAAGGCCAACGCTGCCACGGCCTCGCCCGACGGGCTCTATCTCGCCGCCGTCCGTTACCCGGCCGAGTTCGGCTTGCCCGGTGTCCCGGGGGCCGGCGATACGGGGAATCCTGCACAATCCGCTATCATCGGCCGCTCATCGAATTAGGGGTCGCTTCGAGAATGTCCTGGTTTGAAAAAATCATGCCTTCGCGGATCAAGACCGAACGCCGTACGCGTTCGGTCCCGGAAGGGTTGTGGATCAAATGTTCGGCCTGCGATGCCGTGTTGTATCGCGCCGAACTCGAACGCAATCTGAACGTCTGCCCGAAATGCAGCCATCACATGCGCATCGGCGGCCGCGAGCGGCTGGCGCGCTTTCTGGATGAGGGCGAGCAGGTCGAAATCGGCGCTGAAGTGTCGCCGGAAGACCCGCTCAAGTTTCGCGACAGCAAGCGTTATCGCGATCGTCTGGCAGCCGCGCAAAAGGCCACCGGCGAACGCGACGCGATGATCGTGCTCGCGGGTACGCTCGAAGCACTGCCCATCGTCGCCTGCGCGTTCGAGTTCAAGTTTCTCGGCGGCTCGATGGGATCGGTCGTCGGCGAGCGTTTCAAGCGTGGCGTCGACCACTGCATCCAGAATCGCGCGCCGCTGGTTTGTTTCTCCTCGAGCGGTGGCGCGCGTATGCAGGAAGCGTTGTTCTCGCTGCTGCAGATGGCCAAGACGAGCGCGGCGCTGGCGCGACTCGCGCAGGCGCGTCTGCCGTACATTTCGGTGATGACCGACCCGACGACGGGCGGCGTATCGGCAAGTCTCGCCATGCTCGGCGATCTGAACGTCGCCGAACCGCGTGCGCTCATCGGCTTCGCCGGTCCGCGCGTCATCCAGCAGACCGTGCGCGAAACACTCCCGGAAGGTTTTCAACGCAGCGAATTCCTGCTCGATCACGGCGCGCTCGATCTCATCATCGATCGGCGCGACATGCGCGAGAAGCTCGGCGGGTTGTTGCGCCTGCTGATGCGACAGGCGCCGGCTACTCCGGCGGAAGCCGCGACCACCGCAACCGCGCCGGCCGACTGATCGCATGCGCTCGCTCGCCGACTGGCTCGAGCAGCAACAGATTTCTCATCCCAGCGCCATCGACCTGACGCTCGCACGGGTGCGCGAAGTTGCGCAGCGCATGAACCTGTTGCCGCCGGCGTTCAAGGTGATCACCGTCGCGGGCACCAACGGCAAAGGATCGACGGTTGCGTATCTGGACGCCTTTTTGCGCGGCGCCGGGCGCAAGGTCGGCAGTTTCACCTCGCCGCATCTCACTCGCTACAACGAACGCATCTGCGTGGATGGCGCGGAAACGTCCGACGTCGAATTGATCGCGAGCTTCGAACGCATCGACGCCGCGCGCGGTGCAATCACGCTCACCTTCTTCGAATACAACGCACTGGCGGCGCTCGACGTGTTCGGTCGCGCGAACGTCGAGTACGCAGTGCTCGAGGTGGGCCTGGGCGGGCGGCTCGATGCGACCAACATCGTCGACGCGGACGTCGGCATCGTCTGCTCGATCGGTCTCGATCATGCCGACTGGCTGGGCAGTTCGCTGGACGGGATCGGCCGCGAGAAGGCCGGGATATTTCGGCGCGGCCGCACCGCGATTCTCGGCAGCGACGAGTTGCCGGCTTCCGTGGCCGCGTATGTCGCGGAGATCGGCGCGCTGCCAATACTCACGGGGCGCGATTTTTCCGGCCGAGTTCATGGAGAAAACTGGGATTTCGAAAGCAACGCCGTGACCCTGCGTGACCTGCCGTTGCCCGGGTTGAATGGCCGGCACCAGGTGGGAAATGCCGCCAATGCAATCGCGGCGCTGGTATTCGGCAACTTCGGAATCGAACTCACGCATGCAACCGTCTCGGCGGCGCTGCGCGCGGTCAGGGTTGCCGGCCGTTTCCAGATCGTGCCGGGCGAAATCGAATGGATTTTCGACGTCGCGCACAACGTGCCGGCCGCGCAGGTGTTGAGCACCGATCTCAAGTCGTTGCCAAGGCGCCGTACGCTTGCCGTCTGCGGAATACTCGGCGACAAGGACATAGGCGGTATCACGGCCGCGCTCGGCGCCGATATCGACGCGTGGTTTCTCGCCGCTCTGGAGGGTCCGCGCGCGGTCAGCACCGCCGAACTCGCGGCGCGATTGCCGGCAGGGGCGCGGGTCTCGGTGCTGGCGGCGGATGTCGCCGCCGCATGTCTTGCCGCGCGCGCAGCCGCGCAGCCGGGGGATCGCATCGTCGTATTCGGATCTTTCCTGACGGTGGGCCCGGCGCTCGAATTCCTTGGGCCAGAATTCGTTCGGCTATAGTTCGCGCCATGGATTCACGAGCCAAGCAACGATTGACCGGCGCCGTCATCCTGGTGGCCGTTTTCGTGCTGTTCGTGCCCGAACTACTCACCGGGCCGGGCAAGAACGTACCCGCCGACACTCCTGCCGAAGACGGATTGCGGCGCTACACGATCGACCTCGACGCGCAGTCGAATACCGGTCAGGCCATGGCCGAGACCACCACGCCTGCGGTCGTGCTGCCGCCCATCGCAAATCCGCCGCAGGCAGCGCCGGCGCTCGCGACACCCGGAGAATCCGCGGCGCCCGAGCCGGCACCCGCGGAAACAAACACGGTTGCAGCCGCGCCGCCGCCCGCCACACGCCCCACGATGCCTGCAACCGCGCCCACGGCCCGGGACGAAACCGCACGCCCGGCGATGGCGCCGGCCGCGCCACCGGAGAAGGGCAGCTTTGCCGTGCAGCTCGGCAGCTTCGGCAGTCGTGAAAATGCCGACCGGCTGGTACGCGACATGACCGCCAAGGGTTTCGCTGCCTTCGTTGCCCCCATCACGAGCAATGGGCGCGAACTCTACCGTGTACGTATCGGTCCGACCCGCGATCGCCCCCAGGCCGAGGCGCTCGCCGCGCAGCTGCGGCGCATAGGTCAGACCGGCAGCATCGTGCCGATTTCGTGACGCGTGGCCCGTGGAAGGCTGCTCAGGCCTTGACTCGTCGGCTACAATGCCGCGCCTCGTCTGAGGCGTCGCAGCAACGCTAAGCACATGATTGCAGTCGACTACATCATCGTCGCGATCCTCCTCCTCTCGGCCATCATGGGCCTGGTTCGTGGCCTGCTGCGCGAGGCGGTCGCAGTCGTCACCTGGTTCCTGGCCATCGTGCTCGCCTGGTACTTCGGCAGCTCACTCGAACCGTATCTGGGTGGTGTATTGGTCGGCTCACCGATGCGGATCTGGGCCGCCCGGACGATCATCTTCGTCTTGATCCTTTTATTGGGGGGCGCGGTGGGCGTGGTCCTTGGACATTTCGTCCGCGTCTCCATGTTCGCCGGCATGGACAAGTTCCTGGGATTCGTCTTTGGCATCGTGCGCGGCATCGTTGTCGTGGGTGCCTTCACGATTGCCATCCAGGCCCTGAGCATGGACCAGGATCCCAAGTGGAAAAATTCCCGCCTGATGCCTTACGCGATTGGCGTGGCGGATGCGCTGCGCGGCATCGTCGGCGACAAACTCGAGCGACTGCAATTGCCCAAAACCGCGCTTTCCACCTGAGGACCTCGAACGAATGTGCGGCATAGCGGGAATCGTCGGAACCAGCGGAGTCAATCAGCGGATCTATGATGCGCTCACGGTGTTGCAACACCGCGGGCAGGACGCGGCGGGTATCGCCACGGTGAGCGAAGGTGAGTTGTTCGTGCGCAAAGGTCAGGGCCTGGTGCGCGATGTGTTCGAACAGCATCACATGCAGGAACTCAAGGGCAACATGGGCATGGGCCATGTTCGTTACCCGACCGCCGGCGGCGACAATGCCTCCGAAGCGCAACCCTTCTACGTCAACGCGCCGTACGGCATCTGTCTCGCGCACAACGGCAATCTCACCAACGCGCGCGAACTCGGCGAAGTGCTCGAACGCGAAGACCGCCGTCATCTCAACACCAGTTCCGATTCCGAAGTGCTGCTCAACGTGCTGGCCTCGGAGCTGCAGCGCGTGGGCACGCCACGCGTCACGCCGGCCGACATCTTCGCCGCTGTGAATGCCGTGTATCGCCGTTGCCGCGGCGGCTACGCCGTCGTCGCGATGGTCATCGGGCATGGTTTGTTGGGCCTGCGCGATCCGAACGGCATCCGTCCGCTCGTCCTCGGCCAGCGCGAGACGCCGAAGGGCGCCGAGTGGATGCTGGCCTCCGAGAGCGTTGCGCTCGACATGCTCGGTTTCAAACTCGTGCGCGACGTGGCGCCGGGTGAAGTGGTCTACATCGACACACACGGCCGCCTGCATTCACAGGTGTGTGTGGCCACCACGCGCCACGCGCCGTGCATTTTCGAGTACGTTTATTTCGCGCGTCCGGACTCGTTGATCGACAACATCTCGGTACACCGTGCGCGCATGCGTATGGGCGAGCGGCTCGCGGAAAAAATCCTGCGCGAACGTGCCGACCACCAGATTGACGTGGTCATTCCGATTCCCGATACCAGCCGCACCAGCGCCATGCAGGTGGCGCAGCGCCTGGACGTCAAATACCGCGAAGGCTTCGTCAAGAACCGCTACGTCGGCCGCACCTTCATCATGCCCGGGCAGGAACAGCGTGCGAAATCCGTACGCAGCAAGCTGAACGCCATCGATCTGGAATTCCGGAACAAGAATGTGTTGCTGGTGGACGATTCCATCGTGCGCGGCACGACCTCCGCGCAGATCATCGACCTGGCGCGCGAAGCCGGCGCCAAGCGCGTGTATTTCGCCTCGGCGGCGCCGCCGGTGAAATTCCCCAACGTCTACGGCATCGACATGCCCGCCAAGAGCGAACTGGTCGCGAGCAGCCGTACCGAAGCGGAAGTCGCCAAGCTCATCGGCGCCGACTGGCTGATCTACCAGGACCTCGAAGACCTCATCCAGGCCTGCGTGCACGATCACTCCAGCATCAAGGAATTCGATACCTCGTGTTTCTCGGGCAACTACGTGACCGGCGACGTCACTGCCGAGTACCTCGCGCGCCTCGAATCCGAGCGCTCGGATTCGGCCAAGGCTTCGCGCCGCGAGGACGACCGAGGCGGTTTGAAGGTCGTCAAGATCTGAAGTCGCGATCGCGCGTGTTCGCAGCTCCGTGAACGCCCGCCGCATTCTCCTCGAACTGTTCGATGCCGCGCTGCGGGCGGTCGGCGGCGCCAGGGCTGTGGAAGTCGCGTTGCATAATTCCGCTCAGGGCGCAGGCCCGGTCGCGCTGTTCGCGATCGGCAAGGCCGCGAGCGCCATGGCGCGCGGCGCCCATGCGGCGCTCGGCCAGCGGATCGTGCAGACGCTCGTGATCACCAAGGACGGGCACGTCGAGCCGGAACTCGCGCGCCTGCCCAACGCGACCATCCTCGAAAGCGCGCACCCCGTGCCCGATGAACGCAGCCTTTCAGCCGGCGCCGAACTCGAGCGGCGAATCGTGAATCTCGACGCAACCGTCACGCCGCTATTCCTGGTCTCGGGCGGAAGTTCGAGCCTGGTTGAGCGCCTGGTCGACGGTGCGTCTCTCGACCAGTTGCGCGCGTTGAATACTCTCGGTCTCGCCGCGGGGTGGGACATCGCAACGCTCAATGCCGAACGCAGGAAACTCTCCTCGTTGAAGGGCGGGGGAGTCGCGCGGTTGCTGCGCGGTCGCCCGGCCACGGCGCTGTTCATCTCCGACGTGCCGGGAGATTCTCCCGGCCTGATCGGTTCCGGGTTGTTAGGAAGCGATGCCGCGGGCGGCGATGCGATCCAGCGCATCGTGGTCGCGAACATGGGCGCCGCACTCAACGGTGCGCTCGCCGCCGCGCATGCGCACGGTTTGCAGGTCGAAGTGCGCGAGGAGCGTTTCGATTGTGACGCCGCGGCGACGGCGCGCGAGTTCGTCGACGCACTACGTTCCACGGACAGTGATGGCCTCGTGTGGGGCGGAGAATCCACCGTGACGTTGCCGGCGCAACCCGGCCGCGGCGGGCGTAATACGCACCTGGCGCTCGCCGCTGCTCGATTGCTCCGGCCGGGCGAGCCGCTTTCGATTCTCGCCGCGGGCACTGACGGCACGGATGGGCCGACGGGTGATGCCGGTGCGATCGTCGATTCAGGAACGATCGAACGCGCCGAGCTTGGCGGCTGCGACGTTGAGCGTGCGTGGCGTGAGTTCGACTCCGGCACCGCGCTCGAGGCCGCCGAAGATCTCGTACACACCGGCCCGACCGGCACCAACGTCGGAGACCTGTTGATTGGCCTCAAGACAGCATGGCCTCGGGATCGATGACCCGGAGTGAAATCATTTGAGTCGCTGCTCACGTGACCTGAAAAGGCAGCTAACAAAGTTGTGGTGATCGATACGCGCCCGAAGCGCGCGTGTTGATCAGGCGTCCCCCGATTGCACGCGCGGGGCTGTTATGCCGCGCCGGCCCGTCGGTGCCTGAGTTACAGGCCAATGCACGTGACGCTGCGTCGGATCGCATGTTCTAATCCGCGCGATGCGCCTGATGTTGATCGATGACGATCCGCGATACCGGACCCTGCTGCGACACCACATCTCCTGCGACTGGCCGGACGTGGATCTCGTGAGCTACAACCCGCGTGTCCGCGGTCCGCTGACACCCGGTTTTCTGGCGCAGGGTTACAGCGTCGTCCTGCTCGATCACGAATGGCGCGGCGGTTCCGGGCTTGACTGGCTCAAGGACTTTTCCGCGCGCGACGGGTTTGCCCCGGTCATTTTCCTGTCCGCCGAAGACGAGTCGGCCGATGCCGTGCAGGCGCGCGCCAGCGGCGCGTTCGAAGTCATCGGCAAGACCAAGATCAAACACACCAAGCTCAACGACGCGATCCGCCGCGCGTCCGACGAGCAGGCGAAGTCGCAGAGCCGCTGGCGAATGTCGGCCGGCGCGCGGCTGCAGCAGGACTTCGCCGGCGCCCGGCTCAAGGAATACCGGCGCATCGAATTGATCGCGAAGGGTTCGGTGTCCGATCTGTTCCTCGCCGAGAGCGCCACCAATGGCGACGTGGTGGTGCTCAAGGTGACGCCGGCGATCCGCAAGGAGACCGGCGTCGATCAGTCGATGGAGCGATTCCTGCAGGAATTCGAAATCCTGCGCGAAGTGCGGCACCCGAACATCGTGCGCATCTTCGATCTCGGCGTCACCGACGACCACCTGTATCTCGCGATGGAATATTTCGCGCGCGGCGATCTGCGCAAGCGCATGTCGGAGGGGCTCACGGCGCGACAGTCGCTCACGTACGCGCGCGACATGGCGTACGCGCTGCAGGCGATCCACGAGGTCGGTATTTTCCATCGCGACCTCAAGCCCGGAAATGTGATGCTGCGCGACGACGGCAGCATCGCGCTGATCGATTTCGGTCTGGCGAAACACGTGGCGCTCAAGATGGAAGTGACCGACAAGGGGCTCATCTTCGGTACGCCTCACTACATGAGCCCGGAGCAGGGGCACGGCAAGGAAATAGACGCGCGCAGCGATATCTACAGTCTCGGGGTGATGCTGTTCGAAATGCTGACGGGCAAGAAGCCGTTCGATGCCGAGAACCACATGGCGATCCTCGTGCATCACGCGAAGGCGCCCATTCCGAAACTGCCCGACCGCATCTCGTCCTTGCAGCCGCTGATCGACAGCATGATGGCCAAGGACGTCGCGGATCGTCCGGCGGATGCCAACGAAGCGGCGCATCGCATCGATGCCCTGCTGATCGCGATGCCCGCACCCGAGACGGCACATTGAAGGCAGCGCGGTGACGGTTTCGCGCGAGGCGGCCGCGGCTGCGCGTTTCGAGCGCGCCACGGGTAGTTCGATCTTGCTGGCCGCCACGCCGCGCGCGTGGGTCGATGCCGCGATCGCCGACCTGCCGACGCTGCTCATCGATCACGCCAACTGCGAGAAGAAGGCGGCGTCGACGGCGATGGCGCTGATCTTCGCCTACCCCGAGGACCGACACTTAAGCGTGGCGCTGTCGCGCCTGGCGCGCGAAGAGCTCAAGCATTTCGAACAGGTGGAGCGGCTGATGCGCAAACGCGCGGTGCCGTTCGTCCGCCTGAAACCCGGGCGCTACGCGAGCGAGCTGCGCAAGCTGGTCCGCACGCATGAGCCCAGCCGCAAACTCGATCTGATGATCGTGCATGCCTTGATCGAGGCGCGTTCGTGCGAGCGTTTTCGCCTGCTCGCGCAGCGCCTGCCCGAAGATGTGCGCGATCTGTATGCGCAGCTGGAGCGTTCCGAAGCGCGCCATTTCGAGATCTATCTCGAGTTCGCGCAACGCGGTTTTCCGGCCGAAGAAATCGCGGAAAGATTGGCGCTGAGCGCCGCGCGCGAGGCGGAACTCGCCACCGCCCCGGATACCGAACTGCGCTTTCACTCGGGCCCCCCGGGTCCGGTGGTGCCGGGTAAAGTGGTGCCGGGTAGGGATTAGCTTCGCACGCAGAGGCAGCTAACCACCCAGTTGCAGGCTAATCCCTACCCGGTACCACTCTCAGCGTGGGAGAGGTATCTCGCGCACGCCTTGGGCGCTGACTGCCACGCAGCTCGCGGCTTCGTACCACGGCGCGAGCACTACGCGTTCGGCGCTCACGCCATCGACGACGGTCGGATGAATCGCCGGGCGATGCGTGTGCCCGTGGATCAACCGCCGCGCCCCGGTGGCGCGAAATGCGCGCAGCACGGTTTGCGGGTCCACATCCATGATGGTCGGGATCGTGCGCTGGGTATGCGCCTTGCTGCCGGCGCGGGCGGCGCTCGCCAGGGCGCGGCGCGATGGCAGCGGCAGCGACAGGAAACGCCGCTGCCAGCCGGGCTTGCGGACGATGCTGCGCAATTCCTGGTAAGAGAAATCCGCGGTGCAGAAAACATCGCCATGACTGAGCAGGGTGCGCACCCCATACAGGTCGATCGACACCGGGTCCGGCAGTAGTTTGACGCCGGTGCGGCGGGTGAACGTCTCGCCCAACAGGAAGTCGCGGTTGCCATGCAATGCGTACACCGGCACACCACGCGCGCAGAGCGCCGCGAGGCCCGCGCAGGCGCGCGTATTGTCGGCGTTGTCGTCGTCGTCGCCCACCCAGACTTCGAACAGGTCGCCGAGCAGGTAGAGCGCTTCGCAATCGCGTGCCGGCCCCTCGAGAAACGCCACGAACGCATCGATCGCCCAGGGAGCCTCGCTGTCGAGATGCAGATCCGAGGCAAACAGGCTTTGGCGAGCGCGGCTCACTTCGGTGGCGATTCACCCACGGCCGGTTCGGCGGCCGGTTCGGCTGTCGGCGCTTCGCCAGCGGGCGGCGTGGCCGGCGGCGAATCGGCCGGAGCGGTTTCGAGTGGCTCGGTGACCGGCGGTACAACCGTCGTCGTGTCGGCGAGCAGCTCTATCTTGTGGATCACCACGGCTTTGACTGGCGCGTCCGCTTTGAACGGTCCCTGCGCACCGGTCGGCGACACGCTGATGCGATCCACTACTTCCATGCCTTCGACCACGCGGCCGAATACGGCGTAACCCCATCGAGTTGGCAGCGGATCCAGATCCGCGTTGTCGGCGATGTTCACGTAAAACTGGGCGTCACCCGAATGCGGGCCCGACGCGCGTGCCAGGCCGACCGTGCCGCGCAGGTTTTTCAGGCCGTTGCCGGCTTCGTTCGGAATGGGCTTGAGAGTCGGTTTGGCTTTGTAATCGGGGCCGACGCCGCCGCCCTGGATCACGAAGTTCGAGATCACGCGATGAAACAACGTGTTTGTGTAATAGCCGGACTTCACGTAGCCCACGAAATTTTCCACCGTCAGCGGCGCGCGATCGCGCTGCAGCTCCACCACGAACGCGCCCAGGCTGGTTGTGACGCGGACGCGTTCGGAACCGGCGGCCTCGGCCGCAAGCGACAGGAACAGGCCGAAAATGCCGAGCAGCAAGCGGGGCAACAAACGATTGTTTTTCATGGTTCGCGATTCTACCGAAGCTGCGACGCGTACAGCGCTTTCCCGTAAAATCCGCCGGTGTCTTTAATGATCACCACCCGATTTGCTCCCAGCCCCACCGGCGAGCTCCATCTCGGCAACGCGCGTACCGCGCTGTTCAGCTGGCTGTTCGCGAAACATCACAACGGACGCTTCGTCCTGCGCATCGAGGACACCGACACCGAGCGCAGCAAGGAAGCCTTTACCGGCGCGCTGATGGAAGACATGCGCTGGCTGGGGCTCGAATGGGATGCCGGTCCCGGCAAGGCGGCGGCCGGGGAAGAGTTCCACCAGTCGCGCCGTGGAGCGATCTACGCCCGGCACTCGGCCAGACTCGACGCGGCGGGCCTCACCTACCCGTGTTACTGCACGCCCCTCGAGCTCGATCTGTCGCGCAAGGCGCAACTCGCCGCCGGCCGGCCACCACGTTATGCCGGCACCTGCCGTGAATTGTCCGCGGAAGCGCGCGTACGCAAGAGTGCGCAGGGCATTTCGCCGACGACGCGGTTTCGCGTGCCCACCGGCAAACGCGTCGAGTTCGATGACATGGTGCACGGCGCCCAGAGTTTCGCCACCGACGACATCGGCGATTTCATCCTGCGCCGCGCCGACGGCAGTGCAGCCTTCTTCTTCAGCAACGCAATCGACGATGCGGAGATGAACATCACGCACGTGTTGCGTGGCGAGGACCACCTCACCAACACGCCGCGCCAGTTGCTGGTGCTCGCGGCGCTGGAGTTGCGTGCGCCGACCTACGGGCATCTGTCGCTGCTGGTGGGCGCGGACGGCTCGCCGCTCTCGAAGCGCCACGGCGCGACCAGCGTGCGCGAATTCCGTGAGCGCGGCTATCTACCCAGTGCGCTGGTGAATCACCTGTTCCGCCTCGGCCACTCGTGCGGCGAGAACGGCGTCCTCACGCATGACGGGATGGCGCGCGCGTTCACGGTCAAACATCTCGGTCGCGCGCCGGCCCGCTTCGAGGAATCGCAGCTCAACGTCTGGCAGCGCGATGTGGCTCACCACATGCCGCTCGAAGACAGCGAGCGATGGCTGGCCGCCGAGACACCGCGCGATATCGACGCCGAACGCCGCCGCGCGTTCATTGCCGCGATTCGCCCCAATGTGTTGTTGCCGTCGGATGTCGCGCGGTGGCGCGAAGTCGTGTTCGGCGCCGCGCCCGCGCTCGATGCAGGTGCGCTCGCGCAAGTGAGGGAAGCCGGAGCGCCGTTTTTTCGTGCCGCAGCCGATGCCGCGGCGACCGACCCATCACTCGATGCCATCGTCAACGCGGTCAAGGCCGCCACCGGTGCCAAGGGCCAGGCATTGTGGAAGCCGTTGCGCCTCGCGTTGACAGGTTCGCCCGAAGGCCCGGAACTGGCGCCGTTGCTGCGCGCGATGCTGGGCAGCACCGTCCACGATCGACTCAATCGCTTCGCCGCATGATCCGCATACACAATTCGCTGACCGGCGAAAAACAGGAACTGAAACCCATCGAGCCCGGCCACGTACGCATGTACAGCTGCGGCATGACGGTCTACGACTATTTCCACGTCGGCAATGCCCGCATGCTCGTCGTGTTCGACATGGTGAGCCGCTACCTGCGGCATCGCGGTTTGCGCGTAACCTACGTGCGCAATATCACCGACGTCGATGACAAGATCATCAACCGTGCGAAAGAGGCGGGCCTCGACTGGCGCGTTTACGCGGCCAAATACACGGCGGCGATGTACGAAGATCTGGACGCACTGGGTTGCCTGCGTCCGGAGAAGGAGCCCAAGGCCTCCGAATACATCGACGAGATGCAGACGATGATCCGTCAGCTCATCGCCAATGGTTATGCGTACCAGGCGGGTGATGGCGACGTGATGTACGACGTCCACAAGTTCGCACCGTACGGCAGGCTCTCGGGCAAGAAACTCGAAGACCTGCGCGCGGGAGCTCGTGTCGATGTCGACCACGCCAAGCGCGATCCGCTCGATTTCGTGTTGTGGAAATCCGCCAAGCCGGGCGAGCCTTCCTGGCCCTCAGCCTGGGGTGATGGCCGGCCGGGCTGGCACATCGAATGCTCCGCCATGTCGACGAAAGAACTCGGCGAGCACTTCGACATTCACGGCGGGGGGCTCGATCTCAAATTCCCGCACCACGAAAATGAAATCGCCCAGACCTGCGCGGCGACGCACGCGCAATTCGCCGAAATCTGGATGCACAACGGCTTTCTCAGCATCGACAACGAAAAAATGTCGAAGTCGCTCGGCAATTTCTTCACGGCCCGTGAAGTGCTCGCAAAGATCAAGCATCCGGAGGTGCTGCGGTTCTTCCTGCTGTCGAGCCAGTACCGCGGGCCGATGAATTACTCACCCGACATGCTCGACCAGTCCGAGGCTGCATTGACGCGGATGTACACGTCGCTGCGCGACGTGGCCGTCGCTGGCGAAGGCTATGAGCCCTCCGAGGCGACCGCGAGGTTCCACGCGGCGATGGACGACGACTTCAACACGCCCGAAGCCATTGCCGTCCTGCAAGGCGTGGCACGCGAGCTCAATAGCGCGCGCGCGGCCGGGACGGAGCCCGCGGTGCTCGGACGCCTGGCCGCCGAACTGCGGACGCTCGGCGGGGTTCTGGGGGTGCTCAAGGTGGCGCCCGAGCAGTGGTTCCGTGCCGGAGCTGCCGGAGCTGCCGGAGCGATCAGCGATGCCGACATCGAAGAACGCATCCGGGCGCGCCTGGCGGCCCGCAAGGCGAAGAACTGGGCCGAGTCAGACCGGATTCGCGATGAACTCGCCCAGGCCGGCGTGATTCTCGAGGACAAGCCCGGCGGCATGACGACCTGGCGCCGGGCATAGTTCAATTGACCGCGGGACCGGGCGCTCGGGTATGATTCGCGCCCCCGCTGGCCGGGGTTCGGCCGGCCGGGAACGGTATGGGTCGATCGGGCACGGGGTATGGCGCAGTCTGGTAGCGCATCTGCTTTGGGAGCAGAGGGTCGCAGGTTCGAATCCTGCTGCCCCGACCAACCGATGAGAGCCAGCGTTGCGTGAGGTACGCTTTCGTTCCGGCTGCGCCCGTAGCTCAGTTGGATAGAGCACCGGCCTTCTAAGCCGGTGGTCGCAGGTTCGACTCCTGCCGGGCGCGCCAATTTGGCTGTGAAAGGTTTTTTTATGGTGGGCGTAGCTCAGCTGGTAGAGCCCCGGGTTGTGATCTCGGCTGTCGTGGGTTCGAGTCCCATCGTCCACCCCATTTTTCAGCGCGTCCGCAAGGTGGGCATCGCCTGCGCGCTGATGTTGCTGGCCGCGAGCGGCGCCTGTGCCGCGCCGACGATTTTCATCGCCAGCGATTCCACCGCCGCGAAATACACCGGACCGAATCCGCAGCAGGGCTGGGGCGAATACCTCGGTGAGTTCTTCGACGCGCAAAAGTTGCGCGTGGTGAATGCCGCGCGGGGTGGCCGCAGCAGCCGCACGTTCGTGACCGAAGGTCACTGGGACAAGATGCTCGCAGAGGTGCGCGCCGGCGATTTCGTCATCATCCAGTTCGGCCACAACGACGCGGGCGGCATCAACGAGGAGCCCGCCGGCTCCACGCGACCGTTGCGCGCGCGCGGCACGATCCAGGGGATCGCCGATGACTCCCAGGAAATCGACAACGTGGTCACCGGCAAACACGAGAAGGTCTACACCTTCGGCTGGTATCTGCGAAAGATGGTCGCCGACACGCGCGAGAAGGGCGCCACGCCGATCCTTCTGACGCTCACCGCGACCAACAACTGGAAAGATGGCCACATCGGTTGTCAGGTCGCCTACCGGCTGTGGACGTGGCAGACCGCGGTCAACGAGAAGGTCGCATTCGTCGATCTCTCACGCATCATCAGCGATCGATATCAGCACGAGGGCGTCGAAAAAGTGACGCGCCAGTTCGGCAGCGACACGACGCATACGAACCTGGCCGGCGCGGAAGCCAACGCGGCCGACGTCGTATCGGGTCTGCGCGCTCTGAGCGGCTTGAAGTTCGATTCGATGTTGTCGGCGCGCGGCAAGAACATCAAACGGGATCGCGGGCCGCCGAAGACCCCGGCCTGTCACCCGCTCGAGTCGCTGCGAATCCCCTAGCACTTCGCGCCGAACTACTCCTTCGCCTTTCCCCACAATTGTTCGTATCTGAAGCCCGTGAGGTCTTCGACGATCGCGCGATTCGCTGCGGTGGGCTGCGAATCGGGCTCCTTCTTGAATCGCTCGATCTCGCTCATGAGCACCTCGTGAGTTTCGCGATTCAGCCGGAACCGTAACGAGACGATGAATCCGAACGCCAGCACGGTCAGGGTGCCCACGCCCATGACCAGCAAGATCGTGTTGATGGCGTCGGGCGACTGGGTCTTCGATCCCGACACGAATCCACCGGCCTGCAGCAACAGGCCCACCATCATCACGGCGCCCGCCTGCATGGTCTTGCGCACGAAGGTCATGACGCCTGCGAAGGCGCCTTCGCGCCGCCGGCCGGTGAGAATTTCGTCGACGTCCGCCATGTAGTTGTAGACGCTCCATGGAATGTAGTTGAGGCCGCCGCGGCCGAGGCCGGCAAGTCCCAGCGCCGCGAAAATCCACCATGTGTTGCCGAGGCCCAATCCATTGGCCAGCAGCAATGCGATCGTACCGGCGGCAAACAACGAAACCGCCACGCGATAGGACGGCGCGGGATGAAAGCGGATGCACAGCCAGATGAACAGCGCCACGGACAGCAGCTGCGCGCAGTACATGCCCGTGAGCAGATAAAACGCGCTGGTCTGCGAGCCTAACAAGGCAAAAATCACGAAGTAGGTGAAAACGGCATTGAAGACGTCCTGGCTGACGTAGCCGCCGAGATACATGCCAAGGTGGAGACGGAACGCGCGCACGCGCATCGTGGCCCACAGGTCGGAATACAGTTTCCTCAGGCTGCGCAATGGCGAGATCCGGTCGTCGGTGACGATGCTCTCGATTTCGCTGCGCGGGCGCTCCCAGGTGAAGGTGAATACCGCGAGCGCGACCAGCATGAAGATGATCGAGAAGATCACGCCCATGTAGAAAAAGGTCTGCGAGGAGTTCTTGCCCGCGGCTTCGATCACCGCCGGCAGACCGGATGCAAGGATGGCGGACAGCTGGCCACACAGGATGCGCGCACCCGCGAACTTCGCCTTGGCCCGGAAATCCGGCGCCATTTCGGCCGCCAGAGTCTCGTACGGGATGAGCTCCATCGCGTACACGAGTTCGAAGAACACGTAGGTGGCGAGGTAGTACCAGTAGGTCTGCCCGTCCACCCACATCAACGCGAAGCTCGGCAGCAACGGTACCGCCAGCAGGATGAAGAAGCGGCGACGGCCGAACTTCTTGCCGAGCCAGGTGTGGTGGAAATGATCGGAGAGGTAACCGATCAGCGGGCTCGCGATGGCATCCAGCAATCGCGCGATGGCGAAGATCGAGGCGGCCTCGACGGGCGTGAGCCCGCAGAACGTGGTGTAGAAATACAGGATGAAGCCGCTGATGACGGCCATGGCGCCGGCGCCGAGGAAGTCGTTGCTGCCGTACGCCAGGTAGTTGCCGAATCTGACTTCACGCTGTGCCATTTCTTGTGTGCTCTCGTTTTCAGTCGAAGGCGCGTTTGAATTCGCCGAGCGCGAGTATGGCCATGGCCTGGCCGTACGGCATCGAGGTCAGCGGAATTTTCCGGTAACCGTCCAGGTCGTTGAAAACCGGTGTGCCGAACGACACGTTCTTCAATTCACCGGCCGTGTCGATGTTGGCGAGCACCGCTTTCACCGCGCGCACTCCGGTTTCCTGGTATTCCTTGCCGATGTAACCCAGGCGCACGGATTTCAGGATCCCGTATGCGAAGCCGGCGGCGGCGGAGGCCTCGAGATAGGAACCGGGGTCGTCGATGAGTGTGTGCCACAGGCCGCCCTTGTCCTGGTGCTTCACAAGCGCGCGGATCTGCTGCAGGTGGGTTTCGAGCAGGAACTCCCGCAGCCCGTCGCCGGGCGGAAGCTCGAGTAGTTCGATGAACTCGGGGATGGCGATCGTCACCCAGCAATTGCCGCGCGCCCACAACGCATTGGCGAAGTGGTGGCGCCCGTCGAAAGTCCAGCCGTGAAACCACAGTCCGGTCTTGCGATCGACCAGGTACTTGATGTGCAGCATGAACTGGCGGCGCGCCTCCTCGACATAACGCGGGCGGCCGAGCACCTTGCCGATCTTGGCGAGCGGCATCACGCTCATCATCAACGTGTCGTCCCACAGCTGCTGATGGTTCTCCGAATTGAACACGATGTGCTGAAAGCCGTGTTCTTCGGTGCGCGGCAGGCCCTTCATGACCCATTCCGCCCATTCGTCGATGTAAGGCAACCAGGCTTCGCCCGGCTTCTCTTCGTATAGATAGGCCAGCGTCAGGAACGGCGCGACGGTGTTGATGTTCTTGGTGGGCGGGCCGGCCGCGAACCGGTCCCGGAACCAGTCGAGCATGATCGCGTGGCAACGGCCGTCGTGGGTCTGCTGGTAGTACTTGAGGATGCCGTACAGGCCGATGCCGTGCGTCCACTCCCAGTCGTTCCAGCCCTTGGTGTCGATGACGCGGCCATCCGGCAGACGCAGCAGGAATTCGCCCGAGGTGTCCTTGATCTCGACGAGATTGCGAATCAGCAGCTGGATCTGGCGATCGATGTCGGCGGCTTCAACGCCGTGAACTTGTTTGGGCACGAGAGAGAACTCCGAAGTTTTGTCGGCGTAAATCCGGTCGGGGATGCCTAGTCGAGATGGAAAACGGACACGAGCGGCCATTCGATCGGTCGACCGTCGGGATGGGTTTCCATCAGATCGCGCATGTAGTCCCACCAGCGGCGCATCAACGCATGTTGGGGCAGTGTATGGCGCGTGTTGTCATCCTGAAGTTTGAGCACGGCGAAGAGGTGCAGCGTTTCCTCGTCGAGAAAGATCGAGTAGTCGTAAATGCCGGCGGTGCGCAGCAACTGCGACAACTCGGGCCAGATTTCGTCGTGGCGACGCTGGTACTCGGCGGTGTGGCCGGGTTTGAGCTTCATGCGAAAGGCGTGGTTCATTCGGGCTCCGCGATCGATTACTTGGCGGGAAGTGACGGAGGTGGCGTCGGGCGCGAGGGATCGTAGCGGGCCGTATCGGCAAGGAGATGCGCCGCGAGACCTGCGGTCAGCGCCGGAGCGGCGCTGCGCAACCCTTCGACCACGCAACGCGCCAGGTTATAGGCGCCGTAGTCGTTGAAGTGAGTCTTGTCGCGGCCGGAATCGGCGAACGCGGCAGGCGCGAGTCCCGGCCCCAACGCTTCGTAAAACGCGCGGCTCGAGGCGTTGAGATCGACCAACGCCAGATGTTCTTCGCCGGCCACCGCGCGCATCGCCGCCGGATAGTCACCCAGCGTCGAGGTGATGTGCCCTGCGGCGTCGAAGTTGCGCCGATCGGGTGAGGTGACGAGGATCGGCGTCGCGCCGCGGCGGCGGATTTCCGCGGTATAGGTGCGCAGCCAGGTGCGGTAGGTCGTCGCGGCATCGGCGTAGGTCTGCGGCCATTGCGCCTTCTGGTCGTTGTGCGCGAACTGGATCATCACCCAGTCGCCGGTGCGCAGTTCGCCCAGCAGTTTGTCGAAACGCATTTCGGTGACGAACGACTTCAGGGTCTCGCCCGATTCGGCGTGATTGGCAACCGCTACGCTCGCATCGAAGAAACGCGGCAGCACCTGCCCCCAGCTCGCGTTCGGTGCGACCGGCTGATCCGTCACGGTTGAATCGCCGGCGAGATACAGCGTCGGAACGTCAGCGGGTTCGATGGAGATCGAATTGAGCGCGGTGGCGTCCGGAATGAATTCGAGCGTGAGCTTGTCGTCCCAGTTGAGTGCCCCGAGTTCGCGCGGCTTGAGTTTCACGGCGATGCCGCCCGGAGCATTCGCCGGCAGCTCACCGAGCGCCGGCGTTCGGATGTTCACGTTGAATACGCGCTCGACGAATTTTCCGCGCGCGGTAACCGTTTCCTCGAGCATCAGCCGGCGCTGTTCGGCGCGAACGGCGGTCCGCGTGGCGGCGCGTTTTGCCCCGAGTCGCACAGTCACGCGGTAGTTACCTTCCGCCAGCCGCACGGAAAATTTCGCAGGCGCATCCGCTTCGAATCCGAAGCCATTTTCGGCGTCGAAGAGCGGGTGAGTCGCGGCGTTTCCGCCGGCGGCGAAATCGAAAGAGGAGGGCGGAGGGGTCGCGGCGGCGGAAACAGACAGAAGGATGAGCAATCCCGACGGGGCGAGCGGCGCGCGCCCGCGTCGCGCGTCCACGCTGCTGGGCACGGCTTCAGGCCGTTCGATGAAACTGCGCAAACGGCCCCCCGTCTTCCTGAATGAACTTCGATCGAGTTTGATTGCTTTTTATCGTATTTGATCGAAATGTGCCAGCGTGCCCCGCACTTATATATGTCTGGCGAGCGGCGCCGGTGAGGTGCCGTATTGCCGCGGCGGGGAGATGCTGAAAAGCGGGCGGGCGCCGGAAATTGGGCGCGCGTCCGGGAGAATTTCGCGTTCGATGGATCCGGATAATTTTTCCGCGGTGCGTAGGTTTCCGCATTTCGCTCTGGTAGAGTGCCGCCCCCGCGACGGGCCGTTAGCTCAGTTGGTAGAGCAGCTGACTCTTAATCAGTAGGTCGTAGGTTC
>JBDTSP010000012.1:0-138346 GCA_039931065.1 Pseudomonadota bacterium | reverse complement strand
GCGCTGAACTCGACCTGCATGCGCCGCGGCATCACGACTCCGTAGTCGCGTTCGAGAAGATAGGCGATGCCGCCCTTGCCGGACTGGCTGTTGACGCGGATGACGCTGTCATAGGTGCGGCCGAGGCAGGCGGGATCCACCGGGATATACGGCACTTCCCACAACGCATCCGGCTTCTGCGCCGCCATGCCTTTCTTGATCGCATCCTGGTGAGAACCCGAGAACGCGGTGAACACGAGGTCGCCCACGTAGGGATGACGCGGATGAATCGGCAGGCGCGTGGCCTCTTCGACCGCACGCGCGACTGAATTGATGTCCGAGAAATCGAGGCCGGGGTGAATGCCCTGCGAATAGAAATTCAACGCGAGGGTGACCAGGTCGACGTTTCCAGACCGCTCGCCATTGCCGAACAAACAACCTTCGACGCGTTGCGCGCCGGCCAACATGCCGAGCTCGGCGGCTGCCACACCCGTGCCGCGATCGTTGTGGGTGTGCACGGACAACACCACGTGCTCACGCCGCTCGAGTTTGGTCGACATCCATTCGATCTGATCGGCGAAAATGTTCGGCGTCGCGTTTTCGACGGTGGTCGGCAGGTTGATGATGATCGGCCGGCCCGGACCCGCATCCCACGCACGCGTCGCGGTGTTGCAGGCCTCGAGCGCCACCGGCAACTCCGTCATGCTGAAGGTCTCGGGTGAATACTCGAGCACCCATTCGGTTTCGGGTTGCGCGTCGGTCAGCGTCTTGATGAGCGCCACCTGTTTGGCGATGAGCTGCATGACCTCGGGTTCGCTCATGCCGAACACCACGCGGCGCCACACGGGCGCGGTCGCGTTGTAGACGTGCACGATGGCGCGGCGCGCGCCGCGCAGTGACTCGACCGTGCGTTTGATCAGTTCCGCGCGCGCCTGCGTGATGACCATGATGGTCACGTCATCGGGAATGAGCTTCTGTTCGATGAGATCGCGGACGGTCTGAAAATCGGTGTCCGACGCGGACGGGAAGCCGACCTCGATTTCCTTGAGACCCACCTGCACGAGCGTCTTGAACAGCCGCTTCTTGGTCTCGCGGCTCATCGGCTCGAACAGTGCCTGGTTGCCGTCGCGCAGATCGGTGCTGCACCACACGGGGACTGTGGTGAGCGCGCGCGAGGGCCACTGCCGATTCGGCAGGTCGATGGGCGCGAACGGGCGGTATCTCGTGGAAGGATCTTTCAACATGGCTTGGTCACTCGGAACGACGGACGCGATTGCTCCGCGTGGGCGGAGGTTTTGGGGTTCCAGTCTTGTAAGCGCCGACTGGTGACGCGTGAGTTTGTGCGCCTAGGGCGCAAGAAGGAGGAGCGAACGAAGCGGCGCCGACGCAGAGGCGCGGCACTTCGGGGTCTGGCCCGGCTGTTCGTTGCGATGCATGCGGCGCAACCTACCACGGCCGGGCGCAAAAGTGGTCTCGCCGCTTGGGGAATGGCCGGCCGGCCGGACAAGCGCGCCCAGCCAGAGCCCATAGCTCAACACGGCCGCGTCCGGCTCGTGAATCCGGGGGCGGCTGGCGAGATCGCGCGCGCGCCCAAACGAAAACGGCGGACCGAAGTGTGCCGCCTGAGATCAGAAGGAATCGGGTCTATTTATCTTACGGAAGTGACTACCGTGGGCTTCGAAATCAGGAATTGCGTCGCAGCGTAGATTCCACCTTCTTCGTGGCGGTTATGTCGACGAACGTGATCACCACCCCGTCGATTACGTTGTCCAGCCGGCGATAAGGCAGGATGCGAACCGAGAACCACCGGTCGTCATTGGTTGGCATCTGCTTCTCGGAGAAGACCATCGTGCGCAACGTCTCGAGCGCATCCTGATGCAAGCCAGGATATTGCAGACTGGTAGTGAGATCGCTGAGCGGCCGACCGACGTCACTCTCGCGAACATTCACGATCTTCGACGCCCGCTCGGTGTAGCGCCTGACATTCAGGTGCTTGTCCAGGAACAGGATGGCGATCTCCGTGCTGTTGAGCAGATTTTGCATGTCGCTCTGGGCGAGCGCGAGGTCATCCAGCTTGGTCTGCAGCTCCGAATTGATGGTCTGCAACTCCTCGTTCATCGACTGCATTTCCTCCTTGGAGGTCGTCAATTCCTCGTTGGTCGACTGCAGCTCTTCATTGGTTGACTGCAACTCCTCGTTGGCCGACTGCAACTCCTCCTTGGAGGCGCGCGATTCCTCGCGCAGCGTTTGAATTTCATCGCTCAGCCTTTGCAGCTCGAACGCATGCGCGGCCTCGACGGTCGTTGGGGACTTGCGCCTGTGGCGTCCGGCCGCGCCTGCCGGTATGTCGCGGAAGGCGATCATGGTCATTCCGCGCAACGCCTGCGGTTCTTGCATGCACTGCACCTGCACGTCGACAAGTTGCGGGCCGCCTGGTGTGTTTACCTTCAGTCCGTGCAAAATCAGCGGCTCACGCTGCCCAGCGGATTGTTTGAGCGCATCGGCGATCGGCGCGCGCAGGCCTTCGCGCACCATGGCGTGAAAGTTCCAGTTGGCTTTGCCAGCCGCGGGCTCCAGGTATTTCCCGGTGCGCCCGCTGATGTAGACGATATCGCCGCTGCTGTTGAGCACCAGAGCAGCCGGCGCATACTGTTGCAACAGAATCTGATCGGCGGCCACCTGCAGATTGTCGATTGCGGGAGTTGTAGTGTCGGGAGGGGGCAATGGTGACTCCGGATTGATCTTGTACATTCGAGACAGCGACTTGATCATAAAGTCTGGAGCAATGGCAGCGCCGCCATCTTCGCGTTGATAGAGTCGCAACTTCCGATCGCCCACCGGCGAGAACAACGCGTTGAACTTGCCCACCGTCTCCGAGGTCCCCAGCAGTAGCAGCCCGGAAGGCAGCAGGCTGTAGTGATACAGCGGCAGGAGCTTGCGCTGAAGGGCGGCATCGAAATAGATCAGCAGGTTGCGGCACACGATCAGGTCGAGTTTGGTGAACGGCGGATCGAGCACGACATCGTGCTGCGCGAACAGCACCATGTCGCGGATGTTCTGCTTTACCTGGTGGTGATTCTCTTGAGCCGTGAAAAAGCGGGCGCGCCGTTTCACGGACACATCCGACGCGATTGAAGCGGGATACCGGCCACGACGTGCGATGGCGATGGCGTCCGGGCTCAGGTCAGACGCAAAGATCTGCAAGCTGAAGTCGTCGGGATGCGCGGATCGCTGCAGCGCTTCGGTGAATGCCATTGCCAGCGAATACGCCTCCTCGCCAGTCGAACAACCGATCACCCACGCGCGCAGCTTGCTGCCCGGGCTACGACGCGCCAACAGTTGCGGCAGTGCCACGTCCGCCACGTACTCCCACACCGCAGGATCGCGAAAGAAGCCGGTCACTCCGATCAGCAGCTCCTTGAACAGAAGATCGATCTCCCCCGGGTTTTGCCGCAGGAGGTCGTTGTATTGGGTCAGTGTTGCGCTGCCATGGATGGCCATGCGCCGCTCGATACGGCGATGCAGAGTGCTGGGTTTATAGAGTGAGAAATCGTGGCGCGTTCGCGCCTGCAACAACCTGAGAATTCCGTGCAGATCATTGGGCGCCGACGTCGACTGCGCAGGCTCTGCGGGCGCCATGCTCGGGTCCGGCACCTTCGCAACGTATGCCAGGATGCGCTCCGGCAATTGAGCGGGCGGCGCGATGATGTCACCGCATCCGGCGGCAAGAGCGCTTTTCGGCATCATGTCGAACTGCGCCGTTTCGGGCTGTTGCACCGCTGTCAGGCCACCCGCCGCTTTGATGGCTTGCAAGCCGATCGTGCCATCCGAACCCATGCCCGACAGAACCACGCCGATCGCACGCTCGCCCAGGTCGCTCGCGAGCGAGGAGAAAAATACGTTGATCGGCAACCGCAAGCCGCGCGGCTCGTGTGGCCTCTTCAGACACAACATGCCTGCGACCAGGCTCATCTCGGTGTTGGGAGGAATCACGTAGACGGAGTTCGGCTCCACTCGCAGATTTCGCGAGGCCTCGCGCACGGGCATTTCGGTGACGCGTTGCAGCAGTTCTGCCAGAAGCGCCTTGTGGGTCGGGTCGAGATGCTGAACGACGATGAAAGCGAGCCCACTTCCCGGCGCGACATTGCTCAGGAACTGCTCGAGGGCCGCCAGACCTCCAGCAGATGCGCCGACTCCAACGACACGAGTGGCAGGCGAGGAAGTAGAAATCATGCAACCGCGTAAAGGGGTGGGCGTTACCTGCGCGGCGGCAGATCGACGAAGACCACCAGGTACGACCGGCCTCCAGGAGCGGCGGACGCGACGACTTGAAATCTGGCCGAGCGATACGCGATGTTGAGCTGCACCTCACAACTGGCGTGGGTCCCATCCGAACGCAATCGCTTCAGCAACTGGAGGAACACCGACCGACTCGCAGGAGCCAGCAGCTCATCGATGCCTTGTCCCCGTAATTTTTCCTGGCTGATTTCGAACAGCTGCGCGCCGGCAACGTTGCACTCGAGAATATCGCGCTGGAGGCTGAGATTCAGGTATGCCACGGGCGCGTATTGGAACAGCCGCTGAAAACCGGCCAGGTCGTCGACCATCTCGCGCTGGTTCGCTTCGATCTGTTCGTGCTGCATATCCAGCTCAACCTGGTGGACCTGCAGTTCATGCAGCAGTTTGAGCGCCTCGACCGCACTCACCGGCGAGCTCGCCAGCTTGTGAAGCAGACTCAGCGCATCGATACCCACTGACCAGCCGGTAGTCGGCGGAGCAGATCCTTCCTCGAGCCGCTTCTCCGCATCCCTTCGCAATTTCGGGAGTTCCGGCAGTTCAGTACGAGGAGTGGACATGCTTGTTCCAGCTTGGTTGTGGGGGCCTACACGCGCAGGAGCCGAGCATATTCTTTTTGGATCACATCGAGACACTCGCATGCACGCTCTTTGATGCCTGCCCGATCGAGCAGCACGACATGTCCGCGGCTGTAGCGGATCAGTCCTGCCTCCTGAAGCTGGCAAGCCGTCTCGCTCACTCCTTCGCGGCGAACACCCAACATGCTCGCAATCTCGGTTTGTGTCACATAGAGCTCGGCGCTCGCCAATCGATCGTGCCGCTGCAGCAACCAGCGACACAACTTCGCCTGCAGTTCGTGTTGTCCCGAACATACGGCGATCTGGGCGATCTGGGTTATCAACGCCTGGGTGTGCCGCAACAGCCAGTGCCGCAACTTGCCACCGCGCTCGAACTCCTTCATCAGGACTTCCGCGCGCAATCGGTAGCCTTGACCCTTTACTTGCACCACTGAGCGATGCCGTGGCCCTGTCGCGCCCACGCCTTCAAGCAGCACCGAAGTTCCGACCATGCCTTCGTGGCCGATGATCGCGATCTCAACAGAAGCTTCGTCCGCGAGGCCCGAGATCACGGAAACGATTCCTTCCGTCGGGAAGAACACATGCGTCACGGGCTCGCCGGGACTGATGATGGCTTTACCGGCCGCCAACCCGACCCATTCGAGATGCCCCTCGACTCTCTGGTAGTCCGCATCCGGCAGCGCGCCCAGCAAAAGATTGCTGGTCGCCGGAAGAGGCGCTGCCTGGAAGGAATGAGCGTTCAGAGGCCTCCAAGCGTATGGGGCGACGATGAGGCGTGCCGAGGCCTCACCCAAGTTGTTAGTGTTCCGTCTACTCGCAATACATCTATGTCACCAGTGGGGATTTCCTCTCACCCTTAAGGGCGAATGCTTCGAGATTGTAAGGCACAAATAAAACGGGGCGCCGAAGCGCCCCGTCCTATCAACCAAAGGTGTCGGTCGGTATCAGATCCAGTAGACGAAGATGAACAGCCCCAGCCAGACCACGTCCACGAAGTGCCAGTACCAGGCCACCGCTTCGAACGCGAAATGCCGTTCCGGCGTGAAGTGACCCTTCATCGTGCGCAACCAGATGCAGAACAACATGATCGCGCCGAGCGTCACGTGGAAACCGTGAAAGCCGGTGAGCATGAAGAACGTCGAGCCGTAGATGCCGGTGCCGAGGGTCAGGCCGAGCTCGGTGTAGGCATGGTGATATTCGGTCGCCTGCAGATAGACGAACAGGAAGCCGAGCAGAAAGGTCGCGGCCAGGAAAATATTCAGCACGCCGCGCTTGCCGGCGCGCAGCGCGTGGTGGGCGATGGTCACGGTGACGCCGGACAACAGCAGGATGATCGTGTTGAGCGCCGGCAGACCCAGGGCGGGGATGATTTCGAACGAGCCATCGTCCTTCGGACCGAGACGATTCGGGCCGTTCGTCGGCCAGGCGTTTTCGAACAGCGGATGCAGCAGTTCGTTCGCCATGACCTTCGTGCCTTCGCCGCCGAGCCACGGCACCGACAACACGCGCGCGTAGAAGAGCGCGCCGAAGAAGGCGGCGAAGAACATCACTTCCGAGAAGATGAACCACATCATTCCCATGCGGAATGAGCGGTCGACATCCATGCCGTACAAACCCTGCTGGTTCTCACCGATGACGGTGCCGAACCAGCCGATGAACATGTACACCACGAGCGCGAAGCCCGGGATGATCGCCCAAGCCGGCGCCCAGTCGTTGAGCAGCGAAATGACGCCCAACAACAATGTGAAGAAACCGGCTGACGCGATGATCGGCCAGCGGCTTTCGTGGGGGACGTAATACTTTTCGCCCGATGGGGCGTGTGCCTGTGACATGAATTAACCCTGTGCTTAGTTCAGTGAGCTCACGCGAGTGAACTCGTCATAGAAAGTGTATGAAAGAGTGATGCGATCGACCGAGTGCGGAATCGCAGGATCGACGACGAACCGGACCACCATGGGCCGCTGTTCGTTGACGGCGAACTTCTGCGGCGTGAAGCAGAAACATTCGGTCTTGCGGAAGTAGCCCGCGGCCTTGCCGGGCGCGATGTTGGGCACGGCCTGGGCGGTGGTCGCGAAACCGGTCAGGTTGTGCGCGAAGAACTCGGTCTTGTACAGGCGGCCCGGATGAATCTGCATCGAGCTCACGGTCGGCCGGAATTCCCAGTTACCCACCGACGGCAGCTCGGCGATGAAATCCACGGTAATAGTGCGCGAGTCGTCGGGCGCCTCGATCGCTACGCGCGCCCGCGCGAGCTGGCTCTGGTCGCCGAAGCCGGTGATGTCGCACAACACGTTGTACAACGGCACCAGCGCGAAGCCGAACGCAAAGCTGCCGAGCGCGAACGCCAGCAGCTTCAACGTGAGCTTCTTGTTCTGGTCCATCAGGAGCGCATCACCGACATGACGATGAACGCGACGTAGAACGACAACGCCACCAACCCGAGCAGGATGGCGCTGCGTCGTATGCGCCGGCGCTGCCCTTCAGTGTCGTTGGCATCGTTCACGTTCATCAATGCTGCACGCCACGGGCAACCAGCTCGCGTGACGGCGGCGGATCCCAGCTGTGGTACGGCGGCGGGGACGAGAGCTCCCACTCGAGGCCGTGCGCGCCTTCCCATGAACGGCCTTCGGAGCGGACGCCGCTCTTGATGCATTTCACGATGATGTACGGCAGCAGCAGCTGCGAGAAGCCGAAGCCGAACGCGCCGAGCGAGGAGACCATGTTCCAGTCCGCGAACTGCACCGAGTAGTCAGGGATGCGGCGCGGCATGCCGGCGAGTCCCAGGAAGTGCTGCGGGAAGAACAGCACGTTCACGAAGATCGTCGAGAGCCAGAAGTGCCACTTGGCGAGCTTCTCGTCGTACATCTTGCCGGTCCACTTCGGCAACCAGTAGTAGACGCCGGCCATGATGGCGAAGACGGCGCCGGGCACGAGCACGTAGTGGAAGTGCGCCACGACGAAGTAGGTGTCGTGGTACTGGAAGTCGGCCGGGACGATCGCGAGCATCAGGCCCGAGAAGCCGCCGATGGTGAACAGGAACAGGAACGACAACGCGAACAGCATCGGCGTTTCGAAGGAGAGCGAGCCCTTCCACATCGTCGCGGTCCAGTTGAACACCTTCACGCCCGTCGGGATCGAAATCATCATGGTCGACAGCGTGAAGAACAGCTGACCGGCGAGTGGCATGCCCACGGTGAACATGTGGTGCGCCCAGACGATGAAGGAAAGAAAGGCAATAGCCGCTGTGGCGTAGACCATCGCGTCGTAGCCGAATAATGGCTTGCGCGAGAACGTCGGGATGATTTCCGAGATGATGCCGAAGGCCGGCAAAATAAGGATGTACACCTCGGGGTGACCGAAGAACCAGAAGATGTGCTGGAACATCACCGGATCGCCGCCGCCCGAGGCCGAGAAGAAGCTCGTGGCAAAGAAGTGGTCGGTCAGCAGCATGGTGACGGCGCCCGCGAGCACCGGCATCGTGGCGATGAGCAGATAGGCCGTGATCAGCCAGCTCCAGCAGAACAGCGGCATGTTGAGCAGGCCGACGCCCGGCGCGCGCATGTTCATGATCGTGACGACCACGTTGATGGAGCCCAGGATCGAGGACGCACCCATAAGGTGGATCGCGAAGATCGCCATCGGGAAGCCGTCGCCACCCTGCAGCGACAACGGCGGATACAGCGTCCAGCCACCGGCCGGTGCGCCGCCCGGCATGAACAACGTGCTCAGCAGCAGCGTGAACGCGAACGGCAACAGCCAAAACGAGAAGTTGTTGAGCCGCGGCAGCGCCATGTCGGGCGCGCCCACCTGCATCGGGATCATCCAGTTCGCGAGGCCGGTCCAGGCCGGCATGACCGCGCCGAAGATCATGACGAGCGCGTGCATCGTGGTCATCGAATTGAAGAACTGCGGCTCGACCAGCTGCAGGCCGGGCTTGAACAGCTCGGCGCGGATGATCATCGCCATGAAGCCGCCGACGAAGAACATGGTGCAGGCGAAGATCAGGTACATCGTGCCGATGTCCTTGTGATTCGTCGCATAAACCCAGCGGCGCCAGCCGTGGGCCGGGCCGTGAGCGTGATCGTCGTGTGCGTGTGAATCTGCAGTGTGTTCGTGTGCCATGTGCGTTCTTCTCGTCGAAACTTATTGCTGGGTCACGGCCGCGGCGGCGGACGCAACGGTCGAAGGGGCCGTCGGCGAAACGCCGGCTAACTTCTGCTCGGTCTGCTTGGTGCGCAGCCACGCGTCGTATTCGGCCGGCGACTTCACCTCGACCACGATCGGCATGAAGCCGTGATCCTGGCCGCAGAGTTCGGCGCACTGACCGCGATACGTGCCGAGCTTGTCGGCATCGACCTGCACCCAGATTTCGTTAACGTAGCCCGGGATCGCGTCTTTCTTCATGCCGAAGGCCGGCACCCACCAGGCGTGGATCACGTCCTGCGCGGTGAGCAGGAGGCGGATCTTCGTGCCCGCCGGGACGACCAGCGGATTGTCCACGTCGAGAAGGTAGTTAGGAACGGTCTTCGGGTCGATGCCCGAGCCCAACTGGCGCGCGATGTTGCTGTCGCGTTTGAGCGTCGAGAAGAAGCTGACGTTCTGCCCGAGGTATTCGTATTGCCACTTCCACTGGTAACCCGTGACCTTGATGTTGAGGCTCACGTTGCCCATGTCTTCGATCTCGATGAGCGTCCTGGCGGTGGGCACGGCCATCAATACGAGGATGCCGATGGGGATGACGGTCCAGATGATCTCGACCTTGGTGCTGTGGAGCAGCGTCTTGTCCGCTTCCGCGCCCTGCGACTTCCGGAACTTCACCATCGAATAGATCATCACGCCGAATACGACGACGCCGATGGCCACGCACCACCAGAAGATGGTCATGTGCAGGCCGTAGATCTTGCGGCTCAGGATGGTGACGCCTTCGTGCATGTTGAGCCCGCCCCAATCGGCGTGCGCAACGGATGCAAGGACAGCGAACAGGGATGCAACGGCGGCCTGTATTCCACGGCGCGCTTTGGCGTTCTTCATTTGAAAGCTCATCGATGACCTCAAGAAAACTGATCCGGTGAACCCGAGCCCGGCAGTGCCGGCGACTGGTTCATGCCGCCAATCAGGCGCCGTAAATCGGCTGCCAACTGGCGACGCTCCTCCTCTGTCAGAAACTTCCCTACCTCGTGCGCCCGGCCCTGCGACTCGATCAAGAGCTGGCCGCGGTGGAGGGGCGATTTCGGGCGGCGGATTTTAACCCGCGCCCAGTGGCGCGGGAACACAACTCGTTGCGGCATGCCGCGTGCGTACTCGACGACGATCTCGGTTTCCGAAATATCGATGCTCTCGCGTTCGAGCCTGCGGTCCATGCTGGATTTCAGCGCCCAGGCGAGCAGCAGCATTTCGCCGCCCGCAAACGGCAGGACGGGCCAGAAACCGAGCACGGTGAAGACGATGGCGATGCCAATCGTCACGAGGCACACCAGACCGAAGAACAAGGCGGCGCCACGTGGAGTCAGCGAGCAATGCGGGGCAAGGTCGATGTGGCGGGCGGCGGCTGGCACGGGGCGCGACTATACCAGCGAATTTACTGGTGCACTCAAGGACTTAGGAGTCTTTCCGCCACTTCGTTCGCCCATCCCGGGAGTGCGCTTTGACCGGAGCCGGATTTCACCGCGTCCGCCGGCACGACGGCGAGCGGCGCAGCCCCGAACCGGCTGCTCAACGTGTCGATATTCGCGTCGGCCAACGGCATTTCGGTGGCCAGCTTGTTCGCGACCCAGCCGGCGAAAATCATTCCGCGCGCGCGCAGCGCCTCGCGCGTGAGCAGCGCGTGATTCAGGCAGCCGAGGCGGATGCCGACCACGAGCACCACCGGGAGCGCCAGCTTTCCGGCGACGTCGGCCATGGTTTCAGTGGCGGAGATCGGTGCGTACCAGCCGCCCGCGCCTTCGACGATCACCAGGTCGGAAGCCGCCGCGAGTCGATCGAACGCCGCGGCGATGCGCTCGTGACCAATCGCGACGCCATCGGCGAGCGCGGCCAGGTGCGGCGAGGCGGGCGTCGACAACCTCCACGGGTTCACGTCTGCGTAGGGTGCCTTCACGTTGCTGGCGGCTGACAATTCGAGCGCGTCGTCGTTGAAGAGGCCCGTCGGCGTGCGGATGCCGCCCGCCGCGACCGGTTTCATCACGGCGGTGCGAATGCCGCGCGCCACCAACGCGTGCGTCAATCCGACCGCGACGAGAGTCTTGCCGACGCCCGTGTCGGTGCCGGTGATGAAGAAGCCGCGTTGCAACTTGTCAGGCGTCACGTGGGTGTCCGCTTGCGGATCGCACTCGGGCTGATGAACGCCTCGCGCGGAAAGCCTTCATTTTCAGGCTCGCGGCGTTCCGTGCCCCAGCTCACCGCGTGGATCACTTCGTACGTCGCCGGTAGTTTGCCGTCGTGACGCAACGATTCGTAAGCTGCGATCATCGCGGCCAGCTGCCTGCGACTGGTCAGCCCGCGGGTGCGCCCGTGGGTGACGTTGTGAGCGCCGATGGCCTTGAGCTCGCGCATCAGTGTCATCGCATCGGGGTAGTTCACGACGATGCGATCGACGTCGAGCACCGGTTCAGCGAGACCGGCGTGCATCAGCGCGCTGCCTATCGTCGGCGGATCGAAGAAGTGATTCACGTGGTTCGGCTGACCATCGGCCGCGGCCCAGGAATCGCGCAGCTCGGCCAGGGTGCCCGGCCCGAACGTGCTGAAAAGAAGGAGTCCGCCGGGTTTGAGCACCCGCGTGAGCTCGGCGAAGGCGGCATCCAGATCGTCACACCATTGCAGCATCAGGCTGCTGAAAACCAGCTCGAAACTCGCATCGCGGAACGGCAGCGCATAGGCGTCGGCGCGCACGCGCTCGAATCGCCGCAACCAGCGCGACTGCGCTTTTGCCTGCGCCAACATGCCGGGCGCGATGTCGACCGCGACGGTCAGCGCCTTTGGAAAACGGCGCTTCAATGCCCGCGACGCGTGACCCGTGCCGGCGCCGAGATCGAGGATGGCCTGCGGGGTGACTTTCAGTTCATCGAGACGGCTGAGCAACTCGGTGCGCACCCGTTCCTGCAGCGCCGCCGCCGCGTCGTAACTCCCACTGGCGCGATCGAAGGCGCTGGCCACCGCGCGGCGATCGAGCGAGAACATTTTGCGTGGATCGGGCGCGTTCATGGTTCCAAAGCCTGGGTCAGTGCGTCGAGCAAGCCGTCGACCTGCGCCTCCTCGTGCGCCGCGGAGAAAGTGGCGCGCAACCGAGCCGTACCCGCGGGCACCGTCGGCGGTCGAATCGCGCTGACGAGAAACCCCTTGCTTTCGAGCGCCTTGCTGACCTCCAGGGCACGCGCCGCTCCACCCAGGATGACCGGAACGATAGTGGTGCCGGGTTGGGGTTCTCGGGGTTGTGGATCATCGGCGGCGACGCCGATTGCGCGCAAACCTCGTTTGAATCGCGCCGCCAGCGCCAATGCTTTCTCGCGCCGCCATGATTCACGTTCGCTCACCCGCAGCGCGGCGCGTGTCGCCGCCGCCACCGCCGGCGGCAAGGCCGTCGTGTAGATATACGTGCGCGACTTCTGCAGCAGGAATTCGATGAGGTCAGCGTCGCCCGCGACGAAAGCGCCGACAGTGCCGAACGCTTTGCCGAAAGTGCCGACGAGCACCGGCACATCGTCGCTGCTCGAGCCGAAGTGTTCGCAGGTGCCGCGGCCGGTGGCGCCGAGCACACCCAGCCCGTGGGCATCGTCGACGATCAACCACGCGCCGGCCTGTTTCGCGGCGCGCGCCAGATCGGTCAGCGGCGCGACATCGCCATCCATGCTGAACACCCCGTCGGTGACGAGCAGCCTCGTTTCGATGGACTCATCCAGCGCGGCCAACAGCTCTTGCGCATGCGCGGAATCACCATGGCGATAGCGCAACGAATGCGCGCGCGTGAGGCGGGCGCCGTCAATCAATGACGCATGATTGAGCTTGTCGGCGACAATAGTCGCGGTTTGATCCGCTAATGCGCTAATGACGCCCATGTTGGCCATGTAGCCGGTTGAGAAAACCAGCGCCTTTTCACGTCCGGTGAAGGCGGCCAGTTCTTCTTCGAGCGCCTCGTGTTCGGCTCCGTGTCCGGTGACGAGATGCGATGCGCCGCTGCCGACCCCGTACGTTTCCGCCGCGATGACGCAGGCGCGGATGACCTCGGGATGGTTCGCGAGACCCAGGTAGTCGTTACTGCAGAAGTTGATCAGCCCCGCGTGCGGCATGAGCCGGCGCGTGCGTTTCAGATTGCGCTGCTCGAGATCGGCGAGCGCCGCCTTCAGCGCTGCCGGGTCGCGTTGCATGCCGCCCCCGGACGCGGCGCCGCGTGCGAGCAACCGGGACCATGCACGTGCTCTTCGTCCTCATCAGAATGCCCGTCCGATTCCGCGCGCGCCGCGAGACCCGGCGGCACCAGCGGATCGATTCCCAGCCGCGAGAGCAATGCGCGATCGCGCGCGACATCTGGATTCCCCGTGGTCAGCAGTTTCTCACCGTAGAAAATGGAATTGGCACCGGCCAGGAAACACAACGCCTGCAGTTCGTCAGCCATGACTTCGCGCCCCGCCGACAGGCGCACGAAGGCCTTCGGCATCACGACGCGCGCGACGGCAATCGTGCGCACGAAATCGAAAGGGTCGACCGCGGCTGCACCTGCGAGCGGGGTGCCCGGCACGCGCACCAGTTGGTTGATCGGCACGCTCTCGGGATGCTGCGGAAGATTCGCGAGCGTCGCGAGCATGGAGGCGCGATCACGCGTGGTTTCGCCCATGCCGACGATGCCGCCGCAGCAGACATTCAGGCCGGCGTCGCGTACGGCGGCGAGAGTATCCAGCCGATCCTGATACGTGCGTGTCGTGATGATCTCGCCGTAGAACTCGGGCGAGGTGTCGACGTTGTGGTTGTAGTAATCGAGGCCAGCGTCTTTCAACTCATGCGCCTGATCGGGCGTCAGCATCCCGAGCGTGGCGCAGGTTTCCATACCGAGCGCGCGCACCTCGCGAATCATCGCGGCGACTGCTTCGACATCTTTCTTCTTGGGCGAACGCCAGGCGGCGCCCATGCAAAAGCGCGTTGCGCCAGCGTCTTTCGCCGCCTGCGCGCGCGTACGAACCTCATCGAGTGGCACGAGTGTTTCGCGTTCGAGGCCGGTTTCGTACCGGACGGACTGCGGGCAGTACGCGCAGTCTTCGGGGCAGGCCCCGGTCTTGATGGAAAGCAGCGTGCTCATCTGCACGGCGTTGTGAGGGTGGTTGGCGCGATGGACCTCCTGCGCGCGGAACATGAGGTCTGCGAAGGGCAGCGCGAACAGCTGCTCGACCTCATCGATGGTCCAATCGTGCCGCGTCGTGTCGGTCATGCTCATCCCTTTATCTGTTGATTTACAACGGTTTTCCGGCTGGTCAGTGGGTCCGGCCGCGTCGAAACTCGCTGCATGTTCGGGAGCGGCAATCGCATTGTCAACCGTCGGGGCTCATGGCGGTTGACGGCGGCAAGGCGGCTCTCGCGGCTCATGGCCACGACGCTCTTCCCCCCGCGTTGCTGCCTGTGCGGGTTCGAGGGCGCGTCCCTCGATCTGGACCTGTGCGGCTTCTGCCGAGATGACCTGCCGTGGAATACCGAACACTCGAGCGGCGACGTGTCCGCATTCCGGTTTGAACATCCGGTCGACGACCTGATCCGGCGGCTGAAATACCAGGGCGTGCTCGCCAACGCGCGGGTGCTCGGCGTGTTGCTGGCGCAGGCGGCGCAAGAGCGCGGCGCGCCGATGCCCAAACTACTCGTGCCCGTGCCGCTGCATATCGCGCGGCTGCGCGAACGCGGATTCAACCAGGCCGCGGCGCTGGCGCGTTACGCCGGCCGCATGCTCGAGATCCCGCGGGCGCCACACGCGCTCCGCCGCATTCGAGACACGCCTTCGCAGACCGCTCTCGACATGGGCGAACGACGTCGCAACGTGCGCGGCGCGTTCGCCATCTCCGGCAAACGTGCAGCGCGCCGCTTGTTCGAGGCGGGGCACGTAGCACTCGTGGATGACGTGGTCACCACGGGCAGCACCGCACAAGAACTGCGCGCCGTGTTGTTAGGTGCGGGGGTCAGGCAGGTGGAGGTGTGGGCGGTAGCTCAGGCGACGGCCAGCCGCTGACGCGGCATCAGGCGAGACCGGCCTTCTTCAGTGCTTCGACTGGCGGGCCGTCGAATTTCTCGAGCGACACATTGCCCACGTAACCGAGATCTTTCCAACCTACGGGTGTCGAGTAGAAGCCGCCGGCGGCCAGATCGCGGAACTTCGCGAAGAACTTCGCCGCGGTTTGAAACTGTGAAGCCGCCTTGCCGGGCGAACAGATGTCATCGGCGATCGCCGTTTTCTGCGCGTCGCTCAACGAGGGAAAAGCCTTGCTGAAACGCTGCTGCGACTCGGCCTCGATCCAGATGAGACCAGGCAGAACGATGTCGCGATCGCCGCGCTGCTGTGGATACGGTGCGCTCACCCACTCGTCGATGAAATCGACCACGCCGACCGACGTGGCCGCGGGCGAATGATCGTCAGCGGGAATGATCAGGTCGCACATGGCGGCGGTAGTTAGTTTCGCGGCGGCGGTCAGCGTCAGTGGCCACGGGCCGCCCGCTTTCCATTCCTTCATGAGGTCGGGGTCGGTGCCGTAGCCCTTCTGGTTCGCGGGAACGTCGCGCACGGCGGCGTCGCCGGCGAACGAGAACTGCAACGACGGTGCGGTCGCGGCGGCCGCGAACACCCATTTGATGGTGGTACGGCGATCCATGTTCAAAGCTCCTTCCGCTTCATGAGCCCCAACATGTGTTCCGAAGAGCGCCAGGCCAGCGCCATGATGGTGAGCGTCGGATTCTTGTCCGCGTTCGAGCAGAGCGTGGCGCCGTCGGTGATGAACAGATTTTTCATGTCCCAGCTCTGCCCGAAGCTGTTGGTTACGGACTTCGTGGGGTCGTTGCCCATCATCGCGCCGCCCACTTCGTGAATGATGATGCCGCCCTGCTTGATGGCCTTCTCGCCGTTGAGCGGAGCGCTCGGCATGCGGCCACCCATCGCATCGATGATTTCGGCGGCGGTCTTTTGCATGTGCGCGGCCTGTCCGAGTTCGTGCTCCGACCACTTCCAGTGAAAACGCAGCACCGGAATGCCGAATTTGTCTTTGAGCGCCGGATCGAGCTCGGCGTAACAATCGTCGTTGGGGATCATCTCGCCGCGGCCCGCGAAGCCGACGAACGAGCCGTAATAACGCCGCGCGTCTTCCTTGAACTTCTTGCCGTAGCTACCGCCGTTGAGCCACTCGAGCCCGGCGCCGGCGCCCATGCCGGGCATGGTGCGGCCACCGCCGAATTCGATGTGATATCCGCGCGCGAAGCCCAACTTCCCGGCGAGCTGCTCCTTGTACAGCCACCACGGCACGTACATGTGGCCGCCGTCGGCGCCGTCTTCGTTGTGCGCCGGCATGTTCTCGAGCAGCGGCACCTGGCCGCCGAAATTGGCGCCCACCGTGTCCATGATGTATTTGCCGACCTTGCCGCTCGAATTGGCGACGCCGGAATTGAGCATGATGCGCACGGATTCGAGCGCGCTCGCCGCCAGCACGACCACGCGCGCCTTCACGCGATGTTCTGCGCCCGTCTTGCGGTCGATGAAAACCACGCCTTCCGCGCGGCCGTCGGGGCGCTTGGTGACCGCGCGCACCATGGCGTCGGTCACGATGTCGAGATTGCCGGTGGCAAGCGCCGGCGGCAGGTGCACGGTCGTCGACTGGTAGTTAGCCCGGATGGAGCAGCCGCGGCCGCACGGCGTCGCCCAGATGCAGGCGCTGCGCGCGCTCATATCCTGCGCGAGGATCTTCTGCGCATTGGCATTGCCCGGGTGCAGCAGCTTCGGGATACGCGCGCTGTCGAGCCGCGTGGTCAACACCGCGCGATGTCCGGCGACCACGGGGATCTTCAGGCGCCCGGCGCGTTGCTTGACCAGAAGGTCGCTGACGCGCGGCTTCGGTGGCGGCAACAGGACGCCGGCCGGCGAACTGGGCGTGTTCTCGAGGCCATCGTTTTCGCCATACACGCCGATCAACATCTCGACCTTGTCGTAGAACGGCGCGAGGTCCTCGTAGTTCATCGGCCAGTCGAAACCGAGACCGTCGCGCGTGTGCGGTTTAAAGTCGTACGGCCCGTTGCGCAGGGAGATGCGGCCCCAGTGATTGGTGCGGCCGCCCAACATGCGCGCGCGCCACCATACGAACTGTCGCGCCGGATCGTCCGAAGCGCTCGAATACGGCTCGCCGGGGACCTGCCAGCCGCCGTCGATGGTCGCGTCCCAGAAGCCGAACGGCTTCTCGGGCGTACCCGCGCCTCGAAGGGGCGCTTCGGCGTTGGTCTGGAGCATCGGAGTCTCGGTGGCGGGCGTGTAGTTCCGGCCCGCTTCGAGCATCAGGACTTTCGCGCCGTCCATGGTCAGCGTGTAGGCGGTCTGTCCGCCCGCCGCACCGGAGCCGACGACGATGACGTCGTAGGTGTTCTTGTCGGCTTCCGCCGCTGAGATGAATGACATATTGGGACTGGATTCTAGGCGCGGTGCCGGCCACGGCAATAGTCGAAAGCTATGCTTTCTCGGGCTACGCTGCCGCGCACTTTCGCTACCGACCGGAACACCCGGCCAAATTCATCGCCTTGAACGCTCACTCCATCGGACGCCGACAAATACTGCAGGGCGCGCTCGCCGCTGCATTGCCGTTTTCGCTGCACGGCTGCGCGGACGACAAAGGCGCCAGCCGCGAATCGCTCAGCGTTGGCGGACTGCCGGTGACCTGCAATCTCACGCTGCCCGTGGCCTGCGTCGGCAAGCTGGCGAGCATCACGGCGGGCACGGCGGACAACGATTTCAAGTTCGAATACAGCAAGTACAGCGGCTGGCCCGAGATCAAGGAATCCTTGATGTCGAATCGCATCCAGGCCGCGTACATGCTCGCGCCGCTCGTAATGGATCTCGCCGACAAGAAAATTCCCGTGAAGATCGTCTCGCTCGGCCATCGTTCGGGCGCCGTGATCATGGTGCGACAGGATTCCTCGTATCAGACGTTCGCCGACCTGCGCGGCAAACGCATCGCGATTCCGAGCCGCTTCGCGGTCGACTTCCTGTTCCTGCGCAAAATGCTGGCGCGCGAGAACATGACGCCGAAGGACATCGAGATCGCCGAGATGCCGCCGCCCGACATGCCGGCGGCGTTGTATGCGAAGGCTGTCGACGCGTATTGCACCGGTGAGCCGTTCGGCGCCGCCGCACAGCGCGCTGGCTACGCACGGATTCTGCGCATGACGCGAGACGAGTGGCGCAACTACATCTGTTGTTGTCTCACGGTGCGCGAAGAGTTGATCCAGGAAAAACCGCAAATGGTCCAGGACCTGGTGAACCAGATCCAGGGCGCGGGAATCTGGCTCGACGAGAATCAGGAGAACCGCAACAAGGCCGTCGCCATCGCCGCGGGCAAGGGTTTCTTCAACCAGGATCCCAACATCCTCAGGTTCGTGATGGAAAACCCGACCGACCGCGTGACCTACGGCGACCTGCGCATGATCCGCGAGGAATTCGACGATCTCATGCAGCTGTCGATCGAGGCCGGCACCATCAAGCACCCGATCGCGTACGAAACCTATATCGACGACAGTTTCGTGAAGCAGGCGAAAGCCGCGAAGATCCCGCTGTGAAGCCGTCTCAGGCCAGCGCATTGTTGTTAGTCATCGCTCTGGTCATGGCGATTGCCTCGGCCGCCGAACCGATGCGGCTCGCCGCGCCGCCCGACCTGTTCAAGGCCGGCACGTTGAGCCCGGTGATGCCGGCGCCGGCGCTGGCCCTGCAGGGATCCGACGGCAAGCCGCTCACCTTGACGCGTTTTCGTGGCAAGGCGGTGCTGGTCGCCTTCGGCTTCAGCAATTGCGGCGAGGTATGCCCGATCACGTTGGCGACACTGGCGGGCGCGCGTAAGAAGTTAGGTGCGGCGGGTGCGGATGTGCAGGTGGTGTACGTCACAGTCGACCCCGAGCGCGACGATGAGGCGCAGATGAAGAAGTTCCTCGGCAGCTTCGACCCGACTTTCGTGGGCGGCGTGGGCTCGCGCACGCAGATCGATGCGGCCGAAAAAAGCTGGGGCATCAGCTCGGTCAAGAACACGAATGCGGACGGCAGCTATACCATCGGTCATTCCTCATCCATCTACCTGGTCGACCGGAAGGGCGGCCTGCGCGCCGTCATGCCCTACGGGCACCCGTCCGACGATTTCGTGCATGACCTCAAGATCCTGCTGAGTGAATGAACCGGCGCGTTCGGATCATCGCCTGGCCATTGATCGGCGCGACCGTCGCTGTGCTCGGATGGGCCGGCTTCGCGCCCATCGAGGTGCCGACACACGACGAGTTGTTCGAGATTCCGAAGGGCACCTACGCGCGCCGCATGGCCGGCGACAAAGTAGAGATCCTGCCGGCGCGAATACGGCTGACGCTCGGGGTCAATGACGTGTTGCTGCTGCGAAATCTCGACGAAGTGCCGCAGGTTTTCGGCCCGACCATCATAATGCCGGGCCAGAGTTTCCGGCTGCCGTTCGAGAAAGCGTCGAGTTACAACTTCGCGTGTACGGCACACGCGAGTGGACAGATGACGATCCTGGTGGAAGAGAAGCCAGTGATGCCGTGGTCGAAGATTCGCTGGCGCTTACGGGAATGGTGGGAGAACAGAACAAGATGAAGGGTGCAAAGCAGGCGTTGCCATCGATCGTCGTGCTCGCGGTGGTGGTGGGCATCTGGTGGGCCGCAGTGGTGGCGACCAAGAGCGTGATTTTTCCCACGCCGTGGGGAGTCGTCACCGGCACGGCGGAACTCGTCAAGGACGGCACCTTGTGGGAACACATCGGCGCCTCGTTGATGCGCGTGGGCGCGGGTTTCGGCATCGCCGTGGCGTTCGCGATTCCGCTCGGGCTGTGGATGGGCTGGGTGCGCGGCGCGTTCGTCACGCTGAACCCGGTGTTCCAGATCCTGCGGCCGATCTCGCCGATTGCGTGGATCCCGATCGCCATCCTGTGGTTCGGCATCGGCAACGCCTCGCCTATCTACCTGATCTTCATCGCCTCGGTCTTCCCGATGATCGTGCAGACCACCGAGGGCGTGCACACCATCGAGAAACGGTACCTGCGCGCGGCGGACAACTTCGGCGTGACACGCAAGAAGCTTTTTCTGCAGGTCGTGATCCCGGCGACGTTGCCGCAGATCATCGTCGGAATGCGGATCGGACTCGGCGTGGCCTGGCTCGTGGTGGTCGCCGCCGAAATGATCGCGCTTCATTCCGGTCTCGGGTACCTGATCATCGACTCACGCAACGCCGGCAATCGATACGACCTGGTGATCGCAGGGATGATCATCATCGGCCTGATCGGGCTCATGCTCGACGGCTCCATGAGATTGCTGGAGAGCATGAAGATCGTGCGGTGGCGCTATGTTCATTAAGTCCAAGCTCGTGGTGCAGAACGTCCGCAAGGGTTTTGCCGCGGACAAAGGCCGGCTCGAAGTCATCGCGGACCTCGATTTCAAGGTCGGCGACGGCGAGTTCGTCGCGATCGTGGGTCCTTCCGGCTGCGGCAAGACCACGCTGATGAACATCATGGCGGGCTTTCTCGCGCCGGATTCGGGCGCGGTGCTGGTCGACGGCAAGCCGCGCCTGAAGCCGAATCCAAAGGGCGTGCTGATCACGCAGCAGGGTTCGGTATTTCCGTGGCTGACCGTGAAGCAGAACCTGTTGTTCGGTCTGCCTGACGAGATGAGCGATCGCGAGGCGCTGGCGGACGAATACGCCGCGATGGTCGGCCTCAAGGGATTCGAGAACAACTATCCACACGAGTTGTCAGGTGGCATGTTGAAGCGCGCCGAGATCGCGCGTGCTCTCGTGGTGAGGCCCGAGATCCTCTACATGGACGAGCCGTTCTCGGCACTCGATGCCCTCATGAGCCTGCGGATGCAGAACGAACTGCTGCGCATCCTCGCGCAGGAAAGACTCACGGTCATGCTGATCACGCACGACGTCGAAGAAGCGATTCACGTCGCCGATCGAATCCTGGTGTTGTCACCTCGGCCGGCGCGTATACAGGCTTCGTTCGACGTGCCGTTCGAGCACCCGCGCAAGTTGTCGAGCCCGGAAGCGCAGGCATTGCGCGTGGCGATCCTCAAGGAGTTAGGCGTCGAAGAAACGGTCTGAGCTGGCGCACGGAGTCGAACGCGGGCAAAAAGTGGTTGGCGTCGACCCCGATCGGGTGTGCGGCTGGTCGCCATCGGTATTTATCTAACTACTGGAGCCGGCGGGCGGTGAGCCGCATGTCCTGATCGCCGATGAAGGGTGCGATCAGCGGGCACTTCGACCCGGTGGCGGCCGATATCGCCTTTCACGCAACGATTCTCGAAATCAGCGGCAACCGCTTCTATCACCAGCTCACGCCGATCGTCGAAACGGCGCTGCGATTCTCGATTCGCCTGACGAACAAGGCGAAGGGTGCGCTCGCCGACTACGACACGCCCGACAAGATCTATCGCGCCATCAGGAACGGCAACGCCGATGGCGCCGCCAAGGCCTGCCGCGCGCTCATCAAGGAAGCGCTGGCGCTGATGGAGCGCACGGCGAAGGCCCAGCAGAGCTGAAGCCCTCCGTTGCTGCGCGCCATCCGCGCGCCGTAAAGAGCGGCCGCGCTCAGCGCGCGGCCAGTGTCGGTCCAATCCAGTCCACGAACTGCTGCGGCCAGGCCGAGATCGGCCCCTTGTTGCTGGCGCGCAGCCCGAAGCCGTGCGCGACGCGGTCATACAGGTGCAGCTCGGCCGGCACCTTGTTCTCGCGCAGCGATAAATAGATATGCGTGATGGCGGTGACCACTTCCGGGCGGTCGTCGCCGCCGCACAGCAGGAACATCGGCGGCGTGTCATCCGCGAGTTTGAGATCGGGCCACGTGCCCGGGTAGACCAGCCCGACGAAATCCGGACGTGAGCCCTGCTTCTCGATTGCGTCAGTCGCGTTCGCATCGCCGGCGTCGGAACGCGTGGCGCCAAGCGCGGCCAATTGTCCACCGGCGGAGAAGCCGATGACTCCCACCTTGTGCGGATCGACGGACCAGCCGGAGGCACGGGCCCGCACCGTGCGTAACGCGCGTTTGAGGTCGTTCAACGCATCGCCATCGATCGAGTAGGTGGAGTTCGGCGCGCGCGCCAGCCGGTATTTCAGCACGAACGCCGCGATGCCCTGGGTATTCAGGAACTTCGCGATGTTGTAACCCTCGTGATCCATCCACAACTCGCGATGGCCGCCGCCGGGCACCACCACCACGGCCGCGCCGGTCGCGAGCTTCTTCGAAGGTAGATAGACCGCGATGGTCGGCCGGTGCACGTTCGAGACCACGTGTTCACCTTGCTCCGTCACGCGCACCGTTTCGTCGCCGCCACTGGCGGCCGCGCCGGGCGCGCCGCCCGGCCACAACAACAGGGTTTCGACCGCAGGCGAAGCGGCGCCGGCCAGCTGCGCGAGCAGCAAGCCGGCGACCAGCACGAACGCTGCGCGCACGGCTACCACCAGACCGCGTACAGCGCGACCAGGACGCCGACGATGATGAGCGCGGCGGCGTTGAAGCCGACACTCGTCGAGTAGTCGATGTTACGCAGATCGACGCGCAGCGCCGCCTGGCTGGGTTTCTCCATCAGCGACAGCGCCACCGCGACCGCGGTGCACAGCAGGAACGCCAGGCCGACGCGATTCATGAACGGCAGCTCCGGCCACCACAGCCACAGCGCGAGCGACAACACGAATGAACCGATAGCCGCGACCATCGCGCCGGTCGCCGTGGTGCGCTCCCAGAACATGCCGAGCAGGAAGATCACGCAGATGCCCGGCGTGAAGAAGCCGGTGAACTCCTGGATGTACTGGAAGCCCTGCTGGAAATTGCCGAGCAGCGGTTTCGCCATCGCGATGGCGATCAGGAGCGAAATCACTGCCGCGACGCGGCCGATCACGACCAGCTTCTGCGTCGGCGTCTCGGGATTCCACGACCGATAGAGATCCATCGTGAAAATCGTGGCGATCGAATTGATCTTCGATCCGAGCGAGGCAACGATTGCCGCGACCAGCGCTGCGAACACGAGGCCGAGGATGCCCGAGGGCAACATCGCCATCAGGTGCGGGTACGCCTCGTCGGGCCGCTCGAGATTCGGCGCGAGGATGACGGCCGCGATGCCCGGCAACACGATGATCACCGGCATCAACAACTTCAGGAATGCCGCGAGCACGATGCCCTTCTGGGCTTCGCGAATGCTTTTGGCGCCGAGCGCGCGCTGGATGATGTACTGGTTGAAGCCCCAGTACGAAACGTTCATCACCCACATGCCGCCGAGGATGACCGCGAGGCCCGGCAGATCCTTGTAGTTGGGATTGTCGGGCGAGAGGATCATGTCGAACTTCTCGGGCAGTTCGGTCGTCAGGCGCGTGAAGCCGTGCACGAGACCCTGGCCGTCGCCGATCTTCGTGAGCGCAATGTAGCTGATGACCAGGCCACCCATCACCAGCAGCGACACTTGCACGATGTCGGTGAGCGCGACTGCCTTGAGGCCGCCGTACAACGCGTAGGCCCCGGCGAATACGCCGAGTGCGATGATCGCCCACTGCACGTCCATGCCCGTGACCGTATGCACCGCGGTCGCGCCAAGCCACAGGATGGCGGTGAGATTCACGAACACGTACAGCAGCAGCCAGAAGATGGCCATGACGGTGCGCACGCCGGGGCTGTAACGCTTCTCGAGGAATTCCGGCATGGTGTAGATGCCGTTCTTGAGGAAGATCGGCACGAAGAATTTGCCGACGATGATCAGCGTGATCGCGGCCATCCATTCGTAGGAGGCAATGCCGAGACCGATGACGTAGCCCGATCCCGACATGCCGATGATCTGCTCGGCGGAAATATTCGCGGCGATCAGCGAAGTGCCGATGGCCCACCAGGGCAGCGCACGCGAGGCAAGGAAATAATCCTGCGCGCTCTTCTGGTGTTGATCCTTCTCGCGCGACACCCATTGGGCCAGCACGAAGATGAAAACCGCGTAGATCGCGACGATCGCGATATCGAGTGTGGATAGAGTCATCTTGATCCCCCGGGCTTGAAAGTCAGGACGGTCGCTGCGTGAGGGCCGCGATGACCCGCACGGCACGCGCCGTTATTTCTTCTATCGTGAATGCTGGTTTGAACAATTCCGAACCAAAACCGAAACCGCCGGCGCCCGCTTCGAGCCACGGCGCGACATCCGCCGCGCCGATGCCGCCCACCGGATAGACCTGAGTGCCCGCGGGCAATACTTCGCGCAAGGCGCGCAGATGTTTCGGCCCGTAGGTTGCGGCGGGAAAAAGCTTGAGGATCTGCGCTCCCGCCGCAACCGCGGCAAACGCTTCGCTCGGCGTACCGAATCCCGGCATCACCTGCATGCCGCGCGCGAGCGCCGCGCGGATGACGACCGGATTGGTGTTGGGCGAAACCATAAGCCGCCCGCCGGCCAGGTATGTGCGTTCAACCTGCTCGACGCTGAGCACGGTGCCGGCGCCCACCAGGCAATCGCTGCCGGATTCGGCGGCCAGGATCTCGATGCTCTTGTAAGGCTCGGGCGAATTGAGCGGCACCTCGAGGATGCGTATGCCGGCGCCGCGCAGGGCGGCGCCCACGGATGAAGCGCGCTCGGGTGTGAGGCCGCGCAGGATCGCGACGACCGGTGTTGCGGTTTGTGTCGTTGCTTCAGCCGGCGGCACGTTGCGCTCCGGCCGACTGCGAGAGGCGGAAGATTTCAGCGAGGCCCGCGATCGACGCCGACCCGCCATCGATGACGCCGGGCGCGAGCCCGAACGCGCGCAACGCAGTCGAATAGGCGTGTATCAGCCCTGGCGCGGCGATCAGGTGAACCGTATTGCCACGCGTTTCATCCGCGAACAGACGCGTGGCGCCGGCAACGTCGCTGCCGATCAGCAACCCGGACATGTAGCTCGCGGCATCATCGGCCGGCAACTCCGACAGCAGCCGCCGGCTGCGGACTTCGAAGATCCGGTGCAGCAATTCCACTCCAGGTTGCGCGCGCACGCGCTGCAAGGCGGCTTCGAACGCTTTGTCGTTCATGGCGCAATCGTCGGTGCCGTCGCGCACCATCACGCTGTGTTTGTTCAGCAGGTCGAAAATTTCGCCCGTGGGCGCGGTCAGGAATTCGGTGATGGCGCCGTCGCGCACCACCACCCACTTGGTGTGGGTGCCGGGCAGACAGAACAGGTGCTGGCCGGCGCGCAGGCGCGGGTCGAGCACCAGCGCGCCCAGGATCTGCGTCTCCTCGCCGCGCATCACGTCGGGCGCCGCCAGCCGGTTGCGGCAGCTCACGCCCGGTACGATGCGAACGCGTCCGCCGCGCAGACTCACACTGGCCGCCGCCAGACGCTGCGGATCGGCCGGCGCGGGTAGATAGGGAGCCTGCACCCAGCCGATGCTGGAACCGATCATTCCGCACAACACGATGGGCAGAGGCCCCGCGGAAGTTTCCCAGGCGGCGATTTCGCCATCGAGCACCTTCTCGTGTTCGCCACGCGCGGCGGCCGCGCCACGGCCGGTGCGCGTCTCGAGAACGTTGTTAGCGGCGTCGCACAGGTAGAGGCGCAGCTGGCTCGTGCCCCAGTCGCCCGCGATGAAGCTGGCGCGCGCCATCAGTAGCCACCGCATCGTGCCGGAATCATCCTGGTCATTGTCCGAATAGCCCCTCGCGAAGCGGTGCGCGCCGCTGCGGCATGTTGCCTACTTGAAGCGCACGCGCCTAGTACTTCTTGTCGTGTCCTGCCACTGTCCAATGTCTGTACGCGAGGGTAGATTCCCGCGTCGGCCGGCTGTGGCCACCTTTGATAGTTTAAATAGCACCATACGAGGGATTGGGATATGCGACGGCTGCGCGTGGGTCTGATTGGCGTCGGGAAAATCGCGCGGGACCAGCACATCCCGGTCATGCAGGCGAGTGAGCGCTTCGAGTTGGTCGCCTGCGCCAGCCGCAATACGCAGGTGGATGGTGTCGCGAATTTCGCCGACCTGCCCTCGATGCTTTCCGGCCGGCCGGACATCGACTGCATCGCCATCTGCACGCCGCCCCAGGCGCATTTTTCCGCCGCGGCGCTCGCACTCGAGGCGGGGAAACACGTTTTGCTGGAAAAACCGCCGGCCACGACCACGCGCGAGATTGCCTTGCTGGCCGCGCAGGCCGCACGCCTCGGCCCCACCTTGTTCCAGACCTGGCATTCGCGTTTCGCCGCCGGCGTGCCGCCGGCCCGTGAATGGTTTCGCAAACGCACACTCAAGCGCGGCCGCATCGTTTGGAAGGAAGACGTTCGTATCTGGCATCCGGGCCAGCAGTGGATCTGGGAAGCCGGTGGTTATGGCGTGTTCGATCCCGGCATCAATGCGTTGTCGATGTTGACCGAAATCCTGTCGGCCGAAGTGCTGGTGACTTCCGCGCACCTCAAGTTCCCGGCCAACAAGCAGGCGCCCATCGCCGTCGATCTGAAATTGCGCACCGAGGACGGTGTGGCCATCGATGCGGAGTTCGATTTCCGCCATACCGGCGTGCAGACCTGGGACATCGAACTCGAAACCGATCAGGGCACGCTCAAACTTTCGATGGGTGGCAGCCAGTTCTCCATCGACGGGGCGCAGCAGGAACCGGCCGACCTGCGCGGCGAGTACGCGCGGCTCTACGCACGTTTCGCGGATCTCTGCGCGGGCGGCGCGTCGGAAGTCGACTGGCGGCCGATGCAACTGGTGGCCGATGCGTTCCTGATCGGCGAGCGCGAGAATGTCGAGCCCTTCATCGATTGATCAGCCCGAGGGGGCGCAAGCGCATGGAAGCCATGCGCAAGGCGGTGACGCTCGACGGCGGAATGGTGATGCCATGAACAGACTAACTACCAGGATCGCGAGTTTGGCGCTGCTGCTGGCTTGTGGCGGCGCCAGTGGCGCGACCCGCGTCGACCTCGACGCGGACTGGAGCATTCACACCGATCCGGTCGCGAGCGGTAAGCAGCGGAACTGAGTCGACAGCACTTTCGCGGTCGCTGAACGTGCGGCCAGCCGCGCGGGTAACCCACCGATGGAAGTCAGCGCCAATCGGGGCTTTCGCGTCGCGCTGGTTGCGCGCTAGCCGGTACGGAACGCGTATTCGAGGAAGATGCCGGCGAACACCGACAACCCGACGTACTGGTTGTTCAGAAACGCCGCGAAACAGGCTTCGGGCTGGCGCTTGCGAATCAACCACTGTTGCCAGGCGAAGAACACCGCCGCGCCCACGAGCCCGGCGTTGTACCAGTAACCGAACTCCATGTTCGTGCCGACCAGGTACAGCGCGAACAACATCAGCACCTGCAACATGCCGACGATGACCTTGTCCATGTCGCCGAACACGATGGCGCTCGATTTGATGCCTATCTTCAGATCGTCGTCGCGATCGACCATGGCGTACATCGTGTCGTAGATGGCGGCCCAGATGATCCCGGCGAAGAAAAGTATCCACGCGACGCGCGGAATGTTGCCCGTCTGCGCATTGAAGGCCATCGGCACGCCCCAGCTGAACGCCACTCCCAGGTAGAACTGCGGCAGCGGAAAAAAGCGTTTGAACAGTGGATAGGTGACGGCGAGTATCGCGCCGTACACCGACATGTGAATGGTCGTCGGATCCAGCTGCAGCACCAGCGCCAGTGCCGCGCCGATCAGCGCGAGGAACCACACCACGGCCTCGGCCGGCGAAATGCGGCGCGATGCGACGGGACGGTCGCGGGTGCGCTTCACGAACGGGTCGAAGTCGCGGTCGAACAGATCGTTGATCACGCAGCCGGCGGAACGCATGGCGACGGTGCCCAGCACGAAGATCACGACGACCGTGGGGCTCGGATGCGAGCCGCCGGCGATCCACACCGCCCACAACACCGGCCAGAGCAGCAGCCAGATGCCGATCAGCCGGTGCAGACGCGCGAGTTCGATGAGGTCCTGGATGCGCCGCGAATAACGCAACGCAGTCAGGCGCGCGCTCGATGGCGGCGGCGTGAAGTCGAAATCGGTCAGGAGCTGGTTAGCCACTGGCGCGGATCATAACGCGCCGCGGGCGGTCAGCTGGCGCGCGGTTCGAATCCGATGGGGATGAGGACCTGCGCGGGCCTCGCGACGCCATCGACCACATACGGCCGGAACAGGAATTTTGCGACGGCGTCGCGCGCGGCGGTATCGAGGCGCGAATGTCCGCTCGAGTGTTCGATCTGGATCTGCGCGGGACGTCCGAGCGCATCGACCAGCACGCGCAGCACCACGGTGCCGTGTTCGCGCTTGCGCTGGGACTCGCGCGGATACACCGGCGGCGGTGCCTGCACGTATTCCACCGAGTCGATCATCGGCGGAGCGGCGGTCGAAGCGGGGGAAGAAATCGGGATGGTCGTCGGCTCCGGAACCGTGATGCTTTCGGTTTCGATGGAGATGTCGATGGGAGCCGGCAGCGAATAGACCACGTTGAGCGGCGGCGGCGTGTATTGCGGCGGCGTGTCTTCCGCTTGCGCGGGCGCTTCGATGAGCGAGGCGACGATGGGCGCGGGTTCTTCCGTGACGCGCTGGTACATCTGCGTCTGGGTGAACGCGATGAGTCCGATGACATGTAACGCGATGGTCGCCGCGAGGATCAGCGCGCGACCGGACAGACGCGACTTCGGCGCCGGCACCGGGCGCTGCAAATTCAGATCGCGCAGGAACTCCCTGACGGGTTCACCACGGTGAACCTCGACGTCGGGCATCTCATTGATGATCTGGACAGCCATACGGGTAGAGCACGAATGTAAATGATTCGCATTTGGAGCTCAACGGTCATTCTTATCTATATGAGTGAAACGCGAACCCAGGCACTAACCGATACGGCCGTAACGCTCACCGGAGCCGATCCAACGGCGCGTAAGTCCGCGTACCGCCTCAGGATTATGTCTGAGCAGCTCCTCGGCGGCTGACTGCACCTCCGGCAACAGGTCCGAATCGCGCATGAGATCGGCGACCCGCATTTCGGCAAGACCCGTCTGGCGGGTGCCGAGCAATTCGCCGGGACCTCGCAATTCGAGATCGCGGCGCGCGATCACGAAGCCGTCGTTGGTTTCGCGAATCGCCGCCAGCCGCGCGCGCGCCATCTCGCTCAGTTTGCCGCCATACAGCAGCACGCAGTGACTCTCATGCGCGCCGCGACCGACCCGGCCGCGCAGCTGGTGAAGTTGCGCGAGCCCCATGCGTTCGGCGTTTTCGATGACCATCAGCGTGGCGTTCGGTACGTCGACCCCGACTTCGATCACGGTGGTCGCGACCAACAACCCGATCGTGCCGGCCTTGAACGCGTACATCCCGCGTTCCTTCTCGCGTGCCGGCATGCGCCCGTGCACGAGACCGACCCGCACCTCGGGCAACGCCTCCGCCAGCGCGGCGGCGGTTTCTTCGGCGGCCTGGTAACGCAGCTCTTCGGATTCCTCGATGAGCGGACAGACCCAGTACGCCTGTCTACCTTCGAGTACCTGGCGGTGAATACGCTGCACGATCTCGTCGCGGCGGCTCTCGGGCAACACGACCGTCTTCACCGGCGTTCGGCCGGGCGGCAACTCATCGATCACCGAGACATCTAGATCGGCATAGGCGGTCATGGCCAGCGTGCGTGGAATGGGTGTCGCCGTCATGATCAGCTGGTGCGGCAACTGCCCGCCACGCGCGCCCTTCTCGCGCAGCGCCAGTCGCTGCTGCACACCGAAGCGATGTTGCTCATCGACGATGACCAGCCCGAGCCGTTCGAAATCCATGGCTTCCTGAAACAACGCATGGGTGCCGACGACCAGTTTTATTTCGCCGCTGGCCACCGCCTCGAGCGCGCTGCGTCGCGTGCGCGCCGGCAAAGAACCGGTCACCAACGCCACGGGAATCCCGAGCGGGCGGAACCATTGCTCGAAATTCTTCGCATGTTGTTCCGCCAGCAACTCGGTGGGCGCCATCAAGGCCGCCTGCAACCCGGAGCCGACGGCACGAGCCGCCGCGGCGGCGGCGACGATCGTTTTCCCGCAGCCCACATCGCCCTGCACCAGCCGCACCATCGGCCGGTCGGCCGAAAGGTCGCGATCGACTTCGTCGAGCGTGCGGCGCTGCGCACCGGTGAGCGCGAACGGCAGCGATTTCAACAGCCGTTGCTCGAGTTCGCCCGGGTCGCGCAGCGGCTCGGCCGGATCCGCCTTGATCGTCTGCCGCAACAGGCGCAACGACAGCTGGTGGGCGAGAAGTTCTTCGAACGCGAGCCGCCGTTGCGCGGGATGACGGCCGCTCAGCAATTCGCCGAGATGGGCGTCGCGCGGCGGCCGATGCATCATCGACAACGCATCGACCAGCGTCGGCAACTCGAGCGCGGCCAACATCGCCGGCGGAATCCAGTCGCGTACACCGGATCTCGCCGCCTCCTGCAGCGCGAGGTCGATCAACGAGCGCAGCCGTGCCTGTGGCACACCCTCGGTGGTCGGATAGATAGGCGTGAGCACTTCTTCGAGTGCCTCGGATACTTCCGCGATGCGCCGGTATTCGGGGTGGACGATCTCGAGCCCTAGCGGGCCGCGTCGAACTTCGCCGAAACAACGCAGGCGCGTGCCGCGCGCGAGCCCGGCCTGCTGCGCGCCGGAGAAATAGAAGAATCGCAACGTGAGCGAGCCGGTGCCGTCGGTGATGCGGCACAACAGCTGGCGCCGGCGCCGGTAGGCGACTTCGGTGAGCTGAACCTCGCCTTCGACCACTGCACGCATGCCGTGACGGATGGCACCGATCTCGCAGATCTGCGTGCGATCTTCGTATCGCGAGGGCAGGACGAACAACAGGTCCTGCACCTGCGTGACACCGAGCTTCTCGAGTTTTTCAGCCAGTGCGGGACCCACGCCACGCAACGAGGCAACGGGTCGTTGCTCGAGAGGCGTGACGTGTGGCGCCGGCGTTGCCACGGTAGCTTGCGAGCCCTCAGCCCAGGTGCAGCGTGCACTCGACTTCGACGCGCGCATTGCGCGGCAGTGCCGCCACTGCCACCGTCGAACGCGCCGGGTATGGCGCCTTGCAATACTCGGCCATGATTTCGTTCACCTTGGCGAAGTTGGCGAAGTCGGTCAGGAAGATAGTGACCTTCACGATCTGTTCGAAACTGCCGCCGGCCGCCGCGATCACGGCCTTGATGTTCTCGAACACGCGGCGCGCTTCTTTCTCGAAGTCGCCTTCGACCATCTGCATGGTGACCGGATCGAGCGGGATCTGGCCCGCCATGTACAACGTGTCGGCGACGCGGATGGCTTGCGAATAGGGGCCAATGGCCTTGGGGGCCTGATCCGAATGGATGGCCTGGTGAACGATGCCCATCGCGAAACTCCTGAAAGTAGGTCGAGTTATTTGGACGCGCGCGCGGCGCGTCCGTGGCTGGCAATTGTACGCGTGACCTTCAGCACTTCGGGCATGCGGCGAACGACTTTCACGACGCGCGCCAGGTGCTCGCGATTGCGCACGCGCAGCTCGAATACCAGCGATGAGCTGTCGGCGTCCTTCTCTTCGACCGCGACGCGTTCGATGTTGGTGTCGCCGGAAGAAATGGCGGCCGCCACCGCTGCGAGCACGCCCATCTTGTTGGCGACGTCGACGCGGATTTCGGAACTGAACACCTTTTCCGTCGTCGCCTGCCACGCGACGGGCAGCCAGTTCTCGGGGTGTTTGCGATAGTCCTCGACGTTCACGCAATTCTCGCGATGCACGACCACGCCGCGGCCCGCCGACAGGAACGCGAAGATCGGATCGTCCGGAATCGGGAAGCAGCAGCGCGCATACGCGACCAACAGGCCCTCGGTACCGGCAATCGCCAACGGAGCGGGAGCGCCGGAGAAGGAATCCTCGTTGGCCTTGGTGGGCAATAAACGGCGCGCCACCAGCGGCGCGAGGCGCTCGCCCAGACCGACTTTCTCGTACAACTCGTCGACGTCGTGCATGCCGAGTTCGACGACCGCCGCGTTCAATGTATCGGCCGCGACTTCATCGAGCGACAAACGGAACTCGCCCAGCGCCTGGTTGATGAGGCGCGCGCCGAGTTCGATCGCTTCCTGGCGGCGCAGTCCTTTGAGGTAATGACGCACGGCGGCCCGCGCCTTCGCGGTCACGACGAAATTCACCCACGATGGATTCGGCATCGCACCCTTGGCGGTGATGATCTCCACCGTCTGGCCATTTCGCAGCGGTGTTCGCAACGGAGTCAGGCGCCTATCTACCTTGGCGGCGACGCAGCGGTTGCCGACGTCCGTGTGTACGGCGTAGGCGAAATCGACCACGGTGGCGCCGCGCGGCAGGCGCAGGATTTCGCCCTTCGGCGTGAACACATAGACCTTGTCGGGGAACAAGTCGACCTTGACGCTCTCGAGGAAATCCTCGGAGCTGCCGCTTTCCTGCATGTCGACCAGGTTCGCCAGCCATTCGCGTGCGCGGGCATCCTGGTCGCCTTCCGACTCACTGGCCTTGTACTTCCAGTGAGCCGCAATGCCGGCCTCGGCCACGCGATGCATATCCTCGGTGCGGATCTGCACTTCGATCGGAATGCCATTGGGGCCGAACAAGGTGGTGTGCAGGGATTGATAACCGTTCACGCGCGGGATCGCGATGTAATCCTTGAAGCGGCCAGGCATCGGCTTGTATGCCGCGTGCACCACGCCTAGCGCGCGGTAACAGGAATCCGCCTGGTCGACGACCACCCGCAAGCCGAATACGTCGACGATCTCCGAGAGCGGCGCCGCCTTGCGCAACATCTTGCTGTAGATGCTGTACAGATGTTTCTCACGCGTGCTGACGTCGGCTTTTATGTCCGACTTCACCAGTGCCACGCGCATCGTCTCGGCGATCTTGTTCAGGAACTGCTTCTGGTTGCCGCGCGCTTTTTTCAGCGCGCGATCGAGCACCTTGTAGCGATGCGGAAACGCGGCCTCGAAGCCGAGATCCTCGAGTTCGAGCTTCATGTTGTAGAGCCCGAGCCGGCCCGCGATCGGCGCGTAGATGTCGAGCGTCTCGCGCGCCACCGCGCGGCGGCGCGCGGGCGCCATCGCATCGAGCGTGCGCATGTTGTGGGTGCGGTCGGCTAGTTTGACCAGGATGACGCGCAGGTCGCGCACCATCGCCAGCACCATCTTGCGGAACGATTCCGCCTGCGCTTCGGCGCGCGACTTGAACTGGATCTGGTCGAGCTTGGTGACGCCATCGACGATCTCGGCCACCGGGGCGCCAAACTTCTCCGAGAGTTCTTCCTTGGAGATCGGCGTGTCTTCGATGACGTCGTGCAGGATCGCCGCGATGATCGTGTCGGGATCCAGGTGCAGATCGGCAAGGATCTGCGCGGCTGCGAGCGGATGCGCAATATACGGCTCGCCGGAAAGGCGCTTCTGGCCTTCGTGGGCCTCGGCGCCGAACTCAACGGCCGCACGCACCCGCGCGACCTGTTCGGCCGGCAGATACGTCTCGATGCTGTTGAGCAGCTCGCGCAGGCCCGGCAAACGCCGGGCACTGGGCAGAAGCTGAAGGAGCGTCGACGCGTAATCCATGGCGGCGCGGGCGCTCCTTGAAGAAGGATCAGGCGGGGAAATTATTCCTGAACGTCACGATCGCCTTGCAGGCCGAATTGCGGCGCACGGAACAGCGACTGGTTATCGGCATCCGGCAGCGTCGCTTCCGGCGGCGGCGGCTCGGGCTCGCGCAGCATCTCGGGCGTGATGTTGCCTTCGGCGATCTCACGCAGCGCGACCACGGTCGGCTTGTCGTTTTCCCACGGAACGGTCGGCTCGGCGCCATTGGCGAGGCGGCGCGCACGCGCGGCGGCCAGCAACACAAGCTGGAAAATGTTTTCGACGTTCGGCAGGCAGTCTTCGACAGTGATACGGGCCATGAATCTCTCAGGTAACCAAGGCTGCGGGGGGTGCAAAGTCTACTGGAAAAACGCGTGGTTTTGCCGGGATTTGCACCTGATCCCGAGGGTTGGCAGCCGAATCGGCGGCCCGGGCGGTCAGGCCAGCAGTTCTGCCAGCAAGGGCTTGAGATCAGGCCGGTTGGCGGCGAAACCGCCAGAGCCGCGCAGGATTTCCAGCAGGTGACGGACCGCGGTTTCGAAGTCGTCATTGACGATGACGCAGTCGAACTCGGCGAAATGGGACATATCGGCGATCGAGTCGCGCAGCCGCCGCGCGATGACCTGGCCGCTGTCGGTCTTGCGATTGCGCAGGCGGGTTTCGAGTTCGCCGCGCGAGGGTGGCAGGATGAACACCGATTTGCAGTCGGGTTGGGCGGCGCGCACCTGGCGTGCGCCCTGCCAGTCGATCTCGAGAATGACATCGTGGCCCGCGTTGCGCAGCGCTTCGACCTGCGCGCGACCCGTGCCGTAGAAGTTGTCGAACACCTGAGCGTGTTCGAGGAATTCGCCGGCGGCGATCAGCCGCTTGAATTCTTCGACGTCGACGAAGTTGTAGTCACGACCGGGGATTTCCTGCTCGCGCTGCTTGCGTGTCGTGTGCGAAACGGACACGCGTAACGAAGGGTCTCGATTGAGCACGGCCTTGACGAGGCTGGTCTTGCCGGCGCCCGAGGGTGCGGCGATGACATGGAGGGCGCCACGCCGTGCGGCGCTCATTCGACGTTTTGCACCTGTTCGCGCATCTGCTCGATCAGCACTTTCATGTCGACCGTGATGCGCGTGGTGTCCAGATCCTGCGATTTCGAAGCCAGCGTATTGGCCTCGCGATTGAGCTCCTGCATCAGGAAATCGAGCCTGCGGCCCGCGCCTTCGCTGGCACCCATCACGCGGCGGGTTTCTTCGATGTGGCCGGTGAGGCGATCGAGCTCTTCGGCAACGTCGAGTCGCTGCAGCTGCAGGACGATCTCCTGCTCCACTCGCTCGCGGTCCACCGTGGCCAGCAACTCGGCGACGCGATCGTGCAAGCGGGTGCGGACACGGGTCTGGATCTCCGGCAACCGCGCGCGTACCTGGGTGACGTGAGTAGCGAGGCCGACACAACGTTGCTCGATCAGTTCGCCCAGACGTTTGCCTTCACGCAGCCGCATCGCGCCGAGATCTTCGAGCGTCTGCTGAAACAGAGTGCGGCCCGCGCCTAACAAGGCTTCGGAGTCCGGGTTGGCGGCTTCGATGACGCCCGGCCAGCGCAGCACTTCGATGGCGTCGATCGTCGAACCCGGAACCGCCCGCGAGATCTGTCCGACGGCGGCCGCGACGCGGGCGAGCGCGGCCTGATCGATGCGCAGTTCGCGCTCGGAAGCCTGCACGCTGCGCAGGTGCACGGTGCAGTCGACCTTGCCGCGTTTGAGGTGCTTTGCGAGCAGTTGTCTTAAGTCGGACTCGAGGGGCCGCAGCTCTTCCGGGAGCCGGAATCCCGGCTCCAGGTAGCGGTGGTTCACGCTGCGGATCTCGCAGGTGAGGGTGCCCCAAGTGCCCGCCAGTTCGCGACGTGCGAAACCCGTCATGCTTGCGATCATGGCGCTTGAAGTTCTCGGTTCTTGGAGGAAACAGTGCAGTAGACTTCGCGGCAGTTTATCAGACCCCTGAACCTAGCCTTGCGCATCGAATACGCCGAAGTCAGCCTGCTAGGTTGTCGCAGCGACAATCAGGATCGCGTCTCCGTTGCGGTGTCGGAGCATTCTGCCCTGCTCGTCGTGATTGATGGCATGGGCGGTCATTCCGATGGCGCCAAGGCCGCCGAGACCGCCATAAAGGTGCTGGTCGAAGCGTTCTGGCACACGCCGCAGCCCATCCTCGACCCCATCGGCTTCCTGCACCTGTCGCTCGGCCGGGCACACGAGGAAGTCGCCAAACTCGGCACCAACCTGCCGCTCGAGCATCGGCCGCGCGCCACCTGCGCGGTGTGCCTGGTGCAGAACGGCAGCGCTTTCTGGGCGCACATCGGCGACAGCCGCGTCTATCTGTTGCGCGGTGGCAAGGTCTTCAAACGCACGCGCGACCACAGCCACGTCGAATTCCTGCTGCGCGAAGGTGTCATCACGGCCGACCAGGCCCTGACGCATCCGATGCGCAATTTCGTCGAGTGTTGTTTGGGCGGCGAACCATTCCTGCCGGAGATGTCGCTGGGTGCCCGCGAGCCGCTCGAGGCCAACGACATCTTGTTAGTGTGCTCGGACGGCCTGTGGGGCGGTCTCGAAGACGGAGACATCGGCGCGGCCTTTCCGCCAGCGCGTGCGCCGTTGCGCGATGAACTCGTGCGGCTGGCGGAGCATTCCGTGAGCACGGTCGGCGCCGGCAGTGACAACACCTCCGCGGCGGTCGTGCGCTGGATCGGTAACGCCTGATGGCCGCCCGTCCCAGCGGTCGCGCACCCGATGAGTTGCGCACTGTGCGCTTTACCCGTCGATTCACCCAGCACGCCGAAGGCTCGGTCCTGGTCGAGTTCGGCAACACGCGGGTGCTCTGCACCGCCACCGTCGAAGAAGGTGTGCCCGGATTCCTGCGTGGCAAAGGGCAGGGATGGGTAACCGCTGAATACGGCATGTTGCCGCGCGCCACTCACACGCGCAGCCCGCGCGAAGCCGCCAAGGGCAAGCAGAGCGGGCGCACGCAGGAAATCCAGCGGCTGATTGGCCGCAGCCTGCGCGCGATCACCAACATGTCCGCGCTCGGCGAACGCACGGTCACGCTCGATTGCGATGTGCTGCAGGCCGATGGCGGCACGCGCACCGCGGCGATCACCGGCGCGTATGTCGCCATGGCCGATGCCTGCGACGCGCTGGTCGCCAAGCGGCTCATCGCGGCTTCGCCGCTGCATGGCCAGGTCGCTGCCATCTCAGTGGGCATCTGCAATGGCATTCCGGTCATCGATCTCGATTACGCCGAGGATTCGGGCGCCGAGACCGACATGAATGTCGTCATGAACAATGGCGGCGGTTTCATCGAAGTTCAGGGCACGGCGGAAGGCCATGCCTTTCGCCGCCATGAGCTCGATGCTCTGCTGAATCTCGCGGCCAGCGGCATTGCGAGACTCCACCAGTTGCAGACCGAGGTGCGCACGGCCACCTGATACGGCCGACGCATCCACACATGGAAGGCAAACGCGTCGTACTCGCCAGCGGTAATGCCGGCAAGCTGCGCGAATTCTCGGAGTTGTTAGCCGACACGGGCTTCGTCCTGGCCAGGCAGTCGGATTTCGGCATTGCTCCCCCGCCTGAAACCGGCACCACTTTCCTCGAAAACGCGCTCATCAAGGCCCGAAATGCGGCGCGGATCACCGGTCTCACGGCGATCGGTGACGATTCGGGCATCGAAGTCGACGCGCTCGGTGGCGCACCCGGCGCGTATTCGGCGCGTTACGCGGGCGATGATGCGACTGACGAGGCGAATCTCTCCAAGTTGCTGGCTGCACTCGCGGGTCTGCCCGAAGAAAAGCGCACCGCACGTTATCGCTGCGTGATCGTCTGCGTGAGTGCGGCCGATGACCCGCATCCACTCCTCGGTGAAGGGACCTGGGAAGGCCGCATCGTCGATGCGCGCCGCGGCAACAACGGATTCGGTTATGACCCGTCCTTCGTGCCGGCGCACGACACGCGCACCGTGGCCGAACTCCCGCAGGACGAGAAAAATCTGAAGAGTCATCGCGGCCAAGCGATGCGTGCGTTTCTCGCGCAGTTCGGTACGCGGCCACGCCCATGAAAGCACCGCCGCTCGCGTTGTATGCGCACTTCCCGTGGTGCGTGCAGAAGTGCCCGTACTGCGATTTCAACTCGCACGCGCTGCGCGACGAGTTGCCCGAGCAGCGTTACCTCGATGCCTTGATACGCGACTTCGATGCGCAACTGCCGGCGATTGCGGGGCGCGCGCTCTCCAGTATCTTTCTCGGTGGCGGCACGCCCAGCCTGTTTTCTCCGGCGTCCATAGGCCGGCTGATCGGGCATGCGAAATCCCAACTCGGCTTCGCCGATGGCGCCGAAGTCACGCTCGAGGCCAATCCCGGCACCATCGAGCGCGGCCGGTTCGCGGAATACCGCGCTGCCGGTGTGACGCGCGTTTCATTGGGCGCCCAGAGTTTCGACCCGCGGCAGCTCAAATTGTTAGGCCGCATCCATTCGGCCGATGAAACGCGACGCGCGGCCGAGGAGCTGCACGCCGCGGGTTTGGCCAACTTCAATCTGGATCTCATGTACGCGTTGCCGGGGCAGACCGGTGAAGAAGCGGAGGCCGACCTGCGCGCGGCGCTGGCGCTCGACCCCGCGCACCTGTCGCAGTATCACCTGACGATCGAGCCCGGCACCTTGTTCGCCGCGGCGCCGCCGGTGCAGCCGGCCGACGATATCGTCGACGACATGCTGGATCGCTCACTGAGCACACTCACCCAGGCAGGCTTCGAGCAATACGAGGTGTCCGGCTACGCACGCGGCAGCAAGCGTTGTGAGCACAACCTCAATTACTGGATGTTCGGTGACTATCTCGGCATTGGCGCGGGGGCCCACGGCAAAATCACCCATCCAGGGCGGCAACTGATCGAGCGAACGCAACGGATGCGCGAGCCGCGCCGTTACCTCGCCGAGGAGCCGGGCTCCTTGACGCGAAAGCCAATCGCCGCGCGCGATCTGCCGTTCGAATTCGCCATGAATGCATTCCGACTGGTTGACGGATTCGCCGATGAGTTGTTCGAAAGCCGAACGGGCCTGGATATCGTGGTGCTCGAAGAAGCGCTCGGGGGTCTGGTCGCCCGGGGGTTGGTCCAACGAGAGCCGGGCCGGTGGGCTGCCACCCCCAAAGGCTTTCGATTTCTCAACGACATACTGGTCGAACTGCTGCCGGAGCCAGAGCCCGCGGCCATCCCCTGAATGCTCATGCGCCACGGCTGGGCGGATTTATGCACAGATGCCCATGGCAGGGCACACAAACAATGGGATTACGGCAGGTTTCAATCCTGTTGCACTACAAAGTGCTCGTAATCCTTTGATTTTGAAGTCTTTAATACAATGGTCATTATTTGACCAAGGTAACGGATTTGCGTAGATCGCAGCGGTTTTGGCTTCGGAAAACGGCTCTACCCACAGAGTTATCCACACTTTCTGTGGATAAGGCCGGGTTGTTTTTCGCTCTTGAGAACCCACACATGGCCCGCTAGACTGCGCGCCCTTTTTCTATGCCCCGTTCTTTTAAATTCAGGCTGGCAAAATCCAGCCAAACCAAAAAGAGAGTTTCTCCATGAAAGCCGACACGCATCCTGAATACGCCGATATCAACGTGACATGCACGTGCGGCAACGCGTTCAAGACGCGCTCGACTCTGGGACACGATCTGCAGGTCGAAGTCTGCTCGAACTGCCATCCGTTCTATACCGGCAAACAGAAGATCGTCGACACCGCCGGCCGCGTCGACAAATTCCGCAAGAAATATGCTGCGGCGGCGACTCGCTGAAGAACTCTTCCGGCGGTACCCGCTACTCACAAAGGCGCCTTCGGGCGCCTTTTTGCTGTGGCGCGCCTGGGGCGCCGGAACTTGTTATGGCAGCGCGGTATCGTAGTTAAATACGCGCTCGGCCCCGTCCGCGGAGACCCACCAATGAAGCGCTCTCGTCATGCCCTGTTCGTCGTCGCGGCGTCCTGCCTGTTGGCGCTGGGGTGCGTGAGCAACCCGTCCACTGGCGGCAAAAGTGTCGGCGTCGGGGGTCTGGAAGGCGAAAAAAAGACCGTCCAGAAGAATCATCAGGAAATCGTCAAGGCGCTCGGTCTGTACGACGACCAGGCAACGCAGGAATACGTAAATATTGTCGGCCAGCGCGTCGCGCTCTTGAGCGATCTGCCCAACGAGGAATTCAAATTCTTCGTCATCGACGATGAAGCGATCAATGCGTTCACGACGGGCTGCTGCAACGTCTACGTCAATCGTGGCCTGCTCCTGAACCTGAATTCAGAAGCGGAGCTCGCGGGCGTGCTCGGGCACGAGATCGGTCATGTCACCGCGCGTCATCCGTCGCGCCGCCAGGCTCGCGGTGTTGCCGCTTCGCTCGGCGCCATGGCGGCGGCCATCCTCACAGGCTCGAATGCGATCGGCCAATTGGCCAACATTGGCGGCCAGGCGTGGATGATGGGTTACGGCCGCGAGAACGAGATGGAAGCCGACCGGCTTGGCCTGAAATACATGGTCAAGGCCGGATACGACCCGGAATCGATCGGGCATGTCTTCTCGATGTTCCAGGCGGGTGAGAAATTCGAACGCGCGCGCGCCACGGCGGAGGGCCGGGAACCGCGCCTCTACCACGGTGTTTTCTCGAGCCATCCGAGCCCCGACGAGCGCGCAGTTCAGGCCGCGAAGGGCTCTGCGAACATCAAGACGGCACCCGAGGGTGGATGGATCGAGCGCCACGACGAATACCTGACCACCATCAATGGAATCGCCTACGGCTCGAGCAAGGCGCAGGGCATCGTGCGTGACAATCGCTTCTATCACGCGGGCATGGGAATCACCGTCGCCTTCCCGCGCGGCTGGACCATCGAAAATCAGCGCGAGCGGCTGCTGGCCTACACTCCCAAGAAAGATGCGCTGATCCAGATCATGATCGACCGCAAACCCGACAAGCAGGCGCCGCGAGAATTCCTGCTGAGCAAATTGCAGGGTGCGTCCGTGTTCAAGGGTGAACCTCTGGTTGGCGCCGAAAACACCGACGGCTACACCATCGTGACGCGCAGCGGATCACCCATCGACAATGGTCTGGGCCCGGTTCGTTGGGCGGTCGTGTATCGCGGCGACAGCGCATTCATCTTCGCGGGAGCGAGCCGCTCGGCGATGAACGGCGTTCCCGAGACCGACGGCATCATTCTCTCGATCGCGCAGACGCTGCGCGGCCTGCGGCCAGCGGAATTTCCGCTCGCGGAGCCGTATCGCATCAAGGTCGTGAAGGCGACCGACAAGACAAAGCTGTCTGACTATGCGACGGAAATGCCCGAGGACAAGTTCAAGAAAGAAACCCTCGAGCTGATCAACGCGATGTATCCGAACAAGAAGCCCGCGCCGGGTCAGTTGTTCAAGATCGTCGAGTAAGTGCGATCACGGCGCGCAGGTTCACGCGTCCGTTGCCTTGATTCCATTCTCGGGCCGTGTAAGTCTCGTATCGACTTGGTTTTTCCACGCGCCGTGTGCGTTTTCAGGGCCGCTTCTTCATGTCCGATATGAAACTCGAGATTCTCGATCCCGCCACCGGCAAGAAAGCCGTGTTGCCCGTGCGTTCCGGAACGATCGGCCCTTCCGTCGTCGACATCGCGCCGATGGTCAAGGAATTCGGCGCGTTCACCTACGATCCTGGCTACGGCGCCACCGCCGCGGTCGAGAGCAAAATCACCTACATCGATGGCGAAGCCGGCGTGCTCATGCATCGCGGTTACGCCATCGAGCAGCTGGCCGAGAAGAGCTCGTTCATCGAGGTCTGCTATCTACTGTTGAACGGCAACCTGCCGACCAAGCCTGAACTAGCGGAGTTCACGCACAGCATTCGCAATCACACGATGATCAACGAGTCGTTGCTGCGCTTTTTCGGTGGTTTTCACCACAACGCGCACCCGATGGCGATGGTGTCCGCCGTGGTCGCATCGATGTCTGCCTTCTATCACGACTCGATGGACATCCATAATCCGCGGCATCGCGAGATCTTCGCGCACCGCATCGTCGCGAAACTGCCGACCATTGCTGCCGCGGCTTACAAGCATTCGCTCGGCCAGCCGTTCGTTTATCCCCGCAACGATCTCGACTACTGCTCGAACATGTTGCACATGTTCTTCGCGGTGCCCTGCGAAAAATACAACGTGGATCCGGTCGCGGCAGAAGCGCTCGATCTGCTGTTCATCCTGCATGCCGATCACGAGCAGAACGCCAGCACCTCGACCGTGCGGCTCGCCGGTTCGACTGGCGCAAATCCTTACGCGGCAATTTCCGCCGGTGTGTCGGCGCTCTGGGGCCCCGCGCATGGTGGCGCCAACGAAGCCGTGCTGCAGATGCTGGAGGAAATCGGCACCGCCGAGCAGATTCCGAAGTACCTCGCGATGGCCAAGGACAAATCCAGCCATTTCCGGCTGATGGGTTTCGGCCACCGGGTCTACAAGAACTTCGATCCGCGCGCCAAGATCATTCGCGACATGTGCCACAAGGTGCTGGAGAAATTGGGCAAGCAGGAAAACCCGCTGCTGGAGCTCGCCCAGAAGCTCGAAGAAGCCGCGCTCAAGGACGAATACTTCGTTGCACGCAAGCTCTACCCGAACGTCGATTTCTACTCGGGCATCATCTATTCGGCGCTGGGAATCCCGCGCTCGATGTTCACCGTGATGTTCGCGATCGCGCGCACCGTGGGCTGGGTGGCGCACTGGCAGGAAATGATTGCAGATCCCGCCATGCGGATCGGCCGTCCGCGTCAGCTCTATACGGGCCCGACGTTGCGCCAGTACCAGGACATCGGCACGCGTTAGGAGCGCGGCGCTACTGCGTCAACAGCGCATCCTCGACGTCCAGCAGCACTTCCAGTTCGTCGGCGTCGATGCGCCGCATCGGCTTTCCATCGACCGGGCTCACCGGCGCCTGGCGAATTCCGTCCACCGGGAATACCGTCGCATCCACCACGTGGTCGTTGTAATCGAAGTGCACGCCTGGATAGGCGATCACGCGATCCACGCCGAAGCGAACCCGCCGCTCCACCACTTCGTGATCGATGCCGAAGTCCATGAGCCGGAACGTGATTGATTCGGGACGTTCCGCGAACAAGTGCAGCTGGATGTCGTTGTGTTCGGTGGCGGTGCCGGCCAGCACCGAGCCGACCAGGCGGGGCTGAAAATCCGAGAGCATCTGCATCGCAGACAACGCCGCGTTGCGCTGGGCCGCGAGGGTTTCACCATGTTTGGTGCCGCCGAAGAGGCGCTGATACTCGGCGAGGGCGTCTTCGATCTCGGTGTTCTTTGGCAACACCGAACCGTCGGTTACGCCGAACCGCTCGGCTGCCTTGCGCTTGGCCGTGAGGAAATCACGGATGCCATGTTCCGACATGATGCGCGCCGCCTCTTGGGCGAGTGCGCGACGCAGGTTTTCGGCGCGTGGAGGCAGTTTCTTCATGGCTTAGAAGATAGGGTCAGCTCCGCCTTGGGGCGTATTCGGTGAAGTCGGGTCAATATCCTGCGGGCCTATGGATTCGGAGCCAATGTAGCCCTCTTCGGTCGGCAGCATGTCGGCACGGAAATATTCGAACAAGGGGTCGAGGTCGGCATTTCTCGTACCGCCCGTCGCCGCGTTCACTTTCATCTCGACGATGCCGTCGGGAATCGTGCGGGTTTTTTCGGGCACACCACGCAACGCTTCGCGCATGTAATCGACCCAGATCGGCACCGCGGTGCGCGCACCTTCTTCACCCGCCCCGAGCGGCCCCGGTTCGTCGAGGCCAACCCACACACTCGCGACGATGTTGTCGTTGAAGCCGTTGAACCAGGTGTCGAAATTCAGGTTGGTCGTTCCGGTCTTGCCCCGCAGATCCGCGCGACCGAGCGCGAGCGCGCGACGTCCCGTTCCGCGCGTGATCACCTCGCGCATGATGTCGTTCATCAGAAACGATACCTGTGGCGTGATGACCTGCTCGACCGGGGCGGTGGTTCGAGGGCCCGCGAGCGGTGTGGGCGGCACGTAAGTAGCGCTGACGGCGGTTTGTTTGGCGCGCTCGGCATCACTCACAGTGGCGATGGGTTGCACACACTCCGCGCACACCGTCTGGGGTTCCGCGGAAAATACGATCTCGCCACCGGGACCTTCGATACGATCGATGTAGAAAGGCTCGACGCGGTACCCGCCGTTGGCGAACACGGCAAAGCCTCGTGCCACCTCGAGGGGTGTCGCCGGCATGCTGCCAAGTGCCAACGTCAGGTTGGTAGGCAGCTGTTGCTTCGTAAATCCGAAATTCTGCGCGTAGTCGATGACGGTCTTGACGCCCATCTCCTTGAGCAGCCGTATCGATACCAGGTTGCGCGATTGAACGAGCGCTTCACGCAGTCGCAGGGGGCCACGGAATCCACCGCCGGAATTCTCCGGACGCCAGACCTCCTCGAGATTGCTGTCGTCGAGAATGATTGGAGCATCGAGGATCACCGACGACGGCGTGAAGTTGCCAGCCAACGCGGCCGCATACATGAACGGCTTGAAACCCGAACCAGGTTGCCGGTGCGCCATCGTCACGCGATTGAATTTGCCCAGGCTCTTGTCGAAGTAGTCGAAGCCGCCGACCAGTGAAAGGATGGCGCCATTGTTCGGATCGAGCGCGACGAGTGCACTTTCCGCGTCTGGTATCTGCGCGAGGGCTGCTGGCGCATCGGCCTTCTCTCGAATGACGTACACCACGTCACCGCGCGCCATGATTTCAGCGGCCGTCTTGGGGTCTGGTCCGAGGGGGGCGCCGTCTTTTCGGCGCTTCGCCCACGACATGCCCGCCCATTCGATGGTCGAGTTGCCCGCGCCCTTGATGAACACCTGGGCCTGCTTTTCGCTCACGTTCTTGACGATCGCCGGCTGCAGTATGCCGACGCTGCCGTACTCATCGAGCAGCAATTCCAGCGCTTCGGGAGTTTCGTTGCCCGAAAGCTCGACCTTGTTGGTTGCGCCGCGCCAACCCTGCCTGCGGTCGTAGTCGACCAGCCCGATTCGCAGAGCGCGATTCGCCGAGGTTTGCAGGCGGCCGTCGAGCGTGGTGTAGACCTTGTAGCCGGCGTCCTGCGCCGCGGCGCCGAAACGCTTGACGATGTCCAGCCGCACCATCTCGGCGACGTATGGCGCCTCGACGTCGGCGAGCGCGCGGTGCGACTCGGCTCTAACTACTTCGTGCGAGGCCGTCTCGGCGGCGGCCGCGTCGATGAACCCGAGTTCGCGCATGCGGCGCAGCACGTAGCCGCGGCGCTCGGCTGCGCCGGTGGGATTCGTGATCGGGTTGTAACGGGAAGGCCACTGCGGAACGCGTGCGAGCGTCGCTGCCTCGCCGAGCGTGAGTTGATCGAGCGGCTTGCCGAAATAGGTCTCCGCCGCCGATGCCACGCCGTACGAGCGTTGTCCGAAAAAAATCACGTTGAGATACAACGCGAGGATCTCCGGCTTGGTGAACTCGCGCTCGAGCCGGTAGGTGACGAACACCTCCTGCAACTTGCGGCGTACAGTCTGTTCCTGCGTGAAAAACGCGCTGCGCGCCGCCTGCATGGTGATCGTGCTGGCGCCCTGCAGTTCCCCCGTGGTCGCGTTCACAAACAAGGTGCGCAGGATGCCCTGCCAATCGAACCCATGATGTTCGAAGAAGCGGTCGTCTTCCGCCGCGATGAAAGCCTGGCGGACGATGAGGGGGATCTGGTCGTACTTCACCGGGTTGCGGCGCTGCTCCCCAATCTGGGCGATCAGATCGCCGGACCGGGTATAGACCCTCAAGGGCACCGCAAGCTCGTTGTTTTTCATCGCGGTTACGGTCGGCAACGTCGGTTCCAGGTAGACGTAGCTGCAAACAAAGGCGTAAACGACCGCAAGCGTGATTGCCGTCACACCCATGACCGCCTGCGCGAACAATCGAAAGTAGTTTGGCTTCACAGAATCTGGGTCTCGTCAGTTGCGCGGTCAAATAGCCCTATGCATAGTAACAACCGTCGATATGCATACTCACCGAAAGGTGGGGACGCAAAGCTTCCGGTCTAAGGGTCAGCGCATTGGCCTACGACAGCGGGGTTGCCGGCTCGAATACTTCACAGTTCGGGTTGATACGGACAACTGCCGTCTGGTTCCAATGCCCGTGCCCCTGCATGGTGAGTTCCCTGCCCGAAACGGGCTTCCAAGGGGTATCCCGAGGATTCCGTTAGTTTCGTGAGGAGCGTCTCGTTCAATTTAACTTCACGCTGATATATAGTGTCTCGGGATTAAGACTGGTCAGGCGATTCTCGCTATAACACTATGAAAGGACTGCGAAAGTGCTGTTCTTAACACGCAAGTATCGTCCGGTACTCGGGCTTGACATAACGACATCGTCGGTCAAGTTGATCGAGCTGGTCATGAGCGGCGGCTCCTATCGCGTCGAATCGTACGCGGCGGAACCAACGCCTCAGAACGCCATGAACGAAAAGGCGATCGTCGACGCGGAAGCGGTCGGTGAAGCTATTCGTCGTGCCGTAAAACGCTCTGGAGCCGGTGCCAAGGAGGTCGCGATCGCGATTTCCGGTGACGCCGCAATCACCAAGGTGATCCAGATGCCGCGCAGTCTGCGCGAGCGCGATCTCGAAGCTCAGGTCGAGATGCAGGCCGACCAATACATTCCATTTCCAATGGACGAAGTCAGCTACGACTTCGAGGTGTTAGGCCCATCCGAGAAGGACCCTGAAACTAACGACGTGTTGCTGGTCGCCACGCGTACTGAAAACGTCGAGCAGCGCCAGGCCGCGGTGAACGCCGCCGGTCTCACGGCGAAAATCGTCGACGTCGAAGCTTTCGCCCTGGAAAACGCCTGCAAACTGATGACGCACCAGATGCCCGATGGCGGCATCGATCGCACCATCGCAGTCGTCGACTTCGGCGCGAGCAGCACCACGTTCAGCGTGTTGCGCAACCTCAAGGTTGTTTACACGCGTGACTTCGCGTTCGGCGGGCAACAGCTCACCGAAGAAATCATGCGTACCTACGGTCTGTCGATGGAAGAAGCCGGCCGCGCCAAGAAAGAAGGCGGATTGCCGGGTAACTTTCAGGCCGAAGTGCTCGATCCATTCATCGACGACATGACCCAGCAGGTCAGTCGCTCGCTGCAGTTCTATCTGGCTTCCGGTTCGGGTCGCGATCAGCCCGAGAAAATCCTCATCTGCGGGGGCTGCGCCAACATTTCGGGCGTTTCCGACGTGATTTCGAGCCGTGTCGGTATCTCCGCCGAGAAGGGCGACCCGCTGGGGCAGATGAAACTTTCCTCCCGCGCCAAGGCGCAGGCGGTGGCCCGTGACGCGACCGCGCTGCTCACGGCCTGCGGACTCGCACTGCGGAGCTTCGACTAATGCCTCGCATAAACCTACTTCCCTGGCGCGACGAACAACGCAAGGAGCGCAAGCTCCGCTTCCTCGTCTGGCTCGGCGGCGCGGCGATCGGCGCCTGCCTCACTGCGTTCGTCGGTTACCTCCTGATGGATTCGATGGTCGGCGCGCAGGACGCACGCAACCAGACTCTCAAGGGCGAAATCGCCGAGCTCGACAAGCAGATCGAGAAGATCAACAGCCTCGAAGCCGACAAGGCGCGTTTCATCGCGCGCATGGACGTCATCGAGAAGCTGCAGCGTTCGCGTCCGGAAATCGTCCACGTGTTCGACGAGATCTCGAAGCAGTTGCCGGATGGCGTCTACCTGACCGGTATCACGCAGACGGGCAATCGCCTGAAATTCGAGGGAGTCGCGCAATCTTCCACGCGCGTTTCCGCCTTCATGCGCAATATTGACGGCTCCAGTTATCTCAAGAACCCCGAGCTCGAGGTGGTGCGCACCGAAAAGAGTACGACCGCCGGCGCGAGCTTCGTGTTGTACGCCGATCAGTCGGGCGCCCCAGCAGAGCCCGATGCCGTAGATCCGAATAAACCCAAGCGACGCATCGCGTCCGCGGGGGGCTAACAATGAGCATTCTTGACGATATCAAGTCACTTGATCCGAATGACCCGGGGCGCTGGCCGCTGCCGGTACGCGCGGGCACGGTGGCACTGTGCTTCGTGATCCTGTCCGCGGTGCTCTTCTACTTCTTTGTGTGGAGCGATCAGAAACCGCGCCTTGATCAGGCGACGTCCGAAGAACAGGAGCTGCGCAATACCTTCAAGACCAAACACTCGAAGGCCGTGAATCTCGCGGTGTACCAGCAGCAGCTCGCCGATATCGAGCGCTCGTTCGGTGCGTTGTTGCGGCAGTTGCCGGGCCGCACCGAAGTGCCGAACCTGCTAGTCGACATTTCACAGGTCGGCGTTGGCGCTGGTCTCGAAGAGAAACTTTTCCAGCCTTCCGCGGAAGTGAAGAAGGATTTCTACGCCGAACTTCCGATCAAGATCAGACTGACCGGTTCCTATCATCAGATGGGCCAGTTCGTCAGTGGCATCGCCGCGTTGCCGCGTATCGTCACGCTCGGCGAGCTGGCGATCAAGCCGGAGACCAAGGACGCATACGACGTTCTGTCCTTCGAATTGACGGCGAAGACCTACCGCTACCTTGACGACGCCGAAGTTGCCGCCGAGAAGGGCAAGACGGCTCTCGCGAAGCCGGCCGGTTAACAGCGAAAACACAGGTAACGGATATGTTTTCGAAACAGAAACACAGTTGGCTTCTTGTCGGCGCATTGATGCTTGCCGCGAGCGCTCTATCGGGTTGCTCGAGCAAGGACGACGAACTCGACCAGTTCATCGCCGACACGAAGAAAGAGCCGGGCGGCCGCGTCGAGCCGCTGCCAGAGCTCAAGCCCTATGAAAGTTACGCGTATGAATCCGCGAGCATGCGCTCGCCGTTCATGCCGGGCGGTTCAGGTGGCGGTGCCGGGAGCTCGCTGCGTCCGGACCAGCGCCGCAACCGCGAATTCCTCGAGCAGTTTTCGCTCGATACGCTGCGAATGGTCGGCACACTGCGCTTGGCCGATCGCACTTACGGTTTGATCAAAACGAAAGACGGCCTCGTCCATCGTGTACTCCCCGGCAATTACCTGGGGCAGGCAGACGGCAGGGTCTCAGAGATATCGGCTTCGAAGATTAGTGTCGTGGAAATCGTTCCAGACGGACTTGGCGGCTACATGGAACGGCCTGCCTCGCTCGGCTTGAACAATTGAAGATCCACGTCAGGGAGTAGATGCGAATGAACAAGATCACCATCCGTCAGTTGGCCGCCTCAACCCTGTTGTGGCTCGCTGCCTGTGTTGTCGTCGCCTTCGCCAGCAAGGCTGCGTACGCGCAGGGCACGCCGAACAAACTCGAATCGGTCGACGTGCAGAGCCTCGCCGGCCAGCAGCTGCAGCTCACGCTGCATCACTCGGCGCCGCCTTCTGAACCGGTTGCATTCACCATCGACAATCCGGCGCGCATCTCGCTGGATCTCGCGAACACGGCGCTTGCGCTGCCTTCGCGCCGCATCGACGTTCGCTCGGGTGGAGTCGATTCCATCCTCGCGGCCGAAGCTTCGGGCCGCACGCGACTCGTGCTCAACCTCGATCGCCTGCTGCCATACACGACGCGCGTGCAGGGTAACGACGTGATTCTGCTCATCGGTGGCGTAGCCGCTTCTCCCGCCGCCGCGGCCGCTGCTTCGAGTGGTGCCGCAGGTTCGCCGTCCGCTCCGAGCTCGGCCTCCGCAGCACCCTCAGGCCCGCGCGCCATTCGTGGCATCGACTTCCGCCGCGGCACGGGTGGCACTGGCCGCATCATCGTTCGCCTCTCCGACCCGCGCACGCCCGCCAGCCTGCGTCAGCTCGGCAACCAGATCATCGTCGATTTCGCCGGCGCCGAAATCGCCAGCAACCTGGCTCGTCGTTATGACGCCGCCGATTTCGCCACCCCGGTCACCGGCTTCGACGTCGTCCGCGTCGGCGACGGCGTGCGTCTGTCCATCAGCGCCGCCGGCGATTTCGAGCAGCTCGCATACCAGTCAGATGACCAGTACGTCGTCGAAGTGCAGCCTGCCCGCAAAGCCGCGCAGAAGATCGAAGAGAAGCGCGTCTATACCGGCGAGCGTCTTACCCTGAACTTCCAGGACATCGAGACACGCGCCGTTCTACAGCTTTTGGCTGACGCCAGCGGCCAGAACATCGTCGTCTCCGATTCCGTCTCCGGCAGCGTCACGCTGCGCCTGCAGAACGTTCCCTGGGACCAAGCGCTCGACATCGTCCTTCGTACCAAGGGTCTCGACAAGCGCCGCACTGACAACGTCATCATCGTGGCACCGACCGAAGAACTCGCCGCTCGCGAGAAAGCCGAATTGGCTGCACGCGCCGACGTTCAGGACCTGGCTCCGCTGCGTTCCGAATACCTGCAGGTCAACTATGCGAAGGCTGAGGATCTGGCCGCGCTGATCAAGACAAGCGGTGGCGAAGGTGGCTTGCTGTCCAAACGTGGCACGGTCGCCGTCGACGAACGCACGAACACTTTGCTGCTGCAGGATTCGGCCGATCGCCTGGATGACATCCGCCGCCTGGTTGGCACGCTCGACATTCCGATTCGCCAGGTGCAGATCGAAGCCCGCATCGTGATCGTGAGCGATGATTTCTCACGCGAGCTCGGCGCCCGCGCCGGCTTCTCGGGCTTCGACTTCTTCGGCAACAACCTGGGTTACACCAGCGGTTCGGCGCTCGCCAACGATACGGCGATGGCCGATTTCCTCGAGCGCGCCAATAACGACGACCCGACCGATGACGGCGTGCCGTTCGTGTTCTCACAGAGTCAGGGCGTCGCTCCGCCGCGTTACAACGTAAACCTGCCCGTGGCCAGCCCGGCTGGCAGCTTGGCGTACATGCTGCTCGGCAAAGACTTCCTGATCGACCTTGAGCTGTCGGCGGCGCAGGCCGAAGGCCGCGGCGAAGTGATCTCGACGCCGCGCGTCATCACTGCGAACCAGCGGGAAGCCATGATCGAACAGGGCACGGAAATTCCGTATCAGGAGTCCGCCTCCTCCGGCGCAACCACGATTTCGTTCAAGAAGGCCGTGTTGTCGCTGAAGGTCACGCCGCAGGTCACCCCTGACAACCGCGTCGTCCTCGACCTCGTCGTCAAGAAAGACAGCGTGGGTCAGATCATCGTCGGTGGCGCAGGTCAGCAGGTGCCTTCGATCGACACGCGCACGATCACCACCTCGGTCATCGTCAACGACGGCCAGACGGTTGTGCTCGGCGGCATTCTGGAAACCGAGCGTCGCGAAACTGAAAAGAAGGTTCCGTACCTCGGCGACGTGCCGATTCTGGGCCGCCTCTTCAAGACCACCGGGAAGACGAACAACAAGGACGAATTGCTGATCTTCGTCACGCCGAAGATCCTGCGCGAAGGCGTCACCGTCTACTGATCGCCCGTTCATTCTGGCTAGATAGCGGCCGCCTTCGGGCGGCCGCTTCTTTTCCGCTATGCTGAATGGCGAATGTCATCGCGCAGTACCAATGTATTCCTAGTGGGCCCCATGGGCTCGGGCAAGACCGCCGTCGGCAAGCACCTGGCGCGCCTGCTGCGCGCGCCGTTTCGCGACAGCGACGCGGAAATCGAATCCCGCACCGGAGTCGACATTTCGTACATCTTCTCCCGCGAGGGCGAGGCTGGCTTTCGCCAACGCGAGCGCGAAGTCCTGGAAGACGTGACCCGCGAGAGCCCGATCGTGCTGGCGACTGGCGGCGGCGCCATCCTGCTTGAAGAAAATCGCAAGGCCCTGCATGAGCGTGGTTTCGTGGTCTATCTGCGCACCTCGCTCGAGCAGCAGGTCGAAAGAGTCCGCCAGGGACGCAACCGCCCGCTGCTGCACGATGTCGATCCGCTAACCAAACTCACCGAACTCATGATCGTGCGCGAGCCGCTGTACGAGTCGCTGGCCGATTTCAGCATCGGGACGGACGGGCGCAAGGTGCACGTCGTCGCGGACGCGATATTCGCAGCATTCAAGGCCGCGCAGAACCAGGCTTGAGGCCGCATATACTTCGCTTCCGCGGCCGCTGAGGCCGGCATACCTGGACCCGAGCGTGCAGCGCATCGAAGTAAAACTTGGAACTCGCGCCTATCCGATCTTCATAGGCGCCGGCGCGATGATGCTCGCGGACGAATTCGCGCGTGCCATTCCCGCGCGCGACGTCCTGCTGGTCACGAACACGACAGTCGGGCCACTGTACGCCGCCAAACTGGTCGCAGCGTTGGCGCCGCGGCGTTGCATCGAGGTCACGCTGCCGGATGGCGAAGTCCACAAGACGCTGGCAAACATCTCGCGGATGCTCGATGTACTGATCGCCAACCGGTTCGCCCGTGATGCCTGTGTCGTCGCGCTCGGCGGCGGTGTGGTAGGTGACATGGCCGGCTTCGCCGCGGCCTGTTACCAGCGCGGCATCGCTTTTGTGCAAGTCCCGACAACCTTGCTTGCCCAGGTGGATTCTTCGGTCGGCGGCAAGACTGGAGTGAATCATCCGGGTGGCAAGAATCTCATCGGTGCCTTTCACCAGCCCGCTGCCGTGTTTGCCGATACCGACACCCTCGGCACGTTACCTGATCGCGAGCTGCGGGCCGGGTTCGCCGAAGTCATCAAATACGGGCTCATCGTCGACGCGCCGTTCTTCGACTGGCTGGAAGCGAACGCCGCCAAGCTCCTGGCGCGCGATGCGGCGGCCCTCACACATGCCATCAAGCGGTCATGCGAGATCAAGGCGGACATTGTCGCGCGCGATGAGCGGGAGCAGGGAGATCGTGCATTGCTCAATCTCGGGCATACCTTCGGCCATGCAATCGAAAGCGCTACCAACTATTCGAGCTGGCTGCATGGAGAGGCCGTCGGCGCCGGCATGCTACTCGCGGCTGACATGTCGCAACGACTCGGTTGGCTGGGGGCCGCGGACGTGGTTAGAGTCGAACGCGTGCTGCAGTTGTTTGGCCTGCGAACCGATGTGCGCGAGCTGTCGGCAGCCGCGTTGGCCGAGAACATGAAGATCGACAAGAAGGTAGCGGCTGGCAGGATTCGCCTGGTGTTGCTGAAGGCGATCGGAAAATCGGTGTTGACCGGCGACTACGACGACGCGGCGTTGCGAGAGACGCTGCGAGTCCGCTGCGGATAGCCATGAACGAGCCGCTCGCGCCGTTTGCCGCGATCGACGAACGAAGTCGCGGTCGCCGTTTTCCAGAACCCCCGCCGAGATTTCGTAGCGAGTTCCAGCGTGATCGCGATCGCATCATTCATTCGAATGCGTTTCGACGCCTCGTCTACAAGACGCAGGTGTTCGTCAATCACGAAGGCGATCTGTACCGCACGCGTATCACCCATTCCCTCGAAGTTGCGCAAATCGGGCGTACCGTTGCGCGCGCCTTGCGAATCAACGAAACGTTGACCGAGGCGATCTGCCTGGCGCACGACCTCGGACATACGCCATTCGGACACGCCGGCCAGGACGCGCTCAACGAATGCATGCGCGACTACGGCGGCTTTGAACACAATCTGCAATCGCTTCGGGTCGTCGATGAACTCGAAGAACGGTACGCAGACTTCTCGGGTCTCAATCTGACTTTCGAGTGCCGCGAAGGCGTGCTCAAACATTGTTCCATTCAAAACGCGAGGCTGCTAGGCGATGTTGGCGAGCGATTCCTGAATCGCACACAGCCTGGTCTCGAGGCGCAGTTGTCAAACCTTGCTGATGCGATTGCTTACAACAATCACGACGTCGACGACGGCGTGCGTGCCGGTTTGATCAATGTCGAGGAGTTACGCGAAGTGCGCCTGTTCGCGCGCCTCCATTCCCAGGTCACCGAGAAATATCCCGCCGCGCCCGCGCGCAGGCAGCTCTACGAGACTATCCGGCGAATGGTCGATTTTTTGGTCAGCGATCTGATCGTGCAATCGCAGAGAAATATCGGCGACGCGGGCATCGACAGCATCGATTCCGCGAGACTTCATCCCCGACCGTTGGTCGCGTTGGGCGACGAGGCGCTCGAACAACATCAGGAACTGAAGCGGTTCCTGCGCGCGAAGCTCTACAATCACCCCAGAGTCAGGGAAGTCATGGATGAAGCGAGCGCAACGCTCAAGACTTTGTTTGAGGCGTATATGAAGGATCCGTCGCGCCTGCCACCGGAACATCAATTGCTTGCTGCTCGTGCCGACGCCGAGGGCGGCGAATCCGCGCGCGCGAGAGTTGTAGCGGACTATGTGGCGGGGATGACGGATAGGTTCGCGTACTTGGAGAGATCGAGGATTGCGTCGTTGTCTGACCATCAGGACGGCGTCGGATAGACCGCCCTGCAACACAGGTAAATTGCCGATGTCAAACAATTCCCGAGACCAACTACTTTATGCATTCCGCAGAGTGTTGCGGCCACTCATGCGCATCTTAGTTAGGTCGGGGGTTCGATACGACGAATTTCTCGAATTGATCCGTGGCGTGTATGTTGAAACAGCGGTCCGCGACGGCTTAGGCGATGGTGCCAGACCATCACGTGCCAAAGTTTCAATCTCGACCGGCGTTCCACGTCGCGACGTGGATCGGTTTATCGATAACGATGGCGCCCTGCCGTTGCCGCCCAAAACTTTGACGGCGACCCTTTCTGAGATTCTCAACAAGTGGCACACGGACCCACAGTTTGTTGGTCCATACGGAATTCCGCTGGAACTGGAAGTTAAAAGTCAGAAAAGCCGTTCTTTTTGGGAGTTAGTTAACACGGTCGACGCACAGGTAAGCGTCCATGATGTCCTGGACGAGCTGATTCGACTGCGTACTGTTGTTTGGTCCGGCGATACGCATGTAAGAACCGTGTCCCGAGCGTTCATTCCGATCGAAGAGATGTCACCAGCACAGCTGGAATTCTTTGGTAACGCGTTGACTCGGCTCGCAAATACGTTGCAGTTCAACATGGACCGACTGAATTCGACCAAACGTCTGGAGCGATCAGTCATTTCGGATCGTGGCCTACCAACGTCCGTGGTTCCGATCTTTGAAAAACACGTTCGGGAGCGAGTTTCGGAACTCCTGATCGATTTGGACAATTGGTTGAGCCCTTATTCCGCTCAAGTACAGCCAGGCGTGGAATTCGAGAAAGTCGGCTTAGCTGTATTTCAATTCGTTGATCCAGTTGCAGATCCAACGCCCCTCCGTGAAAAGGTGGCCTCCGACGCACGGGACGCTTCGCGATCGGTTTAAGACATCTCTGCTGTGGCTTTTGTGCATCCCTTTTGACTTAAGGGATGTATTGGCAGTAGTGTTTGTGACGCAGGTCGCGGTTTTGGTCTCGTTTAGTTAAGTGTCGTCCATCCCATGGATCGGGCGCGGGAGGCACATATGGGCATCACTGGAAGTTTCCGGCTAGCAGCGAGCGTGCTTGCTGCAGTTCTTTGTGCAGATGCAAGCGCCGCAACTGTCATTGCTATCGGGCCAGTCGAAAGGGTTTCTCTCGACGGTTCCGCCATACAAGTTCTCGGTCAGACGTTCACTATTCGCAGCTCGCAATTGGCGGCGGAACAAATGCGTTCCGCTGCATCGTTGGACATGCGTTTGGGCACCTACCTTTACATCGAGGGAGAGCAGTCACCTGAAGGAGCTTTGGTCGCAACTTCAGTAGTTGTTAGCGAGTCGCTCTATGTCGCCGGCGCGAGTGAAGTTCTGCTTTCGGGTACCGTTTCGAAGTTCGATCAATCGCTGGGTTTGGCGACGATCGGCAGCGCTCAAATTTACGTTCCAGATGCTTCCGTTGATGCGGTCGCACCGATATCGGTGGGCAACCTAGTCACGATCGTGGGGCACCAAGCCAACCCACAGGACCGAATTTGGGCGACGAGTATCGAGGCTGAAGATTTGATCAGCATCCAGGGTACTGGGGTCAACAGCATCCAAGGTACTGGAAAACTGAGTATTCAAGGTACCGGCAAGCAGAGCATCCAAGGCACGGGCGTACTGAGCATCCAGGGCACTGGAGTTAACAGCATTCAAGGCACTGGAAAACTGAGTATCCAGGGGACCGGAAAGCAGAGCATTCAGGGTACCGGCGTATTTAGTATCCAGGGAACTGGGGCCAACATTATTCAAGGCGCCGGCAAGCTAAGCATTCAGGGTACGGGCGTGCTGAGCATCCAGGGCACTGGGGTTAACAGCATTCAAGGAACTGGAAAGCTGAGTATTCAGGGCACCGGTGCGCTAAGTATCCAAGGCACTGGAGTCAACAGCATCCAAGGTGCTGGTTCGTCGAGCTACTAAAGAAACGCGATAAAAATTCTCGTCGTTTGCTTGGGCTGATATTCCTAAGCCTGACTTGGGGCGGCTTTTCCTCGATACCTTGGTGTGGGAAGAGTGGGTGTTCCTTGAACTTCAATAGCACTTTCTAGCGCAAATGGCCGGAAAGTCCGCTAACCACCATAGAAGTTCCAGACAAAAAAATCGCTAGAGTAAAGGCTTCCGAATCGAAGACACGGCCGCGCTGGGCGATCCACTATCCTTCCGTCGAACATGAAACGTCGAGTACGCATAGAGGGGCATCAAACCAGGAACGCCCGAGCCCGCCCGCCCGCGCCTTCTCGCCCCACGCACATCGATCGCCACTTGACCCAGATTCTGGTGAACGTCGCGCAACTGCTTCTCCGAAACGGCTACGGATTTCGACGATTCAACAAACTCGCGCGGCTGGCGTTCGTCGAAGCTGCTGTAGAAGTGGATTCAGGGTCGGCGCTTCGCCCCAGTATCGCGAGAATCGCGGCTGTCACCGGCCTAACACGTATTGAAGTGTCACAGCTTAGGCGCGATGGATCCGAATTGGCCCTGAGTGAAGCTACCCCATTGAACCGAGCGATACGCGTTGCATCAGGTTGGAGTAGTGATGCCACATTTCTTAGCAATCGACGCAAACCCTTGTGTCTTCCGTTCGCCTCCTCTGGCGCCAGCTTTACCAAACTCGTCAAGAAATATAGCGGTGATATTCCTGCCAGGGCGATGCTTGTTGAAATGGTGCGGCTCGGAATGGCCAAAGAAACTCCACTTGGATTAGTTGAATTAGTTAGAGTAGATATTCGAGCGCCAAAACCAGCTCTTGCAGCCATGCGTGCGATCTCGCCCTGGGTAAACTTCTTTAGCAAGACAGGTGGCGAAGGTGCAGATGAAGAACTGACCTCAACTGCTCGACAACTAAAGATTCACTTCGATTCGATGCCGCAGGTATACGCAGCTGTGCGCGAGCTCGAGAACCGACGAACTTCGTTTGTTGCTGGTCTAGAGCTACTAGGTACTCGATCAAAGCGTAATGCGAAATACGAACTAACCATATCAGTTGCTGTGGCGGCCGAGAAACCTCTGCGCGCAAAGAAATGAAATCGAACGATTCCGATCCTCGGAGAAAAAGATGAAGCGAGCACAGCTCAAGAGCGATCGAAAACTTGTGATCCGCGAAGCCATCGTACAACTGTTCGCGCTTCAACTAAGCGCTGGCACAAGTCTCGACGCGCTCCGGCTTTTCGCACTCGAGTGCGTGGAGTCCGCATCCAAGGAGACCAATGTTTGTGCGCAGGGACCAGCTGGACCCGATGTTCAAACCTTTGGAAGCCTACTCAGGACGTGGCATCGGGAAACTAAGTACCTGACGAAGGAGGGCTCTCCGCGCCCGCTTGCTCTCGCCGGAAAAAATGGGCTGCGAAAGCTCGTTTACTCGCACTTTGACGCCGAAAGATTTGAAACGGTTTTTGAAGGGCTTCAAAAATCGGGTCTAATCAAAGAAACAGGCGAGAAGCAATGGATTCCCACAGGAAAGTACGGCGTCGTCCCGATCGTTTCGAAAGAATTGCTGGCTCACTTAACCGAAGGTGTTTCGCGCTATGTTGAGACAGTGACTAGAAATGTCACGACACGGAGAAAGGAGAACACGTTGTTTGAACGCTCAAGCAAAGTCCGTGCATTTCCGGTCTCCGCCGCTGCCGACTTTCGATCGCTAGTTAATCAACAAGCCATCGCCTTTTTGGCGGTGGTCGACGACTGGCTCGAGGCGCGTGTCGAAAAAGCGAGCGGCTCTCGTTCAAAGAAATGTACCGCGGGGGTTTTTACGTTCGCATTCCTAGACGAAAGTGCAACGACCTAACGAATCTCCATAGGAACCGGACGTCAGTTTTTCGGCAGCTCGTCCCTCAACGCTCTCCTCAAAATCTTCCCCACATTCGTTTTCGGCAGGTCATTCCTGAAATACACGTGCTTCGGCACTTTGTATCCCGTGAGTAACTTCCTGCAGTGATCAATCAACTGCTGCTCCGTAAGACTCGGATCTTTCTTCACGACAAACAGCGCGACAACCTCGCCTGACTTCTCATCCGGCTGAGCAATCGCGGCGGCTTCGAGCACGCCAGGATGCGTCACAGCGATGCTCTCGACTTCATTCGGGTAAACGTTGAATCCCGATACAAGGATCATGTCCTTCTTCCGATCTTCGATGAACACGAGTCCGGTCTCATCAATTCGGCCGATATCGCCGGTGCGCAACAGATCCGCCCCGATCATCACATTCGCAGTCTCATCGGGCCGATTCCAATATCCAGCCATCACCTGCGGGCCGCGCACGCAAATCTCACCGACTTGGTTGATGCCCAGCTCATTCCCTGCATCATCACGGATGCTGATCTCGGTGGAAGGGATCGGATAACCGATTGACCCGTTGAAATCCTCGCCGGGCTTGTTGATGCAGGCAGCGGGCGAAGTCTCGGTCAGTCCCCACGCCTGAGTGAGAATTTTCCCCGTCACTTCCTTCCACCGTTTGGCGACAGCTTCCTGCACGGCCATGCCGCCGCCGAGGGTGATGCGCAAGTTACTGAAGTCGACAGTGTCGAATCCCGGCGTATGCAACAAAGCGTTGAACAGTGTGTTGACGCCACTGAGGTACGAGAACTTGTACTTCTTCAACTCCGCCACGAATGCGGGGAAATCACGCGGGTTGGTGATGAGAACGTTGCGCCAGCCAAGCACCACGAACAGCAGGCAGTTAGCCGTCAATGCAAAGATGTGGTACAGCGGCAGCGCCGTTATCAGGGTGGCTGGATCGCGCGGAAAAGAGGGCCCTATCCACTCGAGCGCCTGCAGCACGTTTGCCACCATGTTGCCGTGTGTGAGCATTGCGCCCTTGGCAACGCCGGTCGTGCCGCCGGTGTATTGCAGAAATGCGATGTCGCTGTGATTCAACGACACGGGCTGCATGCGCACCTTCGATCCGGCCCTGAGCGCCTGCTTGAACTTCCACGCGCCCGGGAGGTTGAACGGCTTCACCTGTTTGCGTTTGTGACGCACGACAAAGTCGACGATGTTGCCCTTCGGAAACCCGAGCATCTCGCCGACGCTGGTGAGGACGACATGTTTGATAGGTGTATGCGCGATCACTTCCTGCAGCACGTGCGCGAAGTTCTCGACGATCACGATGACGGTTGCGCCCGAATCACTGAGCTGATGCTCGAGTTCGCGCGCGGTGTACAAAGGATTGGTATTGACTACGGTGAGGCCGGCGCGCAATGCGCCGTGCACGACGATGGGGTACTGCAAGGTGTTGGGCATCATCACGGCGACACGGTCGCCCTTCTTGAGCCCGCAACTCGTCTGCAGGAACGCGCCGAACTGGGCCGACAGTACATCGAGCTCGCCGTAGGTCATCGCCTTGCCCATCTGGACATAGGCATCGCGTACGGAGTGGACCGCGAGCCCGCGCTCGATCATCTCCTTGAGCGAGGGGTACTCGTTTACATTGATTTCGGCGCGGACACCCGGCGGATAAGACTTGAGCCAATGCTTTTCCACGACCACCCCTCGAATCTGGTGTCGCAGGCTAGCTTGCGGGTTTCCCCGGAGCAACTAGCAGCGGCTTGAGCTTCGGCCAGAGGTTTTCGAGCAGTTGCGGCTGCCCGAGGGCGTTCGGATGTAGTCCATCCGCCTGCATGAGATCCGGTTTGAGCGCCACGTGGTCGAGGAAAAACGGCACCAACGCGATCGGGTACTTGGCGGCGAGCGTGGCAAACATGTCACGGAATTCCTGCCCATAACGCGGTCCGTAGTTAGGCGGTATCACCATTCCGACGAGCACCACGCGCGCTTTCGCGGCGCGTGAACGCTCGACGATTTGCCGGAGATTCTCGCGGCTGGCGGCGAGTGGCAAACCGCGCAGGCCATCGTTGGCCCCGAGTTCGACGATGACGATGGCCGGCTTGTGCGATTCGAGCACCCGCGGCAGCCGCGCGAGTCCGCCTTGAGTGGTTTCGCCGCTCACGCTGGCATTGATCACGCCGTATCCGTACCCTTCGGAAGCGAGCCGCTTCCCGAGCAGGTTTACCCAGCCTTCCTGAACCTTGATGCCGTAACCGGCGCTGAGACTGTCGCCCAGCACGACGATGGTGCGCGGCACGGGAGTCGCGGCACGCGCAGTCATCGCCAGCGCGAACAGCAACACCAACTGAATGGATCTGATGAGCGTACTCAAAGCCGAAAACCTCACTAAAAAAGTCGCCAGTCCCGAAGGGATGCTGACCATCGTAGACGACGTGTCCTTGGACATCGCGGCAGCCGAATCAGTTGCCATTGTCGGTGCCTCGGGCGCAGGTAAATCTACGCTGCTGGCGCTCCTGGCTGGCCTGGATTCTCCGACTTCAGGACGAATCACTCTCGCGGGCACCGATTTGACGGCGCTTGATGAGGACGGGCGCGCGCGCCTGCGCGCGGAACGGGTCGGTTTCGTCTTCCAGTCGTTCCACCTGGTGCCCTCGCTCACGGCGCTCGAAAATGTGATGTTGCCGCTCGAGCTCGCCGGGCGGCGCGACGCGCGCGCAGCCGCGAGCGAGACGCTTGGCCGCGTCGGCCTCGGGCAGCGCACCGGGCACTACCCGCGCCAGCTCTCCGGTGGCGAACAGCAGCGGGTCGCCATTGCGCGTGCGTTCGTCACGCGGCCGGCCGTCTTGTTTGCCGACGAGCCCACCGGGAATCTCGATACCCATACCGGCGAAAAGATCGTGTCGCTGATGTTCGATCTCAATGCGCAGTCGCACACCACGCTCGTGCTGGTAACCCATGACCGCACGGTCGCGACGCGTTGTGGTCGCGTCCTGCAGATGGATTCGGGCCGGCTCGAATGAAGAGTGCGTCGTGAGAGCACTGGCCATTGCGCTGCGGACCCTGATACGCGAATGGAGGTCGGGGGAACTCGGGGTGCTGGTGCTCGCGATCACGGTTGCGGTGGCCGCGCTCACCGGGGTCGGATTCCTCGTCGACCGCATCAGCGCCGCGGTGGACAACCAGGCGGGCGAGGTGCTCGCCGCGGACCTGCGGCTGGAATCGGCGCGGCCCTTCGACAGCAGCGCCACCGACGAAGCGACGAGACGCGGAATCAGCATCGCACGCAGCACCGGCATGTTCAGCGTGGTGTTCAACGGCGATGTTAGCCAGCTGACCGCGGTACGCGCGGTGTCGCCCGAATACCCGCTGCGCGGCAAGGTGATGTTGTCCGATCAGCCCTTCGGAAAACCTTTGCCGGTGGTCGGCAATCCGAGCCGCGGCGAGGTCTGGCCGGACTCACGTCTGGCGGCGGCGTTGGGCGCGGCCATCGGTACCGAGCTTTCGATTGGCGCCAGCAAGTTCAAAGTCGCGCGCATCATGATCAGCCGGCCGGATCAGGGCGCGACCTTCGTCGACCTTGCGCCCAGCCTGCTGATGAACGAAGAAGACATCGGTGCCACGCAGCTCATCCAGCCCGGTAGCCGGCTCACGCGCGCGCTGCTGTTTGCGGATGGGCGTTCCGAGATCGATTCGTTCGGGCAGTGGCTGAAAACAAATAAGAAGGATGGCGAAAGGCTGCTCGACGTCGACGAGACGGCGCCGCAGATCAAGACCGCCATCGACCGCGCTGGCCGCTTCCTGAGCCTTGCCAGCCTGGTCGCGGTGTTGCTCTGTTCAATCGCCGTCGCGATGGCTGCGCGGCGCTACGTACAACGCCATCTCGATTCCGTTGCGCTGATGAAAACCCTTGGCGCTACACGCGCATTCACGCTTACGGTCAGCCTCACGCAACTCGGGCTGGTCGGGCTGATCGCCGCCATCTTCGGCTCGATCCTCGGGTTCGGTGCGCAAGCGTGGCTGGTCGTCGCGCTCGCCGACCTGCTCAAAGGCGATCTGCCGCCACCGAGCCTCGCGCCACTCGGCATCGGCTTGTTGACGGCGATCGCGGTGCTCGGCGGATTCGCGCTGCCACCGCTGCTGCAGTTGTCGCGAACACCGGCGTTGCGCGTCCTGCGCCGCGATGTCGGGCCACCGCCGCCGCTGGTCATCCTCGCCTTCGGTCCGGCCGTGCTGGCCATCGTATTCCTGGTGTACTGGGTGCTGCGGGACCTGGTCATCTTCGGCGCGTTCGTCGGCGGCCTGTCCGCATTCGTGGTCATCGTCGCCACCGCCGGCTGGCTGCTGGTAAAACTAACTACCCGGTTTCGCGGTGGCGTGGGCGTTTCCTGGCGCTACGGCGTCGCCAATCTCGGCCGGCGCCGCACCGAGAGCGTGGTTCAGCTCACGGCCTTCGCACACGGCATCATGATGTTGTTGCTGCTGGTGGTGGTCCGCAACGATCTGCTAAACGACTGGCGCCGCAGCCTGCCGGCTGATACGCCCAACTTCTTTTTCATCAACATTCCACCGGAGGAACACCAGGCATTTGCGCAGTTCCTGACGGAGCGTGGCGCGCAACGCACCCGTGCACTGCCGATGGTCCGTGCGCGCATGACCCACATCAATGGACAGGCGATCGACGACCTGAAGTTCGCGACACCGCGGGCACGCGAGTTCGCCACGCGCGACCAGAACATCACCTGGGCCGAGCAACTCGGCCGCGACAACGAGATCACCGCGGGCCGCTGGTTCACGTCCGAAGACAAGGGCAAAGCGCTCGTCTCGGTTTCAACCGAATACGCGCAGGAACTCAATCTCAAGCTCGGCGACACACTGCAATTCGACGTGGCGGGCGAGACCCAGACCGCGAAGGTGGCGAGCGTGCGCCGCGTGAAGTGGGACAGCTTTCAGCCCAACTTCTTTCTGATGTTCGCGCCCGGCTTGCTGGAAGGCGCACAGGGCACGTGGATGACCGCCGCGCATCTCGACGCCAACAATTCGAAGACCATCAGCGAACTGGTGCGGCGTTTCCCCAGCGTTTCCGTCTTCAACGTGGACGATCTGCTGCGTCAGGTCCGTTCGGTGATCGACAAGGCGCTCGCGGCGGTACAGAGCGTCTTCCTCTTTACGCTGCTGGCGGGGCTGGTCGTGTTGGTTGCCGCGGTACAGGCCAGTCGCGAAGAGCGCCGTTTCGAAAGCGCGATCCTGCGCACGCTCGGCGCCAATCGCTCCACGGTGCTCAAAGGACTGCTCGCCGAATTCGCCGCGCTCGGCATCATTTCGGGCGCGCTGGCGGCGGCGGGAGCTTCGATTGCCGGCGCATACATCGCCAAACGCGTGCTGCAGATTCCCTATTCGCCGGATCCGTGGGTCTGGTTCTACGGTCTGGTCGGCGGTGGGTTGTTAGTCTGTTTGGCCGGATGGCTGGTCACCCGATCGGTGGTCAACCAGCCGCCGGTGCTCACGCTGCGGAGTTCCTGATGCGCGAGGAAAAGGTGCGGCGGCGTTCGATGGTTGGCTGGTATGACCCGCGCGTGCTGGCCCATTCGGCATACCAGGTGGCGATCGCCAACGTCTTCGGTCGTCACTCCGACACGCGACTCATCGAAGCGCTCGCCAGCCAGCCGCAAAACGAGTTCGACTATTCGACGCCGCCGGGGTCGGTGGCCGGTGACTTCTGGTTCGACTACACCGCGGACATCGGAGACGGCTGGAATTCGACCTTCGCCATCGCCGATGCGATCGCCCAGCCCACGCTCGATCTTCCGTCCGGCGATACCGTCGAGCAAACCCAGGCGGGAAGGCTGCTCGTGTTCGGTGGCGACGAGGTTTATCCCTATCCATCGCGCGCGGAATACGCGGTGCGCACGGAGACGCCTTACAAGATGGCTTTTGCCGGCCGTGCACATCCGGAGGTCTTCGCGATCCCGGGCAATCACGACTGGTACGACAGCCTGGTCGCGTTCTCGCGTGTCTTCTGCCGGCCGGAGCGCGGCTTCGCGGGCTGCGTGACTCGCCAGACTCGCAGCTACTTTGCGCTGAAGCTCCCTGCCAACTGGTGGTTGCTGGCCATCGACCTGCAACTGGGCGCCGATCTCGACGAGCCGCAGGTGCAGTACTTCCAGAAGGTCGCGTCGCGCATGGACGACGCCGCGCGCCTGATCTTCTGCGTACCCGAGCCGCGCTGGATTCTCGAGGACGCATATCCGCGCCATGTGAGCTACGAGGAACAATCAAGCACTCTCTTTCTCGAGGAGGAAGTCTTCAAGCGCAAGGCGCGGGTGTTCCTCACCGGCGACCTGCACTTCTACAAGCGCCACGAGAACCCGGAAGGCGTGCAGAAGATCACCGCCGGCGGCGGCGGCTCGTTCCTGCACCCGACGCACGCTCCGGCCACCAAACTACTGCGCAACGGCTTCGAGCAACGCTCCGTCTATCCGGACGAGCAGACTTCCCGGCGCCTGGCATGGCGCAATTTCCTGTTTCCGTTCCTGAACCCGAAGTCCGGCTGGTTGTACGCGTTCCTGTACGCCATGTCGGCATGGCTGGCCTCGGCCAGCCTCGAAGCGTCGGATGTCATCGACCTGCCGACCGCGCTCGGCGCGGCGATCAACGCCGCGATTCGCGACCCGCTCGATGGCATGTGGCTGGTCACGATAGTCGCGGGCTTCATCTTTTTCACCGACACGCACATCCGTTCATGGCGCATCCTGGGCGGCGCCAGTCATGCGCTGCTGCATCTGGGCGCGGCGTTCATGGTCGGATGGTGGGCATTGTTGATCACGGTGCGCGGCTTCGACCTCTTCTACGGCAGCCTGTTGCAGTTGCTGCTGTCAGGGCTCATCGCCGTGATACTCGGTGCAATCGTCGGCCCTTTCATTCTCGGGCTCTATCTATTCGTCTCCATTCGAATCTTCGGACGGCATTCGACCGAGGCGTTTTCGTCCCTGCGCATCCAGGATTTCAAGCACTGGCTGCGACTGCGGATCGATGCGGCCGGCAACCTCACGATCTTCTCGATCGCCATCGATCGGGTGCCGCGCCGCTGGCGAACGACAATACGTGGCGCACAGGAGACGGCGGTGGCCGACGACCCGCGCGCCAGTGCGCCGCGGCTCATCGACAAGGTTGAAGTTCGCGGCTGACTAGCGCGTAACGGAGAATCGGAACCACGCCACGGGCAGACTCTCGCGGCGCATGTTCAGCCCGTCGAGCTGCACCATGTAGTCGCCGGGGCCGAACGCACCCGCGTTGAGTGAAATTCGCACGTGACCGTTGGAATCCTTGGAGATGCCATCGATGACGGCAACACGCCCCTGGTTCACGCGGTCGATCGAGACCTTGAACGTGCCGTAGCGGGTCCAGGAAAGGTCCGTCTTGAACTCGGCGAAATCGCCCGAGCCGATGGTGAACGTCGACTGGGTCGGCGGGCCATTGCGCGCCGTGCCGACGAGAATCGTGCGCTTGTGCGTAGAGGGGGCGATCGGGCGGTCGTGGATCTCACCCTTCAGCTTGACGATCGATGTGTCGCGCGACGACACCTGCATGGCGAGCACCGCGCAGCCGATCAGTGCGACCACCGCCAGCGCCGCGGCGGCGATGCCGAAGGCCGGCTTCTCCCAGGCTTTTTTCTGCTTCTCCGCCCAAGGTTCGGCTATACCCGCCGCGTCTAACAGACGCAGACCCGCATTGACCTTGTCGGCGAGCCCTAGCTCTTCGATGAGTTCGGGGCGCGAACGAATCAGCTTTTCGAAATCGGTGACGCCTTTGGGCGGCAGACGGCCGGCGAGATATCGCTCGACTATCTGGTTCTTGATGATGAATTCACGATCCATAGCGGGTGCGGGCGCGCTCGGCGCCTGCACCTTGTTTAAACCAGAGGTATCGTTACTAGTCGCAGCTTCCATCGTGGTTCGAAATTCCGCAGAGTCTTGGCCGGCCGAATGCGTCGCAAAAACGCCAGACGCCATTCGGGTTGGTAACGGCCGTTGGTCCTACAGGATCGCACAAGCATATGCTGCGATTCTTATGTCTCGAAGCCGCTGCGCCGTTTCACATTCCGCGCATGGGTTCCCGGCAGGCTTGCGACGTGGTTCGCAGTTTGCCTTCATCCAATGAGGATTACCTGTCCATGAAGTCTTTTCGCAAACCGCTCGCCCTTGCCGTCGCCGCCTGCCTTGGCGCGCCGCACATCGCATCGGCCGCCGGGTCCTCGTCGACGGCGATCACCATCTACAGTTCGGCGCAGCCGGGCGCGATTTCCCCTGAGTTCTATCGCCCGCTGCCCGGACAGGGCGTGCCTAACGCGATGTCGGTGCCGGGGTATGCGCTGGTGCGTGACGACCGTGAGATCAAGATCACCAAGGGCCGCTCGCAGCTGTCGTTCACCGATGTCGCGGCGCTGATAGACCCGACCACCGTCACTTTCACGTCCCTGTCGGATCCGGCGACCCGCGTGCTCGAACAGAACTTCCAGTTCGACCTGGTGAGCACGCAGAAGCTGCTGCTCAAGTTCATCGACAAACAGATCACCGTCGACAAGAACGTCGGCAACACCGTGACGCCGATCACCGGCACGTTGCTTTCCGCGGTGGATGGCATCGTGCTGCGCGGCAGCGACGGCTCCATCTATTCGCTGCCTGCATACACCTCGGTGAAATTCCCCGATTTGCCAGGCGGTCTCAACACGCGTCCGACGCTCGTGTGGGATGTGTCGTCGCCGGCCGGTGGCACGCAGAAAACGCGCGTCACCTACCAGACCGGCGGCATTACCTGGTGGGCGGACTACAACCTCACATTCAACGAAGGCGCGGATGCGAACAATGGGCTGCTCGATCTTTCGGCCTGGGTGAGCATCATCAACCTGTCGGGCGCCACGTTCGACGACGCCAAACTCAAGCTCATCGCGGGCGACGTGAACCGCGTGCAACCTCAGACCAACGTGCGCGCCAAACGCGAGGTACTGATGGCCGCCGCGGTCGCGGACCGGCTGGAGGAAGGTTTCGCGCAGAAGGACTTCTTCGAATTCCACCTGTACACGCTCGGGCGCCCGACCACGCTGCCCAACAACTCAACCAAACAGATCGAGCTGTTCGACCAGGCGAAGCAGATCCCGGCGAAGAAGGTCCTTACCTACTACGGCGCGCCGCAGCCCTATTTCTATCCGACGCCGTACACGGACCGGAACATGGGCATCGCCATGAACACGAAGGTCGACGTCTACCTGGAATTCAAGAACGACAAGCAGTTCGGCCTGGGCGTGCCGCTCCCGGCCGGCCGTTTGCGCGTCTCGCAGCTCGACAAGGCCGACGGCAGCCTGGAATTCATCGGCGAGGACAAGATCGATCACACGCCGAAGGACGAGCAGGTGCACATCAAGCTCGGTTCCGCATTCGACGTCGTGGGTGAGCGGCGCCAGGTGAATTTCACGATCGACACCAACGCGAAGGTGATGGAAGAGGAGATCGAGGTGAAGCTGCGCAATCACAAATCGCAGCCAGTCGATGTGGTGGTGAAGGAAAACCTCTACCGCTGGAGCAACTGGAAGGTCCTCACCAAGACGCACGAGTTTCAGAAGGAAGATTCGCGCACCATCAACTTCCCGGTGAAGGTGGCGAAGGATGGCGAGACGGTGGTTCGGTATCGCGTCCGCTACACCTGGTGACACGCCCGCCAGCAGCGGCCGCTGGCAACCTGCGGCCCGGGCATGGCACCTGGTTGTGGAGGCCCTGGGTCTCGACGAGAGCCCGTCACGCGGGCTTTCGCTTCGTCAGATCAGTGCGCCCGAGGCCGCTTGAGGAAGTATTCGACCTTGTCCCGATAGGTGCGCGACAACTTCAATTCCTGCCCGCCTTCCAGCCGCAGGAAGTATTCGCCGTTCATGTGCGCGCGCAGGCTCTTCACGCGCGTCAGGTTGACGATGGTCGAACGGTGCACGCGCTGGAACAGGCGCGGATCGAGCAGGTTTTCCATTTCGCGCATGGTGGCGCGCAGGATGTGTGTATGGCCGCTGGCGTGAATGCACAGATAGTCGCCAGCCGCGTCCACCCATTCGATGGCTTCGACCGGCACACGCACCGTCTCGCGCCCATTGCGGATCGGCAGCCAGTTCGGTGCCTGCGCACCATTCGCAGGGTCGGCCGGTTCTATCTCGCCACTGCCGCGCAGCTCGGCGAGCAGATTCACGAGATGGTCGCGCTCGGCGACCGCGGTGCGCTGGTCGTTCAATTCGCGCACGTGCGTAAGCGTCGCCAACAGGCGCGCATCGTCCACCGGCTTCAGCACGTAGTCGATGGCGCGCGCTTCGAAGGCCTGCACGGCGAAGCGGTCGTAGGCCGTCACGAATACGATCATCGGCAGTTCGTGCGGCTGCAATTCGGCCAGCACGTCGAAGCCGGAAAGGCCGGGCATCTGGATGTCGAGGAACACGAGATCCGGCTGGTGCTCGCGAATGGCGGCGAGCGCCTCGCGGCCGTTTGTGCACTGAGCGACGATCTCGATGTCGTTCGCCATGCGCAGCCGCAGCTCGAGGCCGCGGCGCGACAGCGCCTCGTCGTCGACCAGCAAGGTTCGCAGCTTGCGCGGGGCGGCCGGGATCATGTCGGCGCAACTTCCATCGGCAATCCGAGCTCGATGCGCAGGCCGGGCTTGTTGTCGATCGTCACGAACCGGTGCCGGTCTTCATAGAGCACGGCGAGGCGTTCGCGCGTGTTGCGCAAGCCGACCCCGCGACCGCTGCCGGGCGACGCATTAGCGCTGAGGCCCGGGCCATCGTCAGCCACCGCGAGTTCCAGCATCGAGCCGCGGGCGCGGCCTTCGATACGGATGGCGCCGCCTTTCTCGGAAGGCGAGACCGCGTATTTCACCGCGTTCTCGATCAGTGGTTGTAGCAACAGGCTCGGCACCAGCGCATCCAGCGCCGGGTCTTCGATAGCGTATTCGAGCTTGAGCCGATCGCCGAAGCGCAGCTTCTCCGTGGTCAGGTAAAGGTTCATCGCCTCGATTTCCTGGCGCAGAGTGACTTTTTTCATAGGATCCTGGTCGAGCGTGTAACGCAGGAATTCCGACAGGCGCACCACCGTCTGGTTGGCGGTGCGATTCTCGTTGTCGAGGATCAGCGTCGAGATCGCGTTGAGCGTATTGAACAGGAAGTGCGGGTTGAGCTGGTAACGCAGCATCTTGAGCTGCGCTTCCTGTGCCAGGGTTCCGGCGCGCAGCGTCGCCTCACGCTGTTCCTGCAGCGATTCGTAATACTTGACGCCGAAGTAGATAGCCGACCAGCACAGCAGCAGGTACATCGAGGACATCGTCGCGCCGAAGATCTCGAGGATGCTGCGCATCTCCATGTCGGGCTCGACCAGCATCCACGTGCCGTTGATCACCACGCGCTGCAGCAACGCGAACACGTAACAACAGACGAGTGTGCCGACGATGATCACGCGCGGACTGCGCGTCCATAGCCGCCGGTAGATGTAGCGCAGCTCGAGCGTGAAGAGAAAGCCGCTGACCGCCGCCAACGTGACGATCATCAGGTAACCGGTCATCTTTTCGTAGATGAACGCGCCGAGGTACTGCGTGAGCGCGTAACCCAGCCAGCCGCCTATGTGCAGCGTCCAGAAGAGTGAATTGCGGTTGTGTCGAAGAGGATCGAAGCCGGTCATCGTTCAAAGGTACGGGAGCTGGGCGCGCCGGACAAACGTCCTGGCGACCAAACAACTCGGCTCGTCGTATTACCTGCCGGAAGCCGCGCTGAGCGTCGTCAGTGCCTTCGGCTGGTCCAGCAGGAAGCCCTGCGCGTAGTCGATGCCCACCGCGGCGAGCCATTCGCGCACCGCCGGGGTGTCGACCCGCTTGGCGACGCATGACAGGCCGAGCACCTTCGACGCCTGGCAAATGGCCACCACCAGCGCCTGCGGCACGCGTTCTTTCATCGCGATGGCGGTGATCTTCGAATCCAGCTTGAGGAACTTGATCGCGCTCGAGCCCAACCAGCGCACCGAGTTGTGGTGGAAGGTGAAGTCGTCGAGCACCACGTGGCAGCCGATTTTTTCGCAGGCCTGCACGAACATGTCGACGTCACGGACCTGTTCGACACAGGATTTTTCGGTGATCTCGAAGCCGATCGCCCTGGCCGGCACCTTGTGATTCTTGAGCACAGTGGCGACGAAGCTCGCGAATTTCGGATCCGCGATCGTCCCCATGCCGACGTTCACGGAGAAACTCGCCGGATCGGACTCCCATACAGCGCGGTTTTCGCCGAGCCAGCTCACGAGCTGTTCGACCACGATGCGGTCGAGATCGGAATTTGCGCTCGGATCGTGCACGTCCTGCATGACACGATCCGGAGCGACTCCAAATTCGTTGTCGGCGTGTGCATCGCGTACCAGCACTTCGAAACGGCGCGTGCCTCCACCGGCGCGCAGCTTCACCAACTGCTGTACGTGCAGCTCGAAAATCTGCCCATAGAACTCGAACTGCCCGGGGCCGGCCGACATTTGCGGCGATTCCTCGACGAACTGCGGCTCGACGTCCATGTTTGATTCGGAATCCATCAGCGTCTCGACCTCGGTGGTCGGTTCTTCGGATGAAACGTCTTCGTATTGATCGACGGGCCCGTCGATCGACATGTGTTCCGGAATTTCGATCGGCGAATCGTCGGCGATAAGTTCGGGAATGGGATCCGCCGCGAGCGACAGCTCGAGCCTCGGCAGGCGATCTGTCTGTACCACGCGTAAATCGGGGCGTTTGGGTTCCTGCGCGGCCGGTTTCTGCGCGGCTGGTTTTTGCGCGCCTTTCAGCAGTGACCGCGGATCGATATCCGAGATCTCGAACGAGATCGAATCGGTTTCCGTACCCGCACTCGGGCGCTGCGGATGTTGAGTGGCCGCAGCCTTGGCTGCCGGCGCAGCGGGCCGTGCCGGAGGAGCCTGCGGACGAGCGGGAGCAGGCTGTGCGGCCTTCGGCGGCGGCGCGGCCGGACGGGCAGGAACCGCCGGACGTGTGGCAATTGGCGGGGGCGCGGCGGGTCTTGCAAGCGGCGCGGCCGGACGTTGGGCGGCGGGAGCCGAGGGAGCGCCGGGCGGACGAGCCGGCAGCGCGGGCGCACCAGGGCGCATGCCCGCGGCGGGGACGCCGGGCTTCATGTGCGGAGCCGCAGGCCGAGGCGGCTGGCTAACTACTTTGGCGCCGGGCGGCGCTGCCGGCGGCGCCGCGGGGACTGCTGGCGGCGGCGGCTTGCGCAGGAACGCCAGCCGTCGCATGAGATTGGTGGAGGTCGGCGTGACGAATTTCGCCGCGCCTTTGCTATCGAGGAACTTCGCGTCCGCGATGATCATCGCGAGACCGACCAGATCGTTGAGCGGCGAGCGGGCGGGCAGGAACGCCGCGGCGCGGCCGTCCCCGATGTTCTGGAATACGCAGCCGCGGTCTGGAGCTGCGGCCAGGGCTGCGGCGGCTTCGACCACCAGGTTGTGTTCGTCGGGACCGAGCGCGCCTTCGTCCAGCCACAGGACGTCGCCACGTTCATCGTGCAGGGAAATGGATTGCAGGCGATTGCCGGAAAGCGACTGCTTCAGCGCTTCGCCGATCGCGGCTTTCGAATCGCCCGTAGCTGTGACACTCGCGCTCGCCTGCATTTGCGAAATTTTCCCCGGACTGAAGATGAAGAGTCGCAAATCACCGAATGCCCCGCCGTGACATAGCTCGCGTTCCCCGACAAGGCGTTGCGGGCTTTTGCCGCCGTTATGTTGAATAGGCCACGGTTTCGCGCAGCGGGTCACATTGGTGATTTTTCCGGGAAATAGGGGACGGCTCAAGAAGGCCGTGGTACCGCTACCGTTTTACGAAATGTTGGGCTAGATTCGGGCCGCCAGACAGTGTTCACACTGCAGTCAATCCATCGAAGGGCTTCTGCGCCCATGTGTATTCGCTTGCCTTCCACTGACAGCCATCGCCCAGAACGTGCCGGTGGTGGTCGAAGCCGCGCGCCGCTGTGATCGGCGACTGAATCGCTGATCGTGAAACGAGGAGAGCCGGCGAAAGCCGGCCCTCCTTATTTTGTTTCGGGAAGTTTCGAGAAGAAGTTCAGCCGCCGAGGAAATCGCGCTTGCCGATATCCACGCCGTTGTGGCGCAGCAGGTTGTAGGCGGTCACGTGATGGAAAAAGAAGTTCGGCAGCGCCCAGTGCTGCAGGAACGCGAGGCCTTTGAATTCAACCGTGCGGTCACGCAGTGGAATCTTGATGTCGCGCGTTTCGCTGCCTTCGAGCGAGTCGGCCGAGACGGTGCCGATGTAGTCGAGCGTCTTCTTAACGCGCGCGATCAGCTCATCCATCGTGGTTTCGACGTCATCGAACTTGGGCGGGTCGATGCCGGCCAGGCGCGCCATTGAATTCTTCGCGAAGTCGCAGGTCAGCTGGATCTGCTTCGAGAACGGCAACATGTCGGGTGCCAGACGCGCATTGACCAGCACGCTGGTATCGAAGGCGCGTGTCTTGGCATTCGCGACGCCTTTATCCATCACGAACAGCAGCTGCATGAGTGCGCGTTTGAACACGTCGTGACTCATCGCGTGCATCGAAATCTTCATGAGGTCTTTCCTTTTTAGATTCTTTAGTGAAACAATGCGTGCACCATTGCTCTCTTTGGTGCGCATTATGAGTGAATTGTGGTCTGCCGCTCAGCTCGCGGTGTTCGCCCGGGTCATCGAACTCAACGGCTTTTCCGCCGCCGCGCGCGCCTATCAAGTCCCGAAAGTCGCCATCAGTCGCGCCATCGCGGATCTCGAAAAATCCATCGGCGTGCAGCTGATGAAGCGTACCACCCGGCGCATTTTCCTCACCGCCGCCGGGGAAGCCGTATTGGCGCACGCGCGCGCCATCGGCATCGAGGTCGAGAAGGTAAGGCAGCTCTCGGAGAGTTTCTCGACCAGGAGCACCGGGCCGCTGCGAGTCATCGCCGACCCGACCTATGGCCGCGTATTGCTGGCGCCGCTGGTGCCGCGATTTCTCGACAGCTTTCCCGACATCGCGCTCGACGTGGTGCTCGACGCCGGCGACAGCGCGGAGTGGGACGTCGCGATTCGCGCCGGCAAGAACGAAGACCCCAAACTGGGCGCACGTCTGCTCGGCGCGCCGCCCGCGGTGTTGTGCGCCACGCCTGCATATCTACAGAAGCACCCGGCGCCGGAGCGGCCGGAGGGCCTGCGCGATCACGCGTTGCTGACTCCGGCGGGTGTTGGCTCGGAATATCACTTCCTGATGACCAAGGCCTCGGCGCGTGCCGAAGTGCGTGTCCGCCCGAAGCTCGCGGTGGACGACCCCGCGGTGCTGCACAGCGCAACGGTCGCCGGGCTCGGCATCGGGTTGCTGCCGGAATTCCTGTGCCGCCAGGGCGTGGCCACGGCGAAATTGCGTAAGGTGCTCGCCGATTGGCAGGCGCCATCCGCTGCGCCACTGTACGCGGTGTTTCCAGCCGGCCTCGAGGACGATCACCGCGTCCGCAGCTTTGTGGAATTCGCCGCCGCCAATATCGTGCCGGCGCTCGCCAACTGATTTAAGAGGACGCACTCGATGTACCGAGCACCGGTCAAGGAACTCCGGTTCGTTCTGGATGAACTCATCGGAACGGAGGGTTTACGAGGCTGTCCCGAATTTGCCGAATACTCGAGCGAAACGGCCGACGCCGTCTTGGGCGAAGCCGCGCGCTTCGCGGAGATCGTGCTCGAACCGCTGTGCCAGAGTGGCGATCGCGAGGGCGCGCAGTGGTCACCGAATGGCGTGACCATGCCGGCGGGTTTCCGCGACGCCTATCAACAATTCTGCGACAGCGGCTGGCCGGCGCTGCGCTCGAAGTCCGCATACGGCGGACAGAATGCGCCCGCCGTGCTCGGCACGGCGGTCGAAGAGCTGTGGGCGGCAGCCAATCTGGCGTTCAAGCTCTGCCCGATGCTCACGCAGGGTGCGATCGAGGCGCTGCAACACTTCGGCACGCCGCAACAGCGGCAGCTGTACCTGCCGAAGATGGTCTCGGGCGAGTGGACCGGCACGATGAACCTCACCGAGCCGCAGGCCGGCTCGGATCTGGCGCAAGTGCGCACCCGCGCGGTGCCCGCCGGGCCGAACTACCGCGTCTACGGCCAGAAGATCTTCATCACCTACGGCGACCACGACATGGCCGCCAACATCGTGCACATGGTGCTGGCGCGCATCGAAGGCGCGCCGCCCGGTGTGCGCGGCATCTCGTTGTTCGTCGTGCCGAAATTCTGGGTCAACGCCGATGGCACGCCCGGCGCGCGCAACGACGTGAACTGCGCGTCGATCGAACACAAGCTCGGCATCCATGCAAGCCCGACGTGCGTGATGATGTACGGCGAAAACGAAGGTGCGCTCGGCTTGCTGGTGGGTGAGGCCAATCGCGGACTCGAATACATGTTCGTGATGATGAACGCCGCCCGCCTGTCCGTCGGGCTCGAGGGCTACGCGCAGGGCGAACGCGCCTTCCAGCAGGCGGCGGAATGGGCGCGGGCTCGTGTGCAGGGCAAGCCACCGGTGCCGCTCGCCAAGATCGCAGGTTCGGCTTCGATGGGCACGAGCTCCTCGCCGGCGCCGATCATCGGCCACCCCGATGTGAAACGCATGTTGCTGGAGATGAAATCCACGACCGAAGCGTGCCGGGCGCTGGCGCTGTACGCCGCGCACCAGCTCGACCTCGGCGCCGCGCATGCCGATGAAGCCGTGCGTGCCGCCGCGCAGGCGCGTGGCGACCTGCTGATCCCGGTCGTGAAGGGATTCTGCACCGAGGCCGGCATCGACATCGCCTCGACGGGTATCCAGGTGCATGGCGGCATGGGTTACATCGAAGAAACCGGCGCCGCGCAGATCTTTCGCGATGCACGCATCACGGCAATCTACGAAGGCACCACGGGCATTCAGTCGAACGACCTGATCGGCCGCAAGTTTGGCCGCGATCGAGGCGCGACGTTGTTTGCGTTCATCGACGAGATGCAGGCGTCCTTGCAGGCCATGGGCGCCGTGCGTGTCGAGGCTGTGCAGGCGCGCGCGGGAGCGCTCGATGCGCTCGCGCGGCTGCGAAAGTCCGCCGACATCTTGTTAGTGGCGTTATCCACCTCGCCCGATCGCGCCATGGCGGTATCGGTGCCGTTCCTCAAGCTGTGCGGGTTCGCGATCGGCGGATGGTTGATGGCGCGCGCGGCGGATGTCGCGGCCCAGAAACTCGCCGCCGGCAACGCCGATCGGCAATTCTACGAAGCGAAACTGGCCAGCACGCATTTCTACGGCACGCAGGTGTTGTCAGAAGTGTTGGCGCTGGAGCAGATAGTTAGTCACGGCAGTGACGCGGTGGTGGGAGCCGATGCCGCGCTGATCTGACCAACGTTTATCGGAGGGATTCGACATGGATCGGAGAAGTTTTCTCGCGCTGGGGGGTGTTGCGGCGGTCACCGGTGCAACGGCGGCTGCAGGTCATGACCTCGGATATCCGCACGAACACCTCCCGGACGGGACGGTCGTCCCGACGGGACAGCTGCTGATGCGGCAAATCCCTTCCAGCGGGGAATCGATTCCCGCCATCGGGCTCGGCACATCCGGCCCGTTCGAGGTCGGCGCGGATGAGTCCGCGCGGGCGCCGTTGCGCGAAGTATTGAAGGCATTTTTCACCGCCGGCGCCACGCTCATCGACACCTCGCCGATGTATTCCACGGCCGAGGCGGTACTCGGCGATCTGCTCAAGGCCGAGCAACAGGCAAAGGCTTTCGTCGCCACCAAGGTCTGGACGCCAGGGTCGGGTAATGCCGCCGAACAAAAGGGCATCGAGCAGATGCAGCGTTCGATGGCGCTGCTCAAACATCCGCGCATCGAACTCATGCAGGTTCACAACCTGGTCGACCTCGACATCCACCTGAAGACGCTGCGGCGCTGGAAGGCGGAAGGCAAGATCAAGTACATCGGCGTGACTCACTACACCACGAGTTCGTACCCCGATCTCATCGCGATCATCGAGCGTGAAAAGCTCGATTTCGTGCAATTCAACTATTCGGTGGTGACGCGCGAAGCGGAGAAGCGGCTGCTGCCGTTGTGCGCCGACAAGGGTGTGGCGGTGATCATCAATCGCGCCTTCGAAGACGGCAATCTGTTCGCCAAGGTTCAGGGCAAACCGCTGCCGCCGTGGGCCGCGGAATTCGGCGCGCAGAGCTGGGCGCAAGTGTTCCTGAAATTCGTGTTGGCGCACGCTGCCGTGACCTGCGTTATCCCGGCCACCGGCAAGGCGCGCAACCTGGCGGACAACCTGGGCGCGGCGCTGGGCAAACTACCGGACGGCAAGCAGCGCGCGCAGATCGTCACAGCCGTCGGCTGAAGAAGGGGGTGTCAGGCGGGGAAAGTCGGGATAACTCCCGTCGAATCCCGGGGCCGCGCGCCTTTCAACTGAGAGTTATCCCGACTTTCCCCGCCTGACACCACTTCTTCACGGCGCCGGTACCAGCTTGTAGATGGCGCTGTCGCGCACGTCGACGAGAAACAGCTCGCCATCGGCGTCTTGCGCGAACGACGTGACATGCACGTCCGAATCCCAGCCATCGGCGGTGAACACGGTGAGCGTGGGCGCGGTGGTCGTCGGAATCGTCCAGATCATCTGCGAACTGTAATCGCCGAATACATATCGGCCGACGAGCGCCGGGATCGCGCTGCCGTGATACACGAAGCCGCCCGTGACGGCCTGGCCGACCGGATGTTCGTACTCCGCCACCGGCGCAATCAGCGGTGAGCTCGGCACGCCGCAAGTGAGCGCGGTGTCGAGCGAACCCTCCTTGCAACGCCAGCCGTAGTTGCCGCCTTTTACTACGAGGTCGATTTCCTCGCGGGTATGTGACCCCACATCCCCGAGCCACAATGCGCCCGTCGCGCTGTCGAACGTCCAGCGCCAGGGATTGCGGAATCCCCACGCGAAGATCTCCGGGCAATCGGCCGCGCCGGTGCCGTCGAGATTGCAGAGTGCGTTGGCGGCGAACGGATTGTCCGCGGGGATGCGATAAAGCCGCCCGCCCGTCGTCCCGCTCACGTCGATCCGCAGGATCTTGCCGAGCAGGTTGTTGGTGAGCTGACCATTGCCGGCCTGGGCCGAATCGCTGTCGTCGTTACCGCCGTCGCCCATGCCGATATAGAGGTAACCATCCGGCCCGAACAGCAGGTGACCGCCGTTGTTGTGGCCGCCCGGCTGCGCCATTTCGAACACGATCTGTTCGGAGGCGGGATCGAGCGTCGCGCCGTTGTCGGCGGTGGTGAACACCGAGACGCGCAGCACGATCACGTCCGGGCTGGTCTCGTGTGTGTATGCGACCCAGGCGCGGTTGTCGGTCGGAAAATCCGGATGGAACGCCAGCCCTAACAACCCATGCACGTTGCGGAACACGACGCGATCGGTGATGTCGAGTACGTTGGTGAGGGTGCTCACATTGGGCGTGTCCGCGAAGCTGACCAGGTGCCCGTCCTGCTGCACGGCAATCCAGCGGCTCGTGTCATGCGGCACGCGCAAAATCGAGTGAGCGGCGACCAGGGCCGACGGCCCCGTCAGCCCGGGGTACACACGCTGCACGGCGAGTTTGATCGGTCCGCCGGGCGGCGGCGCGGCCGGGGTGGCAGCGCTCGCGGTGGCCGACGCGGCCGACACATTCGGGGTCGCGGCACTATCTACCGCGGCCACGGTGTAATCGTATGTGGTGCTGGCGTTGAGACCGGTATCCGTGAACGAGGTGGTGGTGACGGTCGACAAAGGGGTCGCGCCGGCATTGCGGAAGACGCGGTAACCCGAGATCCCGCTGGCATCGGTGGACGCGGTCCAGCTCACGAGGACCGAGGTCGGCGATTGCGCAACTGCGGTCACTCCCGCCGGAACGGTCGGCGGCGTGGTATCGGCCGGCGGTGGCGGAACGGGCTGCGCGGGCGGTGGCGAAGAATCGCCGCCGCCGCAGGCGGACAGCAAAAATCCGAGCGACATCACCGCCGCGAACCCAATCTTCCGAGTCATGCCGGTTTCCCACTTTTTATTGGAATCGTGTGGCCGACAATCTGCGGTGCGCGGGCACGCCACGCCGTAAGACTCCGGCGCTTCGCGGACCTGCGGGAAAGAAGTCGGACGTAGGAAAACGCCGATGCGGCGTCAAGCCCGGCGGTCGATCCGCGCGATCAGCTCGTCCATCGAGCGGATCACGCTCGCGCCGCTGGCCTGCATCGCATCAGATGTCGGCCCCGGCGCGTAACCGATGGCGCGCATTCCAGCGGCGCGCGCGGCCGCCGCGCCGGCCGGTGAATCCTCGATCACGACGCAGTCGGCGGGTAGCGCGCCGAGCCCCTGCGCCGCCAGTAGGTAGACGTCGGGTGCGGGCTTGGGCCGCGCGACCATCGAGGCGACATAGATGTGTTCGCCGAACTGGCCCGCGAGGCCCGCCACCTGCAGCGACAACTGCACGCGCGCCAATGGCGATTGCGACGCCACCGCCATGCGATGCCCTCGGCGCCGCAGCGACTCGATCGCCACGCCGACGCCGTCGACGGCCTTGAGTTCGCGCATGAAGGCATGTGCGGTGGCAAAGGCCCAGTTGTAAACCCACGAAGACCCGGGACAGGTACCGGTCCGCGCGGCGACCGCATCGAGAACACCGTCGACGGTCTTTCCGAGGAACAACGCATGCGCCTCTTCGACGCCTAGTTCCACGCCGAGTGCATGCAGCTGTTCACTTTCCACCCGGCTCGCCAGGTACTCGCTGTCGATCAATACGCCGTCGCAGTCGAAGATCAGCGCCGGCAGGGATGTGTCCGTCAAACTACCCTCAACCATTACGCAGGCGCGCGCGCCCGGCGGACGAAAAAATCGCGAGCGGCCAGAGCAACGCGGTGCGCAGGCGCGAATGCCAGCGCAACGATCGATCCGGCCGTCGTTCGCTCGAGAACAGGTAACTCGAGGTGGCGCTGGCCGTGAACACCAGCGCGCCGAAGAACCAGGCCATTCCAAACAGTCGCAGCAGTATCAGCGGCATCGTCCGGCTCCCGTTCAACTAACTCTTCCTGTATGGATCGTGCAGCTCGACCGGCGTGGGAGTGGATTTCTTCTTGCGCATGCGGATGTTGAGCATCTCGACCGCCACCGAGAACGCCATTGCGAAGTAGATGTAACCCTTCGGCACCTTGTGATCGAAGCCCTCGGCCATGAGCATCACGCCGACCACCAGCAGGAACGACAGCGCCAGCATCTTGATCGACGGGTGGGCCGAGACGAATTCGCCGATGCCGCGCGCGAACAACATCATCAGGCCTACCGACGCGACCACCGCGGCGATCATCACCGACACGTTGTCGACCATGCCGACGGCCGTGATGATCGAATCGAGCGAGAACACCATGTCGATGATGATGATCTGCAGGATAACCGCAGCAAAGACATTCTGGACCGCGCCCGACGCGTGACCTTCCTCTCCCTCAGTGAGCTGGTGGATTTCCTTGGTGGATTTCCAGACCAGGAACAGGCCGCCGACGATCAGGATGAGATCGCGGCCGGAGATCGGTTCGCCCAAGACCGTCAACAGCGGCACGGTGAGGCCGACGATCCACGACAATACGAGCAGCAAGCCGACACGCATGAACATTGCGAGAAACAGGCCGATGCGCCGCGCGCGCTCACGCTGCACGGGCGGCAGCTTGTCCACCAGGATCGAAATGAAAATGATGTTGTCGATGCCGAGTACGAGCTCGAGCGCCGTCAACGTGAAGAATGCGATCCAGACCTGGGGATCGGATAACAAGCCGGTGATTGCGTCCATGATTGGACGCGATATTAGAGGACTTTGCCGGGTCGGTCAGGGCTCATTGTGGCGATTGCGCGAGCGCCAGAAAATCATCGAAGTCATCGTCGTAGCCATACCTCACGCCCATTGTGTAGACGCTGAGGTTTCCCGGCTGAAAGTGAGCTGCAGGACGCCACCCACGGCGTAAAAATCCAAGCTGCGGCTCGACGTGACGCTCAACGTACGGCTCGGCAGATCGAGTGTCCGTGTCGGCGCTCATGTCGCGCCGGCGCCCGAGCGGCAAAACTTCGAAATTGCCGGCGGCGATCGACCGGCGTCCGCCGGGCGTACCGCTCAGGTAGTTAGAGGCGTCAGCGAAGCGGCCGTACGACAACGCCGCGCCGGGTGATTGCCCGCCGCGCAAGTTGAAACTCAGGCCTGCGGTGGGGACGAGCGTGAAGTCGGCGACGATGCTGTGGCCCCAGGCGCCGTCGATCGTTGCGGAAAAGCCAGCATTTGGCGGCACGGAACCGGCCTCTGCGCTTTGGGCCGAATGCAGATCGCCGGCACCCCTCGAATCCGGCCTCAACGCGGGGAAGTTATTGATTCTCCGAAGGCCTTCTTTCGCGCCACCCAGGGTAAGAACGCGCTGACGGTGGCGCGCTTTACTTTCGGTTCACCGAAAAATCTTTGACTCGTTTGCGATTTGACAACATCCTCCGGCTGCAAAGGGTTGAAGGCAGGAGAGCACGAAATGCGCAGATTTTCGCCGCTGGGTGTGATGGGTGCCGTTGCCTTTGGGGTAGCGGTCGGAATCGCGAATGCACAGGAAGCTGCGGCGCCTCCAGCCGGGAGCGACGCTCCGATCGAGGAAGTCATCGTCACCGGATCGCGCATCCGGCAGAACGCGCAGGCTTTCGCCAATCCCGTTACAACCCTTTCAGCGGAGGCGCTGCAGCAATCCGGCAAGACTGACATCGCGGACTTCCTGGCGCAGTCCCCGGCACTGCTGGGCTCGGTCACCGGCGATCTCACGGCCGGCTCGAACCCGGGTTTCGGCGAAGTCGGCCTCAACCTGCTCGATCTGCGCCATCTGGGCGTCGATCGCACACTGGTGCTGGTCGACGGCCGCCGCCACGTCGCGGGTCTCGCGGGCTCGGCGGCAGTGGACGTCGACACCATCCCGCAGGATCTGCTCGAGGGAGTCGACGTGCTTACGGGCGGCGCATCGGCCATATACGGCGCCGATGGCGTGTCCGGTGTCGTGAACTTCCGCCTGAAGAAAGACTTCGAAGGATTCACCGTGCGCGGTCAGACCGGCCAATCCTCGGAGGGCGACGGCGACAACCAGTTCGTCGCGCTAACCGGCGGTCTAAATTTTGCGGACGGACGCGGCAATGTCGCAATGGCGTACGAGTACAACTACGAGAAGCGCGTCGACGAGTTGAATCGCAAGTACCTGCGCTCGGAAAAGGCGTTCGCGCTGGTGCAGAACCAGGACGATCTCGACGACGACCCGAACCTGCCCGACCTCGTCCTGATGAACGACCTGCGGTATACGGACAGTTCGCCGACCGGCGCCATCGACGTCGACGGCGACGGCATCCCCGATTTCGAGGGCACCGGTGTGCTCTACGACCGCGGCCTTGTGCTCGAGAACGAGTTCGTAACGCAGGGCGGCTCCAGCACGCCTGTGAACGGGTACCAGGGTGACCTGTTCCCCGGCATCCAGCGCCACCTGGTCGACGTGCTCGGCCACTTCGACGTCAGCGACTCGCTGACGATCTCGGCCGAAGGCAAATACGTTCGCACCCGCGCGACGACCATCGCGCAGCCATCGTACGACGTCTACCAGTATCTCCAGGCCGACAATGCGTTCATGCCGGACGTGATCCGCGACGCGATCGTGCCGGGCGGCATGGCCGCCTGGTTCGAGGACGACGAAGTCGCCGACGGCGTGCTGGTGACGCGCGACGACTACGACTTGGGCGTCAACTCCGAACAAACTACCCGCGATACGCTACGCGGCGTGCTCGCCGCCAACGGCGCCGTCAACGACCGGCTGAGCTACGAAGTTTCGTACGTGTACGGCGAGACGAAGAGTCATATCGTCGAACGGCGCAACCGCGACGAGGGCCGCTGGCAGGCCGCGATCGACGCAGTGGACGACGGCGACGGCAACATCGTATGCCGCTCCTCGCTTGATCCGGATGCAGACCCGAATCTCGCGGGCTGCGTTCCGTACAACGTCTTTGGCAACGGCGTGCGCGACCAGGCGGCTGCGGACTGGGTCAACCTGAACAGCGCGAGCGACAGCAAGGTTACCCAGAGCGTGCTCTCGGGCTCGATCTCCGGAAACTTCGGCTCGTTCCTCGAGCTGCCCGGCGGAGCGATCGGGTACGCACTGGGTGCCGAGTACCGCAAAGAGACCAGCGACTCGATTCCCGCACAGGAAATACAGGACGGCGCTACCTGGTACGGACAAATCGCGCGCTCGGAGGGCAGCTTCGACGTGAAAGAAGTGTTCGCGGAGATCAATCTGCCGGTGCTGACGAACGCCCGGTTCGCCGACAAGCTCTCGTTTGGCGCGGCGTTCCGGGCCTCCGACTACAGCACCGTCGGCAAGACGGATTCGTGGAAGGTCGACGCGGTCTGGGCGCCGGTCCATTCGGTGACTTTCCGCGGCACGTACGCCCAGGCGGTGCGTGCGCCGAACATCGCGGAGCTCTTCTCACCCGAAAGCTCCACGTACAACTACATCACCGATCCCTGCGACATCACCCAGACCAATAACGGCACCAGCACGCGCGCCGCGAACTGCGCCGCGCTGCTCGAAGGAATCGGCGTCGATCCCACTACGTTCAATCCGGCCGGCTCGATCCAGGCCAGCCTGTTCACCCCGGGCATCTTCGGCGGCAACCGCGATCTCACCGAAGAAACGGCGCGCACCTGGACAGCGGGCGTCGTGTTTCGGCCGGAATTTGCAACCGGTCTGACGGTGGCATTCGACTGGTACGACATCCAGATCGACGACGCGATCAACACGCCCGCGGCCGAGGAGGTCGCGCAGCTATGCGTCGACACGCCATCGCTCGACAACCCGTACTGCCCGAACATCGAGCGCGACGAGGACGGGTTCATCACCGGGTTCACGGTGCGGCCCGACAACGTCGCGAACTTCAAGACCGCCGGACTCGACATCACCACCGACTGGAGAATCGAAACGGACAGCACCGACGAATTCCGCGTGCAGCTCGTCGGTGGATACCTGAACAAGCTCGAGTTCGTCCCGGTGCCGGGCGCCGAGGTCGACAGCGACCTGGAAGAGCCTTACTACCCGAAGTTCGCAGGCACGCTCGACGTCAGCTGGACGAAGGGTCCGCTGACCCTGGCCTATGGCCTGAACTGGCAGGGCCAGACCGACCGGTTCACGAGCGAGGTACTCGCCGGCGATCCGGATCACTCGGATCCGAAGTATTTCAAGATCAAGGAAAAGTGGGATCACGACCTCCACGCGTCCTTCGATCTCGGCGATCACGTCAACCTGTATGCAGGCGTGAACAACCTGTTCAACCAGTTGCCGGATCGCTTGAGCTACAGCTCGTACCCGATTTCCGCGATGGGCCGATACTTCTACCTTGGCGCGACGATGAACTTCGGCAAAGGCGGCAAGTAATGTCCAGGCGACGGTGCGTGGCCGGCCTGGTGCTTGCCACGCTCCCGCTGGTCGGCACGCACGCCGCCGCACCGTTCGCGCTCGGCGACTACTATCTACTGGCCAGCGTTTCGGAGCCGACGTTTTCGCCCTCTGGCGACCGCGTCGCCTACACCGTCTCGCGCAACGACAAGAAGAGCGACAAGGGCACGAGCGATCTGTGGTCGGTGTCCTGGAGCGGCGGCAAGTCCGTTCAGCTGACGCGCACGTCAAAGTCCAGCGAATGGCAGCCGCGCTTCGCAGTCGATGGGAAATCCTTGTACTACCTCTCGGACGCTGCGAAGGACGAGACGACCCAGCTGTGGCGTGGCGCCGCGAGCGGGGGAAGCAACCGGCAGGTAACGAAAATTCCGGGCGGCATCAGCGATTTCGATCTGTCGCCCGACGGCAAGCGCGCGGTCGTTGTCGCCGAGATCGGGATCAACGTCGGCAACCATGCCGACACGCCACCGCCGATCGAAACCGAGCGCTTCCTGTTCAAGCGCGACGGTGCCGGCTACCTGGACGACCGCACCCAGCAACTGATCATCGTCGACCTCGCAACCGGCAGGATGCGGCAGCTGAGTTCGGGCGAGCGCGATCACTGGCATCCCGTGTGGTCGCCGGATGGCATGTCGATTGCCTATACCGCCAAAGAGCGCGGCGTCACGGACCGCGACTCCAATTACGATGTGTTCGTGCAGGGAGTGGACGCGGGTGAGCGCCGCAAGATCAGCACGTCACCGGGCGCCGACAACGATCCGGATTGGGGCGCGCGTCCCGCGTGGTCGCCGGATTCACGCCGCGTCATGTGGCTCGAAGGCGGCGAAGACAAGTGGATCTACTACGCCACGCCGCATCTCGCGGTCGCCGACCTCGCGACCGGCTCGGTGACACATCCGGCGAACATCGATCGCTGGTTCTATTTTCCGAAGTTCGCGGCGGATGGCTCCATCGTCTCGCTGATCGAGCAGGACCGCGATACGTGGCTCGCGCGCATCGATCCCATCAGCGGCAAGATCGATTACCTGACTTCCGGCAAGCGCTTCGGCAGCGACTTCGCGATCGCGTCCAACGGACAACTGGCGATCCTCGACAGCGAGGTGGGCACGCCCGCCGAGATATTCGCCGTGGATGGTTTGCGCCCGCTGACACATCACAACGAATGGACGAAGACCCGTGCTCTGGGTGAAGTGCGCGATGTGTCGTTCGCGAGCGGTGATGCGGAGATCCACGGCTATGTCACGCTGCCGGCCGGATTCGCAGCCGGAAAAAAAGTTCCGCTGCTGGCCTATCTGCACGGCGGTCCGGTTTACCAGCACAGTCATGAGTTCGATCTCGTGCCGCGCGTATATGCCGCCGCGGGCTACGCGGTGTTGTCGGTCAATCCGCGCGGCTCATCCGGGCGCGGCTTCGATTTCTCGAGAGCTATCTATGCCGACTGGGGCAACCTCGACGCGCAGGACATCAGCGCCGGCATCACCTTTGTCATCGATGCCGGCATCGCGGACCCGCAACGTATCGGTGTGTTCGGCTGGAGTTATGGCGGCATCCTCACCGACTACATGATTGCGAGCGACCAGCGGATCCGCGCCGCGGTCTCGGGCGCCGGCGTGGCGAATGTGCTCGCGACGTTCGGCGTCGACATGTATGCGCGCGAATACATGTTCGAGCTCGGCGCGCCCTGGGAGAATTTCGACACCTGGCGCAAGCTCGCGTACCCGTTCCTGCATCCCGAACTGATCAGCGCGCCGACCTTGTTCGAGTGCGCGGCGGAAGACGACAACGTGCCCTGCGTGGGCGCGGAGCAGATGTACCAGGCGCTCAAGGTTCGCGGAGTGCCGACCAAACTGATCGTCTACCCCGGCGAGAATCATGGGCTGACGGTGCCTAGCTACCTGGTGCATCGCCTGCGCAGCAACGTCGGCTGGTTCGATCGCTGGCTGAAGAAGTAGGTAAGAAAGTAGTACCGGGCAGGGATTAGACGCGGCGATCCCGCACGCAAGGCGGACATGCCTGATCCCTACCCGGTACTACTTCTTCAGCCGAAACTCCGCATCTCCGTAGTGAACGTAGTCCGCCCAATCGGGTGAGCGGCGTGCATGAACCGCGCGGCGCGCCTTCATCAGCGCCGTGCCGATATTCGCGCGCAGCAACTGCGCATAGAACACGCTCGCGAATGCGCTGGCGGAGGCGTCATCCACCGCCCAGTGGGTGCCGACATAGTGGGCAAGCCCGGCCCGCAGCAGCGTCTCGGCGAGGCTCAGGTTCTTGGTGATGCTTTGGGCGCGGCTCGCCTTCGCGCCCCGCCGCAGCCGCGCGGACTCGCACGCGTTGAACACGACGAGCGGCGGCAGCCTGCCGAGCGCCGCCAGCGCGGTGCCGGTCAGTTCTCCATCCGCCAGGACCAGCCCGGACTCGCCGGGCCGCTGCACGTCAAACCACGCGTGGCCCGCGTAGTGAATGACGTCGTGACGTCCGGATTCGAACTCCGCGGTGACGCGCGCCAACGTGGCCGCAGCGCCCGCGACTTCGGTGACGCGCACGGCGTGCGAGCCGCCGAGAATCTTCGCGATCCGTTTACGCTCGAGCTCCGCCCCCGGCAAATCGCCGGTCGGGTTGGCGATGACGAGGACGCCCAATTCCTTCTGCGCGCGCCGCCCGGCATCGAAGCGCGCGGGCACCAGGTCGGCGGTGGCGTAGCGGCGCGAAAGCCCGCCGTCGAGCGCGGGGTACCAGCCGCGCAGATTGAGAGCTTCCCATGGAACGCGGCTGGCGGCCGCATCGTGCACCACCGAGAGGGCCTGGCCACGCGTCGCGCGCAACGCGTCAGCGAGGGCCGGATTCAGGACCAGCGTGCCTAACTTCCGCCCGAGATCGTTCACCCGCGCCGCGGTCAGCGCCGGGCTCGCGAACGCGTCGTCGAGGTTTTCCAGCGAACTCACGGTGAATTCCTGGCTCTGCGAGAAAATCGCCGCAGTGCCGGCCCCGGTGAGCAACGACGCACGCCAGGTCTCGCGTTTGTCCCGCCTGGCCTCCGCCGCAACGATGAGATGGGCCGTGCCGCGAACCTTGCCCGCCGCCGTTCGCGCCGCCGCGCGGGCGGAAACGAGCGGCGCCAGCTTCAATGCGCCGGCCGGTCTCGAGTTGACGAAATCCAAGAGCCGGGAGAACACCCGGCGCGCCTCGGTCGCGTTCAGAACGTGCAGATCGACGCGGGCCAGTTTGGTGCTGCCTGCGGCACGCGCCCGCAGGAAACCGCGCAGTTGCGCCGCGAAGGAATCGGCCGGATCGATACCCGCACGCGCGCCCCACGCTACGGTCGCGATCGAGCGAAACGGCGGTGCCTCGGCGAAACGCGCCAGGTTCTCGGCGGCGAGCTCGACCACGTCCAGCGCCAGGCGATCGAACCGCCCGAGCCCGACCAGTAGATAGGAGGTGCGGGCCGGGCCGCGGCGGCGCTGCAGGCTGCGCGGGATGGGTGTGATGCTGCCGGCGTCGCCGCTGATGACGCGATGTTCGATCCAGTCGGAAATGATGCCGCCCAGAAGTTTGTCGACGTCGGCCGCGGCGCCACCCGCGCCGACGCCACGCAGCACCGCGACCGCAGTGGCCGCGGCGCGTGATTTCGCGACGTCGCCGACGCAGACCCTCACGAGCAGCGGCCGGGCGGCGGAGGGACGCTGCGGCCGGCGATGTGTCCGCCCCTTCGGCGGCTCGTTGAGCGTGTCGAGGAACAGGCGCCGCTGCTCGGGCGTCAGGTGGGGCCAGTCGACCTTGGCGAGGTACTGCTCGCGCAGTTCGGCGTCGCGCACGCGGGTCAACGCGCCGCGCTTCACGGGCGGCGAGGCCGCGAATCGCTGCGTGGCGCCGGTTTCGAGCAGATCGACTACACCTGCGATGACTCGATCGGCCAGCGGCATCTCGCTGTGCCCGCATTCCACGTAACTGTGCCGCGCCCCGGCAAGGCGCGCCAGCTCGATCGGAACCGTGCCGTCGCCCTGCAGGCTGTACTCGTATTCAAAGTCGCCGTCGCGCAGCGCTACGCCCGTGGCGGTGGTGCGATTGCAGCCGACGACCATGCTGAAACGGGCGTCGGCCGGTGCCATCCGCTCTGCGAGGCCGGCCGCCTCATCTAACAAGGTCGGATCCGGGCCCGGGCCCTTGGCCGGCCACAGCTCGCGGTCGAACAGATCGAAGTCACTGACCGCTTTGCCGGCCGGCAGCAACTCGTGCAGGCCGGGAAAACTCGAGAATACTTCGCGCGCCAGGAATTCGGCGTCATGACGCAGGTCGAGCATGGCGATCTTGCGCACGACCGAATAGGTTCCGCGCAGCGCCTGCACAGCGGCGAGCGACCCGGCGTTCGGCGTACCGAGCATCACCAGCTGCGAAACCCGTGAGCCTGCGGCATGGGTCAGCGCGGCGCGCGCCACCAGGCCGCCCATGCTGTGACCGACCAAAGCGACGTCATCTTTGCCGTCGGCCGCGATACGTTCGGCGAGTAGTTTGCCAAGGGTGGCGGTGTCGCGGCGCCAGTCGTAGTCGAGCAGCACCGCATCGAACCCCGCCTTGCGCAAGGACAGCGTGATCTTGAGGTACGTGTAACTCATCGCGCCGAGCGCGACAACGCGCGAACCGCTGCCGAGTTTGAGCTCGATGAGGCGGCCGAAGGCGATGTCGATCGGGTCGAGCCACAGGATGTCGTTCGGACGTGGGCCGCCGCGGATGAAGCCGAGCTGCGAGCCCATGATTCCCGGCAATACGTAGACGCGCCGGCCGGGCTTGGCGCGCTTGCGCCGCGTGGTGGTGCGCGCGAGTTTGACCAGCTCGGCGTGCAATTCAGCGCCGAAGTAATCGAGCAACCCCTCGTTGCGTGTCGGCGATGCGAGCAGCGAGACGAGCGTGGCCTCGTCGAGCGCCAGCCGGTCGTAGGGCGTGATGTGTTCGGCCGGGCCGCCGGGGTGGAGCACGGTTTGGGTCATGCCGCCACCCCGAGCCGGGCGTCTATCCAGTCGAGCACCGGGCGCCACAACGTGTCGCGATTGCGTGAGGCGAAGAATCCTTCGTGTCCGATGCGCTTGCCGCCGGCGTCCGCGGGCGAATACCAGCGCGACTCGCGCTGCGCATTCGGGAAGAACTTGTTGATCTCGCCAACGGTGCGGCGCGTCGCGATCGGATCGTCGGTGAAACCGACCGTCAGCAACGGCGCACGGATCTCGGCGAAGACGTTGTCCTTCAGGCGCGTCGAGAGCTCGGGGCCGAAATGATCGGGCCGCAGACACCAGCGGCGCCACTCTTCATAGACACCGCGCGGCAACGGCAGCCCAGCCCAGCCGCCGCCCGTCGGGATGTAACCTTTGATGGCCAACATCAGCGGCCCATGCACCCGCCAGAACCACCACGCGAGATATCGGAACGGCGCGTGTTCCCAGGGCCAGTACCCGACGGAGGTCGCGATCTGCACGTGTGCGCGCGCCAACGCATGATTGCCGAGCAACCCGAGAAACTGGCCGCCGATGCTGTGACCAATCGTCGCAAGCGGCGCGCCGCGCACACGCTCGGCGGCGACAGCGAGCGCGGCGCGCATATCCAGCAGGCCCCAGTCACTCATGAGCGTGGTTTCAGTGGCGAGGTCCACGGGCGCGGATGCGCCCATGCCGCGGTAGTCGTATACCAGCGCGTCGTACCCGCGTTCGGCCGCGTAACCAGCCAGCTTGAAATAGAAAGTCTGCGGAAACCCGGTGCCGGCGTTGATGACGATGCCGCCGCGACGCTGCGCCGCGCCGAACCAGTGCGCCGCGAGCGTGCGGCCGTCGGCCGCACGCAATTGGAATGGCTCCGGTACCGAACTCACAATGCGGATCCCGAGATCTGCTTCGCCAGCGCCATGATGACCGAACGCCGCGCGGTGGATTTGCGCCATACCGCGCCGATGGTGCGCGTCGGCACCGGTTTCGCGAAAGGCCTGATCACGACGCCGCGCGCATTGCCGTAGGCACCGCGGCCGGCGAGCTCCGGCAGCAGCGTGATGCCGACCCCCGAAGCCACCATCTGCCGCAAGGTCTCGAGACTCGTGGCACGGAAGTCCTGCTTTTCGTGCAAACCGGCGCCCGAGCAGATCTCGAGCGCCTGATCGCGCAGGCAGTGGCCGTCTTCGAGCAGCAGGAGTGTTTCGTCATTCAGATCTTCGATCTTGATGCTGGCACGTTTCTCCAGGCGATGGCCGCTCGGCATCGCGACCATGAAAGGCTCTTTGTACAGCTCGCAGGAATCAAGTCCATCCATGGACACCGGCAATGCCAGGATTCCGACATCGATTTCCCCCGAATGCAGTTTCTCGAGCATCACGTCAGTCTGATACTCGTACAACATGAGTTCGAGGCGTGGCAGCTGCTTGCGCAGTTTGACGGCCACGTGCGGCAGTAGATAGGGCCCGATGGTCGGCAGCAGCGCCAGTTTCAGCCGGCCGGCGAGCGGATCGCTGTGGCCCTTGGCGAGTTCCACGATCTCGTCGCTGGCCTCGAGGATGCGGCGAGCGCGTTCGACCACCTCTTCGCCGGCCGCGGTCAACGACACGCGTTTCGGCGCGCGCTCGATGAGTTGCACGCCCAGGTACTCCTCGAGTTTCTTGAGCTGCGCGGACAGGGTCGGCTGGCTCACGAAGGTGCGCTCGGCCGCGCGGCCGAAGTGGCGTGTGTCGGCAACGGCCACGAGGTAACGCAGGTCTTTGAGTTTGAGATCGGCCAATTGAACTCCGGGCAATTCGATAGATGCGCTCTATTGAGTTTATACAATCAATCGATTGGCTGAAACCGGGGTTAGCCCGGAGAATGCCCGCCAACGAAGCCGCGCCATGCGTTCAGCACGCAGCGCGAGCGGGTTTTCCGCAGATTAAATGAAGGAGTAATCGATGTTAGGTATTGGACAGAAATTTCCCGTGTATTCGCTCACCGGGGTCGTTTCGAACGACCAGGCGAAGGCTTTCCAGCCTTTCGACCAGGACACGAACAAGGGCAAGTGGCGGGTGGTTTTCTTCTGGCCGAAGGATTTCACCTTCGTCTGCCCGACCGAGATTGCCGCGTTCGGCAAGCTCGACAAGGAATTCAAGGCACGCGACGCGCAGCTGCTCGGCGTTTCGACGGACAGCGAATACGTGCACCACGCCTGGCGCAGCACCAAGGACGAGTTGAAGACATTGCCGTTTCCGATGCTCTCGGACATCAAGCGCGAGTTGTCGAGCGAACTCGGCATCCTCGACAAAGATGCAGGCGTCGCACAGCGCGCGACCTACATCGTGGATCCGGAAGGCGTGATCCGCTTCGTGTACGTCACCGACCTGTCGGTCGGCCGCAGCCCGGAAGAAGTGCTGCGCGTGCTCGATGCGTTGCAGACCGACGAGCTTTGCCCCTGCAACTGGAAGGCCGGCGAAGACACGCTTAAGGCCGCCTGATCTAACTAGTGGAGAGAGTCATGAAGATTGAACAGATCAGAGACGCGCTTCCCGATTACGCGCGCGACCTCAAGCTGAACCTCGGCACCGTGCTCACCTCACAGGGTGCGCCCGGACTCAACGAGAAGCAGATCTGGTCGATCGCCCTGGCGTCCGCCATCGCTGCGCGCAACACCTCGTTTGCGCGCAGCGTGGAGGCGGAGTCGCGCGCTCACCTGGCGGACCTCGACATCGAGGGAGCCAAGGCGGCCGCGGCGATCATGGGCATGAACAACATCTACTACCGCTTCCTACACCTGGTGGAAGACGCGGAGTACCAGACCATGCCCGCGCGCCTGCGCATGAACGTGATCGCCAACCACGGTATCGACGAACTAGATTTCGAGTTGATCTCGCTGGCCGTGTCGGCGGTGAACGGTTGCGGGCTGTGCGTGACTTCACACGAGAAAAAGCTGCGTTCACACGACGTTGCGCGTGAGGCGATTCAAAGCGCGGTGCGTATCGCGGCGACGATTCACGCCGTGGCGGGAGTCCTGGAGTTCGAGCAGAGCCAACCGGTTGCGGCTGATTCCACCGAGCTTGCCGCCTAGGTGAAACTGGGACGTCCGGCCCCCGCCGGACGTCACTTTCACCTATTCCCCGGCCAGTGTGGCTGCGCGCATCATCGCGCATGACTTCACGCAGCCACTCCACCGACTCGATTGCCGCGCCCGAACCTGCGGTGCTGTCCGCCGGCGTGGTGGTCGTGCGCAACGGCGTCGAGGGCTGGCGCGTGCTGCTGCTGCGCGTCTACAACTATTGGGATTTCCCCAAGGGACGAGTCGAACCCGGAGAATCGCCGCTAACTACCGCGCGGCGCGAAACCCGCGAGGAGACCACGCTCGACGACCTGGAATTTCCCTGGGGCGAGAAATGTATCGACACCGCGCCTTATGGCCGCGAGAAGAAGGTGGCGCGCTACTTCGTCGCGCGTACCACGACCGACAAGGTATTCCTGCCGGTCAATCCCGAGCTCGGGAAGCCCGAACATCACGACTGGCGCTGGTGTGACTGGGAGACAGCCGGGCAGTTGTTGCCCGAGCGCTTGTGGCCGGTTTTGGATTGGGCGCGAGACCGAGTCGATTGACGCTGGCTCGATGGCTGGGGCAGCCTGCATGGATGACTCCAGCCGGTTTGCTTCCAGGTATCGCGGCCGCATTTGCACTGCTCCCTGCCCAAGCCCGGGTCGCGACCTGCGATGCGCCGGCCGGACCGCCGCTTCAGCAACTCGACGTCGAGGTGATCAATACCGCGCGCGCGGAGCGCAGCGTCAACATCCCGGCGAACGTGCGCGTACTCATCGAGGCGACCGAGAAAGGCACGGACGCGCGGCTGGAATTGCAGGAACCCGGTGTAACCGGGGTTCGCAGGTTCGACAACCCGCTGCGCCGCTGGGCGCCGCAACGCCTGCTGCTCGAATCCGGCAAGCGTCGGGACGTTGGGCTCGCGATCGTCGGCCTCGAGCGCACACACGGGAGCGTCGCACTGAAAGTCTTCGCGCTCGACCCGCGCCTGGCGCGCCATTGTGTCGAGGGACTGCAGGCCGCCGCCGCGGGCGATGCGGCCTTTGCGCGCGGACAAATGATAAGCGCGGGCCTGCTCGAGGCGCCGGCCGGCAGCGCCGACCGTGCGTACCTGATCGCTTCGCAGGACTACGCCCGCGCAATGCAAGTATTGAATGGTGCGGGAGGCTTCACCACCGCGCAGTCGCAACTGGTTTACGCCGCCGCCGAACTCATCGGGAACGGAGCCTGGAAGCGGGCGGCCGACGCCGCGCGCACCGCCCGGAAATCCTTCGAATCGATCGGCAGCGAGTATGGACGTGACCGCGCGCGCTTCTTCTGGGCACGTGCCCACGCGGAGCTCGCGCAGCAAGACGCCCCGCATTCCGCGGCCGCACCGATGTACAAGGCGGCCATCGACGAGTTGTTAGCCGTGGCAGAGAGTCACGCGCAGCGCAACGAACGCTATGACTCCGCCTTCGCCTTGGCGTTTGCCGCGAAGGTGCTGTACTACGCGGAGGATTACCAACAGGCACTGCGCATGAATCGGCGTGTATTGGCCGCGTTCGAGGGGCAGGACGAACCGGCACGCCGGGCTCAGGCAAACCAGAACATCGCGGTTTCCGCACTCGAACTCGCCCGGTATCCGGAAGCGCTGGCACACTTTTCGGAAGCCCTGCGCGGGCTCGACGCGCGCACGGAACCCGAGGTGTATGGGAACACGCTGGTCAATGTCGCCTTCACCGAGTACCTGCTGGGACGACACGACGTCGCCTTGCGTCACTACTCCGAAGCCCTGGCGCTCGCGATGCGTACGCAGGTCGTGGACGATCAGGCGCGCGCATTGCACGGCATCGGCATCACCTACGAGGCGATCGGCAACTATCCGGACGCGCTCGCATACCTCGACCGCGCCTTGGCGCTGCGTCCCGTGGAGCGCGACCGGACAGGCCGCATCGCGTCGTTGCGCGGATCGGCGGAAGTGCTGCGCGACACCGGTCGGCTTGCGGAATCGATCGCTCGCCGGCAGGAAGCGTTGCGCCTGTCGCAATCACCGTCGCAGCGGGCGCGGATCGGCGTCGACATCGCGCGCGATCAGATCGACAGTGGTGCTGCGGCGCCGGCGCGCAAGGCGCTCGATGCCTTGCTCGCCGACGAAAAGTTGACGGACCCTGTCATCCGCATGCGGGCGGTGCTGGAGCGCGCACGCACGGAGACACTGGCGCGCGAGCTGGATGCAGCGATTCACGATGCCCGTGAAGCGCGCGAATTTTTCCATGAAAAGGAAATGGTGCCCGCGGAGTTTCGCGCGACCCTGGTGCAGGCAAGAGCCACCTGCGCGCGCGGAGATCGTGCCGGTGCGCTCGCGGTCGCCGAACAGGCCATGACGCGAGCGGAGGATATTCGCGTATCGAGCAACAACCCGACTCTGCGCGCGGCCTTGTGGCGGCCGCTGCGACCGGCATTCGGCTTCGCGATCGGAGTGCTGGCGAATGCCGATTCGTGCGGCAGCCACGCGCCAGCCGATCCAACCGCGGCACTGGCCATTGCCGAAAAGTCGCGCAATCGCGCACTCGAGGATTTCAGGCAACAGGCGTTGGCCAGCGAAAGATCGCGTGCCGGTTCGATGAGTGCACGACCGCGCGAATTGTTCGAACAGGTCGCCGCACATCGCCAGCAGATCGAGACGCTGTCCGAGCGACTGCCCGCGGCCGATTCCCGATTGCAGTTACTGCGCGCGGAGACCGCGAACCTGTTGCGCGAAATCGATCTGCTGGGTGGAGAAGTCGCTGTGCCCGCGGTACACACGGTAGACCTCGACCTTTCGCTGCGCGCGGCCATCGGCACCATCCCCGCTGACGTCGCCGTGGTGGAATACTGGACTGGCGAAGAACAAACCTTCGCGTGGCTGATCACCCGTGGGCGCACGAAGCTGATCGATCTCGGGTCGACCGCGCTGATCGAAACGGCGGCGCGCGCAGTTCACGGCGCGATGCGCGGGCTGACCTCGGTCGGGCAGGAGGTGCGTCTGCATCGCTTGCGTGAACTACACGCTCTGATCGTGGGTCCGCTGCAGGCGGAACTGGCGGGCGCCCGCACCGTGATTTTTGTCCCGGACGGAACGCTCCATACCGTGCCGTTCGCCGCGCTCGCGTCCGGCTCGGGAACCCAGCTGCGTTTTCTGATCGATTCGCACGACGTGGCGGTAGCGCCGAGCATCATGGCCGCGGCGGGAAAAATACCCAGAAGCATCGGGCGCATCCGTACGGCGTTGGTCGTCGCCGATCCGGTGTATGCCACCAAGGATTCAAGATTCGGCGCACTGACCGCAAGTGCGGATGCCATCCCTGATGGTCCCTCGACGCTGCGCGGCGGGCGGAACTGGGCGCGGCTCCCGGGGGCCGCGCGGGAGGCGTCCGCCATCGTCAAACTACTGCCCGCGGGGGCGGTCGATGTCCTGTCGGGTTTCGACGCCAGCCGGGACGGCTTGCTGGATCGGGACCTGCAAGGCTACCAGATCGTCCATTTTGCCGGGCACGCGGTTGCCGACACGGAGGCACCGCAACTCTCGGCGCTGATACTCAGCACCGTCGATGCCGCGGGCAAGCCGCGCGTCGGCGAAGTGTTCGCGGGAGATCTGCTCACGCATCGCATGAACGCCGACCTGGTCGTCCTGAGCGCCTGCGACACCGCGCTCGGCCAGGCCACGGCCGGTGAAGGATTGTTAGGGATGCGTTATGCGGCGCATGCCGTCGGCGCGCGAACCGTGGTCGCCTCGTTGTGGCCAGTGGTGGACGCGGCCGGAGCTCGCTTGATGGACGGGTTGTACGAAGGCGTTGTGCGGCGACACATGACGCCGGTCGCGGCGTTGTCGCAGTCGATGCGGGCGGTACGGCGCGAATGGCCGGATCCGGCGCTGTGGGCCGTGTTCGACGTATCGCGTGGTATCGACCGGTAAGACCGCTCAGACGACCCGGCCACGCCGTCCGCCGCGCAGGAAATCCTCGACGTTGAGCGCGAGTTCGTCTGCGGCGCGCTGTCGCGCCTCGAATGCGGCCCAGGCGATATGCGGGGTTACCAGCAGATTTGGAATGCCCGGTGCGAACAGCGGACTGCCTTCGGTTGGCGGCTCCTTTGGCAACACGTCGATCGCGGCGCCTCCCAGATCGCCACCGCGAAGCGCGTCGACCAGCGCGTCGAGATCGACCAGCGCGCCGCGAGCGGTATTGATCAGCAACGCCTCGGGTTTCATCAGCGCAAGCTCGCGCGCGCCGATCAAGCCCGTGGTGGCGGGCGTGAGCGGGCAGTGCAGCGACAGGACATCCGCGCTGCGCAGGACTTCATCGAACGACGCGCGCACCGGCCCGATCGACGTCGAGCTGTCGGATTCGCGGCCTTGCGTCGAGCCCGGGCGCTCCGCTACCAGCACGCGCATTCCGAGTCCATCGCGAACCGCCTTTGCAACCGCGCGTCCGAGCGTGCCGTATCCCACGATGCCTAGCACCTTGCCGGCGAGTTCGCGGATGGGCGCGCCGGGCACTGTGAACTGCTCCGACTTCGACCAGGTGCCGTCGATCGCGGCCTGGCCGTACTCACGGAAGCGATGGGTGAGCATCAATATCGCACCCAACACGTGTTGAGCCACGGACACGGTGCAGTAGTTGGTGATGTTGCAGACCGCCACCCCGAGTTCCTGCGCGGCCTGGAGGTCGACGTTGTTGGTGCCGGTGGCTGTCAGGCCGATGAAACGCAGGCCAGGCACGGCGCGCATACGTGCGCGCGTGATGTTCAGCTTGTTGGTGAGGATGAACTCACATCCCGCGATCCGTTCCTCCACCTCGGCGTCGGTCGAGGTGGCATGCAGCACGATGCCGGGCAACACGCGCTCGAGGCTTGCCGTGTCGAGGTCGTCGTGGCTGACCGTGCCGAAATCGAGGAATACCGATCTCATTCCTATCTAGTGCTCCAGTCGCTTGGCCGGTGCGAAGTTCGTTCCGGCCGGGGCGGCGAGTGTGCCACCAGTCTGGCTTGCCAGTGAAATCGAAGGCGGGATCAGCTTGTACATGACCGGCGTCACCAGCCGTGCCAGCAGCGTGGAAGTTATCAGTCCGCCGATGATCACCCACGACATGGGCGAGTAGAGGCCGATGTTCTGCAGCGCCAGCGGCAGCAGACCGCCGATGGCCGTGGCCGACGTCAGCAGGATCGGCAGGAAGCGGATTTCACCGGCCTGCTCGATGGCCTCGTCGAGTGGCACTCCCTGCTCGCGCAGCTGGTTGGTGAAATCCACCAGCAGGATCGAATTCTTGATCTCGATGCCGACCAGCGCGACGAAACCGATCGACGCGACGAACGAGATGTCGTTGCCCGACAGCAGCAACATCAGCAGGCCGCCAAACACACCGAGAGGCACCACCGTCAACACGATCAGCGTCGATTTGAAGTTACCAAACTCGAGCACGAGGATGGCGAAGATGCCGAAGATCGCAACGATGATGGCGATGCCGATGCCACCAAACGCCTTCTGCCCGGCTTCCTTCTCGCCGCCCAGCGAATAGTGATAACCGCGCGGCCACTGCATGGCATCGAGCTTGGCGGTGATCTCCTGGGTCAGCTGGCCGACGTTGTAGCCCTTGGCCGCATCCGCATCGATGGTCATCGCGCGTTCGCGGTTGAAGCGCTGGATGAGTGTCGGCGCCCGTTCGAACTCGAGCGAGGCGAGCTGCGACAGCGGCAAAGTCGTCCCACTCAGCGAAGGCACACGCACCTGTTCGAGCGCCCCGAACTCGGCCTGCTGCGTTATCGGGGTACGCACGACGATCGGATACTGCTCGCCCGTGTTCTCCTTGAACGTACCGACCGATATGCCTGCCACCGACAGCCGTACCGCGCGATCGAGTTCGGCGGTCTGCACACCCAACTGCTGCGCCTTGCGCGAATCGATGCGCAACTTGAGGTTGGTGCGCGCGACGCTGAGCGGATTCCACACGTCACGTGTACCCGCGGTTCCCTTGACCAGTTCCTCCACCTTGTGGCTCAGGGACTCGATCACCGCCAGATCGTTGCCGATCACGCGCACCGAAATCGGCGCCGAGATCGGCGGCCCGTTGGCGAATTCCTTCACATATATGTGTGCGCCGGCGTAGCGGCCGAGCCGCTCGCGCAAGGCCTGCAGTTTTTCCGGCGTCGCGCCGGTGTCGTATTCGTGCAGTTGCACGAATACTTCGGCGTAGTTGGCGGCATCGTTGCGCTGGATGTGGTTGTAGTAGATCTGCGGATTGCCGTGGCCGAGGTTCGCGAACCAGCTGCGCACTTCGGGCATGCGGCCAAGCTCTTCCTCCACGTAGCGCAGTGCCCGATCGGTCTCCGACAACGAGGTGCCGTTCGGGGATTCGACCTGGATGAGGAATTGCGGCGTATCCGCTTTCGGGAACAGGCTCGAGCCGATCACCGGCACCAGAGCTGCGGATAGCAGCAGCGAGCCACCGATGGCCGCGACCACCGTCAACTTCGGACGGCTCAGGCACCAGTGCAGCGCTGGCCGGTAGTAATTGTGGATGACGCCCATCACGCGTTTCAGGAACACGTTCTCGTGCGACTGCGTCTTCTCACTCAGCACGCGACTGGTGAGAAACGGAATGATGAACAAGGCCAGCAACAGCGAACCGATGATGGTCGTAACCACGGCCATCGGTAACACGCGGATGAATTTGCCCGCGGTGCCGGGCAGCGCGAGCAAAGGCAGGAACGCGAAGATCAAGGTCGCGGTGCAGCCGAGGATGGCAACGAAGATCTGCCGCGTGCCATCCAGTGCCGCCTGAATGCGCGACTTCCCCATGCGCATGTGCCGGGCGATGTTCTCCACCACCACGATGGAATCGTCCACCAGCAAACCGAGCGCGACCACGAAGCCGGCGATGGAAAGCTGGTTGAGCGAGTAGTCGAGGAAATACAGGCAGGCGAGGCCGAACGACAGCGACAGCGGGATCGAGATCATGACGATGCCGGCGGCGCGCCAGCCGAGCGGCAACAGGGTCAGCAACACCAGTGCGATCGCGATGCCAAAGTCGCCGTACAGGCGATTGAGGCGATGGCGCACGTTCTCCGACTGGTCGAAGCCGATCTGCATGCTCACGCGCTTCGGCAGGTTGGCGGCGTATGCGTTCGCCGCGGCCACCACGCGTTCGCGCACCTCGAGGATGTTGTAGCCGTCCTTCTGGTTGGCGGTGACGAACACCGCGCGTTTGCCCTTGTATCGGCCGGTGTAGCTGTAGGCCGCGGTGTTCCAGCTCACTTCGGCGATGTCGCGGATTCGCACGATGCGGCCGTCGACCGCGGCGATCACGGTGTCGCGCACCTGGTCGAGCGACGTATAACTACCCGATGTCTTGAGCGAAAAGCTGCGCGGCCCGAGATCGACGAAGCCGGCGGGGATGTTGGCATTCTCGCTCTGCACCGCGCCGATCACCTGCGCCGGCGCAAGGTTGAGCTCGCCCATCCGTTTGAGATCGACCGCGACGCGCAGCTCGCGCGAGGGATACGCCCAGCTCTCCGCCGTGCGGACGCCGTCGACCGTCTTGAGGATGTCCTTGAGCTCGCGCGCGTAGTCCTCGAGCTCGCGATACGGCGCGTCATCCGATACCAACGCCACCTGCAGGGTGTTGACGAGCCCCGGCGAAAAGCGCCGGATGATGACCTGCGTCTCCGCCGGCATTTCCGGACGCAAGGCGTTCACCTCGCGCGTGACCTCGTCGAATTTCTTGTCCGCGTCGACGTAGGTTTCGAATTCGACCGCGGTGAACGACACGCCGTCGCGGATCGACGTCTCCATCTTCATGACGTCGTCGAGCGCGGCGATCTTGTCTTCGATGGGCTTCGAAACCAGGCGCTCCAGGTCCTTCGGATCCGCGCCAGGGTAGATAGCCGCGATGGTGTAGCCCGGGATCTTGAAGTACGGGTCTTCCTCGCGCGGCACCTTGGTGAAGGCGTACCAGCCGAGCGCGATCAGGCACAGGAACGCGACCAGCGTGAACTGGTAGCGGCGGATCGGAAATTCGAGGAATGTCATCGCGGCCTCCCGGGTCAGGATGCCGCGGCTGGCGCCGGACGGTTCTCCGCCTGCTTGGTGGTATCGCGCAATATTTCCACGGCTTCGCCGTTTTCGAGGAACAGCGCGCCGTCGGTGATCACGGCCTCTCCGGCGGCGAGTCCGCTTTCGAGCGCGATGCTGTCGGCCGTGATGAACGCCACGCGTACCTCACGGCGCTGCGCCTTGCCGCCATCGATCACGAATACGCTCGCCCGGTCGCCGTCGCCTTCGACCAGCGCCGCCATCGGTACGTAGGTCAGAGGCAACGCGTCGTTGGTCGGCGCGAGCCGCAGCCGCGCCACCAGCCCGCTCACCAGCCGCGGCGGCGGTGAATCGAAGTGCACTTCGACCGGAAACATGCCGGTGCGCTCATCGGCGGCGCTCGCGATCTCGACGATCGTCCCCGTCATGGGCTGTCCCGGGAACGCATCCATGCGGATTTCGCCCTTGTCGCCCAGCTTCACGTTGACGATCTCGCGATCCGCCAGCGCGGCGCGCACCACGTATCCGCGATCGCTGTCCCCGAGCACCAGCACCGGCGTTCCGGCCGCTACGAGTTCGCGCTCCTCGGCGAGCTTGCGCATGATCATGCCGTCGCGCGGCGCGCTGATGACCGAGTAACCCAGGTTGAACTGCGCCGATTTGAATTGCGCGCCGGCCATCGCGGCCTGGGTGCGCAGATCCTGCAGTTGCTCGAGGCTGATGACCTGATCGGCGTAGAGGTTTTCTCCGCGCTTCAGATCGCGTTCGGCTTTCTCCGCCAACTGGCGCGCCTGTTCGACCTGCGCGCCGACTTCCGTCAGCTCGATTTCGGCCAGCCGCTGACCCTTCTTCACGACGTCGCCTTCCTGCACCTGGATGCGGCGCACGACACCGCCCATTTTGAAAGACAGGCGCATCTCGTGTTTGGTGACGACAATGCCGCTGGTGTCGATGGGCGGCACGGCGGGACCGTTGCTGGCGCGCTGGATGCGCACCGGCGTGGGTTTGGCCGCTTCGGGTACCGGCGCCTTGCCACAGCCGGACAGCAATGTGGCCTGGAAGACGAGGGCTACGATCGTCGCGCCCGCGAACGTTGCGGATTTCTTGGCAGTGTTCATGGTGCGTTCTTCATGATGCGTCCAGGGGCAGGCGGCCTGCGGCGGTGGCGTAATCGAGTTCCGCCTGACGGGCGAGTACCTCGAAACGCGTGACGTTGAGATTGAGTTCGGCGCCGGTGAGGCTTGAGCGCGCGTCGATGAATTCGACCTGGCTGATCGCGCCTTCATCGCGCTTGCGGCTGGCGATGCGGAACGCGGCGCGCGCGGCGTCGGCGCGCGCTTCGGCGGTGGCGAGCGAATCGGCGCTGGTGTTGAGGCGGTCGAGAGTCTGCTGCACTTCGAGCTGCACCTGCTGGGTCAGTTCGTCGGCTTGCGTCGCGGTCCTGCGCGCCACGGCATTGGCCTGACGCACGGCCGCACGGCGCGCGCCGCCGTCGAAGAAAGTCCAGTTGAGCAGCAGCGATATGGTCGCGTAGTTAGACCCGCGGCCGAATTCGTATGCCTCGCCCTGGATGCCGCCATCCGCGCCGAGCGACAACGTCGGCCAGCGATCGGCTTTGGCGAGGCGAGTCTGGGCAACGGTTGCGCGCGTCAGCGCCTGCAGTTGCGCGAGTTCAGGCCGGTTGTCGAGTGCCGCTTGGCGCAGCTCGGCAAGCGCGCGGGTCGTGGCGCTGACTTCCGCGACGATCTGCGCATCCTCCAGCGCAGTTTCGAGCGGCCGATTCAGCAGGAAGTTGAGATAACTCTGCGATTGCGACGCGCCGTTGCGCGCCTCACGCGACTGTTGCGTCACCGCCAGCAATTCAGCGCGCGCCCGCAGCACCTGGTCCTGCGTGATCTTGCCGTTGCGAAACAGCGAATCGTTCACGCGCAGGTTCTCGTTCAGCAGAGCGAGACTGGCATCGACGATGCCCTGCGTGCGCACGGCCGAAGCCCAGGCGAGATAACCCACGGTGATGTCACGTTTCAGGCGCCGCGCCAGCGCCTGGCGCGAATATTCGCTCGCGCCCAGCAACTCGCGCTGCGCGCGCACGGCGGCCGGAATGGCTGGAGCGATCAGCGGCATTCGCAGCGTGATGCGGGTGTCCTGCTCGCGCTCGCGCAGGAAAGCGATCGACTCGTTTTGTACCACCGGAAACTGCGGTTGCTGCCCCTGCGCGACCAGCAGGTCGTTGAGCGTCTGGTAGGCGGGATTCAACGCATCACCGAGCGGCAGATCGATTTTGCGGCCACCTTCGGAGCGGCTGTAACGCGTGGCGAACGCGAGCTCGGGAAAATAGCGGGCCCGCGCCTGATCAAGCGCCGCTTCGCTGCGTTCAACTTCCAGCGACTGGGCGCGCAGGCCCAGATTGGACTTCAGGCCTTCGCGCACATAACCGTCGATTACGGCGGCCAATGGCCGGGGAGCCTCGGCCGCAGCCTGGGCGCCTGCTTCGTGCGCAAACCCGAACCACAGGAGCACACCGGGCAGAAGCAGATTTCTCAGATGTTTAGTTGCTGGACGCATGTCTAATAAGGGACGCAAAACAATCCTTGTTACGGAAATCGAGGGTCACGCTTTGAGATCGCGCTCGATCATGCTGATGGCGTGGTCGATCAGCGCCTTCGCGGTCACGCCATGGTGCGTGAGGGCATGCGCCTTCGTGGTGGTGAGCTGGATGATTCCGTGCATGAATCCCCACAACGTCACGCTCATGAGGATCGGAGAACCCAGGTCGGCGCGGACGCTGCCATCGCGCACGCCGACTTCGATTGACGCGACCAGCGTCGCTTGCAGGCGATCACCACCGAGCGCGCAGGCCTGCTCCGACGGCGAGCCTTCGGCGGGTTCGGACGACTGCAATTCGCAACGCGCCAGCGCGTCGAAAAGCACGGGAAATTCCTGCGAAAATGCCACGTATGCGCGGCCCATCGCGCTGACCTGCTCGAGGCCGGTCCGATGACGCTCGGCGGCCTCGACAAAACGCGCATGCAGCATCGCCATGGCACGCTCGGCGAGACCGAACATGAGATCCGAACGATCCTGGAAATATACATACAACAAGGCCCGCGACAGGCGAGCGCGGCGCGCGACGTCGTCCATGGTCAATGCGTCGAGGCCGACCTCGCGGCCGGCGGCTTCGGCGGCATCGACGATCTCGGTGCGGCGACGCTCCTTCTCTTCAAGTCTTCGTTCGGCGATGTAACTCATGGGCCGGGAGCCTAGGCCTTGCATTGACGATCTGTCAATTAGTAGAGCTCTGTGTAAATCGCGATCAGACGCAAATGCGAACCCGTCGCATTTACTTCGCCGACCCCAAAACCCATACTTCTGCGCATGAAAAGGCCCGATCTGAGCAGCTCCACACCCATTGCGCTCGCGGAATTGCGCCGTGGCGAAAGTGGCGTCGTGAACGGACTCGTCAGGGCTGCGTTACACACCACTGCGGAAGAAAGCGATTCCATCCTCGCGCGGTTGCGCGATCTGGGTTTCATTCCGGGGGCGCGCTGCGAGGTGATCGCGCGAATGTGGTTCGGTGGCGACCCGGTAGCCGTTCGAATCGGCGGTTCCACGTTCGCGTTGCGGCGCGTCGAAGCCGCCGCGGTGCGGATCACACGAGCCGCGCCGCTGGCGCCGGCCTGACCGGCGGACACAGGTTCTCCGCGCACCCATGGACGCCACCGTAAAACCGCTGCGGATAGCGCTGGTCGGAGTGCCCAACTGCGGCAAGACCGCGCTGTTCAACCGGCTGACCGGCAGCCGCCAGAAAGTAGCTAACTACCCTGGTGTGACGGTTGAGCGGCGCGAAGGCGAACGCACCGCGGCCGACGGTCGCACCCAGCGGGTGCTCGACCTGCCGGGGACCTACAGCCTGAAACCCACCACGCTTGACGAAGCGATAACGCGCGACGTCTTGCTGGGCCGCGTCGCCGACGCGCCGGCGCCCGAACTGGTGGTGTGCGTGGTCGACGCCGTGCATCTGCCCATCGGCCTGCGCCTGGCTCTCGAAGTGAAGAGTCTCGGGTTGCCGATGGTGCTGGCGCTCAATCGCATGGACGCCGCCAAGCGCCGCAACGTGAAGATAGACGTGGCGAAATTGTCGGCCGAACTCGGTGTGCCCGTGTTGCCGACCATCGCGGTGAAACGAGGTGGCGCCGATGCGCTGATCGAAGCCATCGAGCCGGTCCACTGGCTGAAACATCGCAGTATCGCGGCGCCCGCCTGGAGCGAGCCGTCGGCCGAGGAAGCCGAAGAGCGGCAAAAGGACCTGCGCGGCGTGCTCGATGCGGTCGGTTACCGCGCGCCTGTGGAAAGCCCCTGGTTCGCGCGCCTCGACGCGCTGCTGCTGCATCCCGTCGGCGGCCTCGCGGTTCTCGCCGCGATCCTGTTCGTGATGTTCCAGGCGGTGTTCAGCTGGGCCGAAGCGCCGATGAACTGGATAGACGCCGGGATGGCGAACCTCGGCGCCTGGACCGGCGCGCACCTGCCCGACGGCCCGCTGAACAGCCTGCTCGTGAACGGCATCATCGGCGGCGCCGGAGCCGTGCTGGTGTTCCTGCCGCAGATCCTGATTCTGTTCCTGTTCATCCTCGCGCTCGAGGATTCCGGCTACCTGCCGCGCGCGGCCTATCTACTCGACCGGTTGATGGGCGGGGTGGGGCTGTCTGGGCGTGCGTTCATTCCGCTGCTGTCGAGTTTCGCCTGCGCAATCCCGGGAATAATGGCGGCACGCACGATCCCGGGCTGGCGCGACCGTCTGACGACCATCATGATCGCGCCGCTCATGACGTGTTCGGCGCGTTTGCCGGTGTACGCGTTGCTGATCGGCGCGTTGATCCCCGCCAAATCCGTAGGTGGTTTCAATCTGCAGGGACTGGTGATGTTCGTGTTGTATATCGCCGGTATCGTCTCGGCGGTACTGGTCGCGTACCTGATGAAGTTGTTCGCCGGCGTGCGGCAATACTCGCCGCTGATGCTCGAACTACCCGACTATCAATGGCCGCACTTCGGCAATCTGTTGCTGGGCTTGTGGGAGCGCGTGAAAATCTTCCTGAACCGCGTCGGCGGAATCATCCTGGCGTTGATGATCGTCCTGTGGTTCCTGTCGAGTTATCCGGTGCCGCCGCCGGACGCGACGGGGCCGGCGATCCAGTACAGCTTTGCCGGCAAACTCGGACAGATGCTCCAGTACGTGTTCGAACCTATCGGCTTCAACTGGCAGATCTCGATCGCGCTGGTGCCAGGCCTCGCGGCGCGCGAAGTCGCGGTCAGCGCGCTCGGCACCGTCTACTCCATGTCCGCCGCGGGCAACGATGTCGCCGGCCAGCTTACGCCGGTGATTGCCGCGACCTGGAGTCTCGCCACCGCCTGTTCATTGCTGGCATGGTATGTATTCGCGCCGCAGTGCCTGTCTACTCTCGCAGTGGTGAAACGCGAAACGAATTCCTGGCGTTATCCGATCATCATGGCGGCCTATCTATTTGCGCTCGCCTACCTGGCCGCGTTCGTCACCTACCGCGCCGTCCTGGCCTGGACGTAGGAGCGCACATGATCCAGCAGCTCATCGTCGCCGCCATCGTGATCGTCGCGTTCGCGGCCAGCGTGTGGAAACTCATGCCTGCCCGGCGACGCTTGCGTGCTCTGCTGGCGCTTGACTCCTGGGCCGCGAAACATCCTGCGCTGTCCGGCTGGCGCGAGCGTTCGCTCAAGCCGCGCATCACGCGCGCGGCCGGCACCGGCTGCGCCGGTTGCGCCGCCAACGTGGGCATGCGCCCGCACGATCCGCCGCGATGAGAATCGGCCTTGCCGTGGTTCTTGCGCTGTTGGCTGTGCCGGCCGCAGCCGCGTCCACCCGCAGCGTGCTCGACGACTCGCGCGAACTCGTGACAGTGGCGACTGACGAATGCCGCATCGTGTCACTCGCGCCCGGTACGACCGCCATGTTGTACGCTGCGGGCGCCGGCAAATGCCTCGTCGGCACGATTGCGCACAGCGATGAGCCGGCCGAGGCGGCCAGGGTGCAGATCGTCGGCGATGCGGAGACGCTCGATTTCGAGCAACTGATCGGACTGCGTCCGACGGCGGTGGTCGTGGCCGTCGACGTCGTGCAGCGCGTGCGTATCGATCGCATCCGGGCGCTGAAGATTCCGGTCTACCAGGTTCACGTCACGAAGCTCGAAGACATGGCGGATTCGGTCCGCCGACTGGGTGAGCTGGCCGGCACCGCTGCGGTGGCGCGGCGCGCGGCGCGCGACCTGCGCGCCGAATTCGACGCGATCAACGCGCGTTATCGCGGCCGGAAACCGCTGCGGGTGCTGTACCAGATCTGGGATCAGCCTATCTACACCATCGGCGGCCGGCACGTGATCTCCGACGCGCTCGGGTTGTGTGGCGCCACCAACGTTTTCGCGGACCTCGAGACCGCGGCGCCGGCGGTGACCCGCGAAGCGGCGGTGTTGCGCGACCCTGACCTCATAATCATCTCTGCCCCGCCGCAATCCGGCGCGGAGTGGCTGGCGCAGTGGCGCCGCTTTCCGACCATGAGCGCGGTGCGCAACGGCCGGGTGCTCGCCTACTCCGATGCGCGCATGGACCGCATGGGTCCGTCGGTGCTGGCCGCCGCCGCCAGCCTGTGTGAGCTCGTCGACCGCGCGCGCGGCCCCGCGGACGCGAATTGATCAGTTAGTTCTCGCCGGATTACGTCACGTCTGTACCGCGCTGCGTCAGAAAGGTATCTTCGCACACGGTCGCGGTGGATCTTTTTGTCGGGCGCGTGGTCACAGCTCAGGGCGCGAGATGCGCAAGGGAGAAATTCACATGAAATCAATTTTGTCAGTCGCTTGCGCGGTTGCGGTGCTGCTGGGCTGCACGGTCAACGGCAGCACTCCGGTCACGGCGTGGGGCCGTAAAGATGTCTCGATGATCGACTACCGCACCGACGCTGGTCAGTGCGCGGTACTCGCGGCCACCACCACGCCAGATTCCAACGCCGCCAAGACTGCCGGGGGCATCAACGGGGAGAACGGCGGTGCCCCGCCTGCGCCGCAGGCATCCGGTGCGGCCACGGCGGCCGCAGGTGGGAGCACGGCGGGCTCGGGAGGGACTCCATCGGTCACCGGCGGCACCTACCGCGACAGCGCCTCGGCGGATTTCGTCAATCGGGCCGCCATGCAGCAACGCACGCAGGAAATGGCCGCGCAGCGGGTCCGCACCGACGCGCTCAAATCCTGCCTTGCCGGCCGCGGATACACGGAATTCGAACTCACCGCGGCGCAGCGCGACGAGCTGTCCAAGTTGCCGCAGGGAAGCGACGCACGGCGCGACTATCTCTACAAGCTCGGCACAGATCCTGAAGTGCTCTCGAAGCAGTCCACGATCCGCAAGTGAGCGATAGTTAGGCTGGAACGACGTCGAAGGCCGCCGTCAGGCGCGCGCCGTCCGTCGTGAACGGGACGGTGCCGTGCCACATGTAGGAGGGGAACAGCACCAACATCCCCTCGGCGGGCTCGATGAAGTGCTCGGCGCTGCAGCCTGCGATATCCAAGCCCGATTCACCGAACTTGAGCCAACCGCCGCGTGGCTCGGCGGCGCTGCTGCCGGGCAATGCAATGTAGTAGGCAGAGCTCAGCCAGCCGCGTGGGTGCACGTGATCGAGATGGAATCCGCCCGGGCGCAGCTGCACCGACCATGAACCGGCGATGCGATAGTCCGCATGCTTGCGGCGATCGAGCGGGTGCGAATTGTCCGCGGCATTCAGGTCGGCGATGTATTGGCGTATCGGCGCTTCGATCATCGCGAAAAACGCGGCGACGGCCGGGTTGGTACGCGGCAGATGGCGTTCGGTCTGCGAGCCGCCGCGTACAGATTGCTCGAGTGGGTGCTGTGCCGCGCGGTGCAGCGGCGTGAGAGCTCGGGCGAATGCCAGGTTGAATTCCGCGATATTCGCGTACGGCGCCTCGGGCCGCAGCGTGAACGTCTTCACCAGCCGTGGATAGTCGTACAGCCGGCGATACTCTTCATCATCGAGCAGCCGCAGCGCGGTCGCGCGCTGCGCGATCAGCATCTGGTCATCCGGAAACTGCGCCAGCAGTTCGTCGCAGCGGGCGCGCGCTTCGATCGGGGCGCCAGTGCGCAGCAATGCCGGAACCAGATTGCGCCGCGCCGCGACGGAGCGCGGCGCATTTTCGTTCGCCCTGCGCAGATAAGGCAGCGCCTCACAGGTCCGGTTCATTCCCTGCAGCAACACACCGATCGAGGTGAGAAAAGCCGCCGACCCCGGCGCCAGCTCCAGGCCGCGCTCTAACAATCCGAGCGCTTGCCCGGCGTCGCCGGCGTCGCGCAGTAGTTCGGCGGCGACCAGCCGCAGGTGCAGTTCACGCGGCTGGCGCTCGATGGCATGCATGATCTCGCGCATCGCACCGAGGCCGGCGCCGCGTTGCCAGCGCAAGCGCGCGAGTTGTTTGTGGAGCGCGGCGTCCGCCGGTGATCGTGTTAGTCCTTCCACCAACAGCGCTTCCGCCTCGTCCGTGCGCCCGGCGCACGACAGCTGCGCCGCCAGGTGCACCAACAACAGGGGCGGGCCGCACGACTCGCGCGCCAAAGCCTGAAACTCGGCCAGCGCCGCGCGATCGTTGCCCTGTTGTTCGAGCAGCAGCGCGCGCTCCAGCCGCAACTGGCGCGAATCGGGATCGTTTTGCAGCGCATTTTCGATATCCGAGACGGCCTCGTCCCAGCGTTGCAAATTTGCATTCATTTCACTCAGACGGCGCCACGCGTCCCTTGCGACAACTTTGTCCGTGAGCCCGCGCACCGCTGCTGCGGCCGCGGCGAAATCGCCAGAAATGGCAAGAGAAACAATAAGTTGCAACCGATCGTCAGGTCGGGTCGGTGTGGGCTCTGCACTGGGTTTCTCACTCATGGCATGACATTTCATGACTCGGCGAGACATGAGGCCCGCCTGCAACTATTGACAAAAGGGGTCTTGCTTGTCGCGACGATCTCGTTACACTCCAAAAAAATTCTAACAATCGGTTGTTTAATTCGAACCGTAAGTCTTTCGTTCTAAATACAGGGGGGGCATTGCAGTGTCCAAAGCATCCAGAAGGTTGCGGCGTGAAGCCGTCGGCAGGTCGCGTGCGACCGAATTATCCATTCTCGCAGTAGGCGCAACGTTACTCGCGCCATTCGCATTCGGGCAGGACGCCGCAACACCCGCGGACAAGGCCGCAACGACGAAGTCCGACGAGGACATGACTGAAATCCTCGTCACCGGCATCCGCAAGGCATTGCAGACCTCGCAGGAACTGAAAAAAGACGCGGACACAGTGATCGACTCGATCACCGCGACCGACATCGGTGCCTTCCCCGACAAATCCGTCGCCGAAGCGTTGCAGCGCATGACCGGTGTCAGCGTCACACGGTTTGCCGCTTCGGGCGACACATCGCACTTCTCGGCCGAACCCTCGGGTGTCGTCATCCGCGGTCTGCCGCAAGTTCGCAGCGAATTCAATGGCCGCGACAGCTTCAATGCGAACAGCTCGCGTGGCTTGTCGTTCGGCGACGTTTCGCCCGAATTGATGTCGGGTGTCGATACCTATAAGAACCTTACGGCGGACATGATCGAAGGCGGCATTGCCGGCACGGTCAATCTGCGCACGCACGTGCCGTTCGACTCCGAAGGTTTCGTGGGCGCGTTCTCGGGAGAAGTCGGCTACGGCACGCTGGCTCGCGATGCGAAGCCCGCAGGCTCGTTGCTGGTCAGCAATCGTTGGGACACCGGCATCGGCGAATTCGGCGTCATGCTGAATGCCGCTTATTCCGACGTGGTCACCGAATCGCAGGGCGTGCAGCTGCTGCGCTTCTTCAATGCCACCGACGTCGCGGCCTATGGTGGCGGCACCAAGTGGATCCCGGGCGGTATCGACCTGCGCGACAACACCTACTCGCGGACGCGCAAGGGCGGAGCCTTTTCCGCGCAGTGGCGCAGCCCCGAGGAATCCCTCCTCGCGACCCTGCAATACAACCGCTCCGAGTATCAGAACGACTGGGAAGAATATTCAATCACTTCGGGCGTGGGTAACGCCCAAACCCCGCAAGGCCTGGTGCAGGGAAGTGAGTTCGCCACGCATCCGGCTGGTACGTCGGCGTACGAGTTCGACAGCCGGGGCGTATTCGTCCGCGGCGTCATCAACGATGTGGCAGATGGCTGGGCGGGTCCGACAAACAACCCGACGATCGCTCATCCGAACGGCTACACCCAGGGCGGTGCAAACAACAGCCCGGACTGGGTTTGCTATACCTGGGGCGGTGCCACCAACAAGCCTTGCCCCTCGACCCGCGGTGCTGGCCTGAGCGCTGATACGCGTGCATCGACACAGACCAATACGACCGAAGACCTGTCGTTCAACCTGCGTTGGAACGTGAACGAAACGATCGGAATCAACTTCGACGTGCAGAAGATCTGGTCGTCGGTGGTCAACTTCGACAACAGTTCCGACAACAAGACGGCGGCGGATATCAACCTTGATCTCAGCAGCGGCAAACCGAAATTCACGTTCGATGCTCCCACGGGTTATGGCTTTACCCCTGGCGGCTTCCTGGATCCGCAGAACTATTTCCACGAATGGACCATGGAGCACGCCGAAGACAGCGACGGTACGGAGTTGGCGGCGCGCATCGACGCGGACATACAGATCGACAAGGGCTGGCTCGACTCGTTGCGCGTCGGCGTTCGCACGGCTGACCGCGATCAGCAGGTCAACTGGTCGACCTACAACTGGGGCTCGGTGCAGCCACTTTGGGGTCTGCAGGGCGATGTGCCGTTCTTCCTCAATCAGGGCGTCTGGACGGATACGTACACGCCCAAGAATCTCGGCTCCAACCTGGTGGGTGGCGGCTTCTACAACGGCGGCGTGTTCCTGCACCCGACGTACGCGACCGTCGCCGACTACGATGCGACGAAGGCGCTGTACGGCAACGGCCGCAGCAACTCCTGGGTCGCACTGGGTGAACGCGGCTGCGCGGTCGCGACCAGCCCCGGTGGCCTGTATTGCCCGGTCGAAATCCTGGATGTCACTGAAGACACGCGTGCCGGCTACGTCATGCTCAAGTTCGGTGGCGAAGACGCCAAGCTCGGCAATATCAGCGTGCGCGGTAACGTGGGCGTTCGCTGGGTGAAGACGGATGTCACCTCGACCGGTGGCGCGCAGTTCCCGTTGTACGTAGCTCCCAGTGCGCCGACACCGGAACAGCCGGCCATCAACCCGCGCAGCCTTGCGACCGCTGGAGATATTGCGTTCCAGAACCAGGGTTCGTACGCGGCAGCCGGTGGCGAGTCGCACACGAACATCCTGCCAAGCCTGAACGTACGTTTCGGTTTGACGGACGATCAGTTCGTGCGCTTCGCGGCATCGCGTGGCCTGTCACGTGCCGACATGGGTCTGTACAAGTTCTACTACACGGTTGGTGTGGACCAGGGCGATTGCACCGCCGGAACGGTCACTTATTCGGTGCCCGGCGATTGCACCAGTGTGCCGCTCGCCTGGACCCCGCGTTACAGCGCGGACACGGGTAACCCGAAGCTCAAGCCGACGACGGCCGACATGCTCGACCTGACTTACGAGTGGTACTTCTCGAGCTCGGGTTCGTTCACGGCTGCGGTCTTCTACAAGAAGTTCAACGACTACATCGTGAAGGCTTCGTCGGACGAACAGCTCACCAACAACGGCGTGACCCGCACGGTCAACGTGACTCGACCAATCAACGCCGATGGCGCCAAGGTCACCGGTGCGGAGGTGGCGTATCAGACGTTCTTCGACCGCCTGCCGTCGCCGTGGAATGGTCTGGGCATCCAGACGAACTTCACGTACGTGGACAACAAGGGTGTAAATAACTCGGGCCTTTCGATCGTGTCGGGTGGTGGTACGGTGACGCAGGATACGAACATCTCGTTCACCAACCTGCCGCTCGAAGGCTTCTCGAAGACTTCGTACAACGTAGTGCTCATGTTCGAGAAGAATCAGTTCTCCTCGCGCCTGGCCTACAACTGGCGCGATGACTATCTGGTGAGCCAGGCGGACTGCTGCATCAAGCTGCCGATCTGGCAGGAGGCCTATGGTCAGCTGGACGCTTCGGTACACTACAAACCCAATGACAGTTGGGATGTCTTCCTGGATGCGCAGAATCTGACCGAACAGGAAACCGTGCTGCGCCAGCAGGTCAATCAGGAAGGGCTGCAGCTGCCGCGTTCCTGGTTCACGAACGACATGCGCTTGCAGTTGGGAGTTCGTTACAGAATCCAGTAACTTCCAGGTCTGATGGACAGGGCGCGCCGTATACGATACGGCGCGCCCTTTTCTTTGCAGATCCCGGAGAACCACGCCATGTCTTCCCCGCTCAGGATCGTGATCGTCGGCGGCGGTACCTCCGGTTGGATGACCGCCGCGGCGTTCGCAGCGGTATTACGACCGGATCAGCGCCACATCCACGTCATTGAATCGAGCGAGATCGGCATCGTCGGTGTCGGCGAAGCAACCCTTCCCCACATTCGTTTTTTCAACAAGCGCATCGGCATCGACGAGCGCGACTTGATGGCCCGCACGCAGGCCACATTCAAGCTCGGCATCGAATTCGCCGATTGGGCGCGCGTCGGCGATTCCTATATTCATCCATTCGGCGCCTACGGCTCCCGCATGGCGGGCGTGCCATTCCATCACTACTGGCTGCGTGCGCAGCATCACGGGCAGGCCGCGCCTTTCGAAGAGTATTCGCTGGCCATCGCCGCGGCACGCCTGAACCGCTTCGAGCTGCCCTCCGACGATCCGGGCGCCGTCCAGTCGACCTTCGGTTACGCCTTCCAGTTCGACGCCTCACTGTATGCGGCTTATCTGCGCAGCTTCTCGGAGCAGCGCGGGGTGCGGCGCACCGATGGCAAGATCGTCGACGTTCAGTTGCGCGCGGAGGATGGCTGGATTGAAGCGGTGAAGCTGGCCGATGGCTCCGTCGTCACCGGCGATCTGTTCATCGATTGTTCCGGGTTCCGCGGTCTACTGATCGAGCAGGCGCTCCACACGGGCTACGACGATTGGACCAAGTGGTTGCCATGCGATCGCGCCGCGGCCGTTCCTTGCGAAAATTCCGGCCCGCTCACCCCCTACACGCGGGCCACCGCGCGCGAAGCCGGATGGCAGTGGCGCATTCCCCTGCAGCACCGCACGGGCAATGGTTACGTGTACAGCAGCAACTTCATCAGCGACGATGAGGCCGGCGCGAAGCTGCTCTCGCGGCTCGACGGCAAGGCGCTCGCCGCGCCGCGCTTCCTGCGCTTCACGGCCGGCAGGCGCCGCAAGACCTGGAATCGCAATTGCGTGGCCATCGGACTCGCGGGCGGATTCCTCGAGCCGCTGGAGTCGACCAGTATCTATCTGATCCAGATCGCAATCACGAATCTCATCGACTACCTGACCGATGCTTCGCAGCGGCCGGCCGGAAAATTCGATCCACGCACTGTCGACGCCTTCAACCGATGGATGGAAATGGAATACGACCGCGTGCGGGATTTTCTCATCCTGCACTATCACGCCACCGAGCGGGATGACGCGCCGATCTGGGATTACTGCCGCACGATGGATGTGCCGGACAGCCTCAAACACAAGATGGAGCTGTTCCGGCAACGCGGACGCGTCGTGACGTACAAGGACGGCTTGTTCCTCGAGCCGAGCTGGCTGGCCGTCTACCTGGGACAACGCGTCATGCCGCGCTCATGGGATCGACTGGCCGACGGACTCGATGGCCCCGAACTCCAGCACCAACTCCGGGCCGTGCACGAGCAGGTTCAAAAGTCCGCCGAGCGCATGCCAACGCACGAGGAGTTCCTGAGCCAGTACTGTCCGGCGTCCAGACCGATGATGGCGGTTCCGTGAGCAATGCCGTCAGGCGCCTGATCGTCGTCGGCGGCGGCGCGATCGCGTGGATCGCCGCAACTGCATTCATGCGCGCCTTCCGAAAAGACGCGCTCGAGATCACGGTGGTCGACGGTGGCGCTCCGGACGACGACCCCGTGGGCTATTGGACCCTGCCATCGCAGCGTGGTATCCACTCCTTGTTAGGCGTGCAGGAGACGGATCTCATCGCGCATACCGGCGCCACGTTCAAGCTGGCGAGCGAGCACGTGAACTGGCAGGGGCGCGACAGCCGCTTTCTGCATGCACATGGGCAGATCGGGCCGCAGATCAGCGGTGCGCCGTTCTACAAACTCCTGTTGATCGAATCGCTCGCCGGTCGTCCTGAAAGTCCGGAGCCGTATTCGCTGGCCGCCGTGGCGGCCCGGCTCGGTCGCTTCGCCCGCCCCATGGGCAGCGAGAAGACTCTGACGTCGAGCTTCACCTATGGATTCCATCTCGAAGCGAAATCGTATGTCGCGTATCTGCGCGAGCACGCGCGGCGTCTCGGGGTGCGTCGCATCGATTCGCCAATAGCCAATGTCACGCTGTCCGACGGCGCCATCGCCGCGCTTCAACTCTCGAACGGAGAGGAAATCAGCGGCGATCTGTACCTCGATTGCTCGGGGTCGAAAGCCCAGTTGATGAGCTGCATCTGCGCAGGAGAGCGCGACGACTGGTCTGGCTGGCTGCCTTGCGATCGCATGCTTTCCACATTTACCCCGGCACAATCCGCGCCGTCGGCCGTTACTCAAACTACCGCCGCCACGGCTGGCTGGTTGTGGCGCGCGCCACTCGCCAACTCCGGCATGGCCGGTTACGCCTACAGCAGCGCCTTTCAGAGCGACGACGCGGCGCTCGCCGAATTGCGAATGTACGCGCCGGGTGAAAGCCCCGCGCCTGTCCTCAGGCGTTTCTCATCCGGCCGCCGCCGCAAATGCTGGGAACACAATTGCGTTGCGCTCGGAACCGCCGCCGTCGAGCTCGAGCCGCTGGCAGGGGCCGAGCTGCACTTCGGGCAGCTCGGGTTGGCGACGCTGATCGAAATATTTCCGGCACACGGCGTCACGGCGGTCGAGCGCGATGAATACAATCGCGTGATGGCCGAACAAGCGGATGCGTTGCGCGATTTCACGCTGGCACATTACCGCGCGGGGCCCGGGCGGTCGGGCGAGTTCTGGGAGGCGACGCGCGCAGAACGCGCGCCAGCGCGCCTCACCGACAAACTCGATCTGTTCGGAGCGAATGCACGTATCGAGTTACTCGACTTCGAGTCGTTCGAGGAATTGGACTGGGCCTGGTTGTTGATGGGCAGCGGCCTGCGTCCCGATGCCATCGAGTTGCAGGTTCGACTGCGCCTCGAGTCGCTCACCAGCCAGACGCTGGCGACGTTGCGCGCGCAGATCCAGCAACTCGCCGCATCGATGCCGAGGCACATCGATTACATCAAGGGCCAGGTAGTGAGACCAAGATGAAGCGCGGACCGGTCAGGAAAATCGTGATCGTTGGCGGGGGCACCGCGGGCTGGATGACTGCGGCAGCGTTTGCAAAGACGATGGGCGGCCGGAATTCCATCGCGCTGGTCGAGTCCGAAGAAATCGGCACGGTGGGTGTTGGTGAAGCCACGATTCCGCCGATCGGCGATTTCAACCGCTCCATGCAGATCGACGAAGCCGAATTCATGCGCGCCACGCAGGCGACCTTCAAGCTCGGCATCGAATTCGTCGACTGGCACAAGCGCGGGGAGTCGTACCTCCACCCTTTCGGCTTCTACGGCGTGCAGATGCATGGAATCTACTTCCATCATTTCTGGCTGCGGCATCGCGCGCAGGGCGGCACGATGCCGGCGGGCGTATTCAACATGCACACCGAGGCGTGTGCGCAGAATCGGTACGGCTTGCCGCGGCCTGACGATCGACTGCCGCTGCCGCCGATGGCATACGCATTCCACTTCGATGCCGGCCTGTACGCCGGATACCTGCGCAAGCGCGCCGAAGCCATGGGAGTGATCCGCCATGAAGGCCGCGTGGTCGACGTGCGGCAGGACGGCGAAGACGGCTTCATCGAGTCCATCAAACTGGCCGACGGCCGGGTAATCGAAGGTGATCTTTTCGTCGACTGTTCGGGCTTCCGCGGCCTGCTCATCGAACAGACGCTGCACGCCGGTTATGAGGACTGGAGCAAGTGGCTGCCCTGCGATCGTGCGATGGCCGTGCCGTGCGAACGCATCGCGGTCACCACCCCCTACACCCGCTCGATCGCGCGGGAAGCCGGTTGGCAGTGGCGCATTCCACTGCAGCACCGCACTGGCAACGGCTATGTCTACTGCAGCGAGTACCTGAAAGACGACGAAGCGGCGAGCTTGTTGTCAGGCAGGCTCGACGGCGCTGCGCTCGCGACGCCGCGTCCGCTGCGCTTCGTCGCCGGCCGCCGCAAGGAAACCTGGAAGAAGAACTGCGTGGCCATCGGACTGGCGAGCGGTTTTCTCGAGCCGCTGGAATCCACCAGCATCCACCTGATCCAGTCTTCGATCGCGCGCTTCCTGTTCATGTTTCCCGGCGACCGCTTCGATCCGGCCACCATCGAGAAATTCAATTCGCTCGCGCTCGAGGAATACAACGAGATCCGCGATCTGCTGGTGCTGCATTACACCGCCACGGAGCGTGATGACACGCCGTTCTGGCGGCACTGCCGCGCCATCGACAAGCCGGACTCGCTCAGGCAGAAGATGGAGATGTACGTGGAGAACGCGAATATCATCATCGGCGCGGGACTGCTGTTCAAGGAACCTAGTTGGTTCGCCATCATGGCGGGGCAGGGCCTGCGGCCGAAGTCCTACCATCCCTTCGCGGATATTCCGTCCGATCAGGAGCTTCAACGTCGACTCGATCTGATGGCGGGCGACGTGAAAAAACGCGTACAGACCTTCCCGTCGCATGACGAATACATTCGGCAGCATTGCGCGGCAGCGCCGATGCCGCAGAAAGCCACGAAATGAACCCGCCCACCCGCAGGGCGACAGTCGACGGAAACGACATCTTCGTATTCGATGACCTCGTGCCGGTTGCCGAAACAACACGTTACTTCAAGGCCATAACCCAGGCCTCCTTCACCCGCACGGAGAGCGCGACTACGGACACCAGCGATGTGCGCCACTGGGTCTGCGAGATGCCGCTCGAGAATCTGCCGCGTACCACGCTCTGGCAGGCAACTGAGCGCGCGGTCATGGACGTGCGTCCAGACGGGCACTTCCTGCCCTATCGCGTCTACACCAACTTCGCCTCGTTTGGCGACCTGCTGCTGACGCATCTCGATGCGTTGCCGGACACGCGCGAACTCACCGCGCTTTGGTTCCTCTGTGAAAGCTGGGATCGGGAATGGGGTGGTGAAACGCTGTTCTATGATTCAAAAGGGGATGCGCAAATCGCCGTGTCGCCCAGACCCGGCCGACTGCTGTTGTTTGATGGCGCAATCCGTCACGCCGGCAAACCGCCCAATCGCAACTGCCCAATCGGCCGGTACACCTTCGCCATCAAGCTGCGCGCGGCTGGATAGTTCACGCCGGGTCAGTCGCGGAAGTTGTTGAACTGCAGCGGGCGGTCGAGCTCCGACTTGCGCAGCAGCGCCATCGCCGCCTGCAGATCGTCGCGCGATTTGCCGGTGATGCGCAGCTTGTCGCCCTGGATCGAAGCCTGCACCTTGAGCTTTGATTCTTTTACGATTTTCTGTAGTTTCCGGCCCGAGTCGGCATCGATGCCGTGACGCATCACGATGTCCTGGCGCGCCTGGGCAAGGTTTGTAACCGCGTCCTTCTTCTCCATGCAGCGCACGTCGATGCCGCGTTTGCCGAGCCGCTGCGTCAGGATGTCGAGCATCTGGCGCAGCTGGAATTCCGACGGCGCCTTCATGGTTACGGTCATCTCTTTTTCGTTGAGCTCGAAGATCGCGCCGAGATCCTTGAAGTCGAACCGCTGCGTGAGCTCGCGGTTCGCCTGGTCGACGGCATTGGTGAGCTCATGACTGTCGAGCTCGGAGACGGCATCGAATGAGGGCATGGGGCGTGAGTTTCCTCAGGCTTTCAGTGTCTGTTCCAGCTTCGACACCACATCGGGGCTGACCTTGGCGCGCAGGAACGTGAGGATCACCGGCACGAATTTCCTGGCGTCGTCCGCCTTCAGGCCGAGCTTGCTGAAGCCGCTGATGATGTTCGCGATGAGGCCGGCATTGCCGCCCATCGCGCCCGCGAGCCCACCCAACATTCCGCCCAATCCGCCGCCGCCGGCCGCCGGCGCCTTGTGCAGGAGATCGGAAAGGCCCGGCACGTCCCCGAGCAGCTTGCCGAATTCCGCGCCACCCAGTTTTTGTTTGGCCGCGTTGAACAACACCGCCGCGCCACCTTCGGCCTGTTTGCCGTCGATACCGAGGTTCTGGGTCAACATGTCCACGAGCTCTTTCATGCGGCTCTCCTGTGTTTCTAGACGTACGCCGGCGCGGGGAAACCATCGGCGCCCTTGCGCCACGGCACCCACACCAACGCCACCTCGCCGACGGCGATGTCGGATTTGCGAGCTGGAATTTCGACCGGGCGCAGCACCGCGGTGCTCGCGTCCAGCGTGGTTTCGAGACGCGCGACCTCGGCATCCACCTCGCGCTTCGTATCCTCGAGCCGCTGCTGCAGCACTTCGAGGCTTTCCTCCGCGCGCGTCACGTCCTGCGATTCGTGACCCATACGCGTGGCGGAGCGTGCGGCGGTCCCGATGCGCCCGATGTTCGTGGCGGAGATCGCCTTGCGTCCGAGCAACGCGCCGAGAATCGAGCTGCCGATGGATACGGCGGTCTGCATGCGCTGCTGCGAAAGCTGGCTCTTCTCCCGTTCGCGACGTTCTTCGCCGCGGCGGATCTGGTCCTGAAGCTGCAGTAGTTTGGCCTGCCACTTCTTGCGCAGAACCGCGACGGCGGCGTCGCGCTGCTCGCGGGCCGTGAGCGTGAGCCGCGCGCGGAAGTCGCCTTCGGACTCGCCGGCCCTGGAGGAAGTCTTGAACGCGTCGCAGACGAGGAGGTTGGCGCGCGCGGTTTCGTAGAGGTGCGCCTGCAGGCTCTTGGCCCAGCCCGCGTAACTGGCCGGGCGCAGTGCGGCGCCCGGCAGATCGCCGAATTCGGCTGCGGTTTCGGGCGCGGCGCCCAATCGCGACTTGAGATCGGCGCTCTGCGCGGCGTCTTGCCAGGAAGCGTTGCCGCCGCCATCGTCGAGGGGCGCGAGCCAGCCGGCGGTCTGCCATTCGTCGAGCGCGAGTTTCGAATCCACGAAATGCAGTTTCGCGAAACCGGCGACCATGGGCTTGTAAAGCACCGCGCCTGCGCCCTGGGTGGGCTTGAGGAAATATTCGTTGATACCGGTGCCCACCGCGGGCCGGGAGTTCGCCGCCGCGGCGGCTGGCGGGTCGCCTGTGTAGTTAGTCTGCGTCGCGGCGGCCTGTACCGCCGCCTTGCGCGGCGCCATTACGCGCGCGATCTCGGGGCCGGTGAGCGGGCCGCGCAGATAGGACAGCGCCCAGCGGGTTTTCATGAGCACCGGCGCGTCTTCGTGCACATTGCGCATCAGGAAGACGCGCTGACTCAGGTTCGACATCAATCCTTCGAGATCCGCGCCGTCCTCACCGCCGGCCAGCGCCGACTTCAATCCTTCGATGACACGCATCTTGTCGCGTTCGGTCTGCAGCCGGCCGATGAACCAGGTACCACAGTTGGCGAGCCCCTTGTAATCGAGGTCGACCGGGTTCTGCGTTGCCAACACGACGCCCAGCCCGAAGGCCCGGGCCTGCTTCAACAACGTGAGCATGGGCTGTTTGGACGACGGGTTCGCCGTCGGCGGGAAGAACCCGAAGATCTCGTCCATGTAGAAGATGGCGCGCAGGGATGAAGTGCCCGACTGCGTGCGCATCCACGCGATCACTTCGTTCAGCACCAGCGTCACGATGAACATCCGCTCGGCGTCGTTGAGATGCGCGATGGAAATGACGGAGATGCGCGGCTTGCCATCCGGCGTGAACAACAGGCGTTGGGCGTCGAGCGGCTCGCCCTTCATCCAGGTGGCGAAGCCCGGGGATGCGATGAGATTGTTGATCTGCATCGCGAGCTTGAGACGGTCCTTCGCGGGGAAGAACGTTTCGAGATCGAAAGCGCCGAGTTTGTCGAACGGCGGTTTCTGCACTGCCTGGATCAGACCGGTCATGTCGAGCGACAACCCGGACCGCCACGCGCTTTCGAGAACGTTCGACAGCAGGATGTGTTCGCGCGAGCCGATCGGATCGGCTTCGATGCCTAACAAGCTCAGGAGGCCGGAGACCACCGAGCCCACCCGGTCGCGTAGTGCGCCATCCTGGAGATCGGGGACTGTCCCCGCAGGGGACTGTCCTCCGCCCGACCCGGCGGTGGGTGCGAACGAACGCAACACGGACAAGGGCAGCCCGGTCTCGGCGCCCGGCGTGTAGATGGAAACCTCAGCGGCGGCGCGCAACTTGCCGATACGCTCCGGCTGCTGGTCCCATTCGGCGAGGCCTTTTTTCCATGACTCAGCGGTCGCGGCGGCGTAGTCGGTGATGCTCTGGCCCTTGCGCGCGGCATCACCGGCGTCGACCCACGGCTCGAAATCCGCCGGCGCGAGATTCGGGAACGTCAACATCAGGTTGCCGAGGTCGCCTTTCGGGTCGATGCAGATCGCGGGCACGCCGTCGATGGCGGCCTCCTCGAGCAGCGACAGGCACAGGCCGGTCTTGCCCGAGCCCGTCATGCCGACACACACCGCGTGTGTGGTCAGGTCCTTCGAGTCGTAGAGGACGAGGTCGTCCTTGAGCGCGCCACTGGCGGCGTCGTATTCGCGGCCGAGGTAAAGGGCACCTAACTTCTCGTAGTCGGTTTTCATGTATGCAAACGGGCCTGGGCGGGCCGCGTCACCTTGAGAGTCCGGCGCCGATTCTGACACGCCCGGGTTTGATCCTCACTTCTTGCGCGCGGGTTTCTTCGCCTGCTTCTTGCGCGGCGCCGGCTTGCGCCGCAGCGCGGTCACTTCGATCTCGATTTTCATGCGTGGATCCGCGAGGCCCACCACCATCATGGTGGCGGCCGGTCTGACTGCGCCGAAGGTCTTGCCCATGGCAGGCCAGCAGCGCTCGAAATCTGACGCATCGGTCATCAGGTAGTGCACGCGTACGACGTCGGTGAAGCCCGATTTCGCCTGGCGGAGCGCAGTCTCGATGTTCCGCAGTGCCTGCTCGCATTGCGCCACGGCATCGTCCTTGATCGTCATGTTCGAGTAATCGAAGCCGGTGGTGCCGGAGACGAAAATCCACTCGCCGTCGACCACGGCCCGCGAATAACCGATGCTCTTTTCGAAAGTCGAACCTGAAGAGATCAATTGACGCGCCATCACTGTTTCTCTCTGTGTGTTGCGGGCGTTATATTTCGGCCCCGGAGTTTGCCACTATTTCCACGCCGCGACGCTCTATGAAAACCACCGTGTATTTGCTGCTGATGTTGTCCCTGGCCGCGACGGTGGGCGCCGCGCCCGCGGAATCGCCCTCCCGTGCGGAAACTCTCGTGCGCGCCATGCGTTCGGACGAGCTCGCCGTGAGCGCGGCCAAACGGGCCTTTGCCAGTGACGCCGTCGAGAGTTACTCCGGTGCCGGCGCAGGCTGCCTCAAACGGGTCGACTACAAGAATTTCACGGCGCGGTTTTCGCGCGTGGTCGAACAGGTCCTGACGCCTTCCGAGATCGAAACCGCGCTCACCTTCTATCAGTCGTCGGCGGGTGTGAAATTCGTGGAGGGGACATTCCGCCGGCTGCGTGCCTCGTTGGGTGAGGAGTCTGGCCTGCCCAAGATAGCGGGCGTGGAAGACATATCGCCGGAAGATCGGGATGCCATTTCCGCTTACGCCAGTTCGGACCTGGGACGCAAGATCGCCGGGAAACAGATGACCGAATCGCCCGCCGCCCTGCAATTCGGCCGCGACATGGTCGAAGAGATCGGACAGAAGTGTGCGAAGCCCAGGAAGTGAGACCGGGAAGAACGGCCAAGCCTTGACGCCACCTCGAACGCACGGCGATACTCGCCGCCCGATGAACGTGAACACGCTCAGCAATGTCTGGTGGTGGCGCCTCCAATAAGGAGTGGGCCCAGTTGTTTACGCGTCTGACCTGATCAGAACGTCTTTCAAAAGAACCCATCTCCGGTAATGCCTGAGATGGGTTTTTTGTTGTCTGCACGAAAAGAAATGGAGAAACAGCGGTGAAACCGCCCTTTGACATCGCCGGCGACCTCGACACCCCGGTGTCGGCGTTCGCCAAACTCGGTGCCTTCAACCCACGCTTCCTGCTGGAAAGCGTGGAGGGCGGCGAGCGACTCGCGCGTTATTCGTTCATCGGGCTCGGCAGCGGCCTCGAGGTCAAACTCGATGCGACCGGATTGCAGGTCGGCAGCGCCCTGTTGCCGCGCCCGTCGTCAAAGGCCGAGTTGCTAGACGCTCTGCGCAAGGCGCTCAGCGCCGCGCCGCGGCCCCTTCCGGAGATGGCCGGTGTGCCGCTGGCCGGCGGCCTGGTCGGGTATTCCTCGTACGACGTGGTGCGTTACTTCGAACGCCTGCCATCGAACGCGCGCGCGGACAACCCGGTGCCGGATCTGCACTATGTCGCGCCCGAATCCATGCTGGTGTTCGACCACCTGACACGCGGCATCGCGTTGTTGCATGCCGGCAGTGAAGTGGAGCGCCAGGCGCTGCGCCGCGAAGTCATCCGTGCGCTGCGCGGCGGTATTACTAACTACACGATCCCGGGCGCGGGTTCGGCGGAGCGTTATTCGCCGGCGATGGGTTCATTGTCGCGCGACGAATACATCGCCGGGGTCAAACGCACCCAGGAATACATCGCCGCCGGTGACGTCTACCAGCTTGTGCTGTCATCGCGCTTTGCCGGCCGGCATTCGCTCGACCCGTTCGAGGCGTACCGCGCGCTGCGGCTCATCAACCCCTCTCCCTACATGTACTACTGCAAACTGGGCGACGTGACCGTGGTCGGGTCCTCGCCCGAGGCTTTGGTCAAGGTCAATGCCCGCGGCGAGGCGCAACTTCGGCCGATCGCGGGGACACGCCCGCGCGCCGACGATCCCGCCGCCGATACGCAACACGAGATCGACTTGCTGGCGGACGTGAAGGAAAACGCCGAACACGTGATGTTGGTGGACCTGGCGCGCAACGATCTGGGCCGCGTCGCCCGTGCGGGCACGGTGCACGTGGACCCGTTCCGCGTCATCGAGCGTTACAGCCACGTCATGCACATAGTCAGCGGCGTGAAGGGCCAGCTCGCGCAGGGTCGAGACGCGTTCGATCTGTTCGCGGCAACCTTTCCCGCCGGCACACTGGTCGGTGCTCCGAAGGTACGCGCCATGGAAATCATCGACGAACTCGAACCGGTACGTCGCGGCCTGTACGGCGGAACCGTCGGCTATTTCGGCGCGCGCGGCGACATGGACCAGGCCATCACGATTCGCACGCTGGTGTTTCGTGGCGACGAATACAGCTACCAGGCCGGCGCGGGTGTCGTCGCCGACAGCGTGCCCGCCACCGAGTACGAAGAAGTGCTCGCCAAGAGCGGCGCCATGGCACGCGCGCTGAAACTCGCGGCGGAAGGCTTATGAGTGTCCGTCTGCTGTTGATCGACAACTACGACTCCTTCACCTACAACCTGGTGCAGGCGTTCATGATTCTCGGCGCGGAAGTCGACGTACGCCGCAACGATGAAATCACGGTGGAGCAGGCGAGGGCCGCCGCGCCGACACACCTGTGCATTTCGCCCGGACCCGGCACGCCGTATGACGCCGGGGTCAGCATGGACATGATCCGCGCGTTCGCGGGCGCCGTGCCGGTGTTCGGCGTGTGTCTCGGCCACCAATCCATCGTCGAAGTCTTCGGCGGCAAGGTGGTTAGAGCCGGCCGGCTGATGCACGGCAAGACCTCACCGGTGACACACGATGGCAAGGGTCTGTTCACCGGCCTGCCGCAACCGGCCGAGGTCGGCCGTTATCACTCGCTGATCGCCAGGCCCGATTCGTTGCCCGCGGACCTCGAAGTGACCGCGCGCACTCCGGAAGGCGAAATCATGGGTGTGCGCCATCGCGAGCTCAAAGTGGAAGGCGTGCAGTTCCATCCGGAAAGCGTCTTGACGCCCGACGGTCCGGCGCTGATCGGCAACTTCCTCAAGATGACCGGGGGCCGGCAGTGATTTTGCGCGAGACGCTCGAGCACCTGCTGTCGGGCAAGAACCTCGACGAGGCCGCGGCGGGTGAATTGCTGCGCGCATTGATCGCCGCGGATACGCCGCCGCCGCTCGCCGGCGCATTGTTGGCCGCGTTGCGGGCCAAGGGTGTAACCGCGGATGAGTTGCGAGGCTTCGCGCGCGGCATGCGCGCGCTGGCCCGAAAGCCCGCGATCCGGACCGCGCCGCGCGCCATCGACATCGTCGGCACCGGCGGCGACGCTTCGGGCAGCTTCAACCTATCTACCGGCGCGGCGCTGTTGACGGCCGCCTGCGGCGTGGACGTCGTCAAACACGGCAATCGTTCCGTCTCGAGCAAGTCCGGCAGCGCCGACGTGCTCGAACAACTCGGCCTCAAAATGCCACTGGACGAGGCGGCCGCCGGCGCCTGTCTCGCCGCCACCAGATTCACGTTCCTGTTCGCGCCTCACTACCACCCGGCCATGAAGGCCATCGGCCCGATCCGCCAGGCGCTGGGTGTGCGCACCGTGTTCAACATCCTGGGACCGCTGACCAACCCCGCGGCGCCGCTGTTCCAGCTCACCGGCGCGTTCAACCTGCCCACCGCGCAGTTGATGGCCGACGCGCTGGCCGGCCTGCCCATCGAGCGCGCGTTCGTGGTTCATGGCGCCGAAGGCTGGGACGAGCCGACCCCAATGGGTCCGTTCACCGTGCTCGACGTCCGGCCCGGTGAAGTGAAGGCCTCGATTCGCAGTCCTTCGGACTACGGTCTCGACCTGTGTGGCGCGCGCGATCTGGCCGGCGGCGACGCGGCGTCGAATGCCCGCGCCCTGCGCGCGGTGCTCGACGGTTCCGATCGCGGCCCGCATCGCGACGCGTTGTTGTTAGGCACGTCGCTGGCGCTCGAGATCGTCGGACGCGTCGACGATCCGCGGGACGGCGTCGCGTTGGCGCGCGACGCCATTGACAGCGGCGCCGCGCGCAAGACGCTGGACGCGCTGGCTGCGTTCGGCAACGGGGCCGGCCTGTGAGCGGAGATTTCCTGTCGGGAATGGCCGAGTCGAGCCGCGCACGCTCCCACGCCGCGCAACGCGAACTGCCGGCGCGCGAGCTGCGCGCGCGTATCGCGGACCTGCCGTCGACGCCCAGGCTCAAGCTGGGCGCGTTCGACCTCATCGCCGAAGTGAAACTGCGTTCACCGGCCGTCGGCCTGCTGAAGTCCGCCGCCGAGGAAAATATCGGCGCACGAGTCGCGGCGTACGCGCGTGCCGGCGCCGCCGCGGTCTCCATTCTCACCGAGCCGAGCCGCTTCGATGGTTCGCTCGGCGATCTCGCCGACGGCGCGCAGGCGTTGGCCGCCCTCGACGTGCCCGCGATGCGCAAGGATTTTCTCGTCGACGGCTACCAGGTGCTCGAAGGCCGGGTTGCGGGTGCCGGTGGTGTGCTCGCCATCCTGCGCATGTTGCCGCGCGTGGAACTCGAGCAACTGATCGACACCGCGCTCGAGCTCGACATGTTCGTGCTGCTCGAAGCCTTCGACGCGCCGGACATCGAATTGGCGCACGCGCTGGTGGATGCGCGCCGCCGCCATGCCGATTTGTTGATGGTCGGCGTCAACTCGCGCGATCTCGCCACGCTCAAGGTGGTCCCCGGCAGGCTCGATGCCCTGTCCGCCTCACTACCCACCACGGTTCGGCGCGTCGCCGAGAGCGGTGTCGCGACCGCGGCCGATGCCGCGCGCGCCGCCGCGAATGGTTACGACCTCGCGCTCGTCGGCAGCGCCCTTATGTCCGCGCCGGACCCCGACGCGTTGACGCGCGCCATGCTCGCTGAGGCGCGCGCGATGGTGGCCGCGCGAGCTTCGTTGGTGGCGGGACGCGCATGAGGCCGCCGTTCATCAAGCTGTGCGGAATGACGACGCCAGCCGCGGTTGCGGCGGCATTGGCCTGCGAAGTGAACGCCATCGGGTTCGTGTTCGCGCCGTCGGTGCGCCGCCTGACGACGGCGCGCGCGAATGAACTCGCGGCATCCGCCCGCCACAAGCTGGCCTGCGTCGCGGTGACCCGCCATCCCACGCGCGCTGAAGTCGATGAGATCCTGCGCGACTTCAAGCCCGACATCCTGCAGACGGATATCGACGACATCGATGCGCTGAACCTGCCGCAGAGCTTGAGTGTGTTGCCGGTGATGCGACCGGGGCCACACGCAACCTGTGCCATGCCGCGCCGGGTGTTGTTCGAAGGGCCGCTGAGCGGCAGTGGGCAGACGACCGACTGGGACATGGCCGCCGATCTCGCGCGGCACGTCGAAGTCATCCTGGCCGGAGGCCTCGATCCGCTCAACGTCGCCGCTGCGATTCGTCACGTGCGCCCTTATGGCGTGGACGTGTCGAGCGGCGTCGAGGCCGAGCCCGGCATCAAAGACACCAACAAAATTGAACAGTTCGTGGCCGCCGCACGTATGGCGGCGCTGGAGTTGAATAAATGAAGCCCATGGATAAATCGCTTGACCCGGCCAAACTACTGGCCGACGAGCTGGCAGGCAGGTATCCCGACGAGCGCGGCCGGTTCGGCCCGTTCGGCGGCCGATACGTGCCCGAAACCCTGTTCGCCGCATTCGAGAAACTCGAAGCCGGCATGAAGGAGCACCTGCATCGCGCCGACTTCCAGGCCGAGCTCGCGCGCGAGTTGTCGAGCTGGGTCGGACGCCCGACTGCGCTCACCTACGCCGGCAAATTGTCGCAGGCCTGGGGCGCGGAGGTATGGCTCAAGCGCGAAGACCTCGCGCACACCGGGGCGCACAAGATCAACAATGCGCTCGGGCAGGCAATGCTCGCCAAGCGCCTGGGCGCAACGCGGATCGTGGCGGAAACCGGTGCCGGTCAACATGGGGTGGCGAGCGCCGCCGCCTGCGCGCGCATCGGCCTGCCGTGCACGGTCTACATGGGCGCGGTGGACATGGAGCGCCAGGCGCCCAACGTCGGCCGCATGAAGTTGTTAGGCGCGACCGTCGTGCCCGTGACCAACGGCGACCAGACACTGCGCGCCGCCATCGACGAGGCGTTCCGCGACTGGGTCGGCAATCCGACTGACACGTTCTACATCATCGGTTCGGCCGTCGGCCCGCACCCGTACCCGTATTTGGTGCGCGAGCTGCAGACCGTCATCGGCAAGGAAGCCCGTGCGCAGATGTTGGCGCAGTCCGGCGGCTTGCCGGATGCGGTCATCGCGTGTGTGGGTGGCGGATCGAACGCCATCGGCATTTTCCATCCGTTCATCGGCGACAAGTCGGTGGAGATCATCGGCATCGAAGCGGGTGGCAAGGGCAAGGGACTGGGGCAGAACGCCGCCACCCTCGCGTACGGCAGGCCCGGCGTATTGCAGGGCGCGTATTCGCTGTTGCTGCAGGACGAAAACGGGCAGATCCAGGAAACCGACTCTGTTTCCGCCGGTCTCGATTATCCCGGCGTCGGCCCGGAGCATTCATTGTTGTTGTGGGCGGGGCGCGTGAGTTACGAAGCCGCCACCGACGATGAATCCCTCGAGGCGCTCACGGAATGCTGCCGCGCCGAGGGCATCCTGCCCGCCATCGAATCCGCGCATGCGTTCGCCGGCGCCAAGCGCTGGGCGAAGCTGCATCCCGGCAAGAAAATACTGATCGGCCTTTCCGGTCGTGGCGACAAAGACATGCCCACCCTGCAACGCACCGTGCTAGCGGAAGCCAAACAATCATGACTCCCAGCGAAAAAATCAGCGCGGCCGTTTTGGCCGCCAAAGGCCAGACCGCGATCGTGGCGTTCATTACCGCGGGGTTTCCCAGCCGCGAAAAATTCCGCGCGCACCTTGCCGAGGTGGGCAACGCGGCGGATGTCGTCGAGATCGGCGTTCCGTTCACGGATCCGATGGCCGACGGCATGACCATCCAGCGATCGAGCCGCGAGGCGCTGCGCCAGGGTTTCACGCTGCGCTGGTTGTTAGGCGAGCTGACCGCGATGCAAACGGCAGGCTCATTGCCCGCCGCTCCGCTGGTTCTGATGAGTTACCTGAATCCACTGCTGGCCTTCGGTTTCGCCGAGCTGGCCGCTGCCGCGGCCGGGGCGGGTGTGTGCGGGTTCATCATTCCCGATCTGCCGCTCGAGGAGAGCGCGGACTTCCGCACGGCACTCGACGCGCATGGCCTCGCGCTCATCCAGATGGTGACGCCCGTCACCCCGCCCGCGCGCCTGGCCAAGTTGTGCGCCGCGACGCAGGGCTTCGTCTACGCCGTCACGATGACCGGGACGACCGGCCGCACGGCGGCGGTGCCGGGAGAAGTGACGCGGTATCTCGACGCCGTGCGCGCCGCGGCGAAACTGCCGGTATGTGCGGGCTTCGGCATCCGCAGCCGTGAGCAGGTAGAACAACTGAAGGGTCACGTGGCCGGCGTCATCGTCGGATCCGCGCTGGTCGAAGTGCTGGAAAGGGGGCAGGATGCCGCTGCGTTCCTGCAGGCACTGCGGCCCGGCGCCTAAGGTAACTCCACCGCTTGCAACACAAACTACCCGGTTACGCGATGCTCGCCGTGTTACTCGGCGGGTTGTCGATGGTCAGCCCGTTTTCCATCGACACGTTTTTCCCGGCATTTCACGCGATGGAGCGGGGGCTCGGCGTCAACGCCTGGCAGCTCCAGCAAGTGCTCACCGCGTACATGTTGACGTTCGCGTTCGCCTCGCTGGTGCACGGCCCACTGTCGGATGCGATCGGACGCCGGCCGGTGATGATCGGCGGCATGGTCCTGTACACCGTCGGTTCCATCGCCTGCATGCTCGCGCCTAACTATTACGCGCTGATCGCCGCCCGTATCCTGCAGGGCGCCACCGCCGGCGTCGGCGTGGTCATCGGCCGCGCCGTGATCCGCGATCTCTACGAGGGGCCGCGCGCGCAGCACCTCATGAGCATGACGACGATGATCTTCAGCATCGCGCCCGCGGTTGCGCCGGTCATCGGCGGCTGGGTGCACGTCGCCTACGGATGGCGCGCCGTGTTCGCGGTCATGGTGATCTGCGGCATCGTCTTTTCGTTCTCGGCCTGGTGGCGGTTGCCGGAAACACATCCGGTTGCGGCGCGTATTCCGTTCAACGCACGCAACCTCGCGACCACCTCGGCGACCGTGTTGCGACATCCCGAATTCCTGATGCTGGCGCTCGCCGCCGCCGTGAATTTCTCCTCGCTTGCCTGCTTCATCGGTTCCGCGCCCGCGATCATCGAGCACCACTGGCAGCTGGGCGAAACGTCCTACTGGCAACTGTTCCTGCCGGTGATCGGCGGCATCCTCACCGGCGCGCTCATCTCGACGCGGGTCGCGGGCCACATGGATCTCGCGAAGCAGGTGCGATTCGGCTTCGGGCTGACGTTCGCAGCTGCGGCGATCCGCGTGCTCATGCATCTCGCGCTCGCCAATCCGCCGCGCGGCCTCCAGCAGGGAATTCTCTTCTTTGCCGCGATCGGCGCTCAGTTCGCGTTCCCGGTGCTCACCCTGCGCATGCTCGATCTGTTCCCGGCTGCGCGCGGCACCGCCGCCGCGGCGCAATCGTTCGTCGCGCTGGTGCTCACCGCCTGCACTCTCGGCGTCGTCGCGCCACTGGTCCTGCCGAAACTCGAATGGATCGCCTGGACCTCGCTCGCGTTCACCTCGCTGGCATCGGTGTTCTGGTTCTTCGCTCGGCGCTGGCACGACCGCTCCATTCCCCACGCGCCGCAGTCTCAGGCGTAACCACGCACAAACGCGGCCGCGATCTCGATCGCCGCGTTGCCGTCCCGATTGCGCCGCAGCTCATCACGCAATCGCGAAAGGGTCAGGCCCGTGACACGTTTGATCGCGCGCGTGGCGTGCGCCTGATCGGAGAATCCCGAATCGGTGGCGAGGTCGGCGAGCGGAGTCTGGCCGTCGAGCGCGCGCAGCGTCGACTGCAGGCGTTGAATCCCGGCGAATTCCTTCGGAGTGAGGCCGACGTTCGCGAGAAAGCGGGTCTGGAGCGAACGTACGCTGAGCGAAGCGGCCTTCGCGATCGCCTCGATCTTCGTCTGGCCGCCGTCGGAATCGAGCTGCGCCGCCGCGTTCTCGACCTTCACATCGATGGCGCGGCGCGAACACAGCCGCGAAAACAACTCCCACAATGGCGCCATTCCGCCGGCGGCGAATTCCCGTGCGGCGGGCGCGAGTGCCGCGCTCGCTTCCGCATCGATCGAAGCGAGATCCACGACCCGATCGCGCAAGCTGGCGAGATCGCGCGTCACCAAAGTCGAGGCCGCGGGTTGCAGCCGAATACCCACATCGTCGAGCACGCCGACCGGCTCGAACTGTACCGCCGTCACGCGTTGCGCGGCAAACAATGTCGGCGCCTGTTCGTGCCAGCCATCGATGGCGTCCCAGAGCCGCGAACGCCCGCCAAGTTGAACGATTAGCTCGCAGCGCCCGTCGGGGTAGATGGTGTTGATGCCGGCACGCGGATTGTCATCGATGAGGCGCCACACACACGCGATGTGCCGTTGCAGGTTGTCAGGAACCGGATGCTCTTGATAATCCATGCGCTAATTAAACACGGCTGCGCATTTGTTCAAGCCGGCACGGCCGGCGCGGCGGCACAATGCGCCGCATGACCACAAACAAGCTTCCCGCCCTTGCGGCCGCCGCGATAATTTCGATCAGCGCCTTCGCCAGCGCCAAACCCGCCACCCTCGACTGGTTCGCCGGCCACTGGTGCTCCGATCGCAACGGCGAGTTCATCGAAGAAACCTGGCTGGCGCCGCGCGGCGACCTGCTGCTGGGAATGTCGCGCACCGTTAAAGGCGCCAAGACCGCAAGCTTCGAATTCCTGCGCATCGAATGGACCGCCGGCATCCCAACCTACATAGCCCAGCCCCAAGGCCATCCACCCGTTCCGTTCAAATGGACCGCGGGCGGCACCGACTGGGCGCGCTTCGAAAACTCCGCGAACGACTTCCCCAAACGCGTCGAATACCGCCGCACCAAAGAAGGCCTGTACGCCGAAATCGCCGGCCCGGGCGACGCCGACAAAGACCTCGTGATCCCCTTCAACTACCACGCCTGCCCAAACTAGCTACATTCAGAACCACCGGCACTTCTCTCCGATTCCGTTCCTGCTCTTCATCCAATCCACCGCGGGCCCCGAGCTGGGCGGCCGCGGCGACAGCGACGTGCGACCGCGCCCGAGGAGCGTGCGCGATCCTCGGGCGCGGCCTAACCCTCACTCCCCCCGCGCCCGAACCACCTCAGCAAGCGCGACCCGGAGTTCCGCCATCTTTGGCGGCTTACTCAAAACCCTATCCACATGATCCGGCTTGTCGTCCGTAGCCGTCAGTCGATGCCCCCAGCCCGTCAGCATGATGATCGGCACCTGCGCCGAGAGCTGTCGCACACGCGTCGCGACCTTTCGCCCATCCACGTAAGGCATGCCGAGATCGGTGATCACCACGTCGAAGTTCGTTTCGGCTTTCACCGAGGTCGCAAAGGCGTCGATGCCCGCCTGGCCGCCTTCGGCCGTCACCACTTCGTGTTCGTCCAGCTCGAGCGCATCGCGCAGTGACTTGAGCAGCAGCGGATCGTCGTCGATCAGGAGAATGCGCAACGATCGCACGGCAACCGCCAGTTGTTGTTCGCGTACGGTCATTCCATTGGGCGCGCGCGGGAATATCAGCCGCATCGTGGTGCCGCGGCCGAGTTCGCTGTCGATCTCGAGCTCGCCGCCATGACGCTGCGTCATGCCGAAGACCATGGGCAACCCGAGCCCCGTGCCGCGTTCGCCCTTCGTGGTGAAAAACGGCTCCAGGCAACGGCCGCGCGTGGTCTCGCTCATGCCGACGCCATTGTCCTGGAATTCGACGATCACCTGATCGTCGCGTGTATCGAGCCGCGTGTGCAGGGTGACCGTGCCGCCGTCGGGCAGCGCGTCCACGGCATTGAGCAGCAGGTTGGTGAACGCGTCGCGCAGCTCGTTCTCGGCGCCGAGGATCTGTGGCACATCGGGCGCGAATTGCGTTTCGACGTGTACGACGGCGCCGCGCTCCAGCGGCATGTTGCTCCAGCGCGCGCGTGTCAGGTCCATGACCTCCAGCAGGATCTTGTTCAAGTCGACCGGCGCGAGGGTGAGCTCCAGTCCGCGCGGTAGATAGAAAGCGCGCATGCGCTGCACGGTGCGCGCGACGTCCTCGATCGCGCGCTGCATGACGGTCAGTTGATCGCGCGCGCGATCACTCAGCGTGGTTTCGTGCGTCAGCATCGATTGCGCGTACAACGCCGCCGGCGACAGCGCGTTGTTGATGTCGTGTGCGATGCCGCTCGCGATCTGCCCGAGCGCGCGCAGCCGTTCCTGCTGCATGACGGTCTGCTGCGTCTCGCGCAGGTCGTGATATGCATCCTGCAGCGCGCCGTACAAACGTGCCTGCTGTCCGGCGAGCGCCACGTGACTCGACAACTGGCGCAGGAACTCGCAGTCGTCGCTGGTGAAGGAACCGGGCTGGTTCTTCGCGACCACCAGCAAGCCAAGCACTTCGTTCTCGACCATCAGCGGCGCCGCGACCAGCGCCCTCAACCCGCCCGTCGCCAGGCGCGCAGGAAACGGAAATCGCGACCCTTCGATGTCCGGCTCGTACAACAGCTCGGCGCGCACGCAGCGCGCCAGCGAATTCTCGTCGATCTCGATCTGCGATTGTTCGGAGAGCCCGATCTGCCTGGCCAGCGCGACGCTGCGGTCGCCGACGCAGACCACGGTGAGCAACTCGGGCTCGGCCTGGTACAGGCACAGGCAGCCGAAGGTGATGGCAAGATTTTCCTCCAGGCTGCGCAGCACCACCTCGAACACCTTGCGCGGTTCCTGGTGCATAGGGATCGCGTGCGTGGTGCGATCGAGCAGCTGCATGCGCTCGAGCTGGATCTTGAGCTTGCGATCGGCCGTCACGAAATCTTCGATGTCCGTGTTGGAGCCGAACCACTTGAGAATACGTCCGGCCGGGTCGCGCAGCGGCACCGCACGCGTCTTGAACCAGCGGTAGATGCCGTCGAAGCGACGAATGCGGAAGCTCATGTCGAAGTTGTCGCCGGTGCCGATGACTCGCGCCCACTCCATGTGCACTTTCTCGCGATCGTCGGGATGCACTTGCTCGAGATAACCGCGGCCCAGCTGCTGCGCCTCGCTGCGGCCGGTGTAGTCGAGCCACTGCCGGCTCAGGTAGTCGCAATACCCATCGCGCATGCAGGTCCAGATCATCTGCGGCAGCGACTCGGCCAGCGTCTTGAAGCGCGCGCGGTTTTCGCGCAGTTGCTCGACGGTCTCGCGATGCTCGGTAATATCGATGCAGGTACCGATATAGCCCTCGAACTCGCCGGTGGGTCCGAGATTAGGCGTGCCGCGCTCGAGCAACCAGCGCCACGCACCGTCCTCGCGCTGCAGCCGGTACTCCATTTCGTAGGGGCGCCGTGCATCGAACGCGGCGTGGTAGGTATCGAGCGCGCGATCGAAATCGGCCGGGTGCAGGTTGTCGCACCAGCCGTCGCCGAGTTCCTGCTCCATGTCGCGGCCGACGAAATCGAGCCAGCGCTGGTTGAACCAGATACAGCGTTTGTCGTGCGCGCTCATCCAGATGAGTACCGGCGCGCTGTTGGCGGTGGAACGGAATCGCTGCTCGCTTTCACGCAGCGCCGCCTCGGCGCGATTACGGCCGGTGATGTCGCGGATGAACGCGCTGAACACGAGATCTTCGCCGAAGCCGATGGGGGTGATCGCGAGCTCCACCGGGAATTCGTTGCCGCCACGATGCAGCGCGGTCAGCTCGACGCGTTTGTTGAGTACCCGCGCGAGGCCGGTCTCGATGTAGCGTTGCATGCCGCGCCGGTGATCATCGCGCAACCGCTCGGGGATGATGAGTTCCGACAACTCGCGCCCCATCACCTCGACCCGGGTCCAGCCGAAGACCCGCTCGGCCTGCGCATTCCAGCCCGTAACCGCGCCCTTGTTGTTCATCGTGACGACTGCGTCGAGCGCGGTCTCGACGATCAGGAGATGGCGTTCCTCCGAAATCTGCAGGCCGTGTTCGGCCTTGCGCCGCAGCCGGTCGGCGCGATCGCCGCGCGCCGCGTTGAGCCAGACCAGCGTGACGAACACCACGACGCTCACGAGCGCCAGCACCGACACCGCCGCTTCCAGGCCGAATCCTTCCTTGCGTTCGAGGTGCAGAGTCAGTGCGCCCGCGACCAGGGGCACGATTACCGCAGCCGGCAGGAGTCGCCGCGCCAACGTGCCGCCGACACCGTCGCTGGCCAGCAATTTGGCGATACCTGCATCGGGACGCAGCGTGAGTGCGCCCGCCGTGAGCAGCAGGAACACGATGGATGCGTGCGCCGCCATGTTGACGAACGGAACGAGAGCTTCGCCGCCGTAGATGTAACGCGACAGTCCGAGCCAGCCGATCACCATCGCAAGGATCGCGAGGATCTGGTGCGCGATCGGTGTGTTCTTGTACTGCGAACAAACCAGCGACAGGCCAAAGAGGCTGAACGCGACCGCGGTCGACGGCGCCATGCGGGGTGGCAACTGGCCATCGATCAACGGCGGCATCGGCGCGAGCGTGAACTGGTCTATGTACGCGACCCAGCTGAAGACATAACGAAACAGGACGAGCAGGGCGATCGCGATCAAAAACAGCGCGGTGGCGATGGCGAAACGCCGCGCGTGCAAGGTCGCGAGCCACAACGCGCCGCCAGCCACGACGAACGCGAGGGCGGTGATCCGGGACATCCTCGGCCAGCCCGGCACCAGGTTGGTGAGCTGCTCGAGATCGAACACCCAGCCGAAATACACGAACAGCCCGACCGTCAGCGCGACGAACGCCGCAAATCGGGCAAGGTATTGACTCGAGTCCGCGGTCTCCGGGGTGCCCATGCGAGGCAAACTACTCTTGTGCGTGCAGTGCCGCAAATGTAGTTAGACAGAGTCTAGCCAGGCTTTGCCCTAGAGGCCGACCTGCGGCAGGTACCTATTCCCTTACGGCTGGTTTCCCCGATTTTCCTAGCGGCGGATCTCGCCGATCAGCCAGGCAACCCCGACGCCGACCATCCCCCATCCGGCCCATAACGGCTCGCGCGCCAGAGCCAGCCACACGATGCCGCCTAACAACACGACCGAAGCGATCGTCACCTTGTCGCGGCGGCGGTTGGTGCGTCTGATCTCGTTGCGCAGCGCGTTGATCTCAGGCGCCTCGACCGCAAGCCGCAGCCGGCCGTCCTGCGCGCGTTGCACGGCCGAACGCACCAGCGGCGTCAGCGATTGGAGGCTCGACAGTATTTCCGGCAACTGCGCGCGCGCGTTCTCGAGCAACGCGCGGCCGCTCATCTTCTCGCGCACCCAGTCACGCATGATCGGCCCCGCGGTCTTGAAGATGTCGAGATCGGGATACAGGTCGCGTCCCAGTCCCTCGATATTGAGAAGCGTCTTCTGCAGCAGGATCAGCTGCGGCTGCACTTCGACATTGAAGCGTCGCGAGATCTCGAACAGCCGCAGCAGCACCGTACCGAAGGAAATTTCCTTCAACGGCTTGTTGAAGATCGGCTCGCAGACGGTGCGGATCGCCGATTCCATTTCATCGACGCGCGATCCCTCCGGCACCCAGCCGGATTCCAGGTGCAACGTCGCGACCTTGCGGTAGTCGCGATCGAACACCGCGAGGAAATTCTCCGCGAGGTAGTACTGATCGCGCGGATCGAGCGTGCCGACGATGCCGAAATCCACCGCCGCGTATTTGGGCTGCGACGGGTTGTCGATCAACACGAAAATGTTTCCTGGGTGCATGTCGGCATGAAAGAAGTTGTGCCGGAACACCTGCGTGAAGAAGATCTCGACGCCGTTTTCCGCCAGCTTGCGGATATCCGTGCCGGCCTCGCGCAGGCGCGCCATGTTCGAGATCTGCACGCCCCGGATACGCTCCAGCACCATGACTCCGGGGCGGCAGAAGTCCCAGTGCACGGCGGGCACATATAGAAGAGGCGAACCCTCGAAATTGCGGCGCAGCTGCGAGGCATTGCCGGCCTCGCGCATGAGATCGAGTTCATCGAGGATGGTCTTCTGGTACTCGCGCACCACTTCGAGAGGGCGCAGCCGGCGGCTGCCGTCCCAATGTTCGGAGGCGATCCGTGCCAGTTCGTGCAGCACCTCGAGATCGCGCGCGATGATCGCGTGCATTCCCGGCCGCAACACCTTGACCACCACTTCGCGCGTTTTCGCCCCGTTGAGGGTCACCTCCGGGCGCAGCTCGGCGGTGTGCACCTGCGCGATCGAGGCCGCCGCCAGCGGCTGCTCGTCGAACTTTGAAAACACCTGCTCGGCCGCGCGGCCGTAAGCAGCCTCGACGATGGCGCGCGCGATCTTGCCGTCGAACGGCGGCACGCGGTCCTGCAGCTTCGCCAACTCGTCGGCAATGTCGATCGGCAAAAGGTCGCGGCGGGTGGACAGCGCCTGGCCGAACTTCACGAAGATCGGGCCGAGTTCCTCGAGCGCGAGTCGCAGCCGTTCGGCGCGTGGCGCGTCGCCGCGACGCACCGACCAGGTCCACGGGCTCAGGAGGAATATGAAGCGCAGCGGGCGATACAGATGAGTGGCGCGGACGAATTCGTCGAGCCCGTGGCGCACCAGCACGCGCTGGATCTCGATGAGTCTGGCGATGACGCGAAGTTTCATCGCTGTGTTTCTTCCTCGGTCGCGGCCGTTTCGATGATGCGTGTGCGGGCGTCGAGCCGGTCGAGGTCTTCACGCAGGCGTTCGACGCCGCGGTAAAAATCCTCGGCCTCGGCGCGCGGTACGAGATCGCCGGTCTCGTGCGCGAAATACTCGGCCACGTTGCGCACGCTGGTGTTGGCCGCGCGCCGGCCGAAGTTGGTCGCCATCTTGACGAAACGCAGGGCCTGGTGCGCCGGCGTATCGCCGATCAGGCGCGCCAGCTCCTCTTCGACGTCGGGTTTGAGCAGCATGGCCAGCTCGCGGAATTTCTGCGCGATCTCGGCGTCGCCGCGGATCGTGACATCACCACGCTGGATCACTTCTTCCGGATGCGCGCCGGCCAATGCGGCCAGGTTCATCAAACTACCCGAGATCTCGGCGTCCGCCGCGGTCTCGCCGGCGCGTGTGAGCTGCACGGAACTGCCCAGCGATTCGCAGCGCAGCACCCAGCCGAGCGTGCGCGCCTCGATACGGACCGACTTGCCCTTCAAGGCTGCGGTGAGCTCGAGCGCGCGTGCAGAGCGCGGCAGGTTGCGGTTCAGCAGGTTTTCAATGGCTTCGGTCAGCACGCGAGGCTAATAACGATAGCCGCGATGGACCGCGACGATGCCACCCGAGAGATTGTGATAACGGCAATCTTCGAGGCCGGCATCGCGCATCATGCCGAGCAGGGTCTCCTGGTCGGGATGCATGCGGATCGATTCGGCCAGATAGCGATAACTGTCCTCGTCCTTCGCGACCAGCTTGCCGAGCAGCGGCAACACGCGGAACGAATAGAGGTCGTACAGCGGCTTGAGCAGCGGCACCACCGGTTTCGAAAACTCGAGCACCAGCACCTGGCCGCCGGGCTTGAGCACGCGGCGCATGTCGGCGAGGGCGGCGGCCTTGTCGGTCACGTTGCGCAAGCCAAAACCGATCGTCACGCAATCGAATTGTGAATCCGCGAACGGCAGCTTCTCCGCATTCGCCAGCACCGGCGCCACGTTGCCGATGATGCCGTCATCGAGCAGCCGGTCGCGCCCTTCGCCCAGCATGGCGGCGTTGATGTCGGAGAGGATCACGAGGCCCGTCTTGCCGACTTGTTTGGCGAGCCCGGTAGTGAGGTCGCCCGTGCCGCCGGCCACGTCGAGCGCGCGCTGGCCGGGACGCAGGCCGGTGAGCGACAGCGCGAACTCCTTCCAGAGGCGGTGTGCGCCACCGGACATGAGGTCGTTCATGAGGTCGTAGTTGCCGGCGACCGAGTCGAACACGCCGCGCACGCGCTGCTGCTTTTCGCTCCACGGCACGCGCTGGTAACCGAAGTCGGTTTCGGGGGTCTTCTTGGAGTCGTTCACAGGGCGGCCAGTATAGACGTGTCGCAAGGCCGGTCCGAAAGCGCTGGCAATTCCAGCGGGCATTCGCTACAAAGCCGAACTATTCGAGCGGGGGTCTTGGGAAGGGCCGGTGATCGTCAGATCGCCGGCCCTTTGTTTTTGGGTGGTCGGTTACTGGGCCGACTGGACTCGGGCCTGGTATTTCGCCCAGTTCGCCTGCTGGTTGTCGCCGAGCTCGCGCAGGTACTTCCACGAATACAGCCCGCTGTCGTGTCCGTCGTCGAACACCAGCTTCACCGCGTACTGCCCCACGGGCTCAACCGCCTTGATTCCCACCTGTTGCTTTCCCAGCACGAGAACCTCCTGCCCCGGGCCGTGTCCCTTTACTTCGGCGGACGGGGAATGGACGCGCAGGTATTCGAAGGGCAACTGGTAGCGCGCACCATCATCGAAAGCAACTTCGAGCACGCGTGAGCGCGTCCGAAGCTTGATTTCGATGGCCAGATTCTGGTTTGAGATCGTCATGCGAGGGCGTGAAGCCTATACTCGGATGCGCGCCCGCGGGGGAAATCGGGCGTTTTTACCGGGGGGATATGCAACCGACGGACACTTCGCAACCCGACTACTTTCACAAGGT
>JBDTSP010000011.1:0-149822 GCA_039931065.1 Pseudomonadota bacterium | reverse complement strand
TCCTCGCGGGCCGCGGCATGGACTACAACCACTGAGCCGATCGTCCAGGGTCAGTGGCCTCCTCGTCTGAAACACGGCGACCATCGCCACGGCCGGATTGACGACTCGGGTTGACGCGGAAGTCCGCTTTCGCGTATCTGAAGCACCCGTCCACGAAGGTTGTTAGAAAAATGCGAAACCTCAAAGTGTTGGGAGTGATGGCGCTCATGGGCCTCGGAGCCGTGGCCGGCGTTTTCGGAGCCCGAACATATGAGCGCTCGCAATGCGCGATGCGCGCGGAATCTGCTGCACAGCAAGCAGAGTCGACTAGCGACGCGTTGCGCCGCGGTGCCGAGCAATGGGCGCAGTCGCTCGCAAGGAATGAAGGTGAAGCGATCCTTCGTTCATTCGTGGCAGGTCTGGCTCCGGTCGTTCTCGCAGGTCGCGAAAGCTCTGTGGACGTCGCTGGCGCGAGTCTGCTGCGCCTCGAGGGTGTACGGGGAGTCACCATCCTGCAGGCTGATGGAAAAGTTCGATATGCGAGCGATGCAAAGCTCACCGTTTCCGATGCCGGCAGCGATCAAACGAGATGGGCGCTCACCGCAACGGATTTCATGGCGCGGGATGGTCTGCGAGCGGGGGTCACCGAGATGTCGATGCCGGTGACCGATCGCGGAACGGTCCTGGCGATTGTCTGGCTGGCGTACGATTCTGATCATTCGCGCGAGCAGTTTCGTCCGGAGCTACTGAGTTCCAGGCAAACAGTCGAGCCCGCTCGGCCGTAGGTGGGACCCATAGCGCCTCCGTCCCGAGCACGCATGCGCACGAATCAGTCAGTGCGCCTAACTAAGTGAGATTGCGCTTGAAGGCCAATATGGCCGATGGCTGCTGGGCGTCGCGATGCTGATGACACATCCTGCATTTGCGCCAAATCTGGGATCGGGGGCTGACGGAGTCTCCGCGTTCCGATCAGTCGCGACGCGGAAATTCTCCAGCTCCACCTTCAATGCAGCAGAACTCACGGGTTACCACTCGCGGTGTCAGCGAACCTCTAGTCAACGAGCCGCGCCGGTGCTCAGAACCAGAGTTGATAGTCGCGCCGCCGTCCAAGGCAATCACTGCTGTTCGCCTGGGCTTGGCAATGGCGGTGAACGGGCCCGCTGCCTGGTGCGCTTGGGCGACCTTCCTCAACGCGCTCGCATCGGCAAAGAAAGTGGCTCTTTGTCCAAATATAAAGGTGTCTACGTTTGACGTGCGCCTTGCCGCGCCGGACTCTGCTCACTTAATCAAAGGATTCTTGCCCCTCCATCACGTGGGGGTGTTCAATCGCGAGCGCCGGGCACATGATGAGCGTGATGCGAGTTGCCATATCTTTGCTGTTCACGCTTGCAGCCTGCGGCGAGACTGGCCGTTCAAATGAAACCGTTGCGATTCCGGCCAGTGCGCAGCTTGGCCTGGAACATGTGCTTGGTTTCGCTGAAACGCTTCGCCTCGTGGACGGCCTCGCACTCGAATTCACGTCGCTCACGCGGGACTCCCGCTGCCCGACGGGCGTCACCTGTGTGTGGGCAGGTAATGCTCGTATCCATGTCACAGCGACCACCGCAGCCGGGACAGCAGTGCTGGAGCTCAACACCAATTCGCGATTCGCGACGACAGCCAGTTACGATGGATTCAGAGTGGAGTTGCGCAGGCTCGACCCCTATCCCAACGCGGAACCGCCGCCGGGCACTATTTCGCCGCCGCCGCCCACCGCCTACAAGGCCACATTGTTCATTGACCGCGTAGCGCCTAAGTGATGAAGCCTCATGCGATGAGGGCTCTGCAATTCCTTCATGTCGAAGCACCTTCTATCTAGTGGCGGGGACGAAAAATGCTAACCAGAAAATTCGCCGTATTGAGTCTTGTTCCATTTATCATGTTGGCAACAGCGCTGTTTGTGTTCGCCAACCCGTCTTTCGCAGCCGGCTCTACCTGCGCAGGGTCCGTTCAAGGCAAGGTGCCTTGGGATGGCGTCAAGAATGCGGCGTGGTCGGACGCCAATCTTGCCAAGTTGTGCAGCGGCGCCGAACAATCGACCGAACCAGGAGCTTGCTTCAAGCGTGTTAGCAGTGGCACCGTCAATTATGGTGGTGGCACAAGCTGGAAGCCGATCAATGCGTTGGAATTCTGCGCTGGCGCAACTGATGCCAGCGCACGCATTTCCTGTTTCGAGCAAAAAATCGCGCAGGGTGTCGTTTGGATTTCCGCCAGCAAGCAGTGCGCGGGTGCAGCCCCGGCTGTCGTTTCGCGCCCCACGGAAAAGTCCGCTGGCAATGTGCTGAAGCCAGTAGTCTCGAATACGAAAATACCGCCGACGAAGAGCGCTCGACCACAGCCGCCTTGCCCGGGTTGCGATAACGACGGTGATGGGGTTACGCAAGGTGGCGGCGACTGCAATGACAATGATGCGACGACTTATCCGGGAGCGCCTGAAGTTGCAGACTTCAATGGCCATGACGAGGACTGCAACGGCAATACCTACGCCGCCGTTCCTGAGATTGGCATGCCCGGCAGTGTGGGCGACGCTGATGGTGACGGCTTTGTCGACAACCGGGTTTGTAACGGGGTGTATTGCGGTACCGACTGCGACGATACGCGCGCCTCGGTCAACATTCGCGGTGCCGAACTACCCAATCGCCGTGATGATGACTGCAATGGCGTTGTCGATGATCACCTGGAAAATTGGTGGAATCCTGCTACCAGGCAATAGCGAGCAATTGAAGCCAAGGGGAATCACCGGATGAAGAAACAAATTGTCGCGGCACTGGCGGTTCTGATGACGGGTTGCGATGGCTCATCTCAGAGTCCGGCAGCAACAACCAATATTGCGGGAAGCTGTCAGAACGAGGCCGGGGGATTTTGCGTGGAATATACCGGCGCGGACTACCAGTCATCCCGCGTGCAAAAAGTCTGCACTTCGCAGAAGAATGACTTTATCGCTGGGTCTTGTCCCGCTGGCGGTCGTGTTGGTACTTGCGTTGTATACAAAGGCAAACGTTCTGAGGCTAGCTACCGATACTATTCGGGCTTTCCCGGCTACGGGATTACTCCGAAGGAAGGCGTTGTTGTGGCAAGCCAGGATCAGTGCGGCCAGCTCAAAGGCGCATGGATCCCGGAATGACCTCACAGTCGGCCAGCTTGATTTCTGATCTGGCCCAAGCAAGTCAGCGCTAGTAAATATTTCTTCCCGGCAACTCAGGAGATTTTCGATGAAAACACCCGTTCTTTGCGTTCTTGCACTGGCATTCGGTCTGCTGGCCCCGGGCGGTGTCACCCTCTCTGACGAGCAGAAGCCGGCCACGGCGGGTCCCAAGTTGAATGTTTCATCGAAGATCACAACCAGTGTCGCCCTGCCGGCTAACAAACAACTGTACAAGCCCGGTTCCAGCATGAAGATCTCGAAGGATTCACCGCCGAAAGTGCTGGTCCTGCCCATGCGCTCCGACGCGATCCCGACGTTTGACCCGATCAGTGCGGATCTCGAAGCGTTCAAGCGCGCGGTCGCCGTCGACCACGAGGCGAAAGCGGCGTTTAGTGCGAAGGCCCGCGAATGCTGGGACAGGGACTACACCCAGGCAGATCAGGCTGCCGCCGGCTGCCGAGCGACTGAAACCGTAGCTGTTTGTTACGAAAAATTGGCAACTGCTTGCGTTACGCCCGCACTCGTCAGTTCGCGAAACGCCAGTTCGGCGCTTGAATCCGCACACAGCAAGCTGAAAAACACTTTGGTCGGTTACATGCAACGGCTCAATCGTTGAACTCCTCAGAGCAGGCTTCGCCGCAAACGTGCTGGTCCAGATGTTCTTGATAAGCGGGCAGATGCCCTGAAGCGCGAGCGCACTCCCGAGTTTGCGCGCGAGTACCAGTCCTTTCTCACACGTCAGATCGTGCGCATGCTGGGCAACGTGTCCAACTGCAATACGCGCGCGAGATGGGCGCCCTTTGAGGCCGGCGACCTGCAGGTGGACAGCGTGCTCACGGGTGGGTTCGCCCGCGATGAGAGCGTCACCGATCTCGATGCCGTCATGATTGTGATCGACCACGCGCGCGGGGAAAACGTCCGCCGGGAGTTGGGGCGGGTCAGCTAACATGGCGGGCAGCGCCGAGTCTTCACTCTTTCCTGAGGTCCGCATGGCAACTCCTGCTTTCCACATCTGGTTGAGCTGCGTTCTCGCGCTCGGCATCGCACTCCCGCTCGGCGCGCAGACGCCCACCAAGAGCAAGACGCCGGCAGTTCGCACCGATCTGCGCATCGTCAGCGACGAAGTGCGCCGCGAGGGCGGCGCGATCGTCGGCGGCTGGCGCGAGTACGGCACGGATGGGTCCTGGCGCCGCGCGGTGTTCACTTTAGAGAGTGATTCGGGCTCCGTCGTGTTCGGCGATGGAGCGGTGGGGCGCAGACCGCCGGGCGTCACGCGCTATTCGTGGTCGGGCAAGGGACGAAAAGATGCGAGCGTGGACTTTTCCGAAACGCGCGCATTCGGGGGGGCGGCTCCGGCGCTGCTGGAGCGAGCGCGTCGTTCTTCGGCGATTCCTGCGGATATCGCTTCGCGCGTTCGCGTGCTCGGTGGCGATATCCGGCTGTTGCGCCGTCTGGCGGATATCAGCCAGCGCATGAATGACATCGGCAAAGGTTTCGATGCCGCGATCGGGCCGCGTCCGCAGACGGGCGTGGGGACGGGCTTGCCCGGCAGCGACACACGCGGCCGCGAGGGGAACTGGGCCGATCCGCGCGGGGGTCTCGATCGCAACGGAGTTGCCAGCGACAAGCCCACGGCTCCGAATACTTCGCCGCGAACGCCCGATGAAGTGGTGTCCACCGATGGGCGCACTGGAACCGACGGCAGCGCGGAGGTAACCGTGGTTGTACGCCATGGAGATGGCTCCACCACCACGCATCATATCTGGACCGATGATTCCGGCAGCGGGTACGACAGGACGGAGCGCGAGGCCAAAGGCAACATCACGGGCGGCCTGGCAATAACCAATCGCGGGTCGGGCGAATCTGAAGTCATGACGTTCCAACGCAACGTGAACAGCGGACAGATCGAATTCACAACCACGACCGCGAACAGTGAAGGCACGCGCACCATCACCGGCCGACGCGGCACCCCACCTGAGACCGGCGGCCGGCGCGGCTACGAAGTGGAAATGGCGCAGTACGTTCCCTGGCTCGCCAAGGCTAACTACCTGCAATGGAAACGCGAGAGCGACCTGCTGCGTTCCGGCGGCCGCATCTCGCAGCCCGGCGGTCAGCCGTCGCTGGTGTTGAACGAGGGGCCTGAGGTCGGCGTGGACGGCGTCATCAATTGCGGAGACGCCAACACCCTGCCGTGCGCACGAAACGGCGGCATCGGCGTGGATCCTCGCGGCAGCGTCGGGACTATTTCGCAGCCCAGCCGCGGCGTGCCGAACACGCCGGTTCCCGGCAAGGCCCCGCGCCCGGTTCCGCAACCGAAGCCGCAGTGAACGGGCAGCAGGGATAAAGCGCGCACGCTGCGCAAAAACGAAAAACCAGCCCGCGGTTTTTCCGCAGGTCGAGACGGATGCGATGAAAACGCCTTCCCTCTACCTACCCGAGATATGGGGAATGTTTCTGGCGCTGAACTGCTCAATCAAGCGGCCGCGAAGCCATGGAGTTTCTGGATTGATTGGATATTGCTCAATCGCAGTATCTCCCGGGCACGAAAAAAAACAGACGCCGCTGCCTCAACGCAACTCCAGCACCACCACGGAGGCGGCCGGGGCGGTGAGACAAACGTTTCCACGGCACAGAGAAATTCCAGCGAGATCCTTCGGTGTCAGCGGATCCGGCTTTTCAAAATCGGGACGCGCGTCGAGGGCAGACGCCGAAATGACGCGGCCGCTCGCCCGCTTGACCTCGCCGCCGCGCATGACGAGTTCCACTCGTACGGGCTCGTGCGGATTCAGATTTACCAGGGAGACGGTTACCACGTTGCTCCGCGCCCGCGACGCCGAGACACTGATCGACGGCACACGCACGTCGCCAGACTGGTAGTCAGGTGCTGCCACTTGCGAAGGAAGCGCTTTCGCTCCCTGGTGACCCTGATACAGATCGAACACGTGGTAGGTTGGCGTGACGATCATCTTTTCGCCGCGCGTCAGGATCATCGACTGGAGCACGTTGACCATCTGCGCAAGGTTGGCCATGCGCACGCGCGCCGCATGGTTCTGGAAAATGTTCAGGGTGAGCCCGGCGATGACGGCGTCGCGCAGCGTGGCGACCTGGTAGAGATTCGAAGGCCGGTCTTTCTCGGTTGCCCACCACGTACCCCACTCGCTGAAAGCAATGCCCACGTGGCCTTGCGGATCGTAGCGATCGAGAAGGGCGCTGTGACGCGTCAGCATCTCGTCCGTCTTCCAGGTGCGCTCCATGGCCCGCGCCCACTGCGTTTCGTCGAAGCCGACCGCCGGACTTTTCTTGCCCCAGTCATTGCCGGCGAACGTGTAGAAGTGCACCGAGATCATATCGATCTGCGGTGCCTTGCCGATGTAGGCCAGCGTGGTGGGCACCGTCGACGGATGCCGGAACAGTGCGCGCTGCAGAAGAGTCTCCGTCCACGCGTAGTCGTCGGAGTTGGCGTCGGAGGCGATCAGCATGCCGTACGGTTTGAGCACACTGACGTATTGGCGATAGAGGTCGGAGTAGTAGTCCGACGTCATGTTGCCGCCGCAGCCCCACGTTTCGTTGCCGATGCCGATGAAGGGAATCTTGTACGGCGCTGCATGCCCGTTGCGCGCCCGCTCCTGGCCGGGACCTGAGCTTGCGGGTCCCGTCAGATATTGCAGCCATGCCTGCGCTTCGGCGGGAGAGCCACTGGCGAGATTCACGGAGAGAAAGGGCTGCGCACCGATCTGTTCCAGAAAATCCATGAACTCGTGCGAGCCGAAATGATTTGTCTCGGTTTCGTCGCCCCACGCGGCGTTCACGCCCGAGGGCCGATCGGCGCGCGGGCCGACGGCATCCCGCCAGTGGTAGAGCTCCGCGAAGCAGCCACCCGGCCATCGCACCAGCGGCACGCGGATTTTTCGCAGCGCCGCAACCACGTCGCTGCGTATGCCGCGTACGTTCGGGATCTTCGAGTCTTCGCCGACCCAGATGCCTTCGTAGACACCCCGGCCCAAATGTTCGACGAATTGGCCGTAGATATTGCGATCGATGGTCGGTCCCGGCTTGTCGGCGTCGATGACTACGCGAGCATCCACTGACCCGGCGAATGCCTGTGAAACGAACACCGCATGGAAAGCCACGATGACAAGGAAAGGTAGTTTGTTCATGCGCGGATCCTCATGCTGGTCGGTCGAGTCGCTGCGCGCGACTATCGCCCAATGAGTGCGGCGGAGCCCCATGTGACGGGCAGATCCTCGTTCTCGGTGCCCGTGCTGCGTGCGACGAGCTCGAGCAATTTCATGCCGGCGACTTCCACTTCGATCGGTTCGGCCGGCATGCCCCATTTGAGCGGACGACTTTCGGCGACGCGTTTGCCATCCGCGTAAACCGTGAAGATGACCGCATTGCTCTTGTCAGTCGCAGAATCGTCGACGCCGACCTGCGCGGCGAAATGCCGGTAGCCGTCGTTGCGAACTTCGAGGCGGGAATTGGCGAGGATGCCGATCCCGGATTGATAGGTCTTGCGTGCAATCTGCAGTGTCTGTCCGTAAGGCGCGCTGTCCGCGCGCGCTCCACCCCAGCCGCCGTACTGCGGCCGGTCGCCGGCGCCGCGCGTGCCGCCCCAGCCGGCGGCGGTCCGGAAGATCGTTGGATCGGCGACAGGTCGCGTCACGCCATCGACCGCGGGATTCACCTTGCCCGGCTGTTCGGAAAGGTAGACGCCGTCCGCGAGCGCGCGCGTGCCGCTTGCCCGGAAGATCAGGGTCTCGCGCGCCGCGACGTGCAGCTTCGTTTCGCGGGTAAAGGTGATCTGCTTCTTCGTCCACAGGTCGGTGATCGCAACCGGCGCGTCATCCCGGAACTTCAACTGCGCGGCTTGCAGATTCACGTCATAGGCGCCCGAGCCGCGATTGAAAATGGCGACCGCTTTTTCGCCATTGCCGAGCGTCTTCAACAGGATCTGCAGGTCGTTCGAGTCGTAAGCGACGGTCGCCTGGTTGCCGGCGCCGTCCTGATTGAGCGCGATGATGTCGGCGTTGCCGAGGACTTCCATCAACGAGTCGGGTGTCTTGCGCAGATCGGCGCCGATCAGCAGAGGAGCGTTCAGCATGGCCCAGAGCGCAAAATGCGAGCGCGCTTCGGTGAGGTGTGCGGCGTCGAAGTCGCCGGCGCCGATGAACAGCATGTCCGGATCGTTCCACGAGCCCGGATGGGCGTAGAGCGCCCGATGCACGGCGCTGTCGAAATTCACCAGCAGGCGACCCCAGACCGGAGAGATATCGTCGCTCGTGCGAGACGCGTTGCCAACATCCTTCGCCCAGGCGCGCACATTGGCCGCGCCCCAGATGCACAGCGAGTAAAGAAAGTCGCCATCAGGATTGCTGTGTTCGATCGCCGCGCCGACCTGGCGGAACTGTTGCTGAACGGTGGGTACGTCGGTGCGCGAAATGGCGCCGAGATCCATGATGGGAGTCAGCGCGCGTGCCTGGCCGGCTTTCACTTTCGCCGAATCGGGACCGAAATCACGCAGGCCGCAACCATCGACCTTGAGGTAGTCGAAGCCCCATTCGCGAAAATACAGAGCGATATCCTGCTCGATGAAATCCTGGAGCCCGACCTCGCGCTCCGCGACGCTGCCTTTGGGCAGGTCTGCGTCCGTGGCGCTCCACGCCTGCGCGCAGGTGTTCCGCCCCATGTCCGAATAGATGCCCGCCTTGAGACCCATGGCATGCAGCCGGTCGGTGAACGGTTTGAAGGACGGAGTCTTCTGTTTGCGGGCCGCAGCCGACGGAAACTTGTCGGTGCGGATGATCAGATGACCGTCGGGCAGGCGGCGCTTCGCCGCCCAGCCATCGTCCAGGTTGATGTAGCGATACCCCTTTTGTGCGAGACCGCTGTCGACGATGCGCTGCGCCGAGCCCATCACCTTTTCTTCATCGACCGCGCTGGCGAAGGCGTTCCAGGAATTCCACCCCATGGGCGGAGTCGCGGCGCGACCGCTGGTATAGGCGGTCCACCTGCCGGTCGGCGCCAGCGTATCGGCGCCTTGCACCTGCGCGGCGACGCAAAATGAAATCGCCGCGCACGCCGCCATCGTATTCATCTTCATACTGCAACCCCGCTCGCTTTCCGCAGACGCTATCACCCGGGGGCCGACGCCGCTATTGTCCGAAATGACATGGATCGAAGCCCCATTCGACATGGGCCGTCGCGCGCGGCGCGGGCTCTAGCTACCCGCCGGCTCGTGCACGGGAAAATATCACCCCAGCGCGCCCACGGATGCACAATGCGATGACGAACGATAACCAAGTCCGCGCGGCACATCTGTTCAACGGTGGCATGATCCGCGCTGGCTCAAACGGAGGGGACGTCATGATTGCCACCACAAAGGCTGCTTTTTTCAGCGACACGCTGGCCGCTTTGCCCTTTGCTTCACTGGCGCTCGCGCAGGAGCCACCGAAGACACCCATCGAAGCGCCCGCCGAGGCGAACGCCATCGCACTTGAGACGGGAAGCCTCGATAAGGCCAAGGGGTGATCGATGGTCGTGCCTGCCATGAAGTACAAACCGCTCGGCCGTACCGGCTTCGAAATTTCCACGGTCGGTTTCGGCGCGTGGGCCATCGGTGGCACGTGGGGTGAAATCGACGATTCCGAGGCCATGCGATGCCTGCATCGCGCCCTGGATCTCGGCGTCAACTTCTTCGATACCGCCGACGTCTATGGCGACGGTCACAGCGAGCGGCTGCTGGCACGCCTGCGGCGCGAACGTCGCGATCCATTCTGGATAGCCACGAAGATCGGGCGCCGCTCAAATCCGCACGTCCCGGAAAGTTACAACCGCCAGAACCTCACCGCGTATGTGGAGCGCTGCCTGACGAACCTGGAAGTGTCGGCGCTCGACCTCGTGCAGATCCACTGCCCACCGACCGACATCTACTACATGCCCGAAGTATTCGGTGTGCTGGACGATCTGGTGCAGGCGGGCAAGGTGCGTTTCTACGGCGCCAGTGTCGAGCGCGTCGAAGAAGGACTGAAGGCGCTCGAGTATCCTGGTTTGAACTCGCTGCAGGTAGTGTTCAACGTCCTGCGTCAGCGCCCCGCGGAGCTGCTGTTCCCTCGCGCGATCGAGCGCCAGGTCGGCATCCTGGCGCGGCTGCCGCTGTCGTCCGGCATGCTCACCGGCAAGATGACGAGCGCCACCCGATTTCATCCAGACGATCATCGCGCCTTCAACCGCGACGGCGCGGCGTTCGACAAGGGCGAAACGTTTTCCGGATTCGACTACGAGCGCAGCTTGCAGGTGGTCGAAAAGCTGCGCGGATTGCTGCCCGCAGGCATGACGCTGCCCGAACTCGCATTGCGCTACATCGCCTCGTTTCCCGCCGTGACCTGCTCTATCCCCGGCGCACGGCGCGTCGAACAGGTCGAGCAGAACGTGGCGGCGGGCTCGCAGGGGCCGCTCGAAGCCGGATTGTTGTCGGCGCTGGCCGGTCTGTACGCGGCAGAAGTGAAGTCATTCGTCCATCAGCGCTGGTGAACGTATCCCTGCCGTTCCAGTTCCGGGGCGGCGGCTTTCTGGTAGATAGAGCGCCCGGCGGCGAGTTTCGGTCTAGGACTTCCGCGTGTAGCGATATCGGCCGCGCGGACTCAGAACAATCGAGTTCAGTTGGTCGTCGACCCGAACATGTACTTCGGCGCGAGGCGGTCCTGAGATTTCGAACCACTCTATCTTGTGAGACTGCCAACGCATGTCCACGCGGAGGCCGCCGCGCACGCGTATTCCGCGCACACGTCCGGCGCTCCAAGCCTCGGGCAACGCCGGCAACAATCGCACTTCGTTGCCCCATGACTGCACGAGCATCTCGAGAATTCCGGCCGAGCCTCCAAAATTGCCGTCGATCTGAAACGGCGGATGAGCATCGAACATGTTCGGGTAGGTGCGCTGCGGGCCGAGCAACGCCTTGAGAATCTGATGAGCGCGCTCCGCGTCGCCCATTCGCGCCCACAGGCACAATCGCCAGGCGGTGCCCCATCCGGTGGCGAGATCGCCGCGGTTCTCGAGCGATCTTTTTGCCGCATCGACCAGTTTCGGCGTATCCCGAGGATTGATCTGCGAGCTTGGATACACCGCATATAGATGTGAAACATGGCGATGGTGCGGCTCCGGCACCTGGTCATCCCAATCCTCGAGCCATTCCTGCAGTTGCCCGCCCTTGCCCACGACATCGGGAGCAAGCCGATCCCTGGCTTGCGCAAACTGCTCGAGGAGCGGGTCATTTATGCCCAGGATGCGGCCGCTCTCGATGGTGTGTTCGAACAGATCTCGCAAGATCTGCCGGTCCATCGCGGGACCTGCGCACAGGGCGGCTCCGAAGGGATGCAGGTTCTCGGGTGACAGCGAAGGCGAGGTGATGAGCCCTCTGTGCTGCGGGTCGTCTATCAGAGTGTCGAGGAAGAACATCGCGGCGCCGTGCATCAACGGATACAACCGTTTGAGCGTGCCCAAATCGCGGGTGTAGTCGTAGTGATCCCACAGCGTGTTGCAGAGCCACGCTCCGCCGCAGGGCCACAGGCCCCACATCGGTCCGTCGATGGGTGCGGCCGCGCGCCATAGGTCGGTGTTGTGATGCGCGACCCAGCCGCGCGCGCCGTACATGGTCGCCGATGTCGCAGCCCCGCTCACCGCTAGGTCCTCGACCATTCGAAGCAATGGCTCGACGCAGGCGCTCAACCCCGCCGGATCGGCCGCCCAGTAATTCATCTCAGTGTTGATGTTGATCGTGTACTTGCTGCCCCAGGGAGGATTGATGCCTTCGTTCCAGATGCCTTGCAGGTTTGCAGGCTGGCAGCCGGGGCGCGACGAGGAAATCATCAGGTAGCGGGCGTACTGAAAATACAGGGCAGCGAACGCGGGGTCATCGCGTTGCTCCGCGTTCGCGATCCGCACGTCGGTCGGCGCATCATTTTTCTCGGCGGATTCCAGCTCGAGCGACGCACCGTCATACAGAGCGGAGTACTCGCGGACATGGGAGCGCTCGAGCGCATCGAAACTCTTGCGGGCGATCCGACGCGTGGTGGCGCGGACTTTACCGACCGGATCACCCGACACATCGCGAAAATTCACGAAGCTGGTCGCGGCGGCGATTTGCAGCATGACCTCGCGCGCGGCGCTCACGATCGCGCGCCCGTCTCGAATCGCAACCTCACCGTCCGAAACGATATTGATGCGCAGTGCAAAATTGAGCCCTGCACCCACACCCGCGTTGCCCCAGTTCCGCCCTGTGATCAGCAGGGCTGCGGTGCCGTCCGATGCTGCATTGACGCTGACACCGCTGGCGGTGTCGGGCTCACGGGCCATCCAGTCGAACTCGCCGCCGGCGACTTCGGGAGTGGCCAACCCCTGGTAGTCCGCGCGCGCGTACCGGACTTCCCGCGGCGCGCGATGCGCGACTCTTATATTGAGGAGTCCCTTGACTGCCCGGCGGCGCCAGACGATCACTCCATCGGGCGCCGAGGCGAAAGCCTCCTGCCGATACTCACCCGCATTCGTGCGGTAGTGCATCGACGAGATAGCAGTACTCAAGTCGAGCAGACGTTCGTAATGGAGCGGGATTTCCGTTTCGCCCGTATCGATCAGCACGTCGCCGAGACTTCCATACGCCATCTGGGTCAGTGGTTTCGCCATGACCCTGGCGCTGGCCAACGCCGCCGCGGCTTTGTAGTCGCCGGCCGCAAGCAGCCGCCGCACCTCGGGAATGGCATCCAGCGCGTCGGGATTATCGGGTGTATATGGCGAGCCGGCCCACAAGGTTTCTTCGTTGAGCTGCAATCTCTCCTGCGCGACGCGTCCGAAGATCATCGCGCCCAGTCGGCCGTTTCCGACAGGCAGCGCCTCGTTCCAGTTTCCGGCCGGCCGCAAGTAATGCAGCCGCCAGCCCGATCGCGCGGGATCGGTGCGGGCCGACGCCGGGGGCGGCAGAAGGCACGCCGCGCCGGAGGTTCCCAAAAATAACCGACGGGTAATTTTTGCATTCATCTGGAGAAGTCTCCGGGCAGCACGGACCGGCATGAAAGAGGATCGCTGCGCCTGCCGCCACCGGCGTCATATTCATACCTGCAACCGAATTTCGCTATATGGAAACGCCTTTGCCGCGGGCCGGGCGCGGGTATTGCCTGAAATGGCATGGGCAGGGTGCCGGTTCGATATGGTCCGATGCGCCCGGTTTGGTATCGTCGGCGCCGTGCCTGGCAACTTTTCTCATCGCGGCGCGCTGCGCGCCTTCCTGGCTGCGACCCTGCTTTGCGGTACTGCGTTCGCCGATGATGGACTAACAAAAAAGTCGGACGCATTCTTCAGCCGGTACTGCGCCGACTGCCATTACCCGGACTCGCAGAGCGGTGGTCTCGACGTAAGCGATCTCGCATTCGATCCCGGAAACCGGGACAACCTGGCCACCTGGGTCAGGATGTTCGATCGCGTCAACGCGGGCGAAATGCCGCCGAAGAAAAAGCCTCGGCCCGCGCCGGCCGACCTCGCGGTGTTCTCACAAGCCTTGGCGTCGTCGGTCACGGCCTTCGAAAAGGAAATCACCGCCCGCGATGGCCGCGCGATGCAGCGCCGGCTGAACCGCTACGAATACGAAAACGCACTGCGCGATCTGCTGAACATTCCGTGGGCGCAGATCAAGGACAAGTTGCCGCACGATGGCGAAGCGTCGCGTTTCAACAAGAGCGGCGAGGCGCTCGACGTCTCCTTCGTGCAGATGGATCGTTACCTGGGCGCGGCGGACTATGCGATGCGACAGGCCATGTCGGTGGCCTTCGAACGGCCGGGCCCGGCGGTGCGAAAGATCTACGCACGCGATGCCATCGGGCAACGATATCGGCCGAGCGAGAACGGCACCTTGTCCGACCGGCTGATGTTCCCCGTGCTGGACTCCCACGCGCAGCCCGAGGTGCGGGCCGGACGCGCACCCAACTCCAGCGCGGAGACGCGCGAGCGCGAGGCGGTCGGCAAGGTATCCAGCATCTTCAGCGACGCGGGTCAGTACGGCTGGGGTTACAACGTGCCAGTCGCCGGGCGTTATCGCATCCGGCTCAAAGGGTATTCGGTCTGGGTAAGCGGTGGCGGCATCGGACGGTGGTTCTACGACGGGCAGGGTGACGAGAAGGCGCCTGTCTACTGGCGGCCTGTCTGGCATCGGCCCAACGCGGACGAAATCTGGCGGGGCCGCAATGACGAGCCGATCGGCCTCTACGCGCAAATCCCGGGCCAGACGCGACCCATCGGTGTCATGGACTTCACGCCGAAGCCATCCGTCGGTGAAATCGAAGTGCAACTTGCGGGCGGCGAGAGCATCCGCACCGACGCGATGCGGCTCTTCCGTACGCGCGTGAATGGCAGCGACGAGCAATACGTGAATCCGCTCGCGACGCCGGATGGCATGCCGGGTTACGCCGTGCAGTGGCTGGAAGTCACGGGGCCGCTGGCGGACGCGCACGCGCAGAGCGGTTACCGACTGCTGTTCGGTGATTTGCCGATGAGGCGGGTGGCCGCGGGCGAAAAAGGCGGCGTGCCGCTCGAGCGCGTCGCGCCGTACAACACACCCCCGGTCGGTGGTCCTGCGGGTATCGGCGCATTCGGCGCCGGCGGGCCGGGCGGATTTCAGCGCTCGCCCATCGTCAACGTCACGGTTGAAGTGCTCTCCGATGCTCCGCAACGGGACGCCGAACGACTGCTGGGCGACTTCATTCGCACGGCTTACCGGCGGCCGGTCACACAAGCGGAGCTGCAACGGTTTCTCGGACTGTTCAAACGGGAATTCGATCTTGGGTCGGGGTTCGCGCGCTCCATGCTCACCGCGTACACCGGCGTGCTGGTGTCGCCGGGTTTCGTGTTCGTCGAGGAACAGCCGGGCAAGCTCGACGACTGGGCGCTGGCGACGCGCCTCTCGCTGTTCCTGTGGAACTCCATACCGGATGCGGCACTGCGCGCCCGCGCCGAACGCGGTGAGCTGCACAAGCCCGACGTGTTGCGAACGGAGACCGAGCGGTTGCTCAAAGACGCAAGGTCGCGCCGTTTCGTGGACGCGTTCACCGACTACTGGCTCGATCTGCGCAAGATCGACGATACCTCGCCGTCCGCGACTATCTACAACGATTACGAACTCGACGAGCCTCTCAAACAGGCCACGCTCGACGAGACGCAGTTGTTCTTCGCCGAGCTCGTGCGCGCGGACCTGCCGGCGCGCAACGTCGTCGACTCGGACTTCACCTACCTCAACGAGCGGCTCGCGCGGCACTACGGCATCCCGGGCGTGACGGGCGCGACGATGCGCCGGGTCAAGTTGCCGCGCGGCAGCGAACGCGGCGGCCTGATGACGATGGCCAGCGTGCTCAAAGTCACCGCCAATGGCACGACCACCTCGCCGGTGCTGCGGGGCCATTGGATCACCGAGCGGATTCTGGGCATCGAGACGCGCCCGCCGCCGCCGAGCGTGAAGGCGGTCGAACCGGACATTCGCGGCGCGGTGACCATCCGTCAGCAGCTGGCCAAGCACCGCGACGATCCGAGTTGCGCTTCGTGTCACGCCAAGATGGATCCGCCGGGTTTCGCACTCGAAAGTTTCGACGTGATGGGAGCGCGTCGCGATCGTTATCGCGCGGTCGCCGAGAACGTGAAGCCCGAGGCCGGGTTCGGGCTGAACGGGCAGGCATTCGCGTTTCACTACGGGCTGCCCGTCGACGCCGCCGGCGAATTGCCGGATGGCCGCGCTTTTCAGGATATCAAGCAGTTCAAACGCCTCATCGCGAGCGATGAAGCATCCATCGCGCGCAATCTGGCCAAACAGTTGGTGGTGTTCGCGACCGGGACACCGGTACGCTTCTCCGACCGCGCCGAGCTCGAGCTGATCCTGCAGCGCGCGAGCGCACGCAGATATGGCGTGCGCAGCCTGGTCGAGGAAATCGTGCGCAGCGAATTGTTCCAGACCAAATGACGCGAAGCGACGGCAGATCATCATGAACCAGAAATTTCGCGCTCCTTTCATCGCGACCCGACAGGCGCTTTCGCGCCGGCGTTTTCTTCAGGGTGCGGGCGTCGCGATGTCGCTGCCGCTGCTCGAGGCGATGCACCCGCGCATGGCACGAGCCGCGTCGAACGCCGTTGCGGCTGGCGCCACGCCGCGGCGGATGTTCGGCATCTGCAACAATCTCGGCCTGCGGCCCGATCTGTTCTTCCCGGCCAACGCGGGCCGTGACTACGCCGCGTCGCCCTACCTCAAACTACTGGAAGCCCATCGCAGCGATTTCACCGTGATCAGTGGCGTCTCGCATCCCAATGTCGACGGTGGGCATCCGGCGGACATCAGCTTTCTGACCGCCGCGCCCCATCCGGCGAGCAGTTCGTTCCGCAACACGATTTCGCTCGATCAGTACGTCGCCGAACGCATCGGCACGCTCACGCGCTTTCCGTCGCTCACGCTCGCCGTCAATGGCGCAGCGCGCAGCCTGTCGTGGACCGGCAGCGGCGTTGCCATCCCGCCGCAGGAGCGCGCGTCCGAAGTATTCAACCAGTTGTTCCTGCAAGGCACGCCCGAACAGGTCGAGGCGCAAATCCACAAGCTCGACACCGGCCGCAGCATCCTCGACGCGGTCGCGGACCAGGCGAAAGATCTCGAGCGCGGCGTGGGCGCGCGCGATCGCAGCCGTCTCGAACAATATTTCTCGAGCGTGCGCGATCTCGAACATCGTCTGCAGGAGTCGCGCGAGTGGGAGCGCAAACCCAAACCGGTCGTCAACGTTCCCGCACCGGCCGAACCCGCCGGTCCCGCCCAGTACATGGACAAGGTGAAAGCCATGTACGACCTCGCGCGGCTGGCGTTCGAGACCGACTCCACCCGTTCGATCACACTGATGTTGAACAGCGTCGCCACGCCGGTCGTCACCATCCCGGGCGAGACGATCACCGACAGCTATCACAATCTCTCCCACCACGGAAAAGCCGAGGAGAAACTTGCGCAGCTCAAGGTGCTGGATGAGTGGCACATGAAGCTGCTCGCGAATCTGTTCCGCGATCTCAAGGCGGTGCAGGAGAGCGGCGAGAGCGTCCTTGATCGCACCATGATCCTCTACGGGTCGAATCTCGGTGACGCCAACGCGCACGCAACCACCAACCTGCCCACATTGTTCGCGGGCGGCGGTTTTCACCACGGCCAGCATCTCGCCTTCGACCGGCAGCAAAACTATCCGCTGCCCAATCTGTTCGTTTCGATGCTGCAGCGGCTGGGGCTGGAAGAGGGCCGCTTCGCGTCGTCGACCGGCACGATGCGCGGGCTCGAGATGACATGACGCGACGTCTGGTCCTGCCGGTGCTGACTTTGTTTGGCGCGAGCTGCGTCGCGCACGCCGACGAAGTCGTGATCGATTTCGAACAGGCCGAGATCGGAAAGCCGGTGCCCACGTGGACCGAGAAGGGCGTGGTCTTCAATCTCGATGGGCCGCTCGTGCGCAGCAAGGCTGCGGGCCGCGTCGTGTTTTTTCCGCATCTCGCGACCGGTCACATAGGTATCGTGAATGCGATGGCGACCGAACAGGCCGTCCCGTTGCGCGCGACGTTCCCTGACAAGGTTTCGTCGGTCACGCTCGTGTTGTGGGGCTCGACCGGTTGTCCGGCATTGATCGAAGCTTTTGACGAGAAGGGTCAGGTCGTAGACAGGGTCTCGGTCGCCGCCGTGCCGGGCCGCAAGGCTCCGGGGGATCCCATTCCGTTCTTCGAGCTGACCGTCAAAGCGGCGGCTATCGCGGCCATCCGGTTCAGCGGTCCCCGCGACGGCGAGTTCCTCGCCGCGGACGCGATCCGATTTACGATCGCCGGCGCGAAGTGAGTCCGATCAAAGGTCTGGCTGGTTGAACCGGCCGCGCGGGTCAAAGCGATGCGCGCAGCCCCTGGACCGGTCGATCTTTCTCATCGAGAAAACGCGCGCAGAAGTCCGTTGCGCCGCCGCCGTTGATGATGGCGGCGCGGATCACGTTACGCCCCTTTTTCAGCGTCATGCGCTTCGACACGCCATCGTCGATCACGGCCTGGCGATCGTCGTTGAGGGCGATCACCGGTTCTCCGTTGAGCCACCAGCGCGAAGCGGCATTCGAGCCGATGGCCAGCCGTACGTTCTGCATCTGTTGCGGAGAGTCCACGACGGTCTCCACCCAGAACAACACATTCGAGGTTGGTTTCGATAGCGCCCACGCGAAGTGATACAAGTTGACGTTGTAGTGAGCCGTATCGAGGGCGTGCCACACGAGCGGCATGCCGTTCAACGTGACCACGGCGCCGTCGGCCGGTTTTACGCCGCCGCCATCGGGAAGTGCAGCAATCTCGAGCGCCTCCTGCACGGCGGATTCGGTCAGCCGGCCCGCGACGGGAACGGGTTCCAGGACCAGCCACCGATGGATGAAGCCTCGAGCATCGACGGCGAGCGGCGCACCGCTGGCGAGTTTCAGAGTGGCTGCCGCCGGACGTGGAGCGGGATCTTCCGCGAGCGCGGCGCTGGCGAACAGGCAGATCGACACGGTGAGGGCCAATGATTTCATCATGGGGCTCCAAGCACCCAGCGCTGGCGATCGCTGGCCGGGTCGAATTTCGCGAGCGTTGCCGTGCTGCTGCCGACGGCGGACAGTGCCAACACGTCCGATGTGCCCGGGACCGCCTTCGGAACGATGCGATAGCGGCCGTCGGTGAGCTGATCAATGCGCCACAGCTGTTCGGGCGCGCTGGTGAAGGCGGTCGCGGCGACCTCACCCCCGGAGATCGCGGTCAAAGAACGTTCGGTGCCGGCAATCGTGATCCGGAAGAACGGTGCGCCCAGGTATCCGCCGCCGTTGGGCGCCGGCGCGATGATCCATTTCTGCTGTGCCTGCAGCATGGCCGGTGCGAGGCGCACGGCGGAACTCGCGGGCCAGCTTGTGGCGACTTGTGCAGGTTCCTGGTCGGCGATCGGCGGACCGGGAAGAGGCTCGGGCGGCGGACCGCTGCCCGCGTTCGGGGGCCGGCGCGCCCGGAATCCGCCCACCGGCGCTCCCTGGACCGCGAGCTCGAGGACCGTGCCGGTGCGCGCCGATTCGATGCTGTACGTGCCGGTAGTTAGATTGTCGCCCGCCATCGGCCAGCCGTCGCGCCACAGCAGCGGGCGGAGGTCGAGCACGCTGATCCCGCCGCGGTCGAGGTCCGCCTCGTAGTGAAGGGAGAATTTCTCGACACCGTCACCGAGGTCGACGCGGCCGAAGTGACCGGGTCCGACATGGCGCCCGCGCGATGCGGCAAACAGCTTTCCGCCGCCCTCGATCATGTCGATGCCCATGTTGTCGAGGTACGGGCCGGTCACCTTGCGTGAGCGCCCCATGCGAATGTTGTAGGTGGAATTCGCGCCCTGGCAGCACGAGCCATGCGTGACGAGCAGGTAGTACCACCCATCATGAAAGATGGGGATCGACGCCTCGGAGTTGATCGCGATGTCGGTAGGTTTGCGATCCGGATAACGACGCTGGCCGGTTTTGGGATCCAGCTCCACCAGCCGGATGTAGCCGAAGTACGAGCCGTACGTGAGCCACAGGCGGCCATCGGGGCCGAGCAGAACGCCAGGATCGATGGCGTTGCTGTCCTCGATGCCGTCCGACCAGACGACCGGACCGCGATCTTCCCATCGGTAGTTGGGCGAGCCGGGATTCAGTGTCCGGCCGACCAGCAACCCGATCGCGGATCGCGGCTGCGTGGCGGGCGCCGAGTAATAGACGAAGTACTGGTCGCCGATGTGGATCACGTCCGGCGCCCAGGTGTTGTTGCCGCCGCGGGCGAGCACCGCGGCGCCCGGCTTGCCGCCAGGCACTGCCGACATCAGCGATCCGGCGCGATGCCAGGTCCAGCCGTCGTCGGATGTGAGGATCGGAATGCCATTGCCCGTTCCATAAGTGAAGTAGTGGCCAGCCTCCGATATGACGGTCGATGGATCGTGTATGCCTATCTCACCATCGAGTGCGCTGGCAGAAACGGCCAATGTGGCTGCGGTGCACAACAAAAGTTTTTTCAGCATGAGAGAAGCCTGAGAAGTCAGTGGGCGGCGTTGCCGGCGGACTTATTCCGGTCGTTCACGGACTGCTCGATCAGCGTCGCGACGCCGCGCGGATCTTCCTGCTGCGCAACGTGGTGCCCGGGAAACGTCCGCATCGTCCAGCCGCGACTGGCCGCGCGCTGCCAGCTCTTGTCAGTCTTCGCGCGTTCCGAGGCGGATTTGTCCTTGGGCACGAACGCGACGTAAGTCACCTGCAATGCTTTCGCCGCCGGATTCTTGTACGACACCGGCTGATTGAAACACTTTATGGACTGCTTGACGCTGTGCGGCGGCGGCGTGTCGGCTTTGACCCACGGCACCTGCATGAATCCGTCCTTGAAGCGTTCCGGATCCTGGGGTCCGCTGCTGCCGAAGAGATCCCAGATCGACATGCCATCGTCGGGTACGGCGGCGTCGAGAAAAACCACATGCTTGATGCGATCGGGGATCCGGTCCATCACGCCCGTAATGACCATGCCGCCGTAGCTGTGACCGGTTAGCACGACGTCGTGGAGATCTTCGTAAAGAATGAGGTTCACCACATCGTTGATGTGCGTCTGCAAATCGACGTCGGTGCTGTTGAGATGTTCGCGTTCCCCGAGGCCGGTGAGGGTGGCTCGATAGACCGTATGGCCGTCGTCGGTGAGGAACTTTCCGGTGCTCTTCCATTCCCAGCCGCCGGCAGTGGCGCCGTGGACCAGCACGAAGGTGTATTTGTCGCCGGACGTGGCGGCGTGCGCGACGCTTCCGGTCAGGGCAAAAAGACCGATGAGCATGACGATGATGCGAAGCGGATTTGTTTTCATGAGTTCATGGTGGTTCATCGCTGGTTTGCCATCAATCGGAACTTCGCAATCGATACATGCCGAAATTCCTATCAGTCGCGCCGGCCGCCGGCCCAGTTATCCAGGCACGGACCTATCTAGTCGGGGCCGTGATCGCCCCGGGCAGGCGGCCGGCTGCCCGGACGGACCAGCCCCGGTTTTCGCGCAAGCTAGCTATTTTTGCGGATGCCATTTTGCGGACGATCGATATCCGAATCGTTAAGGATCAATATAATTCTAGAAAGTTGATTGCCATAGTAAAAGCATGCTGATAGCGTCAATTCCATCTTAGAGGGGGATGCGATGACTACAACCAATGTTTTTGGTCGTTCTTTGATTGCGCTTGGCATTGCTGCGGCGCTCACGGCGACACCACTTCAGGCTCAGGACGCGGGGACACCACCGCAGCCGGCCGCCCAGCCCGAAGTCGAGGAGATGGGTGAAATCCTGGTCACAGGTTCCCGCACCATTACTGATGTTCTCAAGTCACCGACGCCGATCACCTCGGTCGATATCAGCGAGCTGTCCGTCACGACGCCGAGCGACACGGCTGACGCTCTGAACAAGTTGCCCAGCATCCTGGGCGGTCGCACGCCGCGCAACCAGGGCAACGGCAGCACTAACAACGGCGGCAATACCCTGTCGCTACGCAACTTCGGTCCGTCGCGCACGCTGGTGCTGCTGGACGGCCATCGCGTCGCCCCGAACAACCAGGACGGCTCGGTCAACATCGACGTCCTGCCACAGATGCTTGTGAAGAGGGTCGACATCGTCACCGGTGGCGCGTCGGCAATCTACGGCTCGGACGCCGTCGCCGGCGTAGTCAACTACGTGCTCGACAAGGACTTCACCGGCCTTACGATCAAGGCCGATTACGGCATGTCGAAGTACAGTGATGGCGACGAATACCAGCTGGGTGCGGCCTGGGGCACGTCCCTGTTCAGCGATCGCGGTCACTTCGAAGTGGCTGCCCGGATGCGCAAGCAGGACATGATCCCCATCAACGCTCGTCCCGGCGGCAAGGACGGCCAACGTTGGTTGCAAACTGGTAACGGCCGGCCCACGACGAGTCCCGGCGGCAGGCCCTTTGAATTCACTCCGTTTGCGCGCGTGTTCAACAGCGGCCCCATCGGCAACGTGCAGTGCGGCGCCGCGTGCGGTCTCAACGACTACACCTTCACTCCAGCGGGCGCCTTGATCCCGATGGTTCACGGCACGCCGAGCGCCAGCGGTGGCGTGGAAACGGGCGGTGATGGCGATTACATCAAGTACGGCACGTTCCGTTCCGAGGTGGACTCGAAGGATATCTTCGCGCGCTTCAGCCTGGATGTGGGCGACAACGCCAACTGGTATGTGCAGGGTTCCTGGGCGGAAGCCGAAAACGCCTCCGACTGGATCCAGTGGGTGGTGAGCCCCAACAACGGCCGCCCCAACACGCTGTTCGCCAACAATCCATATCTGACCCCGGCCGTGCAGGGGCAGTTGGGTGCGAACATCGTCTGCGGAACTCCCGCCGCAACCGGTTGGCGTTGTCTGCCGGCCACGCCGCCGACCTCACCGCAAACCGGAAGCACGCCGCCGGCGCCGGCGAACGTCCCGATTTTCGCCTTGCCGCGCTATATGAATGTCATCGACGGGCAGCCCGCCGACGGCAGCGGTGGTGGCCCGAACCGGCTCTATCGCACGTTGGGCGATCAAAAGCAGTGGAATGTGGAAACGGGCATCACCGGAGAGGTGGGCGGTTTCAGCTGGGAAGTGTTCTTCAACCACGGCACCAGCGAGCTCACGGTCAGCAATCCCAACAACACCGACAACGCCAAGTATCTGGCCTCGCTGGATGCGGTCATGGACGGTGGCACCATCAAGTGCTGGGCTTCCACACAGCCGCAGTTCGCCGCGTTGTATCCGGGTTGCGTGCCCTCGAACATCACCGCTGAGGGCGGGATTTCGGCGGCGGCCTATGACTACCTCCGGACCCCGACTTCGTGGCTCCTGACGCAGGACATGGACAATATCGGCGCGTCCATTGGCGGTGGTCTGTGGGGCTTGGGTCTTCCGGCCGGTGAAATCACCGCCAGCCTGTCGGTCGATGCACGCTGGTCCACGTTCGTGATTGACAGCGACTTCCTGCCCTCCGACTTCGTCAACTGCACGGGCCTTCGCATGTGTCTGGCCGCCGGTGGCGCTGCGCCTTTGCGCTGGGTGCAGAACACCGTGGCTCCGGTCGATGCCAAGAACCACGTCTACGAAGGCGCTCTGGAATTAAACGTCCCGCTGCTCACCGAGGTGCCAGGATTCCAGGACCTTTCCACCAACCTGGCGTATCGCTATACGAAGTATTCGACCTTCGATGCGGTCGACTCCTGGAAGATCGGACTGAACTGGCAGGTCGTCGATTCGCTCCGGTTCCGCAGCACGCTCTCGTCTGATATCCGCGCGCCGAACCTCTACGACCTGTTCCAGCCGTCGGGAGTCACCTCGTCCAGTTACAACGACCGGCTCACGGGCGGCAGCGCCCAAGGCATGCGGCTTGCCTCGCGTGGCAATCCACTGCTGACGCCGGAAGAGGCGAAAACCTTTACCGCGGGCTTCGTGCTGACGCCGACTTTCCTGCCGCGCTTCAGCATGTCGATCGACTTCTGGCAGACCAGAATGACTCACGCGATCACCAACCTCAACTATGCGAACGATTCTGTCCAGGCCATCTGCCTGGCCAGTGCGCCTAGCTACAACTCGCCGGTTTGCGATCTGGCGGTGCGCCCGATCACCGACCCGTCCGATCCCAACTTCTTCAATCCGGCCGTTAACCTGCCGACCGAAGTTCGTAGTGCGCCCGTCAACGCGGCAGTGCAGAAGACCAAGGGCTACGATCTGCAGCTCGACTACAACTGGGAGATGGCGGGCGGCCAGTTCAACTTGCGCCACCTGGTCAGCAATCAGCCGATCAACTCGACGCTCACCACGCCAGCTTCGACGTTCTATTCGTGGGCAGTACAGCCTCATTGGATGCAGACCACGTTCCTGACATACCGGAACCAAAGCTGGAGCGTCGCGTTGCAAAACCGCTGGCTGGGCAGCACCAGTCTGAAGAGCAGCAACAATGCTCTCAACGGCAATACCCAGAACTACCTGGATTCGAGTCTCGACGCCAACGATGTCGTCGATACCACGATCACCAAGTCGTTCGAGGTCAGCGGTGGCAACTTGGAGGCTTTCCTGAGCGTCAGCAACCTCCTGGATGAACGTGCTCCGCTGGCCCCCTCTGGATCGGGTCTTCCGGGCTTGTTCTACTCCACGCTCGGCTTCTATGACGATATGGGCCGGTTCTACACCGCCGGCGTTCGCATGAAGTTCTAATACCGTCCGCCAGTCATCCCCGCGATGTCGTTCGACATCGCGGGGATCTGCAGGCTAGATGGATTGGATCCCACGCCAGGCACTGACGTCGAGGATCCAAAGGGGACGCCAATGATCCGCCGCTTGATCGGCCTACGGTGGTGGATGATCAGCCTGATCACCATCGGCACGATTCTCAACTATCTCACGCGTGCCACGCTCGGCGTGGCAGCGCCGACGCTCACGGGTGAGCTCGGCATCGGTGAACAGGAATATTCCTGGATCACCGGAGTCTTCCAGCTCGGCATCATGTGTCAGCCATTCGCCGGGTACGTGCTCGACGCGATCGGGTTGAAACTGGGCTTCGGTTTGTTCGCTCTCGTGTGGGCAGTGGTCATGATGCTGCACGGCGCAGCGACGAGTTGGCCGATGCTGGCGGGCTTGCGAGGCCTGATGGGTTTCGCGGAAGGCTCGGCACAGCCGGGCGGCATGAAGGCCGTGGCCGAATGGTTTCCGGCCAAAGAGCGCGGGTTCGCCGGCGGCTTCTACAACATCGGTGCCTCGTTCGGATCGATGCTCGCGGCGCCATTGGTCGCGTGGGCGATCCTCTATCACAGCTGGCGACTCGCCTTCGTGATCGCGGGCGCAGCGGCGCTGATCTGGGTGGCGGCATGGTTCCGCTTCTATCACTCGCCGAAGGATCATCCGCGACTCTCGAACGAAGAGCGCGACTACATCGAGTCGGGGCAGGAAGCGCACCTCGCGGCCGGCGCCAAGCCATCGATGGTCAGCCTGCTCCGGCAGCGCAATACCTGGGGTATCGCGATCCCGCGCATGCTCGCGGACCCGACCTGGGGAACGTTGTCTTTCTGGGTGCCGTTCTATCTCATGAACGAGCGCGGCTTCGATCTGAAGCAGATCGCGATGTTCGCATGGCTGCCTTTCGTGACAGCCGACATCGGCTGCATGGCGGGGCCGACCATCGCGTTGTGGCTGCAGCGCAGAGGCATGAGTCTGATCAACGCACGACGCTGCGCGTTCTCGGTCGGAGCGTTGCTGATGACCGGCATGGCCTTCGTCGGGAAGGTGGCCGATCCGTACGCCGCGATCGCGTTGCTCTGCCTGGGAGGGTTTGCGCACCAGACGTTGTCGATCACGGTCATCACCATGTCCTCGGACTTGTTCCGCAAGAACGAAGTGGCTACCGTCGCAGGCATCGCCGGCTTCTGCGGCAACTTCGGTGTGCTGATCTTCACGCTAGCGATTGGAGGACTGGTGAAAGTGGTCGGTTACGATCCTTTCTTCGTCGCGCTTGCCGTGTTCGACATCATCGCCGCGATCTGGCTCTGGGTCGTCGTGCGCGAGCGAGTCGTTGCGCCGCAATCGTCCGGATGATCCACAACCCGATTCTTCCGGGTTTCAATCCTGATCCCTCCATCGTGCGGGTGGGGGATGACTACTACATAGCCACTTCCACTTTCGAATGGTTTCCCGGCGTGCAGATCCATCACTCGCGCGACCTCGCGAACTGGCGGCTGCTCACACGGCCATTGCGACGCGAAAGCCAGCTCAACATGCTGGGCGATCCGGATTCGTGTGGCGTCTGGGCGCCGTGCCTTACGTTCAGCGATGGGCTTTTCTGGCTCATCTATACGGACGTGAAGCGTTATGGCCGGACGACGACCGGCGGCGCGTCTGGCGCGTCCTTGCGCGACTTCCACAATTACCTGGTGACGTCCCCGACCATCGATGGCGAGTGGTCCGATCCTGTTTACCTCAACAGCAGCGGCTTCGATCCGTCGCTCTTTCATGACGACGATGGTCGCAAGTATCTCGTGAACATGTTGTGGGACCACCGACCAGGCCGGAATCGATTCGGCGGGATCGTCCTGCAGGAGTACTCCGCGGCGCGCCGCGAATTGCTCGGCGAGAGGCAGAACATTTTCCAGGGCACTTCGATCGGATTCACCGAGGCGCCGCATCTATACAAGCGCAACGGTTACTACTATCTGATTACGGCCGAAGGCGGAACGGGCTTCGGGCATGCGGTAACGATGGCGCGCTCGCGCTCGTTGACCGGGCCGTATGAGATGCATCCGGACAAATACATCGTCACGGCGCGGGATCGCCCGCACGCGCCGCTGCAGCGCGCGGGTCACGGCGACCTCGTGGAGACGCAGGACGGTGAGACCTACGCCGTCTATCTATGCGGTCGTCCGCTGCCCAATCGCGGCCGCTGCGTGCTCGGTCGCGAGACGGCGATTCAAAAAATGGTCTGGGGCAGCGACGACTGGCTGCGCACACGCGATGGCAGCGGCATGCCCGAAGTGGAGACGCCGGCGCCCAAACTACCCGCGTCACCCTTCGCCGCCGGCGGTACCCGCACCGACTTCGACGGCGGTCAGTTGCCGATCGATTTCCAATGGCTGCGTTCACCGCGGCCCGACGAATTGTTCAGCGTGATTGCCCGCCCGGGGTTCTTGCGCCTGTATGGACGCGAAACCATCGGGAGCATCTTTCGCCAGTCATTGGTTGCGCGCCGTCAGCAGGCTCACTGCTTCAGCGCCAGCACCGCGATGGAGTTCGAGCCCGCACACTTCCAGCAGGCTGCCGGGCTCGTCTGTTACTACAATTCGGCGAAATTTCACTATCTGCACGTGTCGCACGACGAAGAGAACGGCCGGCACATCCGCGTGATGACGTGTACACCGGATTCGCCGCAGTCGGATGCGTTCACCGCGCCGGTGAAAATTCCTTCCGGCCGCATCGAATTGCGCGTCGAGGTCGACCGCGAACGCCTGCGATTCGCCTGGCGCGTGGGAGCCGTCTGGAACTGGCTGCCCGAACTGTTCGACGCCAGCATCCTCTCCGATGAAGCGACCGCCCTGGGTGCGCCGAACTTCACAGGCGCGTTCGTCGGCGTCGCTTGTCAGGACACCTCGGGTGCCGGACTGTTCGCCGATTTTGATTTCTTCGAGTATCGCGAGCGCGATTACCGCGACGCGCAACCAGACGCCGCTGGCGACCTCACTTCGCGCTGAGCTTCCCTGCCGGATCGCGGCCGTGGCGGACCTGGTTGATGCTTTCGAAATCGTCGGTCAGGGTGCCGTGACGCATCGATAGCTAGCCGCTTCGCGAGGCTCCCCGCGGTCGTATTGCGCATGGGCCGGGTAAGGGCAGAGCGGCCGACTCTCTCCAGGCGCGGATGCGCCGGTCGCAACGACGCGATCGGGTGGCTGACTCTTTTCAACCCAGTCGACTAACGCCCCCAGCAGGTCGACGCGATCCAGGGTGCGTTCCCCGCCACCGCAGTGACCCATGCCCGGCACCAGGAACAGGCGGCTCCAGTCCTCGACAGGTGTAGTCATGTTGTCGCGGCGGACACGTTCGTAATAGTCCACGGTATCGCGCGCCGAGAACCACGGATCGCTTACGCCATGCAGGAATATGAGCTTGCCGCCGTGGTCGCGAAAGGTGCTCAGATTGCTCCAGGCGTTGGTGTCGCCCAACATGGCCCGTCCGTCCAGCGCGGTGCTGGCCGCAGCCTCGACGTTCATTGCAGTGTCCGAAACGTTGCCTTCCGGGATGACCGGTCCGGCGAGAATGCCCGGCAATCCGCGCATGTTTGCGATGCCCGTGTCGTACCAGTAACCGGGATACACCTGCATGCCAGTCTCGGTCCGCGGGCCCGCCATCACGGTACGCACGGCCTCGACCTGTGCGGCCGCGAGGCAACCTTCGGCCTTCCTGCCCGGGCACTGCAGGATTCCGGGATCGAAACCGCAATCCTGCGGCGCGAATATAAACCCATCCTTGCTGCCATCATTCGCATCACAGGCCTCGAGTACGCCGCGCACGATCAGCTGACGATCCGCATCGCTCAACGCCTGGCGCGTTTGTGGTTTCCCCTGCGCATCGCGCGGGGCGATCCTGTTGAGCGCCGTCGTGGCGTGGCGCAGGCCAAGATTGGAAAAGCTGGTGCGCATCGCGGGCGCGCCAGCGACGACGCCGTCGAAGTAGTCAGGGAATCGCTGCGACATGATCATCGCCTCGCGGCCTCCGGTGGAGCAGCCGACGAAGTACGCGTGCGCCGATCGTTTCCCGTAGTGCTGCGCAATGATCTCCTTTGCGACGACGGTGGTTCGCGCGACGCCCTGGTACAGGAAGTCGATCGCCGCCTGCTGATCTCCGAAGAAGGCCGCATCGAACGCGGCGCCGCGATGACCCGAGTCCGTGCTTGCGACGGCAAAGCCGCGCTCGAGGGCCGGATGTCCACCTGCGAATTGCGCGCCCAGCGGCGGCGCGACACTGCCGTTGAGCCCGCCACCACCCTGGAACAGAAATCCACCGTTCCATTTTGCGGGCAGCGCGAGAGCAAAGCCGATGCCGTACGACTTCCCCGCGCGATCCTTGCGTGGCGACAGAGTGCCCGTCACCAGGCAATGTGCGGGAACCGCCGTCGCGGAATCGACGGCGATCTCCTGCGCCTGTTCGATATGGACGGCCTGATCCGGCATCGAAAAATTGGCGAGAGTCGCGCAGGTATTCGCGGTCGCTGCGGCCCCGGGCGCGCCGTGCGGCAACCGTGCCTCGCCCGCGATCGACAGGGCCCCGCTCAAACTGAGTAGTGAGCCGAGGACGCCGCGCAGCCAGAGGCTGCTGCGTGCTTCAGGATATGGGTCGGGCATGAAAACCTCTGCGGTCAGTACTGGTTCGTGTGACGCGCGAGCTTATCCCGCCCGCCGTGGCGCCGCCCCACCGTGCCGCCAGCGGGCGTAGTGGTTGCCGGTATGAAAACGAATTGCCATAGGCGAAAACTGTTATCGGGCGATATCGTTAATCACATGGTTGGCCAGAAGGTATCGCGCTAGTGTCGGGGGTGGATAGAGATACCAACGTCACGGCGATATCCGCACGTGGCCAGCAAATCGAGGGGAAATCGACATGAAGACACAGGGACGCATTCTCGTGGCGTTGCTCGGTGTATTGGCGTGTTGTTCATACGTGAACATCGCCGGTGCATCCGACCACAAATCATCGGGCCCGTCATCGGCCGACCGGCATCGCCCGCCCGGCGAAGTCATTCCGAGCGATATCTATGACCCGACCGGCTTGGTCGCGCACGGTTCGCGCGGTCAGCTCGTCAGTCTCGCGGAAGGGTTCAGCTTTACGGAAGGCCCGGCGGCTGACCGCCAGGGAAACGTCTTCTTCACCGACCAGCCGAATGACAAGATTTTTCGCTGGGATGCCCGCACCGGAAAGATCTCGCTGTTTCTGGAAGGCACCGGCCGCGCAAACGGAATGATCTTCGATCGTGATGGGAACCTCATCGCTGCCGCTGACCTGCACGGCGAGCTGTGGAAGATCCGTCCGGACGGCAGCCACAAGGTCCTCATCGACAATTACCAGGGAAAGTTGCTGAACGGGCCCAACGATGTCTGGATCAACCCGGCCAACGGCGGCATCTACATCACGGATCCGATTTTCCCCCGCGGCTACTGGGATGCCGGCGACCCGCGCCAGCAGGCCTGGGAGCCGACGCGCTCGGAGCAGTCGCCGCAAGGCAAGGGTGGCCACGTCTACTATCTACCGCAAGGCGGCAAGAAGCTCGTGCGGGTGACATCGGACGCGCTCGGGTGGGAGTCCGACGCCTGGCCGAACGGTGTCGTCGGCACGCCCGACGGCAAGAAGCTCTACGTCAACAAGTGGTACTACGACAATCACGGTGGTACGTGGGTCTTCGACATCAAGCGGGATGGAACGCTGACCCGCATGCGCAAGTTCTCCGACTGGGGCGGCGACGGCATGTCGATGGACGAACGCGGAAACATCTACATCAGCAACGGCACCGGTGTGATGGCTTTCGATCCCGACGGTAACAACATCCTGAACATTCCGATCGTCGGCGGGGCGACCAACAACACGTTCGCAGGCCGGGATGGAAAATTGCTGGTCATCACCGGGCCGGCGGATAAGGTCACGTCTATCAGGATGAAAGTGAAAGGGTCGGACTATCGCCGCTGCGATTGATCGGAACGCGCCAGTCGCGCGCTTCGCATGCTTGTGGAGTTGCCGTACTTGAAAATCGCGCGACTGGCGTGCGCCGGCCCCGCGGGCATGATCACGTTCGGGGCCGGTGCGGCGCGCGCCATTGTGCGCGCCGCCTGGCCTCGCGGCGAATCGCATCTGTTTCATTCAGGTGAGATGACGCGGATCGAATCTTGGCGCAGGTCAGTGGCTTTTCACCGGCAGCCTTTCTCGAAACACTGTTGACAATGCAGCGCTGGGTCGCGGTCATGCTCGGACAAAACATGAATCCGCGTGCGGTCGATCCGCTCGTGGCGCACGTGCCGGTCGCGGAAATCGAAGCAAACTTGCGCGGCTGCGCCAGGCGATGAACGAGCTCGCGGACGGCCGGCCCACACACGCAGAGGCGCTGCGCAGGTACTGCGCCGCCGGATCGAGTTCCGCGATTTTTGCAAAGGAGGCGTGATGAAGAAGTTGTTATGGCTGGCCATTCTTGCCGCCGGCGTGTGTTCCGCCCAGGACGCCGCAAAGTTCCAACCCGCGGAAACCAATGTCTGGGGCGCGGAGTATCCGCGTATCGATTCCACCGGCCGCGTGCTGGTCCGCGTCAAGGCGCCGGACGCCAACAAGGTGAAACTCAATTTCTGGAGCGGACCCAAGCTCGACATGGAAAAGCAGTCGGACGGTTTCTGGACGGTGACCACGACGCCGCTTGTCCCGGGACTGCACTACTACGTGATCAACGTCGACGGACTCGACGCGAGCGATCCGGGCAGCAAGGCCTTTTACGGCGGTTCGCGTTACACCAGCATGATCGAGATCCCGGAGCCGGGATCGAATTATTACGACATCCAGGACGTCCCACATGGGCAGGTCAGGGACGTGTGGTACCACTCGAAGGTCACGGGCTCGTGGCGACACGCCATGGTCTATCTACCGCCGGACTATGACTCGCAGCCGAAGGCCCGTTTGCCCGTGCTCTATCTACAACACGGCGGCGGTGAGGACGAAACCGGCTGGATCCGCCAGGGTCGCGCGAACGTCATCCTCGACAATCTGCTCGCGAAGCGGGAATCGAAACCCATGATCATCGTGATGGCGTACGGCTACGCGCGCCGCGGCGGAGCGGCTGCACCGGACGTTTCGGCGTCAGCGCCGGGTTCGCCGCAGGCAGCACAAGCCCGCGATGACATGGCGAAAACGTTCGAAGACGACGTGACGCAGGTTTTGATCCCGTTCGTCGACAAGACCTATCGCACGATCGCCGATCGCGACCACCGCGCGATGGCGGGCCTGTCGATGGGGGGATTCCAGACCTTCCACATCACGCTCAATCATCTCGACCTGTTCTCGCACATTGGCGGCTTCAGCGGTGCCGGTGGAATGATGGATGACGGCGCGCCCGACCTGAAGAATGGGTTCAATGGCGTATTCGCCGATCCCGCGGCGTTTGCCAAGAAGGTGCATGTGCTGTATCTCGGCGTTGGCACGGCCGAGCCCGAGCGATTCCAGTCGCGCCTTCGAGGTCTGCACGAAGCGCTCGAGAAGGGCGGCATCAAACACGTCTGGTGGCAGTCGCCGGGCACCGATCACGAGTGGCAGACCTGGCGCCGCAATCTCGAGGATTTCGCGCCGCGACTGTTCCGGTCAGCGAATAAAACCCAGTGATTGGGAGATCCGGCGGGCGGCTTCCTCGAGAAGCCGCCGCGCCTGATCGAGCGTGGTCGGCACCGAACCGTCGAGGACGTGTAGATAGGGAACGGTGAGCGCGGCCACGACCTTGCCGTCCGGCCCGCGTATGGGATAACCGATGTCGGTGACGCCCGCCGTGATCGGGCTGCGATGCATCTCGTAACCGAGCTTGTGCACGCGGGCGAGTATTGCATCGAGCGACGTGCGCGACATTCCGCGCGGCCGCTTAACCTTATCGAGCAGCGCCTTTTTTTCGTCGGCGTTGAGGTGAGCAAGCAGCACGTGACCGGAGCAACTCGCCGGAAGTTCAATGATCGCCCCGAGCCGGACCGACAGGTTCGCGTGGCGCCGCTGATTTTCCTGTCTGAGCACAACGAGCCCTTGCGTGCCGGAACGTACGACCAGGTGACAGGACTGGTTGATGCGCGTCGACAACGACTCCATCAAAGGCGCGGCAGCGACCGTAAGCGACTTCGCGGGCGTTCCGCGGTGCGCTAGCCCCAAGACGTGGTAGGTGATGCTGTAACGAGCGGTCTCAATATCTTTCTGCAACCAGCCACGCCGTTCCATGACGATAATGATCCGGAACAGCTCGCTCATCCTGCGTCCGAGTTGTTGTGAGATCTCGGAGACGGTCAGACCGGTCTCCTCCTCGCCCAACAACTCGATGATGTCGATTCCTTTTTCGAGGGCCGGCGCGGAATAGTCTTGTCGGGCCGGCGGGCGGGCCGAACGATGTTTGGGCGGTGCCATGGAAGGCGGAGATTACGCATGCCGCCGGCCGTAATCGAGCAATGGGAGCGTTCCCATCCCAAACTTCGAATTCCGTAACCCTCAAGTCCACTCCTTATAAATGCAGCCCGGAGGGGTCCTGAGCCCTGGATGGCCAGCGGCAGCCCGACGTAGTTCTCGGCAAACGCGCCGCGCGGCCCTTGGCGCCGGTCGGCGGAACGGAGCTACAGACTTTTCGAAGGTGGGTCCGCGCGTCATGTGTGTGGCGAAGGAGTTGCCGATGCGCAGCGCAAACTCGTCCCAGAAGGATTCACCGGTCCATTCCCCGGCGAGTGCCTGCCCGAGTGTGGCGCGATTACGGCGCGCTTCGAGAGGGCACACATTTCCATGATTCCCCCGGATCTGAATATTTGTACGTAACACATACTATTGTTATTGCTAACAAAATGGCAGGCGGGATAGATTGGCGCCACCAAAATCCAGGTAGATGGGGACGAGATGGCCAGGGATTCCACCTTGAAGCGCAAGGAAAAAGCGGAAGATCCGGCCGCGTCGGACCTGATGTTCGCCGAACTCGACGGGCTGCTCGGCTACCTGCTGCGCCGCGCCCAGGGGGCGATGCATCGCGATTTCATGGCCGCGGTGGCCGAGTTCGCGCTCACACAGAAGCAAGTCGCGACTTTGTGGCTCATAAAGGCCAATCCCGGCGTCTCGCAGGTGGAAGTGGCGGCGATGCTCGGCATGGACCGGGCCACGATGATGTCGATCACGGACCGGCTCGAGGGGCGCGGCTTCGTCATTCGCAAGCGCTCGACGGTCGATCGGCGCCGGCAAGAGCTCTATCTCACACCGGCAGGCCGGAACACGCTGCGAAAGTGCAAGACGCGCATCGCCGAACACGAAGAGAATTTCAGCCGGCTTTTCACGAGAGCCGAGCTCGCGTCGCTGCTCGACGCACTCAAAAGATTTCAGAACGCCGAATGATCGTTCGTGTCGAACGCGAGGGAGAGCTCGCGCTCGTCCTCGCCACAACCCAACGATCAGTACGATCACGGCGGCAGTACGTCGCGGCCTGGGCACGTTCGGGCAAGGCTTTACCTTATTCACGAGGAACAGCGGGTTGTCCGGTGATATCCATCACGATGCGCACCTCCAAGCCCTGAATCGGGGCCCGACCTATCTACTGATTCTCGAGAATGTTGGCGCTCGAATGGCCTTGACCTTCAAGGCGGCAGAGCACCTGCCGACGGAACAGGCGGTTCGCCAGGATGAGTTGTATGGGTAGTGGGCGGCTCACAACCAGGAAAAGTTGGGCGAAACGCGAGGCGTGGTTTACGCTCTGATGAAATCACTCACCCCGATTGTCCTTCAAGACTGCGACGCGAAATGGAGAAGAAAATGGCTTACAGGAAAGCGCTGCCGCAGCGGGCCGGCAAGCTCATGTCAACCGCCGGCGGCTTCGAAACCTGGATGCAGTATGTAGACGGTTTCAAGCTGCGGCACTTCTGCGGCTTCGAACTGCTCAACGACGCCCGAGGGCTGTCTTGCCTGAAGGACTATCACCGAAAGGTCGTGGAGGCCGCCGTCGCCAACGGTTTTGGCATGATCAACGAGGGTCTGCACTATCGCTCGAGTCGTGACTGGGGCGAACTCACCGGGTTTTCTCGTGAAGCGCTCGAGGAAATCAACATCCGGGGCATCGAGTTCTATCGTGATTTTGCGCGGGAGTATGGAAGTCCGGACACGCCGATGCTGGTCGGCGGCGTAGTAGGCCCACGCGGCGATGCGTACAACCTCGGGCGCCTGCCCGACGCGGCGGAGGCCGAGGACTATCATTCAGAGCAGATTCACACCTTCCGCAAAGCAGGGGCCGACTATGTCACGGCCATGACCTTCTCGAGCGTGGAGGAGGCGATCGGCGTGGCACGCGCCGCAAAGTCGGCGGACATGCCGGTGGTGATCTCGTTCTTCGTCGCCCCGGGCGGAAATCTAAAGACGGGCGAGTCGTTGGAACAGGCAATTTCCCGCGTCGATTCGGCCACCCGCAATGCGCCGGAGTACTACATGATCAACTGCACCCATCCGACCGAGTTCGAGCCCGGCCTTACGCCCGGTGAATGGACGGCACGCCTCGGCGGCTTCGTGCCGAACGCGGTCGCCATGGAAACGCTGGACCTGTGCAAGCTGGGTCATCTCGAAGATGGCGACCCGCGCGAACTGGGAGCTCAGATGGCCACGCTGGCGGGAAGGTTTCCTCACATCAATGTATGGGGCGGTTGCTGTGGAACGGATGGGCGGCACATCGACCAGATTACGCGACAGGTTAGTCAGATTCGGAGGGGAGGGGGATCTGTATGACGCATGGTCTTCGGACTTCGCGAATAGCCTGCTGATCTCCGTGGAGGAGCGCGCGGGGCGAATCACGCTCGGCGGGTTCTACACGGAGTGGGCGATGCCAACCTATTCGTTGGTGCGATTCTTCCTGATCGCAGTCGCGGCCGTGATGATCTTTCCCTATCTGCCCGGATCCGGCTCCGAGGGATTCAGGGGAGTGTCGGTGTTCGAGGGCTTGCTCATCTCTCTGGGTGCCGCTTCGGCCATCGCCAACCTGATCGCGGGCATAGTCATCACGTACATGCGGCCGTTCCGGGCGGGCGACCGCGTGAAGATCCCGGATGTCATCGGCGACGTCATCGACAAGGACTTGTTCGTGGTTTGGTTGCGCGCGATCAAGAACGTCGACATCACCATGCCCATTTCCCTCGTGCTCGCCAGTCACATCATGAATTTCAGTTCGAGCGCCAAGCGGCACGGCCTGATCCTCAATACCACGGTGTCAATCGGGTATGACATCGACTGGCGCAAAGTGCATGAATTGCTTTTGCAGGCGGCAGTAAAAACAGACGGCGTCCTCGCGAAACGCTGATCGGACTCGCGAGTCGCGCTCGTGATTCAGCGATTGAGATTGCGGTCCCGCAGCCAGGCTATCACCGCCGACACGCTGCTGAACCTGTAACGCGCGGCGGTCTCCGTCAGATCGCCAACACGGATTGTGTAGCCACCCATTTCATTGACTGCCTCGAAGCCCGGTTCGTCAGTCGGATCATCGCCGACGAAAATAGGTGTGCGACCGGCGAACTCCCGTTGCTTCATTAACAGCTCGATCGAACTGCGTTCCGAGAAACCGCGCGGCATGATTTCCAGGACGCACTTGCCGGGCCGAAGGATGAACTCGTCGCCGAGCTCATCCGTCAACTCCTGCATTGCCGCCATCACCGCCTGCTGCATGCGCGGGGCCAGCCGAAAGTGCATGGCGAGCGCGACACCCTTGTCTTCGAGAAGCAGGCCGCGTTCATCTTTCTGCAGCAGCTGAAGCCAGCGCCGCGCTCGGTCGAGCACGGCTGGGTCCAATTCCGGCCTGATCACCTCGCCGGAGGGGAGCCGCACTTCCAACCCGTGTTTGCCGGAGGCCGCAAACTCGCCGGGGGAAAAGAGGTCATCCAGTTCGAGGAGTGATCGGCCGCTCAGGAGAGCGAGCGCACCCTGCGATCGTTCGCGGGCGAGCTGCAATGTATTGCGAAGCGCTGCTGGCACGCGAACTCGGTCCGGCGTCGCGGCGAGTTCCAGCAGCGTGCCATCCACGTCGAGGAATAGTGCGACGTTGGACTCTCTGACGAATACAGCCCGGGCGCTCACGATTCAACCTCGCCTGACGTACCTGGTGCGCTTGCTCGCGATCGCACCAGAAGAATTTGGCTCGGGCAACAACGTCAACAGGAGTTCGACGCTGCCGGCGAGACGCTCGAGCTCGGGCTGTGGAAGCTTGCATACCGCGCGCTGCAAGGTGAACACGGCCCGGCCCGCCGTCGCCCTGAGGATCTGCCTCCCAGCGGCGGTTGGATGGATCTCGATTGCACGGTGATCGGTTTCCGAGCGCTGCCGCACGATCCAGCCGCGCATCGTCAGGCTCTTGAGCAACTGACTCACCGCCGGCCGCTGCATACTCAGGCGAACGGCGAGGCGCGACGGCGGCAATCCCGGCTCGTTGCCAACGCACACGAGCGCGCGATGGAGTCCGATTGGAGCGCCGGTGAGGTGTTCGAGCTCGTGGTACATCGAGCGCATGCGGTCGACCAGCGTACGAGCGGCCAGCAGCGCGCGGCTCTCGAGCGCGTTGCGTTTGTCCAGAGCTCGCGAAGTCCTCATATTTGCACTGACAACCTTACAAAAGCCGAGGACAGCCTAACACTTCATGAACTTAGGCAGGCAAGATAGTTCACAACTAGCAATGGTTGCGTAAAATGAATCGTCACGAGAAAGCCACCAATGCCACATAATCGCGAATATTGTTTGTTCCTCGTCGACGGCAAGCTGCTCGCCAGGGCGCCCACGCCAGAGGCGGTAAACGTCAACAGCTCCGGCAAGGGATCGGATCTGCAAAGCCATCCCGACCGACTCCCACTCACGCGCGCGACGTTTGATTTCGCGCCGACACAATAGGCCGCGGTAGTGGGCCTCGTTCGCAATGTCGCCTTGAAGTTGAGCGTGTACGCGGCGCTATGGGCAGTCGGCGCAGTCGTCGCGGCTGCGGCCGCGCCTCCGCAGCCGCCTTCGGTCGTCTACGGAGAATTGTTCGACGCCGTGCAGAGCGGCGGGCTGTTTCCCGACAGCAAGACGTTTCCGGACTCAATTCCGGTAGTTGCGCCGCAAGTCATCATGGATTCGTATCGCGTCGAACGCCGCAAGCCGGATTTCGAACTACCGGCCTTCGTCGCAAGGTACTTCACTTTGCCTGAAGAGACGGACACTGCGTACAGGAGTGATCGGAAACAGGATGTTTGCGCGCACATCGATTCGCTTTGGCCCGTCCTCACGCGCGGGCCAGACGTCCCCATACCAGGAAGCTCGCTGTTGCCGCTGCCGTATCGCTATGTGGTGCCAGGCGGCCGATTCCGCGAAATCTACTACTGGGATTCGTACTTCACGATGCTTGGGCTGGAGTCCGCCGGCCGCTACGATCTCGTCGACGAGATGCTGCGGAATTTTGCCTATTTGATCGACAGCTACGGGCATGTGCCGAACGGCAATCGCACTTACTACTTGTCTCGCTCGCAACCGCCCTTTTTCGCCGTCATGGTGATGCTGGTGGCACAACGCGAAGGTCCTTCCGTGTACGCACAGTACTTGCCGCAACTCATGCGCGAGTATTCCTTCTGGATGCAGGGAAATGAGGGGTTGACGCCGGGGACGGCTCATCGGCGCGTCGTGCGGCTCACCAGCGGCGAGGTGCTCAATCGATATTGGGATGACAGGGCAACGCCGCGCGACGAAGCCTTCCGCGAAGATATCGAGACCGCACGCGCCTCGGGTCGAAATCCCGCCGACGTGTACCGAAACCTGCGCGCTGCGGCCGAAAGCGGCTGGGACTTCAGTTCACGTTGGCTGTCCGATGGCCGTACACTTGCAACCATCCGCACTGTTGACGTCTTGCCAGTGGACCTCAACAGTCTTCTGTATCAGCTCGAGGCGACTATTTCTCGCGCGTACGGTGCTTCGGGTGCGGACATCGCCGCACGGCGATTTCGCGCAATCGCGAATGAGCGCGCCACGGCGATCCGAAAGATTTTCTGGAACGACAGGCGCCACGCGTTCACTGACTACCTGTGGAAGGAGCACGGGCTCTCCGATGCCGTGACGGCTGCGAGCGCGTTCCCGCTATTCTTCGATATCTCGACGCCTGGCGACGCCGCGCAGGTCGCCGTCACCATTCGAATGAAGTTGCTGCGTCCGGAAGGCATTGTTCCGACCACGATGAGGAGCGGTCAGCAATGGGATGCGCCTAACGGTTGGCCGCCACTGCAGTGGATCGCGGTGGAGGGTTTGAGGCGCAACGGTGAGAGTGATCTCGCCGAAGCCATCGCACGCTCATGGATTCGCGAAAACATCGAGCACTACCGAAATACCGGGAAATTGGTCGAGAAGTACGATGTGACCGGGAATGACGCAGCGAGCGGCGGCGAATACCCCACACAGGACGGCTTCGGTTGGACCAACGGGGTGCTTCGCAAGCTGCTCGATGTCTATCCATCGGTCGCCGGCTGCACGCCGCAGACGCACTGATCAGCCGGGATGGTCTACCGTATCAGCCGTGGATAGTTGGTAGTTAGGATGCCAATCGCGCGATGTCCATGCAAGCGCCGACGATTGACGCCCGGACTTCTGACATGTGGAGTATGCGGCATCTCCCACCAGCGTTGAGGCGGCCCGCAGCATTTTTGGGCCTGCACAGCGGCTGTTGCGGGCGCTAAAGCTCCAGTAGGTTCTTCGAAAGCAGTTGTCTCTGGCGCATCTGCGCCGCGTCCATGAGCATCCGCCCCGCCCAGCGATACACATTGTTTTCCTTGACGGTCCGGCGCATGAGCTTCATGCGCTCGCGGCGCTCGTCGCGGCTCATTTGCATCGCCGTGCGCATGGCCGCTGCCGTCTCGCCCACATCGAATGGATTCACGAGCAATGCTTCCGGCAATTCGCGCGAGGCGCCGGCAAAAGTGCTGAGGATCAGTACGCCATCCTGATCGTCGCGGGCGGCCACGAACTCCTTGGCGACCAGGTTCATGCCGTCATGCAGGCTGTTGACGATGCAGAAGTCGGCGGCGCGAAACAGTTCGAATACCTCGCGCGGTTCCTGGTGATGGTCGATGAGAACGATGGGTTTCCAGTCAGCAGTGCCGAATTTCTCGTTGATGCGCGCGGCTTCGGCCAAGGTTTGCGTCTGCAAGGCCCGGTACGCGGGTAGTTTGCTACGTGTCGGCGCGGCCACCTGCAGCAATGTGAGCCGCCCGCGGCTGGTGCGATCCTTCTCGAACAGCGCTTCGAGCGCTAGAAATCGCTCGACGATGCCCTTGGTGAAGTCCCAGCGTTCGACGCCCAGGCCCAGGCAGACATTGCCGGCGATTCCGTGCCTCTCTCTGATCTTTTCACGCGAGGTGTTCACATCCGGCAACGACGCCAGCCACCGTGGTGGCCATTCGATCGAGATGGGGTAAGGGACGACGCGGCACACGTGTCCGCCGAAGGTGACCGTCATGTGTTCATGGTCGATCTGACATTCCAGGAACCGATCCACCGTGGCCAGAAAATTCTGACAGTGGTAGCGGGTATGAAAGCCGAGGATGTCGGCCGCCAGCATGTGCGTGAGAATCTGCTGCTTCCACGGACACAGGCCAAACGTCTCCGCATTGGGCCACGGGATGTGCCAGAAGACCGCGATCGTCGCATTAGGCTTGCGATCGCGAAGCAAGCGCGGGAGGAGGGCAAGGTGGTAATCCTGCACGAGGATCAGCGGGTCCCTCGACTTCGATTCCTTTGCGACCACCTCGGCGAACTTGCGATTGACAGCCTCGTATTGGCGCCAATCCGCTTCGCGAAATGCGGGGCGCACGTACGCCAGGTGGCACAGCGGCCACATCCCTTCGTTGGAAAATCCGTAGTAGAAGCCTTGCTCTTCCTCCGGGGTCAGCCATACACGACGCAGGGAGTAGCTAGGATCCTCAGGCGGCACGCGAACCCGGTCGTTGGCATCCACGACTTCCCGATCCGCCGTGCCACTGCCGTGGGCGATCCAGGTGCCCGAACAGGCGCGCATGATGGGTTCCAGCGCCGTGACCATGCCGCTGGCAGGAACCTGCACCACCGGACCCGATGGCCCCGCGTTGTGGATGTACGGCTCCCGGTTGGAGACGACGAATACTTCGGGTGAATGCAGGTGCTCACGAATCACCTGCTGCAACGCCTGCGGCGTCCAGTTCTCGTGGAAATCTATTTCCAGGCGCTGAGTGTGTTCGGCCTCGCGCAGGACTCGCCGAATCTGGGTGAGTATGGGTCGCGATCCAGGCTCTGAATGAGCGTCGTCGAGAAATCGCCGACCGCGGATGTCGCCCAGCAGATCGGTGACCCAACGCCGCAAGAAAAGCCAGAACACGAAGCCCAGCGTGAGCGCGAGCACCGAGGCCGCGACTCCCGCCAGCGCAAGCACGTAATTGCGCGCCGAGGACTGCCGGCGATCGATGAAACTCAGATCGTGCACGATGAGCACACGAATCGTCGTGCCGATCGCGCCGTGGAATTCAAACGAAGAGACTTCGACTGACCCGTCCTTGAGCTTGATCAAGGTGCTGCCACGCTCCCCGGTCTGCTTCAAGACGCTGCAGTCGATCTCTTTCGGCGTGCGATCAGTCTTGAAGATCGGCGCGCCGTCTTCTGCGCACAGGACGACCGCCATCAATCGTTCGTCAGTGGTGATGCCCGCGAGATAGTGCGTCAGGCCGGGCTTGTCGTTCCGCTCGAGGAAGCGCGCGAGCGATCCTTCCATGGAATTCGCGACCAGTTGCGCCCGCATGTCCACATCGCTGCGAAACCAGTCCGCCAATATCCGATCGACGTGTGGCACACCAAAGAAGGCGAGAATGCTGACGGCAATCAACGTCGGGATTGCAAACCGGATCAGGACCGAACGCATGCGGGCGATTCGTCCACTCATCTGGCGGAACGCGCGGTCGTGCGTCCGCCAACACCGCGCGACGAGCGCCGGACTTTCGAAGCCGGCCTCGACGGCGGACTCACGGGGAGTCGTTCGAGCAAAGCGCCGATTCCCTGCGCGACCTGATCGAGTTCGCGAGCAGACAGGCTGCGTACCGCGCGCTGCAGCGTGCCGACAGCCCGCCCTGCGGTCGCGCGGAGGATCTGTTGTCCCTCCGCCGTCGTGTGCAGCTTGACGCTGCGTTGATCGCCTTCGCTGCGGCTGCGTTCGATCCAGCCGCGCCTCGCGAGATTCTTGAGCACGTGGCTGACCGCCGGCCGCTGCATGCCGAGTTGGGTCGCGAGCATCGAGGCGGCCAGACCCGGCGAGTTTCCGATGCAAAGCAGCGCGCGGTGCATGGATATCGGCGCCTCAGTCATGCGCTCGAGTTCGCGGTAGAGCGTGCGCATTCGATCCACGAGCGCGCGAGCGGAGAGCAATGCCTCATTTTCGAGCTGCGCGCGATTTCCCGGACGGGAGGTGCGTTTCGTAACGCGCTTGCTTTTCGGTGACATAAGTGCCGAATTCGAGGTGAGGAGGGCGCACAGAGTACCACCGTGGCCGAGCCGCGAGCCCGCCATATGGGAGTAACTGGTTGTTAGAATAGAATAGTTGCGTACAATAAACTAAATGACATCGGAGCTCCTTAGCAAGACTCGTGCCGCCAAACCGGTCGATGCGATAACGACGCTGGCCTCTCCGTGGTGCCTTTTTCTCGATGTGGACGGCACGCTACTCGAAATCGCGGCGACGCCGGATGCCGTGCGAGTGGATTCAGGGCTTGTGGATTTGCTGCGCAGGCTTCGTTATGCCTGCGGTGGAGCGCTGGCGCTCATCAGTGGCCGGCCGATCGCCGAACTGGATCGGCTGTTCGAACCACTGCACCTCGCGGTTGCCGGCGTGCACGGGTTCGAACGCCGAAACGCGCAGGGCGAATGGTTTCGGCCCAATTTCATCGGCACCGGAATCAACTATCTTCGCAACGAGATGAAGCAACTGGCGGATTCACTGCATGGCGCGCTGCTCGAAGACAAACACTGCGCCTTCGCCTTGCACTATCGGCAGGCGCCGCATCTGCAGGAGACGATAAATCTCCGGCTCGCGCGCCTGGTCGCGGCGTCTTCGCCGGCGTTCGAGCTCATCGACGGTGATCACGTCGTGGAGATCAAGCCAATCGAGCACAACAAGGCGACAGCGATCGAGGCGTTCATGCAGGAAGAACCGTTCGCCGGGCGCACACCAATATTCATCGGCGATGACTCAACGGATCTGGACGGCTTCGCGGCGGTGAGACATTTCGATGGACTCGCCATCGCCGTCGGATCCAGGGTTTCTGCGGAGAAACACCTTGCGGGGCCGGTCGAAGTGCGCGCCTGGCTCTCGCAGCTCCTGAGCGATTCTTGGCAACCGAGGGCGGCGTAATGCCAGATTTCGGCAAGCTGAATTCCCTGCCCATTTTTCAAAATTCGGCCGCCGCGTGGTTGATAGCGGGCGCCGTGTTGCTGGGCGTTCTCGCCGTGTTGTTAGTTCTGCGGGCGGCGATTCGCCGTTACCACAAGAAGCTGCAGGCGACTCCACGCACCGAGATTCTTGAAATTCCCGTGGAGGTCCTGAGCCGGACGACGCTTCTCTTTTTCATTGTCATTTCGTCGTCCATCGGGCTGCGCACACTCACGCTCGGGCCCGCATCGCTCGGCGTCATGAATTCGGCGATCATGATCGCGCTCTTCTGGCAGGCCGGTGTCTGGTCGGCTGCCGCAGGCTCCGCCGGGCTCGAGCGCAAGCGCCGCCACAGCATGGAAGTCGACCGGGCGGCGGCCGGATCGCTCGGGATCATCGGCTTCATCCTGAATGTCGTGATCTGGGCGCTCGTGGCACTTCTGACGCTCGACAACCTCGGCATCAATATCACCGCGCTGGTCGCCGGCCTCGGCATCGGTGGCATCGCAGTCGCGCTCGCCCTTCAAAATGTGCTCGGCGATCTGTTTGCCTCGCTTTCTATTGCACTCGACCGGCCCTTCGTGATCGGTGACTTCCTCAGCATCGACGACTTTCTGGGGTCGGTCGAGTACATCGGCATCAAGACCACTCGCCTGCGCAGCTTGAGCGGCGAGCAGATCATCATGTCGAACGGCGATCTGCTTCAGAGTCGCGTGCGTAATTACGGCCGAATGACGGAGCGCCGCGTCGTCTTCGCGACGACGCTCGTATACGAAACTCCCATAGAAATGATCGAGAAGGTTCCGGCGATGATCCGCGCGATCGTCGAGAGTCATAAAGATGCGCGCTTCGATCGGTCGCACTTTCAGAAGCACGCATCCTCGTCGCTCGACTTTGAAACTGTGTACTACGTGTTGTCAGCGGACTTCAACAAGTACATGGATATCCAGCAGTCCATCAACCTGCAGTTACACCGTAAGTTTGCGGAGCTGGAAATCGAATTTGCGTATCCGACTCAGAAGCTCTTTATGGTCTCCGGCGCGGTTTCTGGTGCGCCAGACCCGGACAGCGGCGGATGACGCGAGCCGGCATTCCGGAACGCGTTCTGAATTTCATCGAGAGCGCCATCGACACCGTGCCGGAACTCGAGGCGCTCTTGCTCCTGCGTGAACACGACTCGCGTTGGTGGAGCGACGAGGACGTCGCCGCGCGAACTTACGTGTCACGCAAGGAAGCTTCCCGAATCCTCGAGACCTTGCGAAGGCGCGGGCTGATCGTGCTGGAAGCGGATCCTGCGAAGTACCGCTATGCCCCGGGCAATCCCGATACCACGCGGCTCATGGCCGAGGTGGCCTCCGCGTATCAGCATCATCTGATGCCGATCGCGAATTTAATTCATCAAAAGTCGTCCGCTTCGGTGCGCGAGTTTGCGCGCGCATTCGATCTGAAAAAGGACAAGTGACGATGCCAATGATTGTCAACGTTCTGGGCGCCCTGACAGTCGGACTTTGCGCATGGCTCCTGTGCCGGGCGTTCATCAAGACGGGTAAGCGGTTGCTGCTCTGGAGTTCGTTGTGTTTCGCCGGGCTCGCAATCGCGAATGTCGTTCTCATCATCGACCTGACGATGATTCCGCAGGTCGATTTGTACCGGCTGCGATTGAGTATCGCCGCGGTATCGATGCTGTTGCTGCTCTACGGACTCATTTTCGAGAGTGACTGAATCATGATCAACGGATTCTTGTTAGGTGTGATCGTCGTTGCAGGCCTGGTCGCGGGCGCATTCTTCCTCAAGTTCTGGCGGCAGACGAAAGACCAGCTTTTCGCGGGGTTCGCCGCGGCCTTTATTCTGGAAAGCCTCAACCGGGCTGCATTCCTGTTTGTGGATCAACCGAATGCAGAGAATCCCGCGCTTTATGTCGTCCGCCTACTGTCGTACCTGCTGATTCTCGCCGCAATTGTTCGAAAGAATCGGGCCTAGCTCGCGTAGTCCTACACGCGCTGGCGAATGGCTGTAATCGATATGAGCTTTGCGAAAGAAGATCGAACTCGAATGCGGATAGCCAGTCAGCAATACATGAGTCTTGGGGGTTGACCGAGCGTGTCTGCGCGCATCGAAGACTACGCAATCATCGGAGACGGTGAGACTGCTGCGCTCGTGAGCATCGATGGCTCCATCGACTGGCTCTGCTGGCCGCGATTTGATTCGCCGGCGTGTTTCGCCGCCTTGCTTGGGACATCGCGGCATGGTCGTTGGCTCGTGGCGCCCATCGATGACGCCAGTAGCCAGCGCGCGTACCGGGGCGACACGCTGATCCTCGAAACAACCTTTCTGGCAGCAACCGGTAGTGCCGTCGTCATCGACTTCATGCCGCCTCGCGGTTCCGCATCCGACGTGGTCAGAATCGTGCGCGGAAAAACCGGAACCGTGCGATTCCGGTCGGACCTGTTGGTGCGCTTCGACTATGGATCGGTCATTCCCTGGGTAAGCCAATCGCGGGATGCGGTAACCGAACTACATGCGGTTGCGGGCCCGGACAAAGTGACCCTGCGCACGCCGGTCACATTGCGCGGCGAGGATGATCGTACCGTGGGAGATTTTGAGGTTGCGGCGGGCGAGGAGGTGTCCTTCGTGCTCACCTATTCACAGTCCCATTTGCCGTCGCCGCCGCCAATCGATGTTGCTACCGCACTGAAGCAAACCGAACGGTTCTGGAGTCGTTGGTCGGCAAAATGCAGCTTCAAAGGACCTCGGCGCGACGCCGTGGTCCGTTCCCTGATCACCCTGAAGGCGCTCATTTATCAGCCGACAGGAGGCATCGTCGCGGCTGCGACGACGTCGCTTCCCGAGCAGCCGGGCGGTACCCGAAACTGGGACTATCGATTTTGCTGGCTGCGCGACGCCACTTTTACCTTGTTAGCCCTGCTCGACGCGGGCTACGTCGACGAAGCCGAGCGCTGGCGGGACTGGCTGGTCCGCGCGCTCGCGGGTGCGCCGGCGCAGGCGCAGATCATGTACGGACTCGCGGGTGAGCGCCGGCTGACCGAATGGGAGGTCGATTGGCTGCCGGGATTTGAAAATTCCCGCCCCGTGCGGATTGGCAATGCTGCCGCGGGACAGCAGCAACTCGACGTGTACGGCGAAGTGGCCGATGCGCTGCACCACGCGCGGCTGGCGGGGCTCGCGCCTGCTTCCGCCGCCTGGGCGGTGCAGTCCGAGCTCACCAATCATGTGGTTAACATCTGGCCTCAGACGGACGCCGGGATCTGGGAAGTTCGCGGGCCACCGCGGCATTTCACGCATTCGAAGGTGATGGCGTGGGTGGCGATCGATCGAGCCATCAAAGCGGCGGAAGAATTTTCGTTGAGTGGGCCGCTCGATCACTGGCGTGAAACCCGCGCGCGGATCCACGCCGATGTCTGCAAACAAGGATTCGATTCCAAACGTGGGACCTTTGTGCAGTTCTACGGGTCGCAGGAAGTCGATGCGAGTCTGCTCATGATTCCCCTGGTCGGATTCCTGCCGGCCGAGGACCCGCGCGTTCGCGGAACGATCGAAGCGATCGGACGCGAGCTGCTCGTCGACGGACTCGTACTTCGATATCACACGAGCGCGACCGATGATGGGCTTCCGCCCGGCGAGGGCGCCTTTCTCGCCTGCAGCTTCTGGTATGTCGACAATCTGGCGCTTCTCGGCCGTCATGCCGAGGCCAACGAACTGTTCGAGCACCTGCTCACCCTGCGCAATGACGTCGGCCTGCTCGCCGAGGAATACGATCCGCGCGCCAAGCGGCAGTTGGGCAATTTCCCCCAGGCATTTTCGCACGTGGCGCTCATCTCGTCGGCTTACAACCTTGCCCCGCATGCGGGCGCCAAGCCGGCGAAACAACGAAGCGCGAAGAGTTAGATCATGGTCAGCAGAAACGAGCGACAGGTGTGAAGAAAACATGAGAGTTTGTATCAGCGGCGCCGGAATTGCCGGGCCCACGCTCGCGCATTGGCTGCTTCGATACGGTCATACGCCGACGATCATCGAGCGCGCCGCGTCATTTCGCCGCGGTGGCTACATCATCGACTTCTGGGGCGCGGCCTTCGACATTGCCGACCGCATGGGAATCACGACACCGATTCGCGACGCGGGATATGTAGTCGAGGAAGTCCGACTGGTCGATGATCATGGCCGCCGGATTTCGGGCTTTGAAGTCGAGGCGCTCAGAGATGCGGTGGGTGGGCGATTCGTGAGTCTGCCGCGCGGCGATCTGGCTTCGATCATTTTCGACACCGTAAAGGATCGGGTCGAGACGATATTTGGCGAGACCATCACCGCGTTGCAAGACGAGGGGAACTCGATATGGGTCGAGCTTGCGAGTGGTGCACTTCGGGAGTTCGATCTGGTCATTGGCGCGGACGGTCTGCACTCGAACGTTCGCGCGCTGACTTTCGGCGCGACCGAAGTGCAGGAAAAATTCATGGGTTATGAAGTCGCGGCATTCGAGGCCACCGGATATCGGCCCCGGGACGAAAATGTCTACGTGGGTTATGCCGTCCCCGGCAAGCAGGTCTCGCGCTTCGCCCAGCGTGACGATCGAACGATGTTCCTGCTCGTGTACGCTGCCGAGCACGCGTCACCGGTCCATGATCCGTCCGGCCAGCGGGAACTGCTGCATCGTCAGTTTGCCGGGACAGGCTGGGAGTGCGACTCGATCCTGGAAGCCATGGATCGATGCGAGACGATCTATCTGGATCGCGTCAGTCAGGTTCGCATGAACAGATGGACCGCAGATCGGGTCGCGCTGCTCGGGGACGCCGCTTATTGCCCCTCGTTGCTCGCGGGGCAGGGCTGCGCGCTCGCCATGCTCGGCGCGTATGTGCTCGCCGGCGAACTGGCGCGGGCGGCAGGAGATCATACGATCGCTTTTCCGCGTTATGAGCAATCGCTGCAGAAATTCATGCTCGGCAAGCAGAAGGCCGCTGAGGGCTTCGCTTCCTCATTCGCTCCGCGTACGAAATTCGGCTTGTACATCCGAAACCTGTCCATGAAGGTGATGAGTTTCCCGAAAGTTGCGTCACTGCTGATGGGGCGTTCTCTGCGCGATGATCTGGAATTGCCGCGATATCCGACGAACTGACCTTGGCGTCGAGGCATGCCTATTCCGATCCTTGAGGTGCGAGCCTCAATTCGTCGAATCGTTTCGCAAGCGCATGGTAGATACCTTCGCGGCAGACGAGCCGCGAAGCTCCATGGGCCAGAAATGCAGTCGCCATGAGTGGAATCAGCATGGCGTGATCGTTCGTCATTTCGGTGACGATGATGAACGCCGTCATCGGCGCCTGCACGACGCCGGCCAGGTACGCCACCATGCCTAACAACATCATCAGCCCGACGCTGAACGCTGGAAAGAACGCGGAGATGTCGCTTCCGAGTCCGGCTCCCACGGCGAGGGAAGGAGAGAAGATGCCACCGGGAATCCCGCTGGCCGATGAAAGGACGGTCGCGGTCAGCTTGAGCGGCATGAATGCAGCAGAAAGTGGTGCCGCGCCGTCGAGCGCCGCGCGCACCTCTGAGTAACCTGTTCCGTAAGTGCTGTTGTCCGACAGGGTGCCGCAGAGCACCACGCCGAAGCCGCATACCGTCGCGAATATGACTGCCCCGGTGTGAGTCTTGAGACGAAGAAGCTTCGACCACGAAGCTCCGGAGATCGCGATGATGACCCGGCTGAAGGTCCCGCCCAGAATGCCGCCGAAAATCCCGCAAATCGCGACCGCCAGCCAGGCCTCGTGTCCCAGGCCGCCGGAAGTTGAACCAAAGTAGGAGTAGTCGCCGAGCAGAGCCTGCGCCGTCAACCCAGCCGCGATCACGCAGGCAATGATGAGTCCACTGGTGCGGCGCTCGAAAGACCGACTCATCTCTTCGATGCCAAACATGATTCCGGCCAGCGGTGCATTGAAGGCGGCAGCTATACCCGCCGCGCTACCTGCAACGATCAGACCGCCATGCACGCGCGGCGCAAGTTTCCCCGCTGCACACATGATGGATGCGCCAATCTGCACCGTCGGGCCTTCACGGCCAGCCGACGCTCCGCACAGAAGACCGAATACGGTCAGCACCAACTTGCCGGCCGCGATGCGCAACGAAAGCAGCTTGCCGCGAATCGCCGGATCCGCGCTGCGATGTGCGGAAATTGTCTGAGGGATGCCGCTGCCTTGCGAGTTCGGAAACCAAAAACGTGCGATGAGCGTGCATATCGCGAACCCAGCCGGCGTCAGCAGGAATGGCAGCCACGAAATCGAGGAGTTCATCTTTCCAAAGATGTGCTGCGCGAGATCAGACAACTTCGCGAGACCCACTGCGCAGGCGCCGACAGTCACTCCGCCCATGACGAAAAGCGCGCCGCGTCGCCATCGCTCGGCCGATGCCGAGAAGAATCGTCGACGCTGGCGTGGCGCGCGTAGCTGTTTCAGACGTCGGCTCAATTGCATGGGTCATTGTAGCCATTAATACTTGTCAGCCCGGTCCTACAGTTTCCAGTTCTGCATTGTCAGTGCAGCATTACGCATTCCGCTTTGAAACCCCGCCGGCCTTTCCGCCGCGTTCTTCAAATACCATGCGTCGACTGCGAATCCTGACAATCTCGCTTGCATCTGTCTGCGTCGCGACCGCGTGTGCACGCGACCCGTATGCCGATCATGTGAGTAGCGAGGATGAGAAAGTCATGGAGACGATGGTCGAGATCGCGTGCAAGGTCGACGGCGGACGCATCGTGGTTTCCGACCAGCCAGCCGTACCGCGCCAGAATGATCCGCATGCTGCCGACCGGCACAACGTGCAGTTCGGAATTGACTTCGATCGGAGGCGCGCGCGCGCCGCACGTTGGCCGCGAGGGCAGATCTGTCCGGCGGTGCGCGTCGCGGCCAGCTCGAAGATCGCATCGGCTCTCACGGACGAGGCGGATCCGTCGCACAGCTGGGACACATTCAGTGAGCGATTCGGTGGCGCCCGTTCACTCATGCGAATCTCATTGCCGGTCTACTCGCTTGATGGCAAGCGCGCGGTCATCTACACCGTTGGTCGATGTCCCTACCGGTGCGGCGAGGGCTTTTACCACGAGCTCGAGAAGACCTACGGCAAATGGAAGATCACGCGCAGCGAGATCGCCTGGACTTCATGATTCTTCTCAAGGGTCCGCTGCTCGAGCAAGCGGCTGGTAAGCGCGCCGGACTACCCGGCCGATGGTGAGTCCCTGAACCAGGATGGAGAAGATCACCGCGGCGTACGTGAGCGTGACCACGATTTCCTTGGAGGGCCCGGCAGGCAATGAGAGCGCGAGCGCCACGGAGATTCCTCCGCGCAATCCGCCCCAGGTGAGAATCCGCCACGACCCACGCGGCAGGCCAAATGCAGAGCCAAACAACTCGAGCGGCAGCATCACGGTGAGCGCGCGCGCGCCTAGCGTTACCACGATCACCGTGAGCGCCGCGAGCGCCGCACCATCGAAGACCTTGAGCACCACGATCTCGAGTCCGATCAGCACGAACAGGACCGAGTTCAGGATCGCGTCGATCAGCTCCCAGAACATGTCGAGATGGCGCCGGGTGGTATCGGACATGGCGTCCGCGCGCCCATGGTTGCCGACGACCAGCCCAACGGCCACCATCGCAAGCGGTCCCGAAACGTGCAGGTGACTGGCGAGCGCGTAGCCGCCGAGTACAGCTGCGAGCGTGATGAGCACTTCTTCCTGGTAGCTGTCGATGCTCCGCAGCAGCAGGAAGGTGATGTAGCCGAGCACCACGCCGAAGACGATGCCGCCGCCTGCTTCGCGCAGCAGCAGAGTGCCGATCTCGAGCGGCGCTGGCGGACCTCCGCCGCCCAGCATGGCGTACGCGATGACGAACAGCACGATGCCGACGCCATCGTTGAACAGGGATTCGCCCGCGATCACCACTTCCACCGACTGAGGCGCGCCGGCGGTCTTGAGGATTCCCATCACCGCGATTGGATCGGTGGGCGATATCAAGGCACCGAACGCGAGGCAATACGCGAGCGGGAGCTCGACGTGAAACCAGGGCATTACGTACCAGATCACGGTGCCGACCAGAATTGCGGAAACCGTGGTGCCGATGAAGGCGAGCAGGCCGATCTGCCAGCGATAACGCCGCAGTACGCTCAAGTCCACGTGCAACGCGCCGGCGAACAAGAGCAGTGAAAGCATGCCCTGCATCAGCAGCTCGGAGAAATCGATCGAACTCAGCAGTCCTTTCTCGTACTCGCCCAGCTCGTGAAAGCCGAGTGCGTCGAGCGCCACGAACGCCAGCGACAGCACCAGCGCGATGACCATGACGCCAATGGTCGAGGGCAGGCCGACGAAACGGACGTTGAACCAGGCGAACAACGCCGTGATGACGATGCCAACTTCGATTAATTCGAGCATCAGATCGACTCAGCCGTAGGTGTGGATGATCAGGTGAGGATGGAGGATACCGGATCAAACGGCCTTTTCTGAGCGCAGTGCAGCGGTCAGACTGGCCAGCTGCAGCTCGACCCGCTTGATTTCGCGCACGATCGCAACTTTCTGCAATTCCATCCAGAACCTCAGCTTGATCATTCCCAGCGCGATGAAGGCAAGTGTGGTGCCGACGCCCCAGAGCTGCATGCTGCGCAGATCCGTCTGGGTGGCGAATTGCCATCCGCATACTACGGCGACGGCGAAAAAGGCAAAGCCGAAAAACCACAGCAGGACGTTCAGGAAACGCGCGCGGCCACGGAACGTAGCAGCGACATCTTTGTAGAGCGAGCCATCGGCATCCATTCTCGCGAGGAACGCCTGGTCTTCAGACGACAAGGCATTCCTGATTCTTTCGTCGATACTTTCCATTTCATTCTCCAGCTTGGTTCTTGAGTGATTCACGCGCGTGATGAAGTCGGGATTTCACGGTACCCACCGGCAAGGACAGGATTGACGCTATGTCGGCGATCGCCGCGGTGAAGTCCGCTGATTCGCCCCGCCCGTCCGCTCCCCGATTGCTGTCCGCGGCAATCTCAGACTCGCGCTCGACGCTCGCGATCAGGCGCCCCTGCCGTTGATTGAAACGAATGTGATCGGCGCATTTGCGGTGCGCGATGCGGTAGAGCCACGCGGGAAATTGGACCGGATCATCGAGCCGCTTGAGTCCACGAATGACTGCGATCCAGGTCTCCTGAACGACGTCACGGGCGTAGCCGTCGAATGCGCGTTCTGTCTGGTCGATCATCGCTTGAAGTGCCACTCCTGATACTGAAGTCGCTCGGAACCACGCCAAGGTTCATATTGAATTCGAAAGGGTGCCCATGGTAGTTCACCCAACGCGCGACGTGACGGAACGCAACGGCTTGCCCTGACACGTGCTAACTACCCACGGCACGGATGATTTCAAGCCCGTGGCCCGGGCTGCATTGAAGAAGATGCACCCGGAAAATCCAGCAGGCACTGGCCTGGTCCCGTTGGAGCATCACTGAGTTGCGGCGGCCGAAGGAGGGTGAAGATGATCGAGGGGTCGGAACCCTGGTTACACCTGCGCGCATCGCCAACAATCTCCGGCAGGACTACATCGCTGGCTGTCATATCGTCGTAGTGTAGGCGCGCGAACAGCTCGAGAAAGGGATCGGGTGTCCTTAGCGTCGTCGACGCAGTAGTTCGCTTTTCCCCGGAGATTCACATGCCTGATTCACCGCGATGTTTACTTTTCACTTTGCTGCTGATCACCCTGACCGCGGGCTGTGCCCATCAGGAGGCGGTATCGAAGCAGGCCGACACCGATGCCAGTGCGGCGCGTGCGAAAGCGCCTGCCTCGAGCAAGCAGCGGCAGATGCTGAACGAGGGGTACAGCATGCTCTACAAGGACGCCGGCAGTCTCGACCTCGCCGAGTTGATTCTCTACGTGAAAGTCGAGTCAGAGGCCATGCACGAGGTCGTGTCCGCCGTTGCTGAAGCGGGCGGTCAACTGACGAAAGACCTGGAACGAATCGCCAAGGAACATCGCGGTGTGCGGATCAACCTCGATCCGTTGCCGGAAATCGAGAAACGCAAGCGCGCCGCGATCGCCAAGGACCGCGCGCGGTACTTCGCGCCCATCATCGGCCATGGCGGACGCGAATACGAACGCACAGTGCTGCTCAGTTACGTCAATGGCTTGAACCACGAGCGCCACTTGTGCCAGGTGATGGCGGCGGCCGAGCCAGACGCCAGCCTGAAGAAATTTCTGCTCGGAGCCGAGAAGAGTTACGACGGTCTATACGACCGCGTCAGTGCATTGCTGGAAAGGGAGTACTTCAAGGATCCGAACGGCAAGACGAAAGACTAACTCCTCAGGATCAGCGCGATGGCTTCGGCGCGAACCACCCGGTCGTGTACCGGCATCACCAGCACATCACCCGGCCGGGCCCACTCGAACACGTGCTTGACGGCGACGATCTCGCTCGCGCACGTTTCCAGCGCCGCGTCGGGCACGCCCGCATTCAGCAGTGCCGCTCGAATGAGGGCCGGAGTTTCACCGGGCGCGCGACCCATCAGGTACGACTCCATCTCCTTGATCACGACGAGATCGGGCTGGAAGCGTGCCGCCGTCGCCGCAAGTAGTTCGATGTCGGCGTTTTCGCGATTGCCGCCTGGCCCGGAGCCTGTTGCCCGGCGCTCAGGCCGTCAAGAAGACCTCATGACTTTCCCACGTTCGCGCCCAGCGTGACGAGAAGTTCGTCCAGTTGATCGAACATCTCGCCCAGCGCATCCGCTGCCCCTGTGCCGGCAGCATCGAGAGCTTCCTTCGAGGGATAGAGCTCGTGCAGGACCAGCAGCGTCAGGCCGGCCTTTTCTTCGAAGGTCAATGTGGTGATAGGTCCACCGTCTCCACCTTCTTCGTTGGTCCAGGCAAGGCGCGAATGCGGTGTCACGTCGATATACGTACCGAAGAACTGCGCGGGGCTCGAGACATCGTGGCCGAATGTCAGACGGTATTTGCCCCCGACACGAACATCCATCTCGCAGGAACGCAGGAACATGCCCATCGATCTGGGCGCCCACCACTGCTTGAACAATTCAGGCTTGGTCCACGCGTCGAACACGACGCGCGCCGGACCGTTGATGGTTCGCGTGACGACGAGCTCACGGTCGAATTTCCGTTCCACGGTCGTGCGGCTCTTCCTGGAGTGGGGCTCATTTTCTTTTCTTGCGTCCATCGACCTTCTCCTTCCGTTTTAATTTCTCCACGACCTGGTCCAACGCGTCGAACCGCGCATCCCAGAGGTAGCGGTGTCTCTCGATCCAGGCCGCTTCATCCGCAAGTCCGTGCACACCGAGTTTGCAGGTCCGCACGCGCCCGACCTTCTCCGTGGTGACGAGCCCGGCCAGCTCCAGGATGCCGACGTGTTTCTTCATACCCGTGAGGGTCATCTGAAACTTCCCGGCAAGGTCCGTGATTGAGGCCTCCGCGCGCCCGAGTTGTTCCAGAACGCCGCGCCGCGTGGCGTCTCCGAGCGCCGAAAACGAAGCATCGAGGCGAGCCGTTTCATAGTGAACCATACGGTTCAGTATACAGACGGATCAGTGCCATGCAAGGGGCGGCGAGGACACGCGTCGCTTTGCCGTCCGCCACTACTCTCGCGTCGTCGTCGCCTTGACGATTCAAGGCGTGAACATAGTGCCGGGTTTTGTTCGCGTGCTGAACGACTCCGAGCCGGTCGAGCCGATCAATTTCGAGTCAATGCCAGTTACCGGATATTTGATCAGTCGGGCGACCTGGGAAAGAGCGTTCACCAATTTCAGATTCGGACCCGGATAGTTTGTCGCTGGAGAATTCCCGGCTAAAGTGCGCGCGTGAGTTCAACACCGCAGACATCCCGCTCCTGGCCGCGCTGGCTGGTCCACGCCGGCCTGTGGTTGCTGCTGACCTGCGTTTTCGGATCGCAGCTGTACTTCGCGGGCTATGTAACACCATGGCCAAAAGCCTTCGCCGCCGAAGCGGTGTACTGGCTTTCATGGTGGATCCTGTCGCCGCTGGTGTTCTGGTGGTGCGGCAGGCTGCGCGATTCGGAAACGCGGGTGCAGACAAGGATTTCGTATTCCGGATGCGTCCCTGGGAGGAATTGCGATCCGACCCGCGGATCCAAAGATAAAGGTCGAACGCAGCGCCGTGACCGCTACGCCGTCACTGCCGCCCTGGCGAGCAGTGCTCTCTGCACGATCGCGAGAAGCTGCGCTCCCTTGAAGGGTTTTTCCAGGCGAAGGTTGCGCGCCGCGCGCAAAAAGCCATCCAGTTTGGCGGTTGTTGCTCCGCCGCTGACGAACACAATCGACTCGGCCAGACTGCGATCCTTCAGAAGCAGCGCCTCGTAGAGATCGACCCCCGTCATGGTCGGCATGAGCAGGTCGGAGAGAATGACATCGAACTGCTCGCCGCGATTGATCAGGACTATTGCGTCATGTGCATTGTCAACGCACACCACATGATGTTTCTCATCCTCGAGAATCCGCTGCATGGCGCGCAAGAGCGTTGGCTCGTCGTCGACGACCAGGATGCGGCCGGTTGCGGAAGCGGATTCAGCGCCCGCAGTCTTCGGCGCCGCACTCTTCTGGCTTGACGCGGCGGGCAGCGACAGAGTGAAGGTAGTGCCACGACCCCGGTCACTGGTGGCGCGAATCTCGCCGCCCAGAGATTTTACGATGCCACTGCAGATGGCGAGCCCAAGCCCAGTTCCTGTACCGGCCGGCTTGGTGGTGAAAAAGGGTTCGAAAATCCTTTCCAGCACGGCGGGCGCCATTCCCTCACCTGTGTCGCGTATGTCGATGATCGCAAATCCGCGGTCATCAGTGCGCGTCGAGATCGAGACTTCATTCCTTTCGGCGTCACCGGGCGCAATAGCGTGCGCCGCATTGATGAGTAGATTGACCAGCACCTGCTCCAGCCGCGCGGTTTCGCCGCGTACCTCGGGAGTTGCATCGAAGCGCGTGCGCAGCCGGGCGCGATCCTGAAATTCGTGCGCGGTAGCGCGAATTGCCCTTTCAATGCAGCGCCGCAGGTCGATCGTTTGAGTCGTCTGCTCGGCAGGCTGGGAGAAAGTCCGCAGGTCGGCGACGATTCGTCCCATGCGACTCGCCGCGGCATTGAGGTCTCCGATCGCCTCCTGAATTTCACGCAGCCGTTTCTGATCGCCGGTGTTTTTCCCATCCGGAAAGTGCTCCGCGATGTGTTCGGCAAATGCCGCGCCGATAAATCCCGCGTTGGTGACCACCACGGTCAGGGGGTTGTTGAGCTCGTGCGCAGTGCTGGCGGCCATGGTGCCGAGGGACGTCAGGCGATCGGCGAGCTTGAGTTGCTTTTGCAGCTGGACCTTTTCGCTGATGCTGCGCAACACCTTTACGGCGCCCGCGGGCTTTCCGGCATCGGCCCCACGCGCTACCAGCCGCGCCACCGGCTGAGGCGAGGCTTCCGCAGTCGGAATCGCCTGGTCCATCAGCCAAAGCAGGTCTTCGGAGGACCTGCCGAGTGCTGCTTCAACATGGGTGCCGATGAGAGTTTCCGCAGCCGGGTTGACGAGGGTGACTTTGCCGGAAAGGTCGAGGGTGACGACTGCGTCGCTGACTGATCGCAAGGCCGTCGAGAACATGCCTTCGCACTCGCGCAGGCTCTTGTCCAATCTGTGCTTGTGAACCGCCACTTCAATCGCGGCGCGCAATTCGGCGACCTTGATGGGTCTCTGCAGATAACCGTCGGGATCGATCTGCTTGGCTTCCTCGATGATTGCCTCATCGGCATGCGCTGTCAGGTACACCACCGACACGCCGAACTTGTGGCGAAGAATGTCCGCCAGCTGAATGCCTTCGGGTGCAGCACCGATAGTCATGTCCATGAGAACGAGATCCGGGCAGCGATCGGAGGCGCGCTGGATTGCCTCGTCGGCAGAGCTTGCGATTGCATACGCGTCATAACCCATGTACTGCAGCGATTGCTGCAAATCGCTGGCGACGCCCGGGTCGTCTTCGACGATCAGGATGGAATGACCGATGCCGCTGCCGTCCATTGCTTCTCCTCGATTAGAGATCGCACTCGGGACGTGCGGCCCTGCGCAATCGCCATCTGCGCGCAGGCAGGGGACGTGCCGAATGGCTCCTCCATGCCAGCGCCACCATACGCCTCTGCGGGGATGTCTCACGTGATTCGCGGGCACCCTTGGAGGTTCGGAGAAAAGCGGCTAACTACCCACCCGCGATGGTGCACCAAACATTGCTTCGAGGTGGGGCGGGCATTCTCGCTGCCGGGCCGTCGGAACTAGCCACGTGCTCCTGAAGTCCTACACCGCAAGGCGGCCATCGCCGCTACAGCCAGATTGGAGCCGTTACGCCTAGCTATTACGAGATCTGTGTGCGCCAACGCACAGTTAGCCGGGAGCGTTGCGCCGATACTCCGGCCCCGTAGCTCACCCGTGAAATCCGAGAATCGGAAGGTCAGCGTGCGCCCCAGTTGACTCGAAGAAAGGGAATTTCATGAACGCATCGAAAAGTCATTCACGTCTCAATTGGGCCTGCGGCATCCTGCTATGCGTACTCGTGACAGGTTGCTCCGACGGCGAGGGCATCCTGGGCGTCGGCGACAGTGTTCGCCGCGCACCCGCGGTCACACTGGTATCGCCGTCGAGCGGCGCCATCGGCGTTTCCACCACGAACCCGGCGATCACCGTCTCGTTCAGCGAGCCGGTCGCTGCGCTCTCCGGCGGCGCGACGTTCACCGTGACGTGCACCGCTCCCTGCGTGAATCCTACCGGCACGGTCGGCCTCAATTCCGCAGGCACCATCGGCACATACACGCTCACGCCGGCAACCAGCCTTTCTCCGCTTACGCAATACACGGCCACCGTGTCCGGCGCGCGAAGTCTCGAAACAGGACTCGAAATCGCGGCGCCCACTACCTGGCAATTCATCACCGCGGGAACTGCATCCGACACCAATCGTCCGCGGGCGACCTCCACCGTGCCCGCAACCACCACCCCGGGTCCGACCGCGGGCGTGGCGACAAATGCCGCGATCGCCGTGATCTTTTCGAAGGACATGCTCGAGAGTTCGGTCGAGGCCGGCGGAACCTTCACGGTCGCCTGCTCACTACCTTGTGTGTCGCCCGCCGGTGTAGTTAGTTATTCCGCGGACAGCAGGACGGCGGTGTTCGCCCCCGCGGCGGCGCTGGTCGCCGCAACGACTTACACGGCGACGATCACCAGCGCCGCCACGGACCTGGCCGGCAATGCTCTCGCCGGCAACCAGGCCGCGTTGCCTGCCGCCAGCAACTACATCTGGACCTTTACCACTGCCGCCGCCGGTGCACCTGGCGCAGTCACGGTCTCGTCGACCAATCCAGTCGCGGGCGCTGCTGCCGTGTGCCCCGATGCCACCGTGAACGCGACTTTTGCGACAACCTCGGGCCTGCGCATGAATCCGGTCAGCATCGTTGCCGTCACATTCACGGTGACGGGCCCGGCGCCAGGACTGACACCCGTGGTTGCCTCGTCGGTGATGCTTGATGCCGCCACGGGCCGAATCGCCACCTTCACACCCGCCGCCGCGCTGGCAGATGGCGATACGTATTCCGCGACGATCAGCGGTGGCGCAGCTGGCGTGAAGGACCTGGCGATCCCCGCCAATCTACTGGCGGCTGATTTCACCTGGACTTTTACCGTCGATGCGGCCGCCTGCCTCGCACCGCTGCCGGTACCCCTGCGAACGGTTGCCCCGTACGGCACATTCGGTGGCAGCGCGGGAATGACGAATTCCGGCATCATGACTGTGATCAACGGTGACATCGGCACGATTGCGACCAGCTCGTCGTCGATTACCGGCTTTCACGATACCGCCGGCGACATCTATACCGAGTCGATCGGCGCGAACGTCGGCGCGGTGAACGGCACCATCTACAGTTGCACGAACTCCACCACCGGCCCGACGTCGGCGGCACCCAATGCCGTGAAGTGCGCGATCGCCACGCAGGCGCGCCTCGACGCACAAGCCGCGTATCTTCAGCTTGCCGGCCTGCCTCCCGGGGCGGATCCGGGCGCGAACCTCGCAGCTCTCACGCTGGCGCCGGGCGTCTACACATCTCCGAGCGGATCTTTTCTCATTGAGGGCGGCGATCTCACGCTCGACGCGCAAGGCGACGTAAACGCCGTCTGGGTGTTTCAGATGGCGACCACGCTCACGGTGGGTGGACCCGGAGTCGCCGCTCCGCAGAGCATTGTGCTCGCGGGTGGCGCACAGGCAAAGAATGTCTTCTGGCAGGTAGGTAGTTTCGCGACGATCAACGCGGCTGGTGGCGGGACGATGGTGGGCACGATCATCGCGCAGCAGGGCGCGTCGTTCTCCACGGCCGGCAACGTCAACCTCGTCACGCTGAATGGAAGGGCGTTGTCTCTCAGCGCCTCGGTCACGATGGTCAACACCGTCGTCAACGTCCCCGCGCCGTAACTCCCGCACATCAAGAATCAAATGGACAAACTCATGAAATTTTCAAGAGCCGCCGGGCGGTCAGGCCTGCTCGCACTCGCAATCGCCAGCCCATTCGCCATGGCGGATGGCGACGACTGGTACTTCGGAGCGAACATCGGCGAATCAAACACCGGGTTCGACATCGCAAGAATCGATTCCGACTTGCGGGATGCGGGTTTCGATCTCATCGGGATGCACGAGAACAATCGCGACATGGGCTTCAAGCTCTACGGCGGATACCGGCTGAATCGGTATTGGAGTCTCGAATCCGGCGCCTTCGATCTGGGCCACTTCAGCTACATCGCGAGCACCGTGCCGCAAGGTACGCTGCGCAGTGAAATCGAAGTACGCGGCGTGAACTTCGACGTCGTCGGATTTCTGCCGTTGACGGATCGGCTGTACTTGTTCGGTCGCGCCGGGCTCAACTATGCCCGCAGCAAAGTCGGCATGACCTCGACCGGCGCAGTCAATGCGCTGGATCCGACTCAGGAGAACGACGATCTGAATATCAAATACGGCCTTGGCGCGCAGTTTGATTTCAACCGGTCCATCGCCATGCGGCTGGAGGCCGAACGCTACCGCATCGACGACATCATCGGTAATGGCGGTGACATTGATCTCTACTCGATAGGTATGGTCATGAGTTTCGGCGGTGAGCCGCCGGCTCCCGTGGTCATGGCGCCGCCGCCGGCACCGCCGCCGCCGCCGGCACCGCCGCCGCCTCCGGTCGTTGTGGCGGCTCCGCCCCCGCCGCCGGTGCAGACCGAGCGTTATTGCAGCCTTCTGGAATTCCAGTTCGAGATCAACCAGCACGCAGTCCGGACCGAAGAAAAGGAAAAACTCGCGGTCATCGGCAACTTCCTGCAGAAGTACCCGAACACGCTCGCGGAGATCGAAGGACATACCGACGATGTGGGCAGCGATGCGAGCAACCAGGTCCTGTCGCAGCGACGCGCCGATGCGGTGGTCACCTATCTAGTCAAGAACTTCTCGATCGAGCCCGCCCGGCTGACCGGAGTGGGTTATGGCGAGTCCCGCCCGATCGCCGACAACTCGACCGAGGAAGGAAAGCGGCAGAACCGCCGCATCAGCGCCATAGTCGACTGCGCCACGGACGTCGAAGGTCTTTCGGTGCGGCCCGCCCGTGCGACCATGGCCCTGGCGATCGAATTCGACGGCCAGGAATCCAGCATCAGACCCGAGTATCGCGACGAGCTGCAAGGCCTGGCCGACTTCCTCAAGGCCAATCCGCGCGTAACCGCGAGCGTGGAAGGGCACACCGGAAACATGCAGTCGACTCCCGGGCAGGCGCAGGAAATGTCTCAGCGCCGGGCGCAGAACGTGGTGAATTACCTGGTGGAGAATTTCGGCATCGATCGCTCGCGCCTGTCGGCGCAGGGATATGGCCAGACGCGGCGTTCGGCTTACAACACCACGAAGGAAGGCCAGCAGGACAACCGCCGGGTAAATGTCATCATCAACTATCCGCGGTAGCGGACAGAACGGGCGCGCCGCGTAGCTGCGGCGCCGCCCGCCTGGCGCCACGAGAGGCGCGGGCTAACAAGCAACGTTTGACCCGTCAATACGCCCGGGCTTCGACTCGGATATTCTGCGGTCACGTTCTTGCGAGCTGGGAATTGATCCCGAATGCCGGTCCTCGCGAAGCGCGCTGCTCGAGCAGGCCGGGCATCTGGATCATGCGATCCGCCTGTACATCAAGATCGAGGACTGGGACGACGCCAAACGCTCGCAGCCGCGCCCGCGCTGCTGGAGCAAGCACGCAGTGAATCGTTGCGCGACTTGTTCCAGCGACTCCCCGCGAGCCATGCCGAAGATCCCTGGATCGACTACTGGCTCGGTGCCGCGCTCGGCCGTCTGACTCCACCGCTGGCGCGATGGTCCGCAATCGACTGCAGATGAGTCTGTCGGGCTTGAGCCGCCGCGCCGCCACCGTATTACCCACCTGATTCGCCGCACGCCGCTCGAAATGAAAGGCAGTCTCCGACGTTACGGCCACGCGACGCAGTCGCCGCATGCCTGGGCCGGAGAAATGACGAGCGACCCGACGCGCCGCCACGGAAGGTTGCAAGAAACGACTGATGGCATCCAGCCGACGTGCTGACACTCGATCAGGTTTCTCGCGCGATCCGTGGCTGCGTCGATCTGAAGCAGCGGACGAGGGTGCGCGCGTACTTCGGGAAATCGAGTTGGCACTGCTGCCGTAAATCGCTGGCACACGTTTGCATCTGTTTCCGATCCAGATGAGGACGTCGTCCCTTGAAACCAAAGAGAATGACATTGCCGTCGCGCGGAACTTGCAGTGACAGCAGTTCGTCGTCAAAGGCTTCGCGGAGATTCGCGACGTGAGTGTCGATTGAATTCAAATCGCCGCATACGTTGACGACAAATACGCCGTTGGCCGACAGACGTTTGCGGGCGCTGCGGTAGAACTCGACCGAAGCAAGCCCCGCGGCGATACCCTTTCGATCACACGCGTCCGAAAGAATTACATCCTTTCGATGCGAAGTCAGCGATACGTATGCGGCGCCATCGGAATTGAGTACCCGGAATCGATGATTGTCCGCGGGGATGCCGAATTCGTTGCGCATGGAGATGACGTCCTGGCTCACTTCGATCGCCGTGATTGATGCGCCAGGCAGATTGCCGTAACAGAATTTGGCCAGCGATCCGCCGCCGAGGCCAAGCAACAGGATTCGCCTTGGTGAGCGGTTGAAGAGCAGGAACGCCATCATTTTGCGGGTGTAGGCGAGCGCGAGTGTTTGCGGATTTTCCAACTCCATGGCGCTTTGGATCGCGCCGAAGTCGAAATGCAGGAATCGCCTGCGTCCGTTATCCACGATGAAAGGTTTGTCGTATGACCCCGAATACACCTGCTCACGCAGTGTGTCGTGACAACTGTCCGGAGGCTCGAGCAGCCTCAACTTGATGTTTGCATCGGGAAAAGGGCTCTTGATCGTCAAGAGCCGCAATGAACCGTGTTTCATCGAATTCAGATCGTCCGTCAATCGGCCGCTTTGTGCTAGGCGGTTTTGGCTACAACCTCGAGAGGCCCGAGAGGTCCTCTGGAAGCGCGTTGCTCCACCAGTGCCATGACGGCGCTGACGATTTCTTCAGCCGCGCGCGGGCTCGATATCGCCGATGCGGAGGTCTTTCCGGCGATCAGGCGAACCGAGGCAACGGCGCTCTCGCTGCGTCCTTTGAGTCCTTGCGAGCCCAGCGTCACCGCCGTCATGAAGCCGCGACCCCAGCGATGCAGCCGCTCGGCCTGACCAGGTCCACTCGGGCTTCGCAGAACGGATGACTTGAATCTGGAGGGCTGATCGGTGAGGTCGCGGTCGAGCTCCTGCAAAAATCCGATGATCAACGCGATAAACTCTTCGAATTGCGGGCGCGTCGAAATCTTGTTCGGCACCTTCCAGCCGCGGATGCCCCAGATGAGCGGCAACCAGGCTCCCGCGGCGATGGCCACTGGCCAGGCAATCAGCGCTACCAGAAATCCCTCGAGTTCCACGATGTCCATCTGGCCGCGGGGCCAGCCCGCTTCACGCAGCCATGCAGTCAGGCGCGCACGTTGCTGATCGCCAAAGGGTGCCGTGGCAAACGTACGCACATCCGGCGGCGTGAGCTGGCCTGAATCGGGCCCGCCGATGTGTGCATTGCGATATCTCCTGGGCAAACTACTCACCTTGACGCTCATCGCTGCACGCTCTTGCTGCGTGCCGGGCTCTTCTTCTCGGATTCTGGCGACCAGGGTTTGCCGGTGCGCGACTCGATGTATGCGCGCATGAGGCGCCGTACGACCTGGGAAGGGGTCGAATCTTCTTCCGCACAAAGTCGCTCGAACACCGCCTTTTTTCGCGGATCAATCAGGATAGTCAGGCGGGCCGTGCGTTCTTCCATGGTCAAGTGAATTTCTCTCGTGGTCCTGTATGTGCAGGATATTATAATAGCATGTACATCCAAGTCTCTTGCGGTAACGGCCGCCCGCGCGCTTATGTAAATCCGCGCGTGCGAGGTGGCCGCAGATGACCAGATCACGGCAAGTCGACTGGGTGGAATTCGACAGTCCGTGGATCTGCCAGCCCGGCACGGTTCGCATGATTCGCGCCGCGGCAGGTGTGAGCGCGGAAGACCTGCCGGACAGGGCCGCGCGCAACGAAATAGCGCAGCCCTATATCTTCGAGACGCTGTCCGAACGGCGCATGCATTTCACGAACGAAGCGACGCAGAGCGCCATGTTGTTAGCCGATCCGGAGGCGCTGATCGCGCAATACATGCGCAAGATGATGGCGTTCCTGTTGTTCACCCCTGACCCGAAGCATGTGGTGATGATCGGGTTGGGCGGCGGTTCGCTGCCCAAGTTTTGTTATCGCCATCTGCCTCGTGCCCGGATCACCGTGGTGGAGATCAATGAGGAAGTGATTGCGCTGCGCGATGAGTTTTGCGTTCCGAAGGATGACGAGCGGTTTCGCGTCGTTCACGATGATGGCGCTCGATTTATCGAGCGACTCGACGAGAAGATCGATGTCCTGTTGATCGATGCCTTCGATGCGGATGGCATTGCCCTCTCGTTGGCTGGTTCCGACTTCTACCCGTCCGCAGCGCGACAACTGACCGAGAACGGCGTGCTCGTCATGAATTTCTGGGGTCCAAGCGAGCGCTACACGGAGAATCTCGCGCAGGCGAGGGACGCATTCGGTAACTGTCTGCTGCTCGTTCCCGTTTCTGGAGAGGCGAATGTATTGCTGTTCGCCTTCCGGCAGGCCTTCCCGAAATCGATTTCGGATGAACTCGAGGCGCTCGCGCAGCGTCTGCAAGCGAGTCTGCAGCTCGATTTCCCCCGGTACCTTCGGCGCATTTGCCAGGGGCATACACTGGTCGAGCCACCGCTGTCGATTGAGCAGGAGGTTGCTGCGATCTTTTGCCAGACGTGACGCGCCTCCATCCGGATACCCATCAGCGTCGAGAAATCGCCCACTCATCGGACGGAGGAAATGCCGTGCCACTCCAGCCAGGCAGATGTCCCAAGGCGTGTTCGCAAACATAGAGCGCGTGTTCGCGCTCCAGCAGGCTCATCAATGGGAGATCAAGGCCACCACCGCCGAGTAGCGCAAAGAGCGGTGAAGCAAGACACTCGCAAGCCCGAAGGCGAGATCAAGGTGACGGAGATCCTGGGCGTCATCGGCGCCAGCGGGGCCTATCTACATCTGTTTCGGCAGATGTGAGCGGGGCTCCAGGTCAGGAAGAAAGCAGGGGGCAAGCTGGCGGAGCCGCCGCCAGCTTGCTGGTGACGATGCCCGCGCAATATTTTTCCAGGTAGTGAGCGATGGTCTCGACGCGGATCTTCACCGACCCGGCGGGCTTGGTGGAGTCGAGATCCTGGAAAGAGAAGAAGAGTGTCCCGGACCGTTCCACGATCTGCTGCACCGGCGAGTAGGTGGGCTGATCCATGCCGCACTCGTAACTCGACAGCCGCACCACGCAGGCGATCCAGGGCATACGCGCGGCAAACTTTGCAGCCCACAGAATCTCGTTGGTGTTTGCGCTGTATGAGGAGGGCCAGACGTCGCCGATGTCGAGCGGCGACTTGATGTGTCCGGCGTCGATGTCCAGCCGGAACATCCAGTCGAGCAGATCGGCATCAGTCGGCAGGTATTGCGTCCAGATCACGGGATAACCGTGCGCCTGCAGGTCGACCTCGATCTCGTGTCCGATGCCGGGGTCCATGTGATACGGGCGCGCCAACACCAGGATGCAGGGCTTGCCGGTGGCCGCGCACTGCTCGAGGGTTTCACGCGCTTTCGAACGCAGATGGGCGCTGAAGGATTCGAGCGCGCGAAAGCCGGCCAACACGGCGAGTTGTGTCTCCTTCAGCGTGAGATCGGGGAGCATCTCCTGCAGAGCGGCGTGCAGTTGCTTCGGCACGAGCGGCGCGTCGCCCAATGAAACCAGCGGCGAGATGTGCAGGACGCCTTGCTCGGCGAAGACATCTTTTTCCTTGAGGAAGCCGGCCTTGATGTTTTCCGGCGCCGCCATGACGCGCGGGCAGGCGAGCGACGCGAGCACGTGCCCGCTGAGATAGGACGGCAGCGAGTAGATCATCGGCGAGAAAAGCACGTCGATCTTGTGATGCCGGGCGAGCGCGAGTAGTTCGCCGTAGTGGCCGTTGATGCACTTCACGGGGTAACAGCAGTCGACCGTGCCGCGGCCCTTGCCGAACTGGCGTGCCTGATCTTCCGAACTGTCGGAGGAGAACTCGAGCCGGCGCGCGTCGATGCCGAGTGCATCGAAGAGCCCGATCCAGAACTGGTGCGTCGACCAGAGGTTGAGGACGCGCGGGATGCCGATGCGCAGGCGCGCGCGCGGCTTTATTGCCGGATCAGGAGTCGACTTTGACGCGGCGAAAGGCGTTTTCGCGAACCATTTCCGCAGTGTTCGGGTGGGCATGCCGGGTGGTCTCCAGATTCTTCTTCACGATCCGCATTTCGTTGGCGTCTTCCACCAGTCCCTTCGGACAGGTGTTGCCGCTGATCACGCGCTCCCAGCCGGTGCCGAGCGGAATTTTGCTCCACGCGCGGCCCCGGCCATTCGGCAGCCGCACATCGATGAACGTGCGTTTGCAACTTACCGGGCACCACGTACAGGTCGTGTGTTCGTTGGTCGTGCTCGTGTACTCCAGGGAATCGATCACCTCGTAGCCACGGAAGCGGGATGCGACCCCTGGCCGCATAGAGTCCGCCGCGCACAGCGCGGCACCGATCGCGCCGGCTTCGCCTGAGTAGGGATGCACCACGACTTCGGCGTCCGGCACCTTCGCGCTGATGAAATCGACCTGGGCCTTCACCACCGCGAGGTTGCGGTGGGTGCCGCCCTGCAGGATGAACTTGCGGCCCGCGGCGGCCAGGTTTTGCAGCTGTCCCGCATAGACCCACACGTTGAGCGGCAACACCGCGGCAAGCCCCGCCATGATCTCGTCGGCCGACCATCCCTTGCGTTGCTGGTTGACGATGTCCGATTGAAGGAACACACCGCAGCCCATGGCGAGTGCGGGAACGGCCTTCGCATTGAACGCGTGCTCGGCGTAGTTCTCGAGCGGCACCGAGTAGCGCTCGGCGACGCCCTGCAGGAACGCGCCGTTGCCCGACGAGCACTGCGAGTTCAGGCGGAAGTCCGCAACGGTACCTTGCCGCAGGATCATGATCTTCACGTCGGTCCCGCCGACATCGCAGATGACGTCCGCGTCCGGAAAATAGTGCAGCGCCGCGGTGGCATGCGCTACGGTCTCGACGATCGCGAGGTCCGAGCCGATCACGTCCTTGAGCAGGTCCTTGCCGTACCCGGTCAGCGCCAGCGCACCTATCTTCTCGAAACCCGCCTGCCGCAGCTGACGGAACAGCGCCTTCGAGTCTTCGATCGGGTTGCCCTGCGATTGTGTGTAGCAGCTGAAGAGCAGCTCGCGTTCCGACGAGAGCACCACGGCCTTCGCGGTCGTGCTGCCAAAGTCACAGCCGACGACCACGGCCGAAGATGACGTCTGGTTCTCCGGTTTGCCCGGCGTGGAATACCGGGCGATGAATTCGTCCAATTCGCCCTGGCTTTTCACCAGGCCCTTCGCGCCTTCCTTCGCCTTCGCTTCCCACTGACCTTTCTCGATCCATTGGGCTAACTTCTCGCGACCGCAGTACGCCCCGACGCCGGGTTCACCGGCCGCAATTTCGATGCAACCGAGGCAGGCGTAGTACACCGCTTCCTTTGGAACCTGGATCGCGCGGTGCGGATCGGCGTCTATCTTGCGCTCCTTCCACAGGTTGCCGAGATGATGGCGCCAGGCCTCCTGCAGGCCACGGAAGAAGAGGTTCGGACCGCCGAGGAGAAGCACGCCGGGTGTCGGCGTGTTGCCCTTGGTCAAGGTGCCGAGATTTTGATAAACCACCGCTTCGAACAGGCTGGCGACGATCTCATCCACTGGTACGCCGGATTTCACCAGGGTATTGGCGTCGGCCTCGGCGAAAATGCCGCACTTCGAACTGATCCGGTGCAGGTTGAAGCCGTCGTAACCCGCCTGCGCCAGTTGCTCCGACGAGACCTGCAACTTGCGCGCGGTTTTTTCGATGAAGGTGCCGGTGCCTCCGCTGCAGGCCGACTGCATGTACACCTGCTTCGACTTCCCATCGGCCGCCGGCGTGAAGAACAGCGTCTTCATGTCCTCGCCGCCGATCTCGGAAACGAAGTTCACGTCGGGGTGCAGTTTCTCGACCGCCGCCGACACCGCCACGACCTCCTGGACCGTCTTGGCTCCGATCAGCGGCGCGAGCAGCCCCGCTCCGGAGCCCGTGATGAAAATGCGGTCGCGTGCAGGCCGGAGGCCACACTCGGCCTCCATGCGCGCGAGGAACTCGAGCACCATCTCGGCCTGCTTGGTGTTGTGGCGGGTGTAGTGCTGCCAGCGCACCACGCCGTTTTCCACCACCGATGCCTTGATGGTGGTGGAGCCGACGTCGAGGCCGACGGTCAGCACTGCGCGAGGTGCAGGGCGTAGTTAGCCGCCGTGCCGACGACGCCGTATCGGGGCACTTTGTAGGTAGCCTTGCGCATCGCGGCGGTTTCGCGTTCGCGTAGCCGATCCGCGCTGAACCCCGTACGGGCCAACACCTCGTCGTACTCCTTCTGCGCGCGTTTCTTGGCTTCGGTCAGGATCATCTGGCAACGCGACAGTGCGTGCACTTCGGCGTCGCCCTTGATCTCGAGCGGCGCATACAACAGGTCCGGATGTTTTCCGACCACGGCCGACATCGCTCCGATGCTCATGGTGTTCGGCATACACGAATACGGCGAGAGCTCGCAGATCATGTGCGCCTTTTTCTTCTGATGCGCCCACAGTGCCTTGCCGACCAGCATGTCGCCTTCGCCGCCGTTCAGGCGACTGTGGTAGTAGGGCTTCGCGAGATCGCGCAACGTCGACTGCAGCGGCAGATCGTGGGGCACGCCGCCGAGCGCCTTGCGCATGCGGCCATACGTCCAGCGCAACAGTCCCTGCGCCGCGTGGATCGACTTTGTCTTGAGATACGCGCCGCGGTTGATGCCGATGTGGTCCTCGCAATCCTGGGCGGCCATCCGCATCAGGTAGTCGAACCAGATGACGATCACGGCGGGGTAGACCTCGGCGCCTTCCGCTTCCAGCCAGCGGTGGATGTTGTAGTTCGGGTCGCCTTCCACGGTCTGCAGGTAGAACTCGCCCGTGATCTTCACCTTGGGCTTCATGCGCAGACGGTCGACCTCGACTTCGTCGAACCGTCGGCGGACGTCTTCCATCGCAGTGACGAAATACGGGGTGGCGAGATGCCAGGCGAGGGAACCCCATTTCTTGCCGCGCTGCGGCCGCCTGAGCAGCGCCTGGTACAGGATTTCGACGGCGTCTTTCGAAGCGCGCGCGGTCTCGCCTGCTTTCGTCTCATAGGGACGCGTCTGGTATTCGAGGTCCTGCACCACGTCGGCGAGCAACACCGACCAGGCGGCGCCCAGAGTCAGCGGTAGATTGAGATCGAGCCCGCCTCCGGATGCCTCGCCCTGATCGAGGCCTTCCTGCCCGAGCAGGAACATGCGGAACGCCGAAAGGCCGGAGTTGCGCAATGCGAGTTCATAACTCTGATGGTATTGACCGAAGCGGCAGGCTCCGCAGGAACCCGCGGTCAGGTAGACAAAGTTGTTCGCCGCTTCCTCGGTGCCGATCTGCTGCGCTTCGCGCCGCAGCTGGTTGACGATGTTTCCGACCGTGAAACTGGTCGGACAGCATTGACCGATATCGGCGACCTCGCGGCCGGTGAGCAGGTCTTCGCGCGTCGCGGTCGGCAAAATCTGCGTGCGGTAGCCGAGGTTTGCAAACGCCCCCTGCATGACACGCTCCGCGCGCCAGTGCAGGTTTCCAAACAGGATGGTGACCTGCTCGCGCTCCTCGCGCTTGAAGGGGCGCGGCTTGTATGCGCGATACGGCTCGGCGGCACTTCGCGAAGGTGGCGGGACACTGCGCGTTTTCGCGGGCGCAGCTTCGCGGGCGATCACGATGGGGATACTGGCCAGCGCGCTCTTGCGCGTCTCTAACTGCTGTTCGAGTGACATTGCGAGCCTCCCTGAATCCCGTTCCAATACTGCCCCAACGATCGGCAGGCCGATAGAATGTTCCGCCGGAAAGTTCGGCAGGGAGTCATCTTGAGAATCTACAACGTGATCGGATATGCGTGCCTCATCCTCTACGCGGCTGCGAGCGTGTATTTAGCCCCGGTGCATCTCGGTCCGTGGGCGGGTCTTGGCGTCGGGATGGCATATCTCGTGGTCTGCTGGTTCTGCGCGGGGGTCTATCTGTCCTGTGTCATTCACATGGGCATCACCCATCGCGCACTCGACTACCAGGAGTGGTGGATCAAGACCCTCACCCTGTTGAACAACACCTTTGGCGTCTACATCAACCCCGTCAGCTGGGTGAATCGCCATCGGCTGCACCACCATTATGCCGACCATGCCGGCGACCCTAACAAGCTTGCCTCCGACGGATTCTGGAAGACCTTGTTTCTGTGCCTGTTCCCCTATAAGACCGACATGAATGTGGCGAATGACGAGATTCTCACCACCTGGCCATTACGCCTCGCGGCCAATCCCGTGTTCTTCGTCGTGGCCCAGAGTCTCAACTTCGTGCTGCTCTGGTGGCTGGTCGGAGATGTGTCATTTGCGGCGCTGCTCTGGCTCGGGACTCGTGTGTTCGCGTTGTGGGTCAACATGGTCCAGAACTACTGGACGCACGACCGGCGCTGGGGATACCGCCGTTACGACGACCAGGACAACGCCATGAATATCGCCGATTGGCTGCCCGTCACCGCCACCTTCAGCGCGTGCCTGCAGAACAACCATCACCATTCGCCCGGATTCCTGCGCTTGAGCCACGACGATTCGGAATACGACTTCGGCTTCATGACGGTGAAGTTCATGAAACGCCTGGGCCTGGTGAAAGCCTCTAACTACGGCGCGGTGTTGCCCAGGGACATCCCGCTCAAGTCGCTGGAATTCTAGGCCGGCTGCGAGCCAGGCTTCCTGCGCCTCAGGGGATAGAAGAACTGGCCCCAGAAGCCGCGCGGCAGCTCTTGTTCATGCAGGCCGTAGATTTCCGGCCAGCTGTCGTCCTTCGGCATGTAGTGGGTGCCGAACATCCGGTCGATCCAGGGGAAGTGGATCGCAAAGTTCTTGTCGATGGCTTCGGGCTGTGCCGTGTGATGCCAATGGTGAAACCGCGGCTGGATCAGGTAAGGCTCGAGCCATTTGACCGTCGGGCCGAAATTGCAATGCGCCCAGGTGGCATGGATGTTCACGAAGAACAGGTAGGCCAGCAGCATGTTCTGCGGAAAGATCAGCATCATCGGGATGAACATGCCGCCTCTCACCACGATGTCTTCCACGATGTGGGCGCGTGAGCCGGCGATCCAGTCGAGCGCCTTGGAGGAATGGTGGATCGCGTGAAAGCGCCACATGAATCGCACCATGTGCATGGACCGATGGATCGCGTACTGCGTCAGATCCGCGACCAGTACGGCCAGGAAAAACTGCACCAACCAGGGTAGTTGGGCCATCTTTGCGGCGATCGGCAGGTTCAACACCGCGGTGAGCTGCGTGGCCGGCAGCAGGATCAGCAGAGTCGTGACCTGGATGGGCAGATGCGTGGAAAGAAAATAGCCGATGTCGTTCAGCCATTCAGCGCGAAACACGCTTTGCTTCGGATAGGCGGGCCAGATGACTTCGATCGGCGAGAAGATGAGCGTCATCAACAACATGTCGAGCAGGAACCAATCCAGGCCTAGCGCCGGCCCCGCACCCAGATTCTCGTTGATCGGAACACTGGCGCCGCCCAGCAGGGTTGCGCCGAGCGCGAACAACATGCCGGTCAACGCAAGGACCTTCTTCTTGCGCAACATGGCGGAGATCACGCCGCAGAGGATCGCCGCCGCAATGACCACCTGGATCAAGATGCGCATGAGGTCCATCGGGTAGTGAGGCCGCAGCTCCGGAGAAGACAGCAATTGGGGAAAGTGCAGGCAAACGACCGCCCCGAAACCCAGCAGCCCGAAGAACGCCGACAGGATGCCGCTCCACCAACCGGTTCCGAACCCGGTGGGGCCGTCGTCGCCGAACATGTCGTTGATTTTCTGTTCGAGCATTGGCGCGCCGCCTGCTGTTAGCCAGGCTGAAAATTACTGCAATCCCGGCCGTTTCGCTCGATTCACTGCAATAAATGCGAGCCGTGCACGCGCGGGATCCACGGCTCAGGCCGACAAAAGGTCGCGGCCTTCCAGCACACGTTGCAGCAGCACCCGCGCTTTTTCCCAATCGCGCTGCACAGTCCGCTCCGATACGCCACGGGTTGCGGCCACCTCCGCGAAGTTCAGGCCGCAGAAGAATTTCAGGTTCACGAGTTCGGCCAGTTTCGGGTCGAGTTCCGCAAGCGTGTCGATGGCGCCGCCGAGCCGTTCGAGCTCGACCGCATCGACGGCCTGCTCTGGGACCTCGGTGGGGAGAGTGGTGATCTCGAAAGCGCCGCCACGCTTCTGCGCCATGCGCTGACGCGCGAAGTCGATGACAAGATTGCGCATGACGCGCGAGGCGTAGGCGAGGAATCGATTCTGGTCGGGAAATGCCGCATCCGTGCGCTGCTGAACCTTGAAGTAGGCTTCATGCAGCAACGTGGTGGCACTGACGGCATGCCCGCCGCCGCGCTTGAGTTCGCGCTGCGCGATGTTCCGCAACTCGGCGTACAGCGAGGCGAACAACTCGCCCGGCATTTCCTCGCCGGCTTTGGGTGGATCGGACATTCGAAACGCAGCATGCACCACCTCTTCGTAAAGAACGAAATCCCGCTGAGCAAAGCGACATAAGCAGTTCCTTTCGCGATGTTGTCGTGTTTGCGCCGTGAATTTCCGTTCTCTCTGGTACGGAATCAAATCCGAGGCAGGGAGAAACATGAAAACAACGAACATTCGCGCAGAATCCGTGCTCGCATGGGCGGCTTTGGTGGCGCTGGTCGCGCTCCTTCCGGGGCGCGCTCTGGCCCACGATGCGCCGGCTGGCAAGGGCGAACCTTCGCCCATCCACAACCTGCAACCGTTTCCGAACGCCAGCGGCGTGCTCGCCACCTTCAACGTGAACGGCCGGATCGATCGCAAGAATGCGTTCTTCCAGAGTCTCGGAACCAACGGGCGCAGCTGCGAGACCTGCCACCAGGCGGGCGAGGCGTTCTCCATCACGCCGCCGTCCATTCGCGCACGCTTCGAGCGCTCCAAGGGGCGCGATCCGCTATTTGCCTCCGTCGATGGCGCCAACTGCGCGGACGCGAGGCGATCGGATCGCAAGGCGCACAGTCTGCTGCTGGGGCACGGACTCATCCGGGTCGCGCAGACCGTGCCCGCCAACGCGCAGTTCTCCATTTCCGTGATTCATGATCCGTACGGCTGTGCGCTGGTGAGCGATCCAAAAACCGGACAACTCATCGCGTCTATCTATCGGCGCCCCTTGCCCACGACCAACGTCAGCTTCCTGAGTGCCGTCATGTGGGATGGGCGCGAAACGCTGGCGCCGCTCGGAAGCGGCGAAAGTTTCCTCGCGAACCTGCGCAGCAACCTGACCCACCAGGCGATCAGCGCCACCAGCAGCCACGCTGAAGGGGCTTCGCAGCCAACACCCGGACAATTGGCGCAGATCGTCGATCTGGAACTGGGACTCTTCACGGCGCAGGTATGGGACGCCAGGGCGGGAAGCCTCGACACCGGCGGCGCGCGCGGCGGGCCCAGAATTCTCAGCGACCTGATCTACTACCCGGGTATCAACGACTCGCTGGGCGCCGAGCCAGCGGGCCTGGCGTTCTCGCCATTTTCGATGTCGATGTTTGCCGGATGGGCCGAGCGCGGGACTGGCGCATCACTGCGCGATCGCGCCGCGGCGCGCCGCGACATCGCCGCCGGCGAACAACTCTTCAACTCGGCGCCGCTCACCATCAGCGGCGTGCGCGGATTGAATGACAGCGACGGATTGGGCAGACCTTCGGCAATCAAAGGCACCTGCACCACCTGCCACGATGCGCCGAACGTCGGGCATCACTCCTTGCCGCTGCCGCTCGATATCGGCGTGGGGCACACCGGGCTGCCGGGCCTCGAGAACGATGCGAACATTTCCGCCGCGCTCGCCGAACTCGACGCGCCGAATCTGCCGGTGTTCGAGATTGCAGGATGCCCGAGCCCGTTCGCTGCGGGACAGCCCGTGTCGTTCTACACCACCGATCCGGGCAAGGCGCTGGTCAGCGGGCAGTGTGGCGACCTGAATCGTCTCAAGGGACCGGTATTGCGCGGACTCGCCGGGCGCGCGCCGTACTTTCACAACGGCGCCGCGAAGACACTGCTGCAGGCGGTGAACTTCTACAACCAGCGGTTTGCCATGAGCCTGAACGAGGTACAGAAGTCGCAGCTGGTGGCGTTTCTGAATTCACTGTGACGGTAGCTGGATCGTCGGGGTCGGCAGTGTGCAACCGCGGAACAACCCTCGCGATACACTGTCAGGTACTCCATGAACGAAAACATCAAGTACACCGCTGCCGGCATCGCCGTGGTTGGCCTGACGATTGGCGGGATTGTCTATTTCTCGCAAAGACACGAATCTGAGCCGCCGGCGAAGACGGCTGTCGTGTTGCCCCCGCCCGTGGTGCCCGCTGAACCGGCCATCAAACACCCGGTCCCGGCATCCGATGGAAATGACGCCATGCCGTCGCTCGATGACAGCAGCGTGCCGATGCAGAACGCGCTGGCCGATCTCATCGGCACGGAGTCGGTGGAACGGTTCATCGTTTCGGACGACCTGGTGCGGCACATCGTCGTGACGATCGACAACCTGTCGGACCAGAAGGTGGCGGAGCGGCTTCGGCCCCTCAAACCCGTATCCGGTGCGTTCGTCGCCGGCGGAACGGCGGACGCGCCGATACTGGATCCGGCTAACTACGACCGATACAAGCCGATGGTGCAGTTGCTCCGCTCGACCGACACGCAACGGCTGGTGTCGACGTATGTTCGTTACTACCCGTTGTTCCAGGAGTCGTATGAAAACCTCGGGCACCCACCACAGTATTTCAACGACCGCGTGATCGAGGTGATCGATCTGCTGCTCGATACTCCAGACCCCCAGGGCCCGGTCGAACTCGCTCAGCCGAACGTGCAGTACGAATATGCGGATCCGAAGCTCGAGTCGCTGACCGCGGGCCAGAAGATGCTGATCCGCATGGGTAGCGAGAATGCCAAGGCCGTCAAGGCGAAGCTGCGGGAAGTGCGCAGCGCGCTGGTCGCGCAGCAGCCCGGGCACTGACGGCACTCCAAGGAGTGCCGGCGGGCATGCGAAGTACGTCGCCCTCTGACTTCGCCAATGTCCACACGTGCCATCGGGGGCTCGAAGCGGACTCGTGTGCATGTTTACCGGCGGGGTGGACTTTTTTTCAATCCTCGTGCCAGGTTTGAACATTCGGCGGGTCGTAAAAGCGATGGGCGGGAGGCGCTCGACTTTGGGCTGAGTCCGCTGGTCAGCACCAGAAATCGGTGCTTCAGTAGGCCGCATGACAACTCACCAGCGGCGTGGTGCGCCTGAAGAACTTGGTCAGAAGTCCGGTGTGACGCGTGCTGATGCGTTGGTCGTGTTCGGGATCACGGGCGATCTCGCATACAAGATGATATTCCCGGCACTGCATGCGTTGGCGCGGCAAGGTCAACTCGATGTGCCCGTGATCGGAGTGGCACGTCCCGGCTGGACTCTCACTCAACTGCGTGCGCGCGCAACCGCCAGCATCCGGCAACACGGCCATGGGCAGGACGCCAGAGCGTTACGCGTGTTGTTGTCGAAGTTGCGATTCGTGGGTGGCGATTACCAGGACCCGGCAACCTTCGAGACTCTCAAGCGAACGCTCGGCCGTTTGCGCCGGCCGGCGCATTACCTGGCGATTCCGCCGGCCCTCTTCGGCACTGTGATCCAGGGCCTCGCGGCCGTCGGCCTCACCACCGGCAGCCGCGTGATCATCGAGAAGCCGTTTGGGCGCGACCTCGACTCCGCCCGAAAACTCAACCGGATTGCGCTCTCGGCGTTCGAGGAAGCAGACATTTTCCGCATTGATCACTTCCTCGCCAAGGAAGCGATCATGAACATCCTCTATTTCCGATTTGCGAATTCGTTTCTGGAGCCGCTGTGGAATCGCAACTTCGTTGCGAGCGTGCAGGTCACGGTGTCCGAGAATTTCGGCGTCGAGGACCGCGGCGCGTTTTATGAAACGGCCGGTTGCCTGCGCGACGTCATTCAGAACCACCTGTTCCAGATCCTGGCGCTGCTGGCGATGGAGCCGCCGACCCACAAAGGGTTCGCCGCCGTCCACGGCGAAACCGCCGACGTGCTCCAGGCGGTGCGGCCATTGCGCCCGCAAGACCTGATCCGCGGCCAATACGCCGGTTATCGCCGCGAGAAAGGGGTCGCGGCACGCTCCGACGTCGAGACTTTTTGCGCGCTCCGATTGTTCATCGATTCGTGGCGCTGGCAGGGCGTGCCCTGGTACCTGCGCTCGGGAAAATTCATGGCGAGCACCGCGGCCGAGGTCGTCGTGCGGTTGAAGGCGCCGCCGCAGCAGCTGTTCGAAGAGGAGTCATCGCGGCCGGACCACGCTAACTACCTGCGGTTCCGGCTGTCACCGAACGCCGCCGTGGCGCTCGCCGCGCGCGTCAAGCGCGCGGGCAAGGTCTTTGTCGGTGAACAGCGCGAGCTGTACCTGGTCGACGAACGTCCCGGCGAGGAATCTCCCTACCAACGACTCCTCGGGGATGCGATCGCGGGCAACCCCGCGTTATTCACGCGCGAGGATGTGGTGGAGGCGGCCTGGGCCGCGGTCGGGCCCGTCATCAAACGGCATCGCAAGGTTTTGCCCTACGCGCGCGGCAGCTGGGGTCCGAAGGCCGCGGACGCTCTGATCGCGCGCGATGGCGGCTGGATGAATCCCACGACCGCACCACCACCCGCGGCGGTCATCCGCCGGCGCGCCAGGCGGCTGACGAAGTGAAACGTGCGGCCAACAAGCCGAGAGTGCTTGTCGTCGATGTGGGCGGATCCTCGGTCAAATGCATCTGCACCGGCCGGGACAAACGCATCAAGATCCGCTCCGGCCCGAAAATGGGGCCGCGGGAAATGATGCCGAAGTTGCTGCGGGCCTTGAAGTCGTGGCGCTACGATGTGGTCACCGTCGGATATCCCGGTGTGGTGCGTGGTGGCAAGATCACGCGCGAACCTAACAATCTCGGCAGCGGCTGGATCGGCTTCGATTTCGCGGCGGCCTTCGGGTGCCCCGTGAAGCTCATCAACGATGCGGCGATGCAGGCACTCGGTGGATATCGCGGTGGCACCCTGTTGTTCCTGGGGCTGGGTACCGGCCTTGGGTCTGCATTGATAGTGGATGGAGTGGTCGTTCCGATGGAGCTCGGCCATCTTCACTGCTCGAGCCGCCATACTTACGAGCACTTTCTCGGCGACGCGGGGCGCAAGCGCATCGGGCAAAAGAAATGGCGCGCCCGGGTGGTGGCGGTCGTGCGCGAATTCAGTCTCGCGCTGCTGCCGGACGACATCCTGCTCGGCGGCGGCAACGTCAAGAAGCTCGACCGGCTGCCGCCCGGAACGCGCCGCGGTGGTAACGCCGATGCGTTGACCGGCGGATTCAGGCTGTGGCACATGGAACGCGAATCAGGACCGGCGCGCCAACCCTGACACATGTCGCCACCTGCGCAGAGGAAACCCGCGTCGCGCCGCGCACCGTTCGCGCTGCTGCTGATCGTTCCAGTGGCTCCGCTGCTGGGATATCTGCTCAACGCGCCCCAGATCTGGGTGTTCCTCGCGGGAGCCGTGGCCATCGCGGTGCTGGCGGACTGGATCCGGCGCGCGACCGAACAACTCGCCACTCGCGTCGGGCCGACGGTCGGCGGACTCGTCAACATCAGTTTCGGCAGCCTGGCGGAATTGGTGCTGGCGCTGTTCGTGCTCGTGGACGGGCGACCGGATGTGGTTCGCGCGCAGATCACCGGTTCGATCATGGGCACCAGTCTGCTGGGCCTCGGAATCGCGATCGTGGTCGGCTGCTTCGGGCGCGAGCGGCTCACGTTCAAGCGGGAGCGCGCGAGTCTGCTCGCCACGCTGCTGATCCTGGCGGTCATTGCGCTGCTGCTTCCGGCGGTGTTCGACCTCACACGCCATTCGCTCGGTCTGGAGCAACGACTGCTGCTCAGCGAGGAACAACTGAGCCTGGGAGTGGCGGCAATCCTGTTGCTGCTGTACGCCGGCAATCTCGTCTACACGCTGATGACTCATCGCGATGTGTTTGCCGCTGACGAGCCGCGCTCCAGCGACGAAAATCCCTGGCCGTTGAAACTTTCACTGTTCGTGCTCGTGATGGCGACCGCGGCGGTGGCGGTCGAATCGGAGCTGGTGGCCGGTGCGTTGATGGATTCTTCGGCGGCACTCGGCATGTCGCCGGTTTTCCTCGGTGTCGTGGTGCTCGCGCTGGTGGGAACGGCCTCGGACCTGTTCGCCGCGGCGTGGTTCGCGCGCCAGGGGAAGATGGGCCTCGCCCTGACAATGTGTGTGGGCTCGGCGATCCAGATTGCGCTGGTCGTCGCGCCGCTGCTGGTGGTGGCGTCGTGGCTGCTCGGCCATCCGATGAGCCTGGTGTTCTCGAATCCGCTCGATCTGTTCGCCATCGCCGCGACCGCGTTCATCGTCAACGCGATCACGTCCGACGGCGAGGCGACCTGGTTCGAAGGCATGATGCTGATCGGGGTATACGGGTTGCTGGCGCTGGCTTTTTTCCTGATCCCCGCCGCCTGAATGACAGTCGGCACGCCAGATCGCGTGGGCGGCGATTCGTTGCATGCGCGTACGCTGCGCGGCCTGCAGCGTCATTCGTTCGACTACTTCGTTCACGAGATCAACCGCGCGAACGGACTGGTACGCGACAAGACCGCGCCGGACTGGCCGGCCAGCATCGCGGCCATGGGTATGGCGCTGACCTGTTACATCGTCGGTGCCGAACGCGGCTTCATCGAGCGCGCCCGCGCCAGCGAACTCACCCTCACGATGCTGCGCTTCCTCGCGCGCAGCGAACAGAGTGATGCGCCGACCGCGAGCGGATACAAGGGCTTTTACTACCATTTCCTCGACATGGGCAGCGGACGGCGTGCGTGGCGCAGTGAGCTTTCGAGCATCGACACCGCGCTGCTCATCGCCGGCGTGCTCGCGGCGGCAAACTACTTCGATGGCGATGGGCACGCGGAGGCCGAACTGCGCGAGCTGGCAGGTATGCTCTACCGGCGCGTCGATTGGGCCTGGATGTGCAACGGCGGCGAGCTGCTCTGCCATGGCTTCAAGCCGGAGAAGGGGTTCCTGCGCTATCACTGGCAGGGTTACGACGAGGCGCTGATCCTCTATCTGCTCGCGCTGGGTTCACCCACCCATGGCATCGGGCCCGAGTGTTTTGCCGCCTGGTGCCGCAGCTATTCGTGGCGGAAGATCTACGGCATCAGCTATCTACATGCGGGGCCGCTGTTCGTTCACCAGATGTCGCACATCTGGTGCGACTTTCGCGGGATCCGCGATTCCTTCATGCGCGCCCACGACTGCGACTATTTCGAGAACAGTCGCCGGGCCACGTTCGTGCAGCAGCGATACGCGCTGAGAAACCCGCGCAAGTTTCCGCACTTTGGAGAGAACTGCTGGGGGATTTCGGCCAGCGACGGCCCGGGTAACGCGCGCAGGAAGATCGGCGGGGTCGAGCGCCGCTTTTACGGCTACGCCGCGCGCGGCGCTCCATTCGGCCCCGACGACGGCACGATCGCGCCGTGGGCCGTGGCAGCCTCGCTGCCTTTCGCCCCGGAGATCGTGGCTCCCGCCGTGACTCACTTCATGGAGCTGCAACTGAAGCGTTCGAATCCCTACGGCTTCAAGGCGTCGTTCAATCCGCTGTTCCAGGCGGCCGCGGACAGCGACATGGGTTGGGTCTCACCTTTCCATTTCGGCATCAACGAGGGTCCCACCGTGCTCATGATCGAAAATCACCGCAGCGATCTCGTCTGGAATCTCATGCGCGGTTGCAAACCACTGACGGACGGATTGAAGGCAGCCGGATTCTCGGGCGGGTGGCTCGAATGATTGCCCGCCTGCGAAAGCTGCTCGCCGCGCTCGGCGATACATTCTGGCTGCTGCCGGCCTTCATCGTCATCGCCGCCGGTCTGCTGGCCGTCGCCTGTGTCGAACTCGATCGCAGCGGCCGCGTGCCGCGCGCGCTCATCGACAATGCCTGGCTGTACAACGGCGGGGGCACCGGTGCGCGCACCTTGCTCGGCGTCGTGGCCGGATCCGCGATCGGCGTCGCGAGCACCGTGTTCTCCATCACCATCGCGGCGTTGTCGCTGGCCGCCGGACAGATGGGCCCGCGCCTGTTGCGCAATTTCGTCCGCGATCGCGGCAACCAGCTGGTGCTCGGTACCTTGTTAGGCACCTTCACCTATGCGCTCATGGTGCTGCGCAGTGTGCGCACCATGGAGGAAGGTGAGTTCACTCCGCACCTGTCCATGAGCGTCGGCATCCTGCTGGCATTGTGTTGCGTGGCCACGATCATATTCTTCGTCGGCCATATCGCCGGACGCATCAATGTCGACACCGTCATCGATCTGGTTGGCGACGATGTCAGTGCCTCCTTGCGCCGGATCCGGGCGGCGGCGCAGCGGCCCGATGCCCGCGGCGCACCGGTGGACTGGACTTCGGCCGTCCCGGTGCTCGACTCCCGCGCCGGCTATCTACAGCAGCTCGACGAAGATGGACTCGCCGACTGGGCCGAGGTGAACCATGCGCAGGTTCGATTGCTGGCCCGTCCCGGGCACTATGTATTTCCGGGCGCGCCGCTGGCGCTGGTGAAGCCTGCCGTGCCCGGTGTGGAGGAGGCCGTCCGCGCCGCCACCGCGCTCGGTGCCCAACGCGCCAGCAATGCGGATATCGAATTCGCCATCCGCCAGCTGGTCGAGGTTGCAATCCGTGCGTTGTCACCGGGGATCAATGACCCCTATACCGCCATCAACGTGCTCGACCGGCTCGGCGCGGCGCTGTGCGAGCTTTCGGGCGTGCATCTGCCGAGCGGTGTATTCCTGCGGAACGAGCGCGTCGTGCTGGTGGTGCCGAGCATCGACTACGACGGGCTCGTCGATGCCATGTTTCACATGATCCGGCAGAGCGGCAACGGGCACGCGGCGGTGTTGATCCGGTTGATGGAAATTCTGTCCGTGGTGCAGAGCTGCGAAACGGACAGCGGACGGCGCGCGACCCTGAAACGGCACGCAGAAATCCTGCTGGGAGATGCGCAGCGTTCGATCGGGACCCCCGCGGATCTTGCAGATCTTCGACAACGCTACGAGGCTTTCTGCGCGATCGGCCGCGACGGGATCGCCGCGTTTCTGGTGAGTCAGTGAATTCATGCCCGATGGGCGTTTCGGGTTTGCCACGCAGTGACTGCTATGCTCCGCAAACCAAAAAGGGCGGGGGCCATCATGAGTTCACGACGTTCGTTTTTGCAGCACGCGGCCAGCGCTGCGGGCATTGCCGCGGCGCTGGGTAGTCAGATCGGTTTTGCCAAACCCGCGCAGCAGCCATCCCGGAAGTTTCAGCTCAAGTTCGCGCCGCATTTCGGCATGTTCAAGGAAACCGCCGGAGCCGACCTGGTCGCGCAGCTGGAATTCATGGCCGCCCGGGGTTTCATGGCACTGGAAGACAACGGCCTCATGGACAGGCCGGCCTCCGTGCAGACGCAGATCGGCGAGACGTTGGCGCGCCTCGGAATGACCATGGGCGTGTTCGTCATCGACGGCGGCGACAACTGGAAGACTTCGCTCGCCACCGGCCAGGCCGATTTTCGCGAGAAGTTCGTGGCCACGTGCCGCAACGCAGTCGAGGTCGGCAAACGCGTCAATGCGCGCTGGGCCACCGTCGTGCCGGGATATTTCGAACGCAGGTTGCCGATGGGTATCCAGACCGGGCACGTCATCGATGCACTACGCGCCGCTGCCGAAGTGCTGGCCCCGGCCAATCTCACCATGGTGCTCGAGCCGCTGTCCGACAACCCCGATCTGTTCCTGCGCACCTCGGACCAGGCGTATGCCATCTGCCGCGCGGTAGATAGCCCGGCGTGCAAGATCCTCTACGACATGTATCACATGCAGCGCAACGAAGGCGACATGACGCGGCACATCGATCTCGCCTGGAGCGAGATCGCGTATTTCCAGATCGGCGACAACCCGGGGCGCAAGGAGCCGGGGACCGGCGAGGTCAATTACAAAAACATCTTTCGCCACATCCACGACAAGGGTTACGCCGGCGTGTTCGGCATGGAGCACGGCAATTCGAAGCCCGGCAAGGAAGGCGAGCAGGCGGTGATCGACGCGTACGCCGCGGCCGATCTGGGCTGACCGCGATGACTTACAAGATGGCAAGACGATCCCTGGCGTCGCTGCTCGCGGCGCTTTCGACCACGGTGGCATTGGGCGCGGGCGAGGCTGCCGCGCCGACGACGGTGCCGCTCGATATCTTCACGGTGCCGAAGGATCTCGAGGTCACCCTCTGGGCGCAGTCACCGCAATTGCGAAATCCCACCAACATGGACATCGATGCGCAGGGCCGCATCTGGGTGACCGAAGGCGTGAACTACCGGCGTCACAAGGAGCGCGAGCCCAAAGGCGATCGCGTCATGGTGCTCGAAGACACCGATCATGACGGTCGCGCAGATCGCTCCACCGTGTTCGTGCAGGAACCGACCCTGGTCGCGCCGCTCGGCATCGCCGTCATCGGCAACAAGGTCATCGTCTCCAATGCGCCGGACCTCATCGTCTACACCGACGTGGACGGCGATCTGCGCTTCGATCCCCGCGTTGACAAGCGCGAAGTGCTCCTCAATGGCTTCGATGGACGCAACCACGATCACGCCCTGCATTCGGTGACTGCCGGTCCCGATGGGCGCTGGTATTTCAGCCAGGGTAATGCCGGCGCGAATTTCACGGATCGCAGCGGCAAGACTTTCCGGGTCGGCAGCGCATACAACCCGGTGCCCGACGGCGGCGCGCAGCCGGTGTTTGGCTCGTCTCCGAGCACTTACGCCGGGGCGAAGAGCGACGACGGCCACGTCTATGTCGGCGGTTTTGCCGCACGCATGAACCCGGACGGCACCCGCGTCGAGATCGTCGGCTTCAATTTCCGCAACAGCTACGAGCAGGCCGTCACGAGCTTTGGCGACATCTTTCAAAACGACAACGACGATCCGCCGGCCTGCCGGACTACCTACCTGATGGAGTACGGCAATCTCGGCTTCTTCTCGCGTGACGGGCGACGTTACTGGAATGCGGATCGGCGGCCGGGGCAATCGATTCCGACCGCCGAATGGCGCCAGGAAGATCCCGGCGTCATCCCGTCCGGCGACGTGTACGGCGGCGGCGCGCCCACCGGTATCGTGTTCAACGAAGGCGATGGACTCGGCAAGAAGTACCGCGGCATGTTGTTGAGCGCCGAAGCCGCGCGCAACACGATCTTCGGGTATTTCCCGAAGGCCAACGGCGCCGGTTACGAGCTCGAGCGCTTCAATTTCCTGACCAGCAATGCGGCCGAGAAGTTTGCCGGAACCGACTTCAAGGGCGGCAAGGTCAACAGCGAGATCCAGACGTTCTTCCGCCCGTCCGATGTTGCCGTCGGTCCTGATGGCGCGATCTATGTCGCCGACTGGTTCGACCCGCGGGTCGGCGGGCACGACGACAAGGACGACACCACATCCGGTGCTATCTACCGGATCGCGCCGAAAGGGTTCAAGAGTGTCGTGCCGGTGTTCGATGCGAAAACCGTCGAAGGCCAGGTGGCAGCTCTGCGCAGCCCCGCCGTGAACGTACGTGCCGCCGGCTACCTTGCGCTGGTGAGCGGTGGCGACCCGGCGCTGCGCGCGGTCGAGAAATTGCTGGCCGATGAGAACCCGTACGTCCGCGCGCGTGCCGTGTGGATACTCACGCGGCTCGGCGTCAGTGGACTCGGGCGTGTCGATTCAATCTTGTCGGGTGATGACCCGACGATGCGGATCACCGCCTATCGCGCGCTGCGCCAGATCGCGCAATCGAGGCTATTCGCGGACACGCTGGCGTTCGATGCCTCACCGGCCGTGCGCCGTGAAGTTGCGTTGTCGATGCGCGATGTGCCATTCGACGCTGCGCGCAAGATCCTGATCGACCTCGCGCGTGGTTACGACGGCAAGGATCGCAGCTACCTTGAAGCCTGGGGCATCGGCGCCACCGGCAAGGAAGCATTGTTGTACGCCACGATGGTTGAGTCGATGCAACCGGATGTCGGTGCGGACGCCGCAGCCTGGCCTAACAGCTATGCGGATCTGGTGTGGCGCCTGACGCCCGCGGCCGCCGTGCCGGCATTCGCCGCGCGCGCCAGCGCCGCATCGTTGCCGCAGTCCGAACGTGTCAAGGCGACCACCGCGCTCGGTTTCATTCCGACAAAAGCCGCGGCGACGGCCTTGCTCGACCTCGCGCAGCGGGGCGGCACGGACATCAAACAAAACCCGGCGCTTTGGTGGCTCATCAACTACAAGGATTCGCGATGGGCCGGCCAGGGCATCGATGCGGAACTGAAAAGCCGCGGTTTGTTCGATCCCGACAAGGTGACGTTGAGCGAGAGCATCGTGCCGCCTGCGCCGGAGAAGTCCGCGCTGCCGCCGGTCGCAGACATCGCGCGTCTGCGCGGCGATGCCAAACGCGGCGCGCAGGTCGCCGAGTCCTGCCGCCTGTGCCACAACATTTCCGGCCGTGGCGCCGACTACGCGCCGGCGCTCGACGGATTTGCCAGCCGGCAGACGCGCGAGGTGGTGATCGCGGCGATCGTCGACCCGTCGGCCGACATCGCGCATGGTTACGAGGGGACCGAGCTCACTTTGCAGGATGGCCGCAAGATCCACGGCCTGCAGTTGAGCGGTGGAGACCCTGCCATCATTCAGAGCATGGGCGGCGTCACCCAGATGGTGCCAGCCGCGTCGATCAAGGAACGCAAGCGGCTCGGCCGCTCGCTGATGTTGAGCGCGGACCAGCTGGGGCTTTCGGCGCAACAGGTGGCGGATGTCGTCGCATATCTCAAGTAACCGGTACCGCCGCCCACTGGCGCCGGTACACCCATACTTGTCGATTGATCTACGACAACTGTAGTATCGAGGGCCGGCAGTTAGTTCCGGAGCGCCCGCGACCGGCGGAATCGAACAGACCGTGCAACCAAACACGACCGTTAACCGTCTTAATCTCCTGGCGGCTGTCGACCGGACACTTTTGATGGGACACTCGACTGAATGATCAGGTTGCACGACGTCCACAAGTACTACCGCACGGGCGAGCAGTCCCTGCACGTCCTCAAGGGGGTCGACCTGCACATCCGCGAGGGTGAGCTGGTCTCGATCATGGGTTCCTCGGGATCCGGAAAATCCACGCTGCTCAACATCTTGGGCGTGCTCGACGGCTACGATTCCGGAACCTACGAATTGGCCGGGCAGCGCATCCTCAATCTCGGCGAGACCGAGGCGGCGAGGCTGCGGAACAAGTTCCTCGGGTTCGTGTTCCAGTCGTTCAACCTGCTGCCATTCAAGAACGCCACCGAAAACGTCGCGCTGCCGCTGTACTACCAGGGCATCGGGCGAAAGGAACGCAACTACCGCGCCGAGCAGTTCCTCGACCTGGTGGGCTTGTCGGATCGCAAGAATTTCATGCCCAACCAGCTCTCGGGCGGGCAGAAGCAGCGGGTCGCCATTGCGCGCGCGCTGGTGGGCAACCCCAAGGTCATCCTCACCGACGAACCGACCGGCGCGCTGGATAGCCAGACGACCCAGGAGATCATGTCGCTGCTCAAGGAAATCCACCAGCGCGGCAATACGATGATCATCGTCACGCACGAGCAGGACGTCGCCAACATGACGCAGCGGCAGATCATCCTGAAGGACGGCCGCGTGGCGACCGAACGTTCGGCGCAAGCGGCCGCCTGACATGCTCGACGGTCTGCAGGAAATCTGGTTCACGTTGCGGCAAAACAAACTGCGCACGTTGCTCACGGCGTTCGGCGTGTTCTGGGGCATTTTCATGCTCATCCTGTTGTTAGGCGCGGGCCGCGGCATGCAGAACGGCGTGATGCAGGATTTCGGCAACGAGCCGCTGGACATCATCGTGTTGTCGTCCGGCGATACGAGCGTGGCCTACAAAGGCATGGGCGTGGGGCGCAAGATCAAGCTCGAGGAAGCGGACGTACTGGCTGTCGCCCAGCAGATCGGCGGCGTGCGCATCATCTCGGGCGACCGTGCGCAATACGGCATCACCGTGAACTACGGCAAGAAGAACAGCAATGCCAACATGCACGGCATTCCGGATGCCTTTTTCGTGCTCAAGAACGAAATCCCGTTCACGTTCGGCCGGCGCACGAATCCGCTGGATATCGATCAGACGCGCAAGGTCGTGGCGCTCGGCAAGAATGTCGTAGAGCGGTTGTTCGACAAGGATGTCGATCCGGTAGGCAAGGATGTGCGCGTGAAAGATGTCGTGATGAAAGTCGTCGGCGTCTTCAACGACAAGATGAACCGCGGCCAGGGATCGGACGCGATCTATCTGCCGCAGTCCACCTACGAGACGGTTTACGGCGGCGGCGGGCGCCTGGACAACATCTGGATACGGCCGGATCCGGGCGTCGACGGCTTCGAGCTCGAGAAGAAAATCGTCGGACTCGTCAAGCGCCGCCACGACGTCTCGCCGGACGACAATCGCGGCATCGGTTCTTTCAACATGGCCGAGCCCGCCAAGCGGATCAACGGACTGTTCACGGGCATCACCGTGTTCATCTGGTTCGTGGGACTGGGGACGTTGATGGCCGGCATCGTCGGCATCAGCAACATCATGATCATCACGGTGAAGGAGCGCACGCGCGAAATCGGCATCCGCAAGGCGCTCGGCGCGACCCCGTTCACCATCGTGAGCACCCTGCTGCTGGAATCGACCCTGGTGACCGCAGTTGCCGGTTATATCGGCCTGGTGTGCGGCGTGGGGCTGCTGGAGCTGGTCGCGTTCGGCTTGAGAAAGGCGGGCGCGCAAATGCCTTACTTCATGAATCCCGAAGTGAATTTCCAGGTGGCGATGACCGCGATTGCGCTACTGGTCGGAGTGGGCATGCTCGCGGGGCTCATGCCCGCGCTGCGGGCGGCGAAAATCACGCCCATCGAAGCGATGCGCGCGGAGTAGACCCATGTTCATCGACTTCGAAAAATGGCGCGAGATCTTCAACACGCTGAGCCAGCACAAGCTGCGCACCTCGCTCACCGCGTTCGGCGTGTTCTGGGGCATCTTCATGCTCACGGTGTTGTTAGGCTCCGGCAAGGGCTTCGAGAACGGCGTGAACGAAGGCTTCCCGCGCGTTTCGAACTTCATCTACATCTGGGGTCAGGGCAAGACGCAGATCCCCTACGAAGGCATGCCCATCGGCCGCGACATCGGTTTCACGGCGGAAGACGTCGACGCGATCGCGAAAAACGTCGCGAGCGTCGGCATCATCAAGGGACAGAATTCCGTGGGTGTGTGGGCCGGCAGCCCCCCGTACACCGTGTACAAATCCAAGAACGGCGCGTTCAGCGTGCAGGGCGGCTTTCAGGACATCGAGAAGATCGCCGCGTTCAAGATCATCGCGGGGCGATCGATCAATACGCTCGATGAACAGCAGCGGCGCAAGGTTGCGTTGATCGGCAAACGCGTGAAAGACCAGCTGTTCGCCAAGGATCAAAACGCGGTGGGCGAGAATGTCACGATAAACGGCATCAGCTTCCAGGTGGTGGGCGTGACGGAATCCCTGCAGCAGGGCAACCAGCAGCAGGAAGACGAGAAGATCTATCTACCGAACGACACGCTGCGTTACTCGTTCAACCAGACCGGTTGGGTCGGCAGCTTCATGATCATCCCGAAACCCGGCATTCACGCGAAAGTCACCGAAGACGACGTGAAGAAATACCTCTCGCAGCGCAAGAAGGTGAGTCCGGACGACAAGGGTGTGTTCGGCAGCTTCAATCTGCAGGACGAATTCGACAAGGTGCAGGGGCTGTTCACCGGCATCGAAGTCTTCAGCTGGGTGGTCGCCGTGGGCACCATCTTCGCGGGCGCCGTGGGCGTCGGCAACATCATGCTCATCGTGGTCAAGGAGCGCACGCGCGAGATCGGGCTGCGCAAGGCGCTCGGCGCGACGCCGGCCTCCATCGTCGGCATGATCATGCAGGAGTCGCTGTTCATCACCGCGGTCGCCGGCTACAGCGGTCTCGTGGTGGGTGCGCTGCTGCTAGAAACCATCTCGAGGCTGCTCGACGCGAGCGGCGGCAAGGTGAATTTCTTCTCGCACCCGGAGCTGGATTTCAAGACCGCGATAGTGGCGTTGCTGGTGTTGATCATCTCGGGTGTACTCGCCTCCGTCATGCCGGCAGCCAAGGCCGCCGGCGTCAATCCGATCACTGCGTTGCAGGACGAATAAAGAATGAAGCGAATCCTGAAGTTCCTGGTCCTCGGCGTCATCGCGGTGGTGTTCATCGGCACCTTCGTATTCCTGTATCGAAAGTCGCAGGGATCGGCGGTCGTCTACACGGTAGATAGCCCGGCCAGGATGACGATCGTCAAGAAGACCGTTGCGACCGGCAAGGTCATCCCGCGCCGCGAGATCGAAGTGAAATCCCAGGTGTCGGGCGTCGTCGACAAGCTGTATGTGACCGCCGGGCAGACCGTGAAGAAGGGCGCGATCATCGCGCGCATTTCGCTGCGGCCGAACATGCTCAACGTGAGCTCCGCCGAGGCGCAGGTCGCCGCGGCGCGCATCAACCTGCGCAACCAGGCGGCGGACCTCGAACGCTACAAGAAACTGCTGGCGACGAAGGTGATCTCCGAATCGCAGTTCAACCAGTACGCCATGAACTACGACCTGCAGAAGCAGGCGGTCGATTCCAGCGAGGACACGCTGCTGCTGCTCAAGACCGGAGCGACCAAGGATTCGGGCAACGTCTCGAACCTGATTCCCGCAACCATGGACGGCACCGTGCTCGATGTGCCCAACAAGGAAGGTGCCTTCATCCTCGAATCGAGCACCTTCCAGTCCGGCACCTCCGTCGCGACCCTGGCCGAAATGAGCGACATGATCTTCGAAGGCCTGGTCGACGAATCCGAGGTCGGCAAACTCAGGCAGGGTATGGAATTGATCCTGAATGTCGGCGCGCTCGAAGGTAAGCCGTTCAAGGCGACGCTCGAGTACATCGCGCCCAAGGGCATCACGGACCAGGGCACCATCAAGTTCACGATTCGCGCGGCGGTGACTCTCGACAAGGATCTGTTCCTGCGCTCCAACTACAGCGCCAACGCCGACATCGTGCTCGACAAACACGAGAACGTGCTGGCGATCAACGAAGGCAACCTCATCATCGAAGACAAGAAGTCCTTCGTCGAAGTCGAAACCGCGCCGCAGAAATTCGAGAAACGCGAGATCAAGACCGGCCTGTCCGATGGCATCAACATCGAGGTGGTCTCGGGGCTGGCCGAGGATCAGAAGATCAAGCATCGCTGAGGCGTCCCCATGACCACGACCCGTCGCGATTTCGTCATCGGCAGCGGCGCAGCGCTGGCCGCGAGCCAACTCGGCGCGGCTGCCGTGCCGCCTGACAAGGATGCGTGCGCCGAGCAGCTGCTCGCGGAGTTCACCGAAGAGTTGCTGATCGATTATCCCGAGAGCGCAACGATGCTCGGAGTCGATCGCGATGCGCGTGCCGCGCTCAAGTCGAAGTTGTCCGACCGATCGGCTGCGGGGCAACAGGCCATCGCGCACCGGGTTGCGGCGCGCCTCGAGCGTCTGAAGTCGATCGACGATGCCGCGCTCAGCCCGTCCGCTCGCATCGATGTCGATGTGATGCGTACCGCGCATGAGTTCGCGCTCGAAGGGTTTTCATTCCCGTACGGCGACGTGGCGCTGCTCAATTCCCAATGGTCGTGGCGCAATGCGCCGTACGTTGTGGCGCAGAACACGGGCGCATTCCTCGAGATCCCGGGGATGCTGGACGAGCAACACACGGTCTCGACGCCGGCCGATGCGGACGCCTACCTCGCGCGGCTCGAGGCGTATGCCGGGCAGCTCGATGGCGAGACCGCCCGGTTGAACGATGCCGCCTCGCAGATGGTGATCGCGCCGGACTTCCTGCTCGACAAGACACTGAGTCTGATCCGGCTCGCGCGCAGTGGCAACGTGGCCGACTGGTCACTGGTCACTTCGCTCGCGAAGCGCACGAAAGAAATGCCAGGTGATTTCGCTGCCCGCGCGGCGAAGCTGGCGGCCGACAAGGTCGCGCCAGCGCTCGATCGGCAGATCGCCGCGCTCGAAGCCCATCGCAAACAAGCGACCGCCGCTGCCGGCGTATGGAAACTGCCGCGCGGCGCCGAGTACTACGCGTGGGCGCTGCGCGCCGGAACGACCACGCGCATGACGCCGGACGAGATTCATCAGCGCGGCCAGGAAGAGCTGCGCGCGCTGCAATCCGAAATGGATGCCATCCTGAAGAAGCAGGGGATGAACCAGGGCAGCGTCGGTGAACGCATGACCGCGCTCGGCGAGCAGCAGCGATTCCGTTTCGAGGAGAGCGATGCCGGGCGCACGAAACTCATGGCGTTCCTCAATTCACGCGTGGCGGACATCCGCAAGCGTTTGCCCCGTGCCTTCGCCACGCTGGTACCCGGAAATTTCGAGATCAAGCGGATGGCGCCCGAGATAGAGCCGGGCGCGCCGGCTGCGTACGGCGGGCCCGGCACCATCGATGGCAAGGTGCCTGGCAAGTTCTGGATCAACATGCACTCGATGGGCGGCTTCACCACCTACAACACACCGACGCTCACCTACCACGAGTCGCTGCCCGGCCACGTGTGGCAGGGCGAGTACACCTTCAAACTACCGCTGGCGCGTTCGCTGCTCGCGTTCAACGCGTATTCCGAAGGTTGGGCGTTGTACGCCGAGCAGCTCGCGAACGAACTCGGCGTCTACGATGAAGATCCTTTTGGCCGCCTCGGTTACCTTCAGTCCATCTCGTTTCGCGCCTGCCGGCTGGTGGTCGACACGGGCCTGCATGCCAAGCGCTGGACCCGCCAGCACGCCATCGAGTGGTTCGCCAGCACCAACGGTTCGAGCGTCGAGGAAGTGAGCGGCGAAGTAGATAGATACTGCGCCTGGCCCGGCCAGGCCTGCGGCTACAAGGTCGGCCACAGCGAGATCAACCGGCTGCGCACGAAGGCGCAGAAAGCGCTGGGGGCGCGGTTCGACCTGCGTCAGTTCAACGACACGGTGGTGATGGGCGGCGGCGTGCCGATGCTCACGCTGGCGCGCACGATCGACGCGTTCATCGCCGCTCACTCCCGCAAGTGAAACATCACGGGCGGGCGAACACGTACCGCGGGTAGGTTTGCGCCGCCGCCTTGATGGCGCCGAAATCGAGGTCGATCGTGCAGAACGGCGAGTCGCTCGTGGTGGTCGCGAGCAGATCTCCGTCCGGGCTGATGATCCAGCCGCCGCCGGCGCAGGTTCCATCCGCGTGCACCCGGTTGGACGACAGGCAATACGCGCCGGATCGGACCGCGGCCACGGTCCCGGCGGATCGCCACTTGCCCATCGTCGCAGCGCACGTCGCCCGTGGGCACAGCACCGCATGTATTCCCATTTCGGCGTACGACGCGAAGGTGTCGAGCGCCCACAGTTCGGTGCAGATGTTCAAGCCGAAGGACATGCGGCTGGCAGTGAAGCGCGGGAATTCCCGGTGACCCCGCACGAACCAGCGCGCTTCCCAGCCACCCGGCTCGTCCGGCAGGAACCACTTGCTGCGCAGCGGAGCGAGCCCCGATCCACTCGACCAGATGAATCCTTCGTTGAAGTGTCGCCGCCCGACGGTGGCCGGCCGCGTGCTGACTACATGCGTCGCGCCGAGTTCGGCGAGCCGCGGTGCCCAGGCGTTGCTGCGGGCGACTCCTTCGTCCCAGCGCGCGGGATCGAAGTAATCCAGTTCCCACAAAGGCTCGACGAACGCGAACTCCGGCAGCAACACGAGTTCCGACTCGTGTACCGCCACGTGTTCGCGCAAGTCCGTCCAGGCGGCTTCGAGGGGCCCGAGTTCGTGTGGCAACTCGCAGACGGTGACCTTCACGCCGCTACCAGACGCGCGCGCGCACGCCGGGCGGGAGATACAACTGCTGACCGGGCCGTACGTCGAACGCTTCGTACCAGGCATCGAGATTGCGCACGGTCGCGACGCGGAAAATCTCCGGTGCATGATCGTTACCGGTGGATTGCGCGCGTAGACCTTCGTCGGTGAACTTGGCGCGCCAGGCGCGCGCGAACCCGATGAAGAATTGCCGGTCCTGCTGGCGCAGGTATTCGCGGTTGGACGCGCGGCTGCCGAGCACCCGGCGGTACGCGTCGAAGGCGGCGGAAAGCCCGGCCAGGTCGGCCACGTTTTCGACCAGGGTGAGCCGGCCATTGAGCGGCAGGTCGGGAAACGGCCGGTAGGTAGACACCTGGATCGCGAGCGCGCGGCACGCCGCGTCGTACTGCTCGGCGTCCGCTTCCGTCCACCAGCGGAGCAACGCACCGCTCGCATCGTAGTCGGCGCCCAACGTGTCGACGAAGTGGCTGATCTCGTGTCCGAACACCGCACCGATGGCGCCGTAGTTGGCCGCCTCGGAGCCTGCCAGGTCGAACTTCGGGGCCTGCAGCAACCCGGCCGAGAAGTTGTATGAATTCCTCAGGAAATTCAGCGATCCCATTGCCACGTGCGGGCTGACGCTCCAGTCGTGCCGGTCGAACGGACGGGCCAGCCGCGCCAGCGCCGTGTGATAGTTCCAGGCGTCGATGCGCCGCACATTACCAAAGGCGTCGCGCGGGTCGATGGCGAGCGCCGTGTCGTCGGGCCATTTGTCCGGATAACCGACGCCGAAATACAGCGTGTTGAGCTTCGCCAGCGCCAGCGGCTTGCTGGCCGGAGACATCCATTGCGCAGTTTCGATGCGGTGCCGGAACGCGTCGAGCACGTTCGCGAGGATCGCCTGCACGTTCGCCTTCGCCTCGAACGAAAAGTACTTCTCGACGTACAAACGGCCGACGGCGAGCGGCATCAGTCGATTGGTGGCGTCCAGGGCGTCTTGCGCGCGTGTCGTGGGCGCGTCGGCGCCGCGCTGGGCGCGTTGCGCTTCCGCGAATCGCGGCGGCAGCACCTCGGCGTATCGATCGAGCAGGTGGAAGCGTAGATAGTCCCGCCAGGCGGCAAGCGGCTCTGACGCGACCAGCGCGGCAGTGCCCGTCAATGCATCGGGCTGCCAGGCGACGAAGTCCTCCTGATTCGCGAGGCCCGCCGCCGCAAAAAAGGCATTCCAGTCCATGCCCGGCGCGCGCGCCGGAAAATCCGCGCGCGCCCAATGGTTATCGGCATTCTGATCCCTGGCCGATGCGGCCGCCGGCACATGGATTCGCGCCATCGCAGTCTCGAGCGCCAATACCGCGGCGGCGCGTTCCTTCGCGTGATCGAAGCCGGCGAGGGCGAGCATCCGCGCGACGTATTGCAGATAACGACTGCGCAGCTCGCGCGCCGCATCCGCTTCATCGAGGTAAGACTCGCGGGTGGGCAGGCCGAGCCCGCCCTGCAGAAGATAGGCGAAGTTCTTCGTCTCGCCATGAATTCCATAATCCACCGCGAGGCCGATCGGACCGTACTTCGATGAATAGACCCCGAAGTTCAGCGGATCGACATCCGTCGACAGATTGCCGCCCAGCCACTTTGCCAGGCCTGCCTTGTTGTGCACCTGGTCGACGCTTTTGAGCTGCGCCTTGAGCGGCGCGATGCCACGCGCTTCGATGGCGGCCTCATCGAGATAGGCGGAATAGAAATCGGCGACCTTGCGTTCGGAGTCGTCGGCCCGGCGTGTTACCGCGTCGGCGACCACGTCGGCCACCTGCTTCCGGAGAGTGACGTTGATATCGTCGCGCGCGCCCCAGCGCGCCCGGCCAGCGGGAACGCGGGTTGCGTCGAGCCACTCGCCATTGGCGTAGGTGAAGAAATCATCGCCCGGAGAGACGATTGCGCTGACGCCGGCTTCGGGTGGGCTCGCGGGTGCGATCGCTTCCGCAGGCGTGGCGGGCGGCGCGGCGGTGCCGACGTTGACCATCTCCAGCAGCGCCAAACCCATCGTGACGGCCAACACTCTGTTCCAGGTCATAGCGCGGTCCTCATCGGCATCGGGATCCAAATCGGACGTGATCATAGGGACTTGGGGTCGTAGTCCCGTGCCCTGCGCGGACCGGATTGGAGCAGAATCGGACATCGGTGTGCACTTCTGTACACGCCCAGTCTTTTTCTGTTGCATGCTCGCATCCAGCTATGTCCAACACTCGTGCTGCGCCCATCGATGTGCTGTTCGTGATCGTGCCGCACGCGCTGCTGCTCGACATCGCCGGCCCGGCGGAAGCCTTTCGTCTCGCCAATCTGCGTTACACATCGCGTGACGAACCGCCGCGGTTCTGCCTGCGTTTTTCCGGCGCCACCAGCAATCCGGTCACCTCGGTTGGTTTGACGCTGGGCGAGCTCGAGCCCTTGCCGCGCGCCCTGACTTCACCGACCTGGGTCGTGCTCGCCGGCCAGCCGAGCCTCCAGGTCGGCCGCGTCACGCGCGCCATCGTCGATACGGCGCAGTGGCTGAAGCGCACGTTGAGCGAGCCCTTGAACGCCGCGACGACCCGGCATCGATTGATCACGATCTGCTCGGGTACTTTGTTAGCCGCGCGCGCCGGCCTGATCAGCCATCGTCAATGCACCACCCACCACGACCTGCTCGAGGAACTGCGCGAGCTCGCGCCGCACGCCAAGGTGATGGACAACCGCGTGTTCATGGTCGACGGGCCGCTCGCGTCCAGCGCGGGCATTACGGCGGGCATCGACCTCGCGCTGCACCTGATCGCCACCGAATGCGGCGAGGCGTTGGCGGCCAGTGTTGCGCAGGACATGGTTGTATACCTGCGGCGCTCATCGAGTGACCCCGAGCTTTCCCCGTTTCTCGCGCACCGCCGGCACCTGCACGCCGCGGTGCACCGGGTGCAGGACGCGCTCAGCGCGAAACCGGAGCGCAACTGGGACATGGCCGCGATGGCGGCGGTCGGTCACGTCACCGAGCGGCATTTATTGCGTCTGTTTCTGCGCCACGCCGGTGTTTCGCCGCTACATTACCTGCGCGCGATCCGCCTCGTTCACGCGCGCCAATCGCTCGAACACGGCGCAAGCGTTGCGCGCGCCGCGGAAGTGGCCGGCTTCAATTCCGGGCTGCAGTTACGCCGCGCGTGGAACCGGCAGTGGGGCGGTTCGCCGAGCGACGTGGAAAGGCGCGCGAGCTGAAAGGCCCGCGGCCGCCCGCCGCGTTTACGCCGCCGCCTTGAGTGCCGCCACCACGGCGTCCTGCACGATGCGCCCATCGCGCACGTTGATGCCCGCCGCGAGGCCGGCGTTTTCCTGGGTCGCGCGTAGCCAGCCCTTGTCCGCGAGCATGCGCACGTAGGGCAACGTCGCGTTGTTGAGCGCGAATGCCGAGGTGCGCGGCACCGCGCCTGGCATGTTGGTCACGCAGTAGTGAATGACGCCGTTCACGCTGTAGGTAGGGTCGGCATGAGTGGTTGGCCGGCTGGTTTCGAAGCAACCGCCCTGGTCGATCGCGATGTCCACCAGAACCGATCCCGGGCGCATCTTCTGAACGACCGCCTTGCTCACGAGTTTCGGCGCCGCGGCGCCGGGCAGCAGCACCGCGCCGATGACCAGATCCGCATCCACGACTTCGCGTTCGATGGCTTCGCTGGTCGAGAACACCGTCTTCACCGCACCCAGGAACTGCTCGTCGAGTTCGCGCAGACGCTTGATGGATCGATCGATGACCGTGACGTCGGCGCGCAGACCGTGCGCCATTTCCACCGCGTGCGTGCCGGACACGCCGCCGCCGATCACGACGACCTTCGCCGGGGCCACGCCGGGCACGCCGCCTAACAACATGCCGCGGCCACCGGAAGCCTTCTGCAGGCACTGCGCGCCGACCTGCACGGACATGCGGCCAGCGACTTCGCTCATCGGCGTCAGCAGCGGCAACGAGCCATCGGGCGCGGTGACGGTTTCATAGGCGATGCACACGGCGCCGGAACGCATCAGCGCCTCGGCCTGGGGCTTGTCGGCGGCGAGATGCAGATAGGTGAACAGGACCTGGCCGGGACGCAACTTGGCGCACTCGGTCAACTGCGGTTCCTTCACCTTGATGATCAGGTCGGTGTTCGCGAACACTTCATCGGCGTTCTTCGCGATCTTCGCGCCGGCGCTCTGATAGTCGGCATCCGAGCAACCGATCCCGGCGCCGGCTTCCGTCTCGACCAGCACTTCGTGGCCGGCATCGGTGAGTTCGCGCACCGAGGAGGGAACCAGGCCGACGCGGTACTCGTGAATCTTGATCTCACGGGGCACTCCGATACGCATGGCTCTCTCCGGCAAGGTTGGGTTGTCCACATTTTCAGCCTTTGCGCTCGCAGACCATTGCATAATCAGCGCCTGGAATGAGCTACCGCGCATGAATATTGCGCCAGAGGTATCCGATGTCGCAGATTCCTGCGTTAGACCGCGTCGACCGGAAGATCCTGGCCGCGCTGCAGCGCAACGGCCGTATCCCGAATTCCGAGCTGGCGAGCGCAGTGGGGCTGTCCGAGTCTGCCTGCCTGCGGCGCGTGCGCGGCCTGGAGAGCAGCGGTGTCATCGAGCGTTACACCGCCGTGATCAGCGCGCGGCACGTCGGCTTCACCTCGTCGTTCCTGATCCGCATCACGCTCAAGGCGCAGACCGACCGTGAGCTCAACGCATTCGAGAACGCGGTCAACGCCGTGCCCGAAGTCGCCGAATGCCACCTGCTCACGGGTGAAGCTGACTACGTGTTGCGCGTGGTCGCGCGCGATTCCGCCGACTTCGAGCGCTTGCACAGCAAAGTGTTGACCAAGTTGCCGAACGTGGCACGCGTGGATTCGAGCCTGGTGCTGCGAACGGTCACGCGCGCGGGTGGACTACCCATCACGTGATGGCAACGGCCGGTTTCGCCGGTAATCGAGCGACCACGGGTCGGGTGCCAACACGAATAGCGCGGCGATACACGCGAGGTAGAGCAGATCGCATTCGACGCCGGGTTTGCCGAACAGCAGTCCGTCCGGCGTGACCGCGAGAAACTTGATCGAGCTGAAGCCGAACTGCCAGTGCACCTTTACGATCGCGACCAGCAGCACGATGACCATCGGCACACTCATCAGCGCGACGAACGCGCCGAAGAACACCGCCGTGCCGGCGACAACTTCGATCAACACGGTGATCCAGGCCATGAGATGAGGCATCGGGATGTCGAGACCAGAAAGCGCCGCCGCGAACACTTCGACGCCTCTCCCGAGTTTCAGAAAACCGTGCACCATGAACCCGCCACCGACGATGAGTCGCAGCGGCAAGGGCGCAAAGCGCGCCAGCGCGGCGCGGGTTGATGGTGCCGGCACGATCAATTCGCCGCGATGCCGTTGAGACCGGCGGCCGCGGGTAATCCACCCCGCACGCCGAGATTCACCAGCGAGCCGTCCCGCACGATGCCGAACATTCCAATGACGCCGGTGGCGGCATTCAGCGAATAAAGGAACCGTCCGTCCGCACTGATCGTGATGTCGAGGCTGGCGGAGCCGGCGGGGTTCGTCCCGACGACCGTACTGCCCACCGGCGTGAGCGCACCGTTCGCGCCGATCTGGAAACCCGAGATCGAGGCCGAACCCGAGTTCGACGCATAAACGAACCTGCCATCGGGCGTCACGACGTTCCAGCAATTGGCCGCGCCCAGTGTCGGCACACTCACGCTCACGGGAAGTAGTTTGCCGTCGGGCGCGATGTTGTACGACGAGATCGCGGAGCCGTTCGGGGTACCCGGACCGGTTTCCGAAATCAGCACCGCGCCGTTCGGCGCAACCACCGCGGCGAATGCGCCCGGACCCACACTCGGCGTGATGGTGAGGGGCGAAAGCCGGCCGTCGTTCTGGACGCGGAACACGTCGAGATTGTTGGTCGCACGCTCGGTCACGACCAGGAAGCGGCCGTCGGGCGAGAATGCCAGGGAGGCCGAGTTCACAAAGTTGCCGCTCAGGAAACGCAGCGACTCCGGAATGCGCACGAGTTTGCCGTCGAACACGCGAAAGCCGACCACGCTGCTGCTGCCGGCCGTATTGAGCACGTAGACGATGCGGCCGTGTTGCGCCACTGCGTTCGGTTCGGAACCGCCGGTGGGCGCGCGATCCGTGAACACCAGGCGCGAACCGAACACCCGGAATACGGACAAGGTGCCGCTGCCCGCATTGACCGCGAACAACTGCGAACCGTCATCGCTCAGCGTGAGCGAACCCTGCGAGCCGAGCGGATCGACCTTGCCGCCGCTGCCGCGTCCGCCGGTTTCATAGCGGCGCGAATTCTGCAGCGTTCCATAGGGCGTGCGTTCGTAGGCGATGACGGCATTTTCGTCCGCGTCATTGGTCATGACGAAGACCGCGTGCCGCGAATTGCCGAATCGATCGAAATCGTCGGTCGCGTTCGCGCCTTGTGAAAGGGCGCTGACGACGGCGCCGAGCAACAGCGCTTTGCCTGGATGTTTCATGAGGAATCCTCGGGGTGGTGGGTGTTCGCCCTCTCCGTCGATTCAGAAAGCCCGGTCGTTACGCGCCCGAAGAAATTTCGCCGGCCCGCCACAAAACCGCCTCACTCCCGGTCTCCTCGTGTAACGAATCGCCGGTCCGCAACGACGGACAGGACAAGGAACGTGGACGCCGCAAATCACGAATGGCATTGGACGATGCTCATGGAGCAATCGCTCGAGGGCGATTGCGCGGCCTACCATCGTCTGTTGTCGCTGCTGACGCCGGCGTTGCGCCGCGCCATCCGTTCGCGCGCGCACAGCGTGGGCCTCGACGCTGAAGATGTGGTCCAGGAAGTGCTGCTCGCGCTGCACCTGAAGAGGAACACGTGGATCCGCGGTACTCCGATCGCGCCCTGGGTCGCGGCGATTGCACGCAACAAGCTGGTGGATGCGCACCGGCGGCGTGGACGGCGCCTGGAAATATCGATCGACAGCGTCGTGGACACCTTGCGCGGCGACAGCGGAGACAGCGATGAGAACGCGCACGATCTCGAGCGGGTGCTCACCAGCCTGTCTACCCGGCAGCGCCAGGTGCTGCAGGCGGTGTCACTCGAAGGTTATTCAGCGCGCGAGGCGGCAGTACAACTGGACATGACCGAGGTCGCCGTGCGCGTCACTCTGCATCGCAGCCTGAAATCACTGGCGGCGCTGTTTCGCGAGGAAACTTCATGAAGACCGAAGCGTTGATCCGCGCCCTCTCGCTCGATGCGGCGCGGCCGATCGTGCCGTTGAATCGCATTGTCGGCCTGGCGCTGGCCGCGGGTGTCGCCGCCTCGGTGCTTCTGTTCACGCTCACGTTGCGGCCGCGCGCGGATTTCCCCATGGCGCTGTATTCGCCGGGCTTCTTGTTCAAGATGACGATCACCATTTGTCTCGCGCTGACGGCGGCTACTTTGTTAGGCGAGGTCGCGCGGCCGCTCGGGCGCGGGCGATCGCGGGCGGCGTTGGCGCTGGCGCCGGCTTTGCTGGTGGCCGGCGTCGCGATCGAACTGTTCGTCGTGCCGGGTAATGAATGGCATACCCGCCTGATCGGACGTAATGCGCCCCATTGCGTGCTGCTCATTCCGATGCTTTCAGCCGTGCCCGCAGCATTGCTCATGCTCGCTCTGCGCCGCACCGCGCCTGCGCGCCCCGGCTTCGCGGGCATCGTCATCGGACTCACCGCCGGCGGAATCGGCGCCGGTCTCTATGCGCTGAGCTGCCCGGATGACAGCCCGCTGTTCGTTGCGACCTGGTACTCCTTCGCGATCGCGGTGGTCGCGGGTATTTGCTTCATCGCCGGAAAGCGCTGGTTGCGTTGGTAACCAGCGCTTCAGAATCCGAGCTGCTCGAGCGAGGCGTGATCGGCCGGGCGCGGCCCGGCTGCCCAGTGAAAGCGCCGCTCGTCGTCCGCGATCGCCGCGTCGTTGATGCTCGCGATCCTCCGGCGCATCAGCCCGTCGAGGCCGAATTCCCAATTCTCGTTTCCGTAGCTGCGAAACCACTGGCCGGCGGCGTCGTGCCACTCGTACGCGAACCGTACGGCCATGCGATTTTCCCGAAAACCCCATAGTTGCTTGATGAGCCGGTAATCGAGTTCCCGCTGCCACTTGCGGCGCAGGAACTCCTGCGCCGCCTCGCGTCCGTTGATGAACTCGGCCCGGTTTCGCCATCGGGTGTCGACGCTGTATGCGAGCGCCACACGCTGAGGGTCGCGGCTGTTCCAGGCGTCCTCCGCCATGCGCACCTTTGCGACGGCGGTCTCCATCGTGAACGGCGGCAGGGGAGGACGCTCCATCTCAGGCCACCTTCCGTGCCGCGACGACCGGGAAGTCGATCTCGGTCTGCGCCACGCTGTTGACGTAGTTGGTCCAGGTGTTGAGCGCCACGTGCTGCACGATTTCGACCAGCTGCCCGTCGTCGTAGCCGGCGTCACGCACCGAACGAACGTCCGCGTCGCTGACATGACCGCGCGTATCCATGACCTTGCGCGCAAAGCGCACCGCGGCATCGGCCTTCGGGTCGTTGGACTTGCCGGCGCGATTCGCGCTCATCTCGGCATCATCGAGCTTGGCGACCTTCTTGCCGAGATAGGTGTGCGCGGACAGGCAGTAGTTGCAGCCGTTCGCTTCGGCCACCGCCAGCGCGATGCGTTCGTGGGTTGCGTGGGGCAGCGATCCTTTGGCGAGCGCGCCGAGCATGCTCACGTAGCCCTGGAGTGCGGCCGGGCTGTTTGCCGCCACCAGAAACACATTCGGAGTGACGCCGAGCTGCGCCTTGACGGCGTCGAGTAATGGCCGCGCCGCCTGGGGCGCGTCGGCGGATGAAGCAGGTTTTGAAATGCGGGACATGGGATCTCTCCGTGGTAGGGCCGCGCCGGTTGACGTGGCGGGAGAGAAATTAAGGCCTTTCAACCTGCGGAACTAGACGCTATCTTCTCAAGTCTGGTTCTCGAAAAATGGAAGGCCCCATGGATCGTCTCGCCGCGATGTCGGTGTTCGTTGCAGCCGTTTCGACCGGCAGTCTGTCCGCGGCGAGCCGCGAACTGCGTATGCCGCTACCCACCGTGAGCCGCAAGGTGTCCGAGCTCGAAAAGTTCCTCGACGCCAAACTGCTCGTGCGAGGCACGCGCAAACTCTCGCTCACGGATGTGGGCGAGGCGTATCTCGGCGCCTGCCGGCGGATCCTCGAGGAACTGGCGGAGGCGGAGCGCGGGGCGACCGGCGAATACAAGGCGCCGCAGGGAGAACTCGTCATCACCGCGCCAGTCACGCTCGGGCGGTTGCACGTGTTGCCGATCGTCGTTGCGCTCCTGGCCGCGCATCCGCGCGTCGACCTGCGCCTGGTCCTGTCGGACCGGCCGTTGAACCTTGTCGACGATCATCTCGATCTCGCGGTGCGTGTGGGTGAGCTGCCGGACAGCTCGCTGGTCGCGGTCCGCATCGGGCAGATCCGCAGCGTGGTGTGCGCGAGCCCGGGTTACCTGGCTGCGCACGGTACGCCGAAAAATCCGGCGGAGCTTGCGCGACGCGATTGCGTGCAGTTCGCAGGGCTCGGCGGCGCAGAACCGTGGCTGTTTCGCGCAGCCGAAGCGGTGCGGGTGCGCGCGCGGCTGGTAGTGAGCACCGCCGAAGCCGCGGTCGACGCCGCTGCCTGTGGCGTGGGGCTGGCACGGGTGTTGTCGTACCAGGCGGCGGATGCCGTGAAAGCGGGAAAACTGAATATCGTCCTGAAGAAATTCGAGCCGCCGCCGCGGCCCGTCAGCCTCGTCTACGTTCGCGCCCGACGCGCCAGCGGGAAATTGCGCGCGTTCCTTGATTTCGCGACCCAGCCGTTGCGGGTGCGTATCGAACGCGCGGTCGTCTGAACACGGCGATCCTCAAGCCGCGAACGCGCCGAGTTTCCGTCGCATCAGCACGCGTTCCTGCGGCATCGGCAACCAGCGCCGTTCAATGGCGTGTTCCTGCAGTAGTTCGGGGCCACAGTCGCTCTCGGCCATGACCGTGAATCCGTGCTGTTCGTAGAACGGCCGATTCCACGGCAGATGGTTGTACGTCGTCAGCCACAACGCCCGCGCACCGCGGGCCTTGAGCAACTCGCCCGCCGCTTCCAGCAGCGCGCCGCCGAGACCCAGGCGCATGAACCGCAGCCGTACCGAGAGCTGGGCCAGGTAGTGTTCGCCGTCGCGGCGCCCGAGGGCGGCGAAGCCGATCGGTCCGGATTCCCTATCTACCATGACGAGCGTGGTGCGGGCGGCCAGGCATTCCCGCCAGCGGCGCCGCTCCGCGGCCGGGAACTCGTGGTCGTCCGGCAGATCGAGAAACAGGCCTGCCTGCTCGAACAGCGCTCCGGCATCGGCATCGATTTCACCGAGCACGGTGAGATCGTCCGGTTCGCCGAGGCGCAGCTGGAATCGATCGATGTCGCGCAACACGGCGCGTTGCGGGGCGGAAACGGACATCACGGGCTCCTGAAGTTGTGGGCGGAGTTCGTCGTTGCAGACCGGGCATTCGTTACCGAGTGATTGGGCGTGCATTTCGTCGCAGCACGGACACGAGAAGTTGTCCGACATCATTCCGCATGACGCGTGGAGTGACAGCGTTGGGCATCTGTCAGCGATGAGCAACGCCTGCGCGCCGGATGTTGCGAGACATTCACACGAACACCCCACGGTCGTTCATGCGCGGACCCAGCGGCAATGATTCTGCCTCGTTCTCATGCGCCCGTTGCGCAAGCGCCGCGCCTCGATCGCATCGGAAAAAATTTCATAGCGCGGATTGGACGGCATCGAGTGCGGGGGTCGAATGTTAGTCCGACGCTCGTGACCGCACGCCGCTTGAAATCTAAGCATGCCAGCGCGGCGTATACCTACGCATTTATCCGCGCATATCGATGACGCATCGATTTTCAAAATCCTAGAGTCGAATCTCCTTCCAACGAACGAGTGGAGATCTACATGGCGAATCGGAATCAAAGCAATCAAACGGACACGCGCGGCTCCCCGGGCTCGCGCGGTGATTACGGCCAAGGCGGAAACGACCAGAGTCGGTATTCCCGCGACCAGGATCGCGGCTTCAGCGGGTACCGTGGCAATGAGGAGCGCGGCAATTACGAGGCCGGGAACGACTCGGCTTACGGCACTTCCCGCCAAGGTCACTACAACCAGTCTGGTTCCAGCGGCCAAGCGGGCCACGGGGGCAATACGGGCCAGGACCGATATGGCCAGACCGGTTACGGGCAGGGTAGCTACGGGCAGGGCAACTACGGTCAGCCTAACTACGGCCGCGCCTCGCAGGGCGAAGAGTATGGCAGTTCAGGCACGAGCCAGTACGGCCGCAGCAACTACGGCTCCAGCCGCAACGATCCGGGTAATTCAGGTTCGGGGCGCCAGCAAGGGTGGAGCGAGCCGTACGGCGAGGGCCAGCAGTACGGTGGGGGCGGATCGCAAGCCGGAGTGCAGGGGATGCATCGCGGCAAGGGTCCGAAGGGGTTTCAGCGCAGCGACGAGCGCGTCAAGGAGCTGATCTGCGAGCGGCTGAGCGAAGACCCGCACGTCGACGCCAGCGAGATCACGGTCAACGTGCAGGGCGGCAAGGTGACGCTGGAAGGCTCGGTAGATAGCCGGCAGACCAAGAATGCCGCCGAGGACATCGCCGAGCAGTTCTGCCAGGACGTGCAGAACAACCTCAAGGTCAGCCGCCAGGGCGACAGCCAGTCGGGGTCGAATCCCTGGAGCTCTGCCGGCTCAGCCGGAAAGATGAGCGCGGGTAGCGACGAATCGGACGTCTCGAGCAGACAAAAACGCAACTGAGGAGAAAATCATGGGAATCATCTTGTGGTTAGTGATCGGCGGCGTGGTGGGCTGGCTTGCCAGCATCGTCATGCGCCGGGATGGAAGCATGGGCGTGCCCATGAACATCGTGGTTGGCATCGTCGGGGCCCTGCTCGGCGGATGGCTCATCAGCCCCATGATCGGCGCGCCGAGCATCAACTCGGGGTCGATCAGTGCGGCCAGCCTGTTCGTTTCATTCCTGGGAGCGGTGATCCTGCTCGCCATCGTCAATCTGGTCACGCGTAATCGGGTGCGATGAAGCAGGGAAAAGCCGCTGACCTCCCTGCGGCGACAATTCAATGAAGCACTGGCCCCGGTTCGCCGGGGTCTTTTTTTTACCGAACGCACCGGCATGCGGGAAAAGAAGGTCGTCGCCCGCATCTCCAGCAAGTTGCGGGTCGGCGCAAAAGTGATTTGATGTAGCCGCTGATTGTAGATAAGAACGTTTCTCAATAGGATCGCACTCTCTATATATGTAGCCAGCCAGTGCGGGCATGGTCGCCAGATGAAAACCCATGCCGAATCCTTTCCCCAGGTCTATCTGGTCCGCCACGGCGAGACCGCCTGGAGTCTGAGCCGGCAATACACGGGCCGTGCCGATATTCCGTTGACCGCGCGCGGCGAACAGGATGCCGTGGAGCTCGGCGTGCATCTGAAGGGGCTCGAATTCAGCCAGGTGCTGATGAGCCCGCTGATGCGGGCGCGGCAGACGGCGAACCTGATCGGGTTCGGCGCGCAGGCCACCATCGAACCCGATCTGATGGAATGGGATTACGGCACATACGAAGGCAGGCGCGCGGCCGAAGTGCAGGCCGAGCGGCCGGGATGGGACCTGTTCGAGGATGGTTGCCCGGGCGGTGAATCGCTGGCGGATCTGGGACAGCGCGCGGAGCGTGTTGTAGAGAAGTTGCGGGCAGCGAAGGGCGATGTGCTGGTCGTCGCGCATCGCGACATCCTGCGGATCCTGATCGCGCGCTGGATAGGCCTCCTACCGATCGACGCGCGACGGTTTTGTCTCGACACCGCTTCGCTCAGCATCGTCGGTTATCAGCATTCGCTGGAGGAGCCGGCGATTCGGCTGCTGAACGCATCCGGCGAAAACATTCTCTAGTCGCCACCCACCTGCAGGATCGCGTCGACGATCTGCGGCGCAAGCCCGCTGAAATGATGGCCATCGCCGATCTGCCGCACCGTGACGCCGGACTTCGCGAGCTCGGGGCACGAGCTGCCGTGTTCGCCATCACCCATCACGCACAACAGCGGAGTCGCGGGCATTCGCGCGATCTCGGGTACGACCGGATCGCCCTTGTCGTCGGCGCCGGGCAGCCATTCGCCGACGGTCACTTCGAAGGTCGCCGCCGGCCCGAGCCCGAGCAGGCTCACCGATGCGACCCGCGCGCGCGTCGCGGCCGGCAGGCGATTGAACACGAATGGCATCACATCGGCGCCGAACGAATAACCCACTAACAACACGCGTTGTTTGTGCCAGCGCGCGGCGTATTGCGAGACGATGCGGCTCACGTCGGCGGCGGTCGACTCCGCCGTGCGTGCATGCCAGAAATACTTGAGAGAATTAAGTCCAACCACCGGCACGCCGCGCGCCGCCAGTTCGGCGGATACGCTCTGATCGAGTCCGGCCCAGCCGCCGTCGCCGGAGATCATCACCGCGAAAACACCGGATTCCTTCGCGGTCGCCGATACTTCCGCGAGCGGCAGATCGCTCAAGGTATCGGCGCTGACCGCTGCAGTGGTGGGAGTGGCGGGAGTGGCGGTGTCGGCCACCAGCATTGCGCGGTAATCCTGGCGCGCGCGCGGCCACCAGTCGTCGGTGGGCGTAAGGTCGTGGGTCGCCTTCGGCAGCGTGATCAGCTTCGCCGTCGGAATCGCAGCGACGAAATTGCGCGTCTGCCGGGCGCTGCATACCGTATCGCGATCGCCGTGGACAATGGTCCAGGGGAACGCGAGCTTCGCATCGGGATGAAGCGTGACCTCGGTGGACTTCGCGATCGGTGCGGACCGCAGCCCCGCGCCGGGGCACAATTTTGCACCGGCCGTGTCCATCTCGGCACAGAAGCTCAACGACACGCCGCCCGCGAACGTGCCGCGCGGCGCCTGCGCGAGCGTCGAGTAGATGACAGACGCGCCGGCGGAGTACCCGAACAGCACCGGCCGCAGATAGTTAGGCAGTTTCTGCGCCCATTGCAGGTGCTGGCTCAGTGCCTCGACGTCGCCCGCCATGAAGGTGCAGGAGGGCGGTTTTGCCGATGCGCCGGGTTTGTCGCGTTTGGGCGCGATGGATGCGATGTAGATAGTGGTGTCGACGCCCCCGACCAGGAACCCTTCGCCGGCCAGGCGCCGGGCATAAACGTCGACGCCATCACCCCAGCCGCCATCACCCGAAAACAACAGCGCCACGTTCGTCGGTGCGCCGGCGGGGCGGAAGATGTGTACGACGCCGAAGCGCCCGCCATCGAGCGTTGATTCGACGATCTTCGCGGCGGGCTTGGCCGCCGGCGCCGGTAAGGCCCATGCCAGCATCAACGAGCAAACGGTCGCCGCGAGCAGTCTCGGGGATCTGGACATTCGACTCACTCCTTCAGCGCATGAACACGCGGCGAGTGCCGCCGGCGATCAACGTCGTGACTTCCATCAGCACCCGTGGCAGCGCCAGGCCGCCGGGGCAGGCGAGATAACGCGGCTGCCACTGCGGCGCGAACTTGTCCTTGTAACGGCGCAGACCGTTGAAATTGTAGAAATGTTCGCCGTGGCGGTACAGAAACGCGGCCATGCGGTTCCAGACCGGCGCGAACTCGCGATCCTGCATGCCGGACAGCGGCGCCATGCCGAGATTGAACCAGCCGTAACCGGCCTGTTTGCCCCACAACATGATCTCGATGAATAGATAGTCCATCAGGTTGCGCGAGGTGGTGTTGGCGTGGCGCATCAGGTCGATCGACAATTCGGAGCGGCTGCCGGTCGCCCACAAATTCGCGAATGCAACGATCCGCCCGTCGAGCCACACGGCGGCGCAGGAGAAATTGGCGAGGTAGGCCGGGTCGAATCGACCGAGCGAGAAGCCTTTCTCGGCGATGGCTTTGGCGCTGAGCCACTCCTCGGAGACCCCGCGCAGCGCCTCCATGCGGGTGAGCACCTCCGCGGGTGTCAGGACCGAAAATGTCAGCCCTTCGCGCTGCGCGCGATTGTGGGTCTGGCGCAGATCGGCCCGCTTCGAACCTTCGAGACTGAAAGCTGCCAGGTCGACACGCGCCTCCTCGCCGAGCTTCGACAGCGAAAAGCCGGCGTCGAGATACAGTGGCAGATTCTCCACGCCGACCTGGTAGAACACCGGCCACGCGGCGAATCGATCGCAGGCGTCGCGAAACTCCCAGACCAGCTGCTCGCGCACCGGCGCCGGGCCCACCGGGTCGCCCATCGCCACCCAGCATTTTCCGACAGGCTGGAACATCACAAACCCTGCGTCCTCGCTCGCGAACAACAACTTCTTGTCGCCTAACAAGGCGAGATTCGCGCAGGTTTCCTCGGATTGGGCGATGGCGGCACGGGCACGCGCCAGCATCGCCGCGTCGGGCAGCGGCAGCTCGGGCGGGGTCGGGCGGATCAGCTTCCAGGTTGCGAATGCGCCCGCCAGCACGATCACCAGTACGCTGGCGCGCAGCACACGCGGCGTGCTCGCGTGGAACGCGAACTGCCACCACAGTTCGTGCGAGTAATCGATGTTGCGGGCGGAGAACAATGCCAGCGACAGCGACGCCACCAGGGCGAGCGTGATTGCGAGGGTCCACGGCACCGAGAATCGTTCTTCCAGCAGCGCCGCGCGCCGTGTAAAGCGGCCCTTCGCCGCGCGCAGGGCGGCCAGGATCGCGGTCAGCAGCAAGGCCTCTTCGTAGTCGAATCCTTTGATCAGTGAGGCGACGATGCCGGCGGCCAGCAAGACCACCGTGACGTGCCAGGCCGCGTCCATTCGCCGCTGTAGACCACGCGCCAGCAACAAGAGCGCGACGCCGGCGGCACTGCCGATGAGATGCGAGAGCTCGAGCAGCGACAGCGGCACCAGGTGCCGCAACACGTGCAGGCGTGCGTCGGCGGCGGGGGTCGCGCCGGAGAACAACAGCACCAGGCCGCATACGAACACACCGACGGCCAACGCCTGCGGTGTCACGGCGCGCACCCAGGCACGCAGCCAGGTGGTGGCGCTCGCGAGCCCGGCGCGGCGCAGCCACGCCTCGCGCACCGCGACCACCGCCAGGGCGATCACGAATGGCAGTAGATAGTAGACGGCGCGGTAGGCGAGCAACGCGGACAACGCTGCATGCGGCGGTACGCCGGGCAGCAGCAACAGCAGCACCGTTTCGAACACGCCGAGTCCGCCCGGCACGTTGCTGACGACACCCGCCGCGAGTGCGATGAGATAGAGACCCAGGAAGGTGACGAAACCGGCGGTCGCGCCCGAGGGCAACAACACGTACAACACGGCGGCGGTCACGCACAGGTCGACACCTGCGACGACGATCTGCGCCAGCGCCAGCGGCGCGCCCGGCAGTCGCAGTTGCCAGCGCAGGACGGGCACGGGGGTGCGCCTGAACAGGTTCAGCAGGAAATAGCCGAGGACCAGGCCGGTGGTCAACATACCGAGTGCATAAATCGCGGCCACGTCGAGATGCAGTATCGCGGCGGCGCGCGGCGCTTCGAACAACAGCGACGCGCCTAACAACAAGGCGGTGCCCAGAATGAAGGTCAGCGAACAGAACGCGATCACCTGGGCGATCTGCCGTGCGCCGACACCCGCACCGGAGTAGACGCGATACCGAATGGAGCCGCCGGACAGCGCCGTGAATCCCACGCTGTGGCCCACGGCGTTGGCGGCGAAGGACGCGGCCGCCGTCGTCGTCCACGGCACACTGGCGCCCGCGTAGCGCAGCGCGAGCACGTCGTAGAGGATCAGCAGCAGATAGCTGCCGGCCGTCAGCGCCAGGGCGGCGAACACCGTGGGCGGCGCGATCGACGCCATGCTGGCCAGCACGTCGTCCCAGTCGTATTCACCGAGAACGTGTTTGATCGTCCCCACGGCGGCGACGAACAGCGCCATGACCAGCATGGCCATGGCGATGTGGCGGGTGTTTTGGGAGAAGGCCATACGCCAGCCTAACGCGCGATACCCCGCGGGGAAATTAAAGATCGGCAAGGAAGACTGGCCGGCATCGCGGGCGCACGTTACCTTTCGGCATGCACCGGAAACCTCTGCGATTCGCACTGTTGTTGGCCCTTGCGGCCCTCGTTCCGCTGTGCTCCCTGGCGGCATCGTTGGACGGTCCGTACGTGGTGCGCGGCGCGGGTGGGTTCGAAGCCTGGACGGTGGAGTCGGGCGAGGCGGGCGCGCGAAAACAGGCGCGTCCGGTCGCGGTCGGTCAGTCGCTCGAGGTTCCCGCCGTCGGTAGTTTGCCGGCGTTCGCGGTGACGCTGCGGAAGCCGGCGCAGATCGCGAGCGACACCATTACAGTTGCCGCGTCGACGCCGTTGTTCGTCGTTGCGGATACCCACGGAGAGTTCGAGATCCTGGTCGACATGCTGCGCGCGCACCGTGTAGTCAACGGGAAGCTCGGCTGGAGTTTCGGCCGCGGCCACCTCATCGTGCTCGGAGACGTATTCGATCGTGGCGCGAACCAGGTCGAGATCCTGTGGTTGTTGTATGAGCTCGAGGCGCAGGCGCGCAAAGCCGGCGGCGCGGTGCACCTGCTGCTGGGCAATCACGAAATCATGGCGCTGCGCGGCGATCTGCGTTATCTGAATGCCAAGTACGCGCAGACCTCGACCTTGTTAGGCGTGGAGACCTACTCGCAGTTGTTCGACGTGCGCAGTGTGCTCGGGCAGTGGCTGCGAACCCGGCCAGCGGTCCTCAAGCTGAACGACTCCCTGTATCTGCACGGTGGCGTGTCGCCGGCGCTCGCCGATCGCAAATTGACGCTGGCGGAAATCAACGATGGCGTGCGTGCGGGCTTGAACGAGCTGCCGCCCTTCAGTCCGACGGAGCGTGAGCGCGTGGAATTCCTGCTGGGGGCGGCCGGCCCGCTCTGGTATCGCGGTTATTTTCCCGAACACGGCAATGCCCCTGCGGCAACGATGGCCGAGATCGATTCGATGCTGGCCCGGTTCGGCGTGCGGCGCGTGTTTGTCGGTCACACCATCGTGCCGACGATCACGCGGCTCTATGACGGCAAGGTCATCGCGGTGCAGGTGTATCCCGCGCACGAAGCGGATGGCCGCGACCACTTCGAAGCGCTGAGCATCCGCAATGGCAAGCTGCTGCGCGCACTCCCCGACGGCAACACCCACCCGCTGTGAAAGGGGACATTCCGAGTTAGTTGGAAGAGATACAACGGAGTGTCGTTTTTCTTCCAATTAACTCGGAATGTCCCCTTTTTCAGTGTCGTCGGGGGTCGCGCTGCCGCTGATGCCGATTCCCAGACCCATGCCGGCGCCCGCGGCCGCGCCTCCGCCCATCCCGCCGCCTTGTTTGCCGCCGCGTTCGCGTTCGCCGCCTTCACCTTTGCCGCCGCCACCGCGAGCCGCGCCGGGACGGGCAGGGCCTTGCCTCGGAATCGACACATCCACCGGCATCGGATCGAGATCGAGCACGCCGCGAATGAAGTTGCGCAGCGACACCACCAGCTCCGCCGTATGAACGGCGCGTCCGCCCACGAGCTCGGCCGCCGCCGTGGCCGCGAGCCGCACCTGTTCTTCCGTGCCTAACAGGATGATGTCCGACAACGCGGCCTCGACCGCATCGCGGATCCGCCGCGAGCGATCCGAACTCGCGAGTTCATTCTCGGCGGCGATAATTTCCGGCGCCTCCACCACCGCCGCATTCGACGCATTACCCACAGGCGTGCGCCGCAGGTCGCGGAAATGAGTGGGATCCACGGCGAGATCGCCGGTAAACGACCCGCCGAGCGTCTTGTACGCCGCGATCAAGGTCCGCAGCCGCTCGTTGATCTGCCGGTTCTCGCGTTCGCGGCGCTGCTGCACCGTCTGCATCACCAGCAATCGAATCCCGACGCCCAGCAGCGTGATGACCGCGAGACCCAGCAGGGTCGATAACAAACCCTGCCACGAACTGAAATCCAGATTGCGCATGTGTCGTGACCTTCGAGTCGCAGTTCCTGGAAGCATGCCAAAGACCCGGCCGCGATGTTGTAAGCCTGAGGCTGGACCTTGGGCCCGGCCGGCATACGCGAAGGCGGGCCGAACGCCATACGTAAGAACACGCATACGCATCGTGCCTGACCACCGACCCGTTGTCCGCCCGGCATGCCGGGCCTAAGATGCTGCCGCCCAGGCCGAACTACCGGAGCAAACATGAACGCGCGTGCCTTGTTGTTAGTACTTGCTGCGACGCAGCTGCCATTGCTTCTCACCGCCTGCTCCGATCGGGATCCCAAAACCGCGCTCGTCACGACGCAGGACACCGGCGGCTCCGCCAGCGGGGATTTCGGCCCGCCGCAGGGCGAGCCCGTCAAGGCCGTGCTCACGTCTCCGCCACAGGTGCCGCCCGCGACCGGCCGGCATCAACCCGCTAAGGTCATCGTCGAACTCGAAGTCCGTGAAGTCGAAAAGGAAATTTCGCCCGGCGTGAAGTACACGTTCTGGACTTTCGGCGGCACCGTGCCCGGCAGTTTCATCCGGGTTCGACAGGGCGATACGGTCGAGTTCCACCTGCGCAACCATCCCGACAGCAAGATGCCGCACAACATCGACCTGCACGGTGTGACCGGTCCGGGTGGCGGCGCGGCTTCATCCTTCACGGCGCCCGGTCACGAATCCCAATTCACGTTCAAGGCGCTCAACCGCGGGCTCTATGTCTATCACTGCGCGACCGCGCCGGTGGGCATGCACGTCGGCAACGGCATGTACGGGTTGATCCTGATCGAGCCGCCGGAAGGTTTGCCGGCCGTCGATCATGAGTACTACGTCATGCAGGGCGACTTCTACACGGTGGGCAAGTATCACGAGAAGGGCCTGCAGTCCTTCGACATGCAGAAGGCCATCGACGAGAACCCGACCTACGTGTTGTTCAACGGCGCGGAAGGTTCGATGACCGGCGACCGCGCGTTGAGCGCGAAGACCGGCGAAACCGTACGGCTGTTCGTCGGCAACGGCGGACCGAACCTGGTCTCGAGCTTCCACGTGATCGGCGAGATCTTCGACAAGGTCTGGTTCGAAGGTGGCACTCGTTACCAGGAAAACGTGCAGACCACGCTGATCCCCTCCGGCGGCGCGGCCATCGCGGATTTCAAGCTCGAAGTGCCGGGCAGCTACGTCATGGTCGATCACTCGATCTTCCGCGCCTTCAACAAGGGCGCGCTGGCGATCCTCAAGGCCGATGGTCCCGAGCGCAAAGACATTTACTCCGGCAAGGAAGTGGACGCGGCCTATCTGGGTGACAAGGCGGCGAGCCAGGAAGCGGTGGTCGTCGCGGCCGCGGCGCGCGCTGCCGGCACACTCACCAAGGCGGAACAGATAAAGGCGGGCGAAGCGTTGTTCGCGGGCACCTGCTCGGTCTGCCACCAGCCCAATGGCATGGGTATTCCAAACGTGTTCCCGCCGCTCGCCAAATCGGATTTCCTGATGGCGGACAAACAACGTTCGATCAGCATCGCGTTGAATGGTTTGTCAGGCCCGGTGACGGTCAATGGCGCGCAATTCGAATCGGTGATGCCGCCGATGAGCCAGCTCACCGACGATGAAATCGCCAACATCCTCACTTATGCGCGCAATACCTGGGGCAACCAGGGCGACGCGGTGAGCAAGGATGAAGTCGCCAAGGTGCGCGCGTCGACGGCGCGGCCGGCGGGCGCGGCGCATTGATCGACGTGCGGCGCGTTCTCACCAGTGGCTGCGCCCTTGCGTTGGCGGCCCTGGCGTTCACGACGACAGGCGCCGCGGCGGATCTCGCCCCGGTGCCCATCGTCGCGGGCAGCTTCGAGTCCGTACTGCCGCAGGGCAAAGGCGTGGCGACGGTGCAGGTGCGGGCATTCCGCCTGGATCGCACGCCAGTGACGAATGCCCAGTTCCTGCGCTTCGTACGCAGCCATCCGCAGTGGCGGCGCGACCGCATCGCCCGCCTGTTCGCGGATGCGCAATACCTCACGCAGTGGCAGGGCGCGATCACGCTCGGCGCGGCTGCGCGCGCGGCGCAGCCGGTGACGCGGGTGAGCTGGTTCGCGGCCAAGGCTTATTGCGAAGCGCGCGGTGCGCGCCTGCCGACCTGGAACGAATGGGAATACGTCGCCGCCGCCGATGAATCCGTCGCCGATGCGCGCGGCAACCCCGTGTGGCGGCAACGCATCCTCGACTGGTACGCGCGGCCTTCGGGCGTCGCGCTGTCCGACGTCGGCCACGGCCCGCCTAACTATTACGGGGTCTCCGACATGCACGGCCTCACCTGGGAATGGGTGCTCGACTACAACGCGTTGCTGGTGAGCAGCGACAGCCGCGAGCAGGGCGGCGCCGACAAGACGAAGTTCTGCGGCGAAGGCGCGCTCAGCACCACGGACCGGGACAACTACGCGGTACTCATGCGCATCGCCTTCCTGAGTTCGCTCGAGGCGGGCTACACGACCGCCAACCTGGGCTTTCGCTGCGCAACGGATGCGCCATGAAGCCGCGCCGGCTGCCCCTGCTGGGTGTGTTGCTGGCCGCCGCCGCATTCGCGGCTGAGCCACTGCCCGGCGAATCTCTCTACCAGTTGCCCTTGCGCCTCACGCTGCAGGACGGCTCGTCGTTGCCGCTCGCGGGCCTGCGCGGCAGCCCCACCGTGATCACGATGTTTTATGCCTCCTGCGACGGCGTGTGCCCGGCGATCGCCTTCAGCATGCGGCGCATGGAAAAGTCGCTCGATGCCGCGCAACGCGCGCGCATGCAGTGGCTCATGGTGAGTTTCGATCCCGCGCGCGACAACGTGGAGGCATTGCGCACCTTCGCCACCGACAACAACCTCGACACCGGCCGCTGGCGCCTGGCGCGCGCTGAAACATCCGGCGTGCGCGATCTCGCGGCGGCGCTAAACATCCGTTATCGCGAGCTCGAGAATGGCGTGTTCAGCCACTCGACCGAGATCGTGCTGCTCGATGCGGACGGTGTCATTCGTGCCCGCACGTCGAATCTCACCAGCCTCGATCCGGAGTTCCGGCGCGCCATCGCCGCGCAGCTCGAACGCCAACGCTGACCCGGATCAGCCCGGCCGGCCGTCCGCGCGTGCCATGAGCAGAACCGGTGCATACACGATCGTCAGCAACACGAAGCCCGCGATCCACAAGCTGCCCGAAATACACAGACTCCACACGTAGTGTGACGCCGACACTGCCGGTCCGAAGACGCGCACCAGCGCGGCTGCGGCGATGATCAGATAGGCGCTCGCCGTCCACCCGGATACGACCAGGGGCCGGCCCGTGTGGCCGAGCGCGGCCCGGGTGACGACCGCGACGATCATAAGTGCGAGGCAGCCGGCGGTGAGGGCATGCAGCCAGTGAGCGGCCCACGGCGCGCCGCTCAGCAGGTAGATAGCCTTCATGGCGAGCCCGAGCGGCAACCATGCATAGGCGAGGTGCAGGACCCAGGCGATCGGCTCCCGCAACGTGTGGTGCCCCCGCCAGCCCGACATCCGCAGCACATGGGCACCAGCGGCGATCGCGGCGAGTGCCGCGGCGGCCCAATGCAGCGGCGCGCCGAGATCAATGACCGCGATCAGCACCATTGCGGTGATTACCACGACTTCCAGCCAGCGCCGGCTGGTCAATTCCACGCTCATCGACCGTCCGCGCAACGCGCTGGCGGTGAACGCCGGCACGATGCGTCCGCCGATCACCGTGATTAGAATGCAAATGAGATTGACGCCGAAGCGCAGGACTTTGCCGGCGAGCGCGATGTCGGCATTCATGAGGCCGTACAGGAACACGGCATCCGCAATCCACAGGCCGAGCACCACGAACAGCAGTGGCGTATTGCGGTTGCGGGCGCGCAGCAGTGGCGGCGCCAGCAGGAAAATGAGCACGGGCAGGAACGACAGCTCGATCGTCGCGACCAGCACCATGGGCAGACTTCCCGCGGCGGCAAACGCCACGCGGCCCGCGAGCCAAACCGTTGTCAACGCGATGAGGGGCCAGCCTGCGAAGCCGCGCGTTCCTGTCCAGCTCGGCACCGCCGTCAGCAGGAAGCCGGCGATTGCGGCCCCGACGAAGCCGAAGATCATCTCGTGCGCGTGCCACAGTTGCGCGGGGAACGGCGGCAACAGTGCGCCACGGGTCAACATGCCCAGCCACACGACGATGGCGACCGGCGCAAATGCCAGCGCCAGCAGGAAAAAAGGCCGGAAGCCGTAGGCGAATGGGACGAACCGTGAAACGGAAGTGTTCATGTGAACTGCCTGAAGATGCCAAGCGGATCATGCGCCCGTGTCACTGACAAAATGAATAGGTAGACCGTGATGGCGGCGGCGAACGCCGACCAGCGCGCCGCCGGTGTCCGCCCGCGCTTCAACGCGAAGCTGCCGAGCACGACGTATACGACCAGCAGGACCACCTTGACGGTGAGCCACGCGTCGACGAACGGCGCCTGGTGCAGGAGGGTGGCGAGCATCAGCGCCGCCGTCAGCAACACGGTGTCGATGCCGTAGCTCAGGTAACGCAGCGGCGCCGCCATCATCCATTTGAGTCCGACATTGAGCCCGAGCCCGCGCACGAAAAAGAGCACGCCGCTCGCGATGACCGCGGCGACGTGCACTCCCTTGATCTGCGGATAGAACTCGATCACGAAGCCTTTGCGCTTCCCGGCAACGTGTCCTCGACCCGCTTGGGCGCGATCCACAACCGCGCCACGAACAGCGCCAGCGACAACGCGCCGATGCTGAAAATGGTGTCGCCGGGCACCCGCATCCACACCAGCAACTGGATGATGGGCTTCTGCAGGAGATCCGCGGATCGCGCGAACCAGTAGCCATGTTCGAGCGCGCCGCTCAACTGCAACAGCCCGATCGGCAGCAGCGTGAGCAACGCCATCAGGCAGAGCCCGAGGTTGAGCGCCCAGAAACTGGTCTTCAGTAACCGCTCGTTCCACACGACGTCCGGCTTCAGGCCACGCAGGCAGAACAACATGAGACCGATGCCGAGGAAGCCGTACACCCCGAACAGGGCCGTGTGCCCGTGCAGCGGCGTGAGGTTCAGACCCTGCATGTAATAGAGCGGCAGCGGCGGATTGATGAGGAAGCCGAACAATCCGGCGCCGATCAGGTTCCAGAAGGCGACCGCGGTGAAGAACAGGATTGGCCAGCGATATCGCTGCATCCACGGCGTCGCATGCCCCAGCTTGTAGGTCTGGTAGGCCTCGAAACCGATGAACGCCAGGGGCACGACCTCCAGCGCCGAGAAACTCGCTCCCAGCGCGATCACCGCGGTGGGTGTTCCGGCGAAGTACAGGTGATGCAACGTCCCCAACACACCGCCGGAGAGGAACACGATGGTGGAGAACAACACCGCGACGGTCGCGCTGCTCGCGCGCAGCAACCCGAGGCGAGTGAAGAGAAATGCGATGACCGCGGTTGCGAAGACTTCGAAGAAGCCCTCCACCCACAGGTGCACCACCCACCAGCGCCAGTACTCGACCATGGAGATATGGGTGTGTTCGCCCCACATGAGTCCCGCCCCGTAGAAGAGGCCGATGCAACACGTGGAGAGGAACAACAACATGATGATCGACTTGGATTCCCCGCCTTTGCGAATGGCCGGCAACAACGCCCGGCCGACCAGTGTCAGCCAGACGCCCAGGCCGACGAACAGGAAGATCTGCCAGAAGCGGCCCATGTCGACGTATTCCCAGCCCTGGTGGCCGAACCAGAAATTCTTCGCCAGGCCTAACTTCTGCATCACAGCCAGCCACTGCCCGGTGAACGCGCCGACCACGATGATGATCAGGCAAACGAACAGGAAGTTGACTCCCGCGCGCTGGTATTTCGGGTCATGGCCGGAAATTGCCGGTGCGATGTACAGGCCCATGCCGAGCCAGGCGGTCGCGATCCACAACACCGCGAGCTGGGTGTGCCAGGTGCGGGACAATGAGTAGGGGAGAACATTGGAGAGCGCGAAACCGTACGCGTCCTGTCCTTCCACCTGGTAGTGCGCCGTGATGGCGCCGAGCAGGATTTGAGTCAGGAACAATGCGATCACCAGCCAGAAATATTTTGCCGTCGCCTTCATCGACGGCGTCACGCGCACCATCGCCAGCGGATCGCTGGCAGGCAAGGCGGGGGAGGCCTCGCTTTTATGGCGCGCGTGATGCCAACCCAACAATGCGATACCCGCGATCAGGAACAACACGCTGAACACGCTCCACAGGAACAGGTGTCCGGGCGGCGTGTTGCCGACCAACGGTTCGTACGGCCAATTGTTGGTGTACGTGATGTCTTTGCCGGGGCGTTCCGTCACGGTGGCCCAGGCCGTCCACCAGATGAATGCGGTCAGCGCCTGGCGCTTGTCCGCATCGATCACGGTGCCTTCCTTCATCGCATACGCCTTGCGCAGCGCGTGCTGCGCGGGATCGTCGCCAAACAAGGCGACGTAGTGCCGGGCAACCGTTTCCATGGCTGCCGCGCGATCGCTGGAGACGTTCACGATGTCGGCGCCCGGGTCGTAGGAGTTGGCGCGAATCAGCGGTTTCAGCTGCGCGCTGAGTGCGGCCTGCTGATCGGCACCGAGCTGCGCGTAGTCCTGGCCGTGCAGTCGCTGCGCCTTGATGTCGAGCCAGGCGGTGGCTTCGCGGTGCAGCCAGTCCGCGCTCCAGTCGGGCGCGACATAACCGCCGTGTCCCCAGATGGAGCCTAACTGCTGGCCGCCGATGGACTGCCAGACCTGCCGGCCTTTCTGGATGTCCGCGCGCGTGTACAACGTGTTTCCGTCCGCGCTGATCACGGCGGCGGGAATCGGCGGCATCACGCGGTGGATCTCGGTGCCGACCCACAGCAACACGGAGAACGACACCGTCAACAGGACGGCGAGGCCTATCCACAATCTGCGACTCACATTCATGACAGTCTCCCAGGAGGTGTCCCATGTTGAATCGGGATCGCGCCGGCCACCCTGATCTGGATCAGGTGCGGCCGGAAGGGGTTCACATTCGCAGCACGTTCCTGGCGAGTTTCTCGAGCGCCAAGCGTCCGGTCAGTTCGATCTCGCGCCGGTCGACGCGGATGAAACCCTCGTCCTGCAGGTGCCGGAACACCCGGCTGACGGTCTCGGAAGCGAGCCGCAGGTAGTTGCCGATATCGGTGCGCGTCATCGTCAGCCGGAACCGGTCCGCGGAAAAACCGCGCGTCGCGTAACGCTGCGACAGCGAAATCAGGAACGCGGCCACTCGCTCCTCGGCGGTGTAGTTTCCCGCCAGGAGCGCAGCTTTGCCGATGTCCTGGCTGAGCAGGACGAACAGTTGCTGCTGCAGGCCCGGCATCCGGCTGGCGAGTTCCGACATCGTGGAAAACGAGAAGCGGCACAGGCTCACCGGATCCATCGCCACGGCATTGCAGGGATAACGTGCCTGTGAAATCGCGTTGAGGCCGATGATTTCGCCGGGCAGATAGAACCCCTGCACCTGCTCGCGCCCCTCGCTGTCGGCGACGTAGGTTTTCACCGTGCCGGCGCGCACCGCCGCGATGGCGTTGAACGGATCGCCTTCGCGGAAGACGTGTTCACCCTCGGCGAACGGCCCGATGTGTTCGACCAGCACGTGCAGGTCGCGCAACTGACTCTTGCCGTAGCCGCTCTGCAAACAGGCTGACGAAAACGCGCAGGTGCTGCAGAACGACAGATCGTCGCCATCGTCGGCGATGGCCGGGCGACCTTGGCGCGGGCGCGGCCCGCTCAACAGCGCCTCGCTACACGACACGCGAGTAGGTGGGCGTCCGTTCGGTCGCCGCCGCGGCCTGCAGATATCGGTCGAAACATGCCGCGATGATACGCACCAGCAGCCGCCCGCGGGGCGTCGCCGCGATTCGCGCGGGTTCCAGCGTCACGAGGCCGTCGGCGCGCAGGGGGTCGAGCTTATGCAGCGCGTCGGCGAAGTAGGCGGCGAAATCGATGTCGAAGCGATGCTCGATCTCCCGTATGTCGATCGAACCGTGACACATCAGCGACTGGATAATCTCCGCGCGTAGTTCGTCATCCGCATCCGTCCGCATGCCGCGCCATACCGGGATGCGCCCCACGTCGAGCGCGATTTCCCAGCCGGCGAGGTCGCGCGGATTCTGGCTGAAAGTGCTGCCGATGTGGCTGATGGCGCTGACGCCGAGGCCGATCAGATCGCAGTCGGCATGGGTCGTGTAGCCCATGAAGTTGCGATGCAGGCTGCCGTTCGCCTGGGCGCGCGCCAACTCGTCTTCCGGGAGCGCGAAGTGATCCATGCCGATGTATTCATAGCCGGCGCGGGTCAGCCGCTCGATCGCCAGCTGCAGCAAGGCGAGTTTTGCTTCGGCGTCGGGCAGATCGGCCGATTCGATCTGACGCTGCGCCTTGAACATCTTCGGCAGGTGCGCGTAACCGTACACCGCGAGCCGATCGGGCCGCGCCGCGAGGATCGTATCGAGCGTGCGGCCGAAGCCGGCGAGTGTCTGCTTGGGCAAACCGTAGATGAGATCGACGTTGACGGATCGAAGGCCGCTGGCGCGACAGGCCGCGATCGTCCCCAGCGTCTGCTCGACGCTCTGCACCCGATTGACCGCGCGCTGCACTTCGGGGTCGAGATCCTGCACGCCCAGGCTCGCGCGGTTGAATCCGGCGGCGGCGAGTTCGGCGATCTGTGCCGGTGTGATGAAGCGCGGATCGAGCTCGATGGAAAAATCCCGCTCGGCGGCTGCTGCGAAATGAAACTGCCGCCCGAGGCTGTCGATGACACTGGCGAGCTGCGCGGGCGTCAGGAAATTCGGCGTGCCGCCGCCGAAATGCAGCTGCACCACGTCGCGATCTCGCGCGAACAGCGGCGCGACCAGTTCGATCTCGCGCACCAGGCGTTCGAGGTAGAGCGCACTGCGGGTCGCGTCGCGGGTGATCACGCGATTGCAGCCGCAGTAGAAACACGGGCTGAAGCAGTAGGGGACGTGGACGTACAGCGAGAGCTGCCGCGGGATGAGCTGCGAATTGCTGCGCCGGGCGGCGGCCCGGAAATGAGCCTCGCCGAAGCCGGTGTGAAACTGCGGCGCCGCGGGGTACGAGGTATAACGCGGGCCGGATTTGTCGTAGCGGCGCAGCAGATCGGCATCGAGTGGCGGTATTGAAGTCATGGGTCAACTCTGGCAGTTCCGGCCCGCATTGCCATGATCCAGGTCAGGCGCGCCCAGGAGTATTCGCAATACTACTGACGCTTTTTCGCGGCCCACCCGCCTAACATCTCCGGCATGAAAGTCGCCGATCTTTGCAGCCACAGCGCCGTCACGGTGAAACGCCGCGACGAAGTCGTCACTGCCGCGCGCCTCATGCGCGAACATCACGTCGGCTTCATCGTCGTGGTCGAACCGCTCGAGTTGGGGCCCGGAGTGCGGCCGATCGGCGTCGTCACCGATCGGGACATTGTGATCGCGATCGTGGCGGAGGGCGAAGATCCGCAGCGGGTCATCGTGGGCGATCTCATGACCGAGAATCCGGTGGTGATCGAGGACAGCGCCCTGGTCGGCGTTGCCATACACAAGATGCGCAAGTTTGGCGTACGGCGGCTGCCGGTGATCGGTTCGCATGGGCAACTGATTGGCGTGTTGTCGCTCGATGACGTGCTCGAATGGTTGTCCACCGATCTGCACGCACTCGCCGAAACCTGCCGCAACGAACGGCGTGTCGAGAAGGCGATGCGCGACTGAGAGCGGTTGGCTGACTATCCCGGCGGTCAGCGCGGTGCGGTCGCCGCGGCGCACTGCGACTCGCAGCCCAGCCTCGTGCAGATGGAGCCGGCAGCCGTTTCGCACCACTCGACCGCAATTCCGTCGGAGTCCCGGCGCACCACGCTCGCGCGTATTTCCCGCTGTGCGGTCGCGTCGCCCTCGCGCAAGATGGTGACGCCAATACTCGCGAGCACGGAGATGGCGAAATGCGTTTCCACGAAGGCGCCGCTCGAACTCACATCGCGCAGCCGGCCAGCGCCGCAGCTGCCGTCCGGGGCGCGAATCACGACAGTGGCGCGGCAGGTTATGCGCTGGCCCCAGCGATGTTCCATCGCATCGGCGCGCATGCGCGGCGCAATCATGCCCGCGGTCCGCCGGAGATCACCCGCCACATCCGCAGCACTCCGCGCACGGTGCGCGCCAGCTCACGCATACGCGGCGCCGCGGCGATCGCGACCGCGGCCGTTGCAATGAGCTCATTACGCTCTTGTTGGCAGCGCGCCAGCAACTGCTCGCGGCGGGTTTCGCCCGCTGTGACCGTGCTCATGATCGCAAGCCTCTTAATGCGTCGCGGTCGAGTTCGAGTTGCCGCAACGCGGCCGCGAACGCGGCCGGACGTGAGTTCCAGCAAGAGCGTGCGTATGCCGCCAGCGACCCGGCGATGAGGCAATATGAAAATGTCGTCGCCACTGCCGCGATCACGCGGTGTGTGTCCCAGAACACCGCGATCACCGCGATGCCGATGAATGCGAAGGCGACCAGGGCCAGCACCACGGCGGCGAAACTCAACATCAAAGAGCCGGCGGTGGCGGCCAGGTGCGCCTCGAGGTCGATGGCCGCAAGCTCGAGCCGTGTGCCGGCCATCGATGCCAGCAATGAGCCCATGCCATGTTCGTGGGGGGCGGTGTACGCCGTGTTTTTCATCGCCGCCGGACCAGCAGCCCCAACAGGAATGCGACCAGTCCGGTGGCGGCGATGGCCCTCCAGGGGTTCGCGCGCACCGCCCGATCGAGCGACCGGGCGCGTTCGGCGACTTCGTGTTCGGCGGCGCGCAGATGATCGCAGGCGCGCTGCATTGCCGCGCGGGCGGTTTCCCCCGCCGCGTCCAGTTTTTCACCGGCGTCGGTTGAGGACGCATTCATCAGGATTTCCGCCTCGCCGATCAGCCGGCGCAGGTTCTCACCCCATTGTTCGAGAGTCGACGCTTTCATTCGGGTATTCCGCGGCTTGAAGGGCGGGAATGATTGTTAGTCCGCCGCACAGCTGCGACTATCGGGACCATTGCGAGGGATATGCGGGTTACTACCTACTTGCCGCGCGCGCGGCCGGATTCTGACGACGCGCCGCAACTGCGAGGCTGTTGCCGATGGACGAAGAACTGGCGGGTCTCATACCGCGAATGGCGCTGGCGCTCGGGCTCGGGCTGCTGATCGGCCTGGAACGGGGCTGGCGCACGCGCGATGCGACGCCCGGCAGCCGCACTGCCGGCGTGCGCACTTTTGCCATCACCGGCCTGCTCGGCGGAATCGTCGGCGCGCTCGCGCGCGGCGGTGGCGCTGAAATCGCGCTGCCCGGCAGCGTGTTGATCGGCCTCGCCTTCATCGCCTACGCGGGCGTCATCGCCTTGTTCGGGCGCGAAGAGAATCGCGCCGCCGGTGTCTTCTCCGCGACCACGACCATCGCGGGTCTGCTCACGTTCATGCTGGGTGTCTACTCCCTGATCGGCAACCTGCACCTGGCCGCGGCCGCGGGCGTGGCCACGGCGGGAGTGCTCATCCTGCGCGAGGAATTACACGCCTGGGTCCGCAAGATGGCGCCTTCGGATCTGCAATCCGTGCTCGTGCTGCTGGCGATGTCCTTCATCGCATTGCCGGTCATGCCGGACCGCGCGATCGGGCCCTGGGGCGGGCTCAATCCGCGCCAGATATGGCTCATCGCCATCGTGCTCGCGAGCGTTTCATTCGCCGGCTTCGTCGCGGTCAAGGCGCTGGGTGAGAAGCGCGGGGTGTTGCTGAGCGCGGCGATCGGCGGACTGGTGTCCTCGACGGCGGTGATGTTCGCCAACGCGCGTGCGGCCGCCGCGGTGCCCGGCAATTCGCGCCTGCTCGCTGCCGGCAGCGCGCTCGCGACCGCAATTTCTTTCCTCCGGGTCACCGTCATCGTCGCAGTGCTGGCACCGTCTTTGTCAGGCGCGGTAGCGCCGCCGCTGCTCATCGGTGCGCTGACCGCCGTCGCGTTCGCGTTTGCCACGGGACGTGAAAAGACCGCGGCGCACCCCGCGTCCGCGCAGACCAGCTTTCGCAATCCGTTCGGGTTCCTGTCGGTGGTGGGTCTCGCCGTCCTGATGGGTGCCATGATGCTGCTCCTGCGGCTCGTCAACGAACAGTTTGGCTCGCACGGAACGGCGGCCGGCGCGGCGCTCGCCGGCGCGCTGGATGTCGATGCGATGACGGTTTCGATCTCCCAGCTCGTGCCGCTGCGACTCGATGTGTACTCCGCCGCTCAGGCTATCCTGGCGGGCGTCGCGAGCAACACTTTGGTGAAGACCGTGTTCGCGGCCATCGTGGGCCGCGGCCGCTTTTCGTTCGCGGTCTGCGTGATGTCGTTCACCTGCTTCGCGACCGCCGCCATCGCGCACGTCCTGTCGCGGGCGCTGCTGGCCTGAGAGGGTGGCCGATCAGCCGGGAAACGGAAACATCGGTTCGGGCGCCACGACGCGCATGCCGCGCGCTTTCGGCAGCACGCGCTTTTCGTAGTGCGCGGGTTTGACCACCAGCACGTCACAGGGCAGGGCGTTCAACACCCGTTCGGCCGTATTGCCGATGAATACCCGCTTGAGACCCGAACGGGACACGGCGCCCATGACGACGAGGTCCGCGCGCAGTTTGCGCGCCAGCTCGGGGATGCCGAACACGGCATCGGTGTCGATCAGGTGGCGGCGCTTGCGCGCGATGTGTTCCTTGTTCGCATAGGCTTCAAAATTACGTTTGCCCTTGAGTTTCAGCTGCTGGTAGGTCGCCTGCAGAGTTACGGCATCGATCGCCGGATCTCCGATCGTCAGGCCGAACATGGCCGGACAATTGGAGTGCATCACGTGCACCGCACCGCGGAAACTGGCCGCGAGGCCGTCCGCCGCGTCGAGAATCTGCGCATCGAGGCGACTCGGTTTGGCGTGCGCATGCGATGGGTCCACCGCGGCGAGAATCGTCGGTCGCCGCTGCCAGGCGCGCGCGTTCTTGAGCAGCAACACCGGCACCGGGCTCGCTCGCAGCAGCTCCCAGTCCGTCAGGTGCATCAACCATGGCGTGAGCCGGCGCCCGACATGGCACTCGGCGATGATCAGATCGGCCTTGCTGCGTTTCACGCGCCGTACGATCGCCTCGTGCGGCGGGAAATCCCACTCCACCATGCAAGTCGTGGCGACATGGTGTTTGCGCGCGGCCAGCGCCATCTTCTCGAGTCGCCTGGTGCGCAAGGCGAGTGCTTCGCGCCGGATCTCCGCCAGCGACGTTCCGGTCAGTGGCTGCAAATCCATGAATACCGGCGTCGAAATGGCGTGAAACAACTCGAGCGAAGCGCCGAGTGATCGGGCCAATGCGACGGCCTTCTCGAAGCCCGCCTGGCGCCGGGAGTCCGGATTCTTGACGGCGAACAGTATGCGATGGACTTTGTTCATGACGGATTCCTCAAGTCGCGGGCAGGTCGCCGCGGAATATGCGCGCGTCGATCTCATGTTCGGCGGCACACCAGTCTTCGAGCTCTCGCCCCGGCTCGAAGCCGCGGCCCGCCGCGCGCAGATACGCAGCCTTCGAAATCATCGCGCCGCGTGTCTGCGGCGAGACGAAAGCCGGCGCTTCAGCCGCCACCTCGCCGCCTGACCGGATCCGGTCGGCGAGATGCGCGACGTTGCGCGCCAGCAATGTGAGTCTGGGTTTTTGCGCCGGCGGGGCTGTGATTCTGGCAATCATGGAAATCTCCTTATTCCGGCGGACTGATTGGACCTGTCGAAAGTAGACCCGCGCCGGTGTCCGCGGGATTCGCGCGTGTGCGTAACGGCGTGCGGGGTACTACGTACGCCCGGGAACGTGGGTCATGCAGGGCGATGTGTGGGACGCGCAGAAAGACATGGTGTTCGCAGTGGCGGGTGCGGCGGCCACCATGCTCGCGATGGCCGTCGGGACGGCGCTGCGGCGCGTCGGCCGTGTCGAGTCGGACTCCGCGGCGGGCTGACCACGGCGCGCGGCGCTCACATGCCGCGCAGCCACTCGACGAATTCACTCCGGTCGACCAGTCCATCGTGATCCTTGTCGATACGGTCGAACTGGCCGCGGCGCCGCGCCATTTCCACTTCCGAACCCATCCGGTCGAGCAGGCGCGAGAATTCCGCGAAGTCGATCCGCTGGTCGCCATCGACATCGCACTCATCGAACTGCTCGCCGAAGTCGGCGAGATCGTCGGTGCTCAGTGAACTCCGGCCAGGACCCGAATTCGGTTTGATAGACATATCCTGATCTCCTTTGTGGTTCACCTTGCCAGCGGAGTGTTCGGCGGTCATGCGTGGCTTCGCGGGGGACACTGCGTAGTTTTGCGGATTCACGCTCCCGCGCATTCCATGAGCATGGACACAACCATGACAAGTGCGCACATGAAGGGAGCCGCTATGAGAGCGCCTGCGGCGACACCCAGCATGCGGCTGGTCCGCGCGTGGATCGACACCTATCAGGAGCCCGTGATCTACATGCACGCCGACTCGGTGGTGTGCCGGTCCGAAGGCTTCGATGCCCAGGCACGTGTGTGGGTTCATGTGGGTGACCGCAGCATCATCGCGACGCTCAACGTGGTCACCAACGGCGGCTGGCTGCAGGCCGAGACCGCGGCGCTGTCCGAAACCGCCTGGGAGAGGCTGAATCCGCAGCCGCAGGAACAGGCAACTTTCCAGCATGCGGACACTCCAGAATCCACGCGCGCCATCCGCTCGAAGGTCTACGGTGATCCGCTCGGCCGCGAGGATTACCGTTCGATCATGCGCGATGCGATCGAGGGTGCGCTCGCGGATGTCGAGCTCGCGGCATTCCTGACCGCCTGCGCCGCGCGCCCCTTGAGCGCGGCGGAAATCATTCATCTCACCCACGCGATGGTGGACGTCGGCCAGACGCTGCGCTGGGCGCCGGGGATCGTGCTCGACAAACACTGCGTCGGCGGCTTGCCGGGAAACCGCACGACGCCGATCGTGGTCGCGATCGTCGCGGCCTGCGGCGGACTGATCCCGAAAACCTCCTCGCGCGCGATCACCTCTCCGTCTGGAACGGCCGACGCGATGGAAACGCTCGCGCCGGTGGACCTCACGCTTGCGGCGATGCGGGGCGTGGTAGATAGAGAGGGAGGCTGCATTGTCTGGGGAGGCACCGTCAACCTCAGCCCGGCTGACGATGTGCTCATCCGCGTCGAGCGGACACTGGACTTCGACAGCGACGCGCAGCTGGTCGCGAGTGTGTTGTCCAAGAAGGTTGCGGCCGGCTCGACCCATGTGCTGCTCGACCTGCCGGTCGGCCCGACCGCGAAGATCCGCTCCGAGACCGCGTCGCGGCAGTTGGGCGCCAAGCTGGCGGCGGTGGGTGAGGCGGTCGGGCTCGAGGTGCGCGTGCGCCATTCGGACGGCAGCCAGCCGGTGGGCCGGGGCATCGGCCCGGCGCTGGAAGCGAGGGACGTCCTCGCCGTCCTGGCGCGGTCGAACGATGCGCCCCGCGAGCTGCGCGCGCGCGCGTTGAGCCTGGCGGCAATCCTGCTGGAAATGAACGGCCTGTCGAGCGTCGAAGCCGGCCTGCGTGCCGAGCGCGCGCTCGACGATGGCAGCGCCGAACGCAAGTTCGAGGCCATCTGCGAGGCGCAGGGCGGGCGGCGCACGCCGCCGCTCGCGGCACATACCGCTCCCATCGTCGCGACCGAGGCGGGGGTCGTCACGGTCATCGACAACCGGCTGATATCGCGCCTGGCAAAACTGGCAGGCGCGCCACGCAGCGCGGCCGCGGGAGTCGAGTTGCACGTGTATCGCGGCGCGCGTGTGAGTCATGGGGAGCCGCTCATGACGGTGCACGCGCAAACTCGCGGCGAGCTTGCTTATGCGATGCACTATCACCGCGAGCATCCCGGAACCATCGAGCTCGCGTTGTCATGAGCGCAATCTGTTTTTCATTCGACCAGCCTTTCGGAAGCCAGCTCGCCGTGGCGCTCGGCGCCGAACCGGGGCGCCTCGATTCACATGTCTTTCCCGATGGCGAGACGCTCGTGACGCTGCACGGCGATTGTGCGGGACGCGAGGTGATCATCGTCTGTGGTGGTGTCGGTGCGAATGCCAGGGCGCTGCCGCTGCAGTTCGCCGCGAGCACGGCGCGTGCGCTCGGTGCGGCGCGTGTCGGGCTGGTATCGCCATACCTCGCCTACATGCGCCAGGACAAACAATTCCACCCGGGCGAGGCGGTGAGTGCGCTCGCCTATGCGCGATTTCTGTCGGCGACGTTCGACTGGCTGGTGACGGTGGATCCGCATCTGCACCGGCTGCCGTCGCTCGATGCGGCATTTTCGATTCCATCGCGGTGTGTATCGGCCATGCCGGCGATCGCCGGGTGGATAGTCGACAACGTGAAGAATCCCGTGCTGGTCGGCCCGGATGACGAGAGTGCGCAATGGGCACGCGAGCTGGGGCGGCTGTTGTCGGTGCCCTGGCTCACGCTCGAGAAGACCCGCCGTGGCGATCATGACGTGTCCGTGACCATGCCCGATCCGACCGCGCTCGCGGGACGTTCGCCCGTGATCGTCGACGACATCGCCTCTTCCGGGCGCACGCTCATCGAGACACTGAACGCGTTGCGGCGGCTCGAAGCCGCGCCGGCCAACTGTATCGTCGTGCATGCATTGTTGACGCCGGAGGCTGAAGCCGCGCTCCGCGCCGCGGGCGCGGCCCGATTGGTGAGCACGAACACGGTGCCGCATGCGACCAACGAAATCGACGTGATGCCGCTCATGGTCGCTCCCATTCACGAGCTCTGGCATTCTTGAATCCGCCCGCGGAGCCACGTTGGCTCGCTCGGCCGCCGCAAGACCTCCTCGAGCTGAAATCCAGTTCCGAACCGCCTTCACGAGGGGCCGAATGACGGTGAGGCCGATGGTGTTCGGTGGGGTCGACAAACATCGACCACCGCTCCTTCGGTTTCAACGATGAAGTGAATCTGCTGGTGCGCGGCAAAGGGGCCGATCGACTGCGCGATTCCCATCAGATTCTGGGCCAGCCCGGCACCACCGCCACATCGCAATGCGCAGTCGCCAAGGTGCGTCGCGCTACGCCGCCGAGGAAAATGTCCTCGATGCGCGAGCGGCCGTGTTTTCCCACGACGACGAGGTCGACTTTGTATTTTCCGGCGGTCTCGCTCACCAGCTCTTTTGGATCGCCCGGCAGGACCACGAAGGTCGCCTCTGCGGTCGGCGCGGTGACCTTGCTGCGAATGTTCTCCAGATTCGAAAAGGCCCGGTCCCGATGCGCCACGTGAATTCGATTTATTTCAGGTTCCGTAACCTTCGCCAGCCTCAGCTCTTCTCTGTCGGGGCAGTCGTACGCATGAAAAATAAAGGTCGCCGCTCCCGGTGCGATCTGATGAGCGAACTCCAGGGTCGCCAGTGCCTGCAGGGAAAAATCGAGCGCCACGAGCACTCGTCGATACGGCGCAATGGGCGGCTGTTTGACGACCAGCATCGGTCGGCGGCTTTTTCGCAGCAAACGATCCGCGGTCGTGCCGAGCAATGCGTCCTTGATCGGACGATTGCCGTAAACCCCCAGTACCAGCATGTCGGCGTGGTCTGCGGCAGCGAGTAGCGACTCGGTCACCTCGCCGGTGCGAATCTCAGGCGTCGCAGCCACCGGCTGGATGTGAGCGATCGCTTCCTGAAGGCGCTCTTCGTCGCACGCCGGCATCGTGGCCGTATTCGAGACATGCAGGAGCCTGAGTGATGCATTGAGCTCACTCGCCAGCAGCGCGGCTCTGCGCACGGCGTGGCCCGCGGAAGGGGAAAAATCGGTGGCCGCCAACACTGATTGGATTCTTCGCACGGTACTCAAGCCGAAACCAGCGCAATCGGCAGAGAAACGACTCGCATGCCCCGTGACTTTGCGCGCACTCGCTTGCTGAAATGTTCAGGCTTGACGATCAGCACGTCACACTGAAGATCGTCCAGTATTCGTTCGGCCGTATTGCCGGGGGCCACCGAACACTTGACGTTGATGCCGCTGCTGCGTGCGCTCGCTGCGAATTTCTCGAGATGATTCCGATTTCGCGCCAGCGCCTCGGCCTCGAGCTGGGCGATGGTCTTGCCCATCATCGGCTGCAGCTCGAGGAACACCGGTGATGAGAGGGCGTGGAACAGCTCGAGCGAGGCGCCGAGCGACTTTGCCAGAGATGCTGCCTTGGTGATTCCGGGCAAGGTGCGCGCCTCTGGATTGCGAACGGCATAGAGGATGAGGCGAATCGAGGCCATGGAATTCTCCTTCGAAGGTATGCGTGATGCGCGCGGGATGGGATTGGCGCGTGCACCTAAGCTCATGCGGGGTACTACTGACGCGGAGGTACGCCGCACTCACGCCCTCGCTGCACAACTCGACGCTCGCGGAGAATGAGGCAGGGGAGCATTTCCGCCCGCGCGCACCGGCTCCTGGCGCGCGCGCTCGAGCAGGGCGAGGATCTCCGCGTCATCGACCGGCGGAAGATGCGCATACGAGTCGCCGATCGCGAACAACTGCTGCACCGTTTCCAGTATCACCAGATCGTCCACTTCGGGTCGGACGCGCATGGCGGCGTCGTGCGACGCGATGGGCGCGGCGGCGACGACGCGCGTGGCGCCGGCTCTGCGGGCCGCACGTTCCGCGGCGAGCATCCGGCACCCGGTCGCGAGCCCCTCGTCCACGAGAATGACGGTGTGGCCGGCGAGCGACAGCGACGGTGCACTCGCGTGATAAACGCGCTCGCGTTGCTCGAGCTCCTTGTGTTCGGCGCGTGCGAGTTGCGCGAAGGTCACCTCGAACGCCTGCAATAGCGGTTCAGCCGCGGGCTGAGGTTCGACGATTCCGCCCGGTGCAATCGCGCCGATCGCCACTTCGGGCTCACAGGGCGCGCAGATCTTGCGCACCACCATGACATCCAGCTTCGCGCCGAGTGTCCTGGCCACTTCATATGCCACAGGAACACCGCCGCGCGGCAATCCCAGTACGCAGATCGGCTCTGGAAGCTTCAAGCTCAGCAGCACGCGCGCCAGCGCGATTCCCGCCGACTGTCGGTCGATGAAGCCATGCGTGTCAGGCCCCGGACGTTCGAAGCGCTTGCCTGGACGACTCATGACGGTGCCTCCTGTGCTGTTCGGGGAATAAGCTAGCCGCATCGCGCGGGGCCGGCATGGGAGCGTGCACGTAGATGCGTGCGGGGTATTACGCATGCCGGCGGGTAATCCGTATTCCTGCGGATTCCCGCGCGGACGTGTTGCACGAGTATACGAGCCATGATCTGCGCCGAATCGCGGCGAAATGCGCAGAGTGCATCTGCGAACAGAGCAACTCACCGCTTGAGCGGCAAGCAACTTCACCCGGGGAACTCAAATGGACAGAAGAATCGGCTGGATAGCGATCGTCGTCGTACTCGCGCTGACGGTCGTGACAGCGGCGAACTGCCGTCAGATTCCGCATCCATGGGAGCCCACCGCGGCCGGCAGCGCCCCCGAACCGCGCTGAGTCGCCGGGTTAGCGGCGCGTTTCGGGCTGGCCGATGTTTGTCTGCGGGTGCGGCGTCCCGGATTTGACTGAAACTCGAATCGCAGCCAGCCGCTCGTAAAGCCGCCGCTTGCGATGGTGCGGAACCCATTCGTACGCCACGACTTCCGTCGGCCGCCACAACGCCAGCCACGCCAGGATGATCAGTCCTTCGTCGAGGATTCGCGGCATGTTTTCGAGCGCGCCTTGCAGCAGCTGTCGCAAACCCATGCACAGCAGAAAGACCGCGATTCCGCCGAGCAGGCCGAGCTCGCCGAGCCGCAGATTATCGCGCAGCTCGCGGCGCGCGGAACTCGCCAGGCGGCCGTAGTAGTTCTCGACCGCCTGTTGCAGATCGCCTGCCGACGCAGGGCCGTCGGGCACATGCACATTCAGATGCCACACGTCGGCGCTGCGTTTCTCGGCGAACTCCTCCTCGATGAAGGTGGCGGCGTCGCGATCGAGATCGCGGTCCCAGAAAGGCGAGGGATCGAGCGAATTGAACAGCTGCGCCGGGTCGCGCACGTGGATGCTGACCGTTGCGGAGCTTCCGCCATGGCGATGACCTCGGCGACTGCTCATGGAATCCATCGTGCGTAAGGGCCTCGGTACCACTCTAGGCACGGCGCAGGGGCCTGCGCATGCGTAGAACCACTCACTCCGCTACGCACACGCGCGCATCGCGCGTGCTCGCCGCGCCTTTTACCCTGATTGCAGGGAATCTTTGTGGAGGAGGGTCGCGATGATTGTTAGAGCTTCTGGCTCCGCGCCTGGATTGTCAGGCAACAACGCGATGCCTGGCGCGATCCGGCCCGTCCTGCTCATGCTGTGTGCGGCGCTCGCCGCGACGGCATGCAAGACTTCCGCAACGGTTTCCAGCTCGGCGACTGCGGCTGCTGAAGGCCTGGTCAAAGCCCGCATCAAGGGCATCGAACAGGTCTATGCGCGCCCCGACGCGGATCTGCGCGCTTACGACGCGGTGATGCTCGACCCCATCGAAGTTTCCTTCAGCAAGAACTGGAAGCCGCGTGCGGATGGACAGACCGTGAGCGCCGCCGAGCGACAGCAGATTCGCGACGGCCTGGCGCGCATCCTGCGGGAGGAATTCACACGCGAGCTCGCGCGGTCCGGCCGCTATCGGGTGGTGGAAGCCCCTGCCGAGAATGTCCTGCGCGTCAAGGCGGACATCCGCGATCTGATCATCCATGCGCCTGATCTGCCACGGCCGGGCATCGTGCGCACGTACACCCTGTCGGCGGGAGAGATGACATTGGTGGCGGAGCTGCGCGACGCGGCGACCGGTGACCTGATCGCGCGCGTCATCGATCATCGCCGCGATCCCGACTCTGTCTGGTTCGAGCTCACCACGCGCATCGAGAACATCGCTGCGGCGCGCCGTGCAGCGGCGCGCTGGGCCTCGATCCTCATCGAGCAGCTCGATGCGGCACATCGACTCGATGGCGCTCGCTGATACAGGAGATACGCAATTGACTTACTACATGGCAAAGACATCCGCGCGTCCGTTCGACTCGGTGGTCGCCGATGTGATCGAGCGGCTGAAGGCCGAGGGGTTCGGCGTGCTGACGGACATCGACGTGCAGGCGACGCTCAAGGCAAAGCTCGGCGCCGACACGCCGAAGTACCGGATCCTCGGTGCCTGCAACCCACAGCTCGCTCACGAGGGGCTCAAGATGGAGAACAAGTTGGGCGTGTTGTTGCCCTGCAATGTGATCGTGCGCGAAGCCGCCGATCACCAGGTCGAAGTGGCAAGTGTCGATCCTGTCAACGCAATGGAGCGAACCGGAAATCCGGCGCTGGCGGCCACCGCGCAGGAAGTCCGCCAGCGATTGATGCGAGCACTCGCAGCGGTGAGCTGATCAGCGCGACTTCATCGAGGCGCCCCGCGAGCTCGGCGTTGAGCTGCCCTTGAGTTGCGATTGGCCAGGTGCTGGCAGCCGCCCTTGACGCTGAACGCGAGCGCCGCGCCTCGTTTCTCGATTTCCTGTTCGAGCTCCGATTCGGGCTGATGGATGTAATCGACGAGCTGCGCGAGGCGCGGGTTCATCGGCGCTCCACTGTCCACCCCCGCGCTCGAGCTTCGCGGCCACGCCGCCCTGCTCGTCGACGACGGGCTGGCGACGGGCGCCACCATGCTCGCGGCGGCGCCGCTCGCTTCGGATGAGGCAGCCGATCTCGTCGGTGCTGAAGCCGATGAAACGGTCATGTTGAAAACGCCCGCGCATCTCTCGTCGATCGGTCAGTGGTACGAAGATTTCGAGCAGGTGGGCGATGCAGAGGTCTGCGGGCTGCTTGCGAACGCCGGCGAGTTGCATCGCGGCCGTGACGCCCAAATGCCGTACCGCAACACGCCGACCCTCTGACAACGCGGCTGCGTTCGGTAGCGAACAGTGCCAGCTTGCCTGCCCAGTAGAATGGCTGGCCTCGTGCTGTCCCCCGATCTGATCCGCAGCGTTCTCGATTCCGCGCCGGACGCGATGATCATCATCGACGCGGGCGGCACTATCGTGTTCGCGAATCGGCAAGTCTCCGCTCTGTTCGGCTACGACCCTGGCGATCTCGTCGGTGAGAAGGTGGAGTGCCTGCTGCCGCCACGATTTCGCGGGCGGCATGTCGGCTATCGCAGCGGCTACACATCCAACATCCGCGTGCGGCCCATGGGCAGCGGACTCGATCTGTTCGCATTGCGCAAGGACGGCAGTGAGTTCCCGGTGGAGATCAGTCTGAGCCCGGCCGAGGAGGGCTCCGCCACCATGGTCGTCGCGGCCATCCGCGACATCACCGACCGCCGCGCGATTCAGATGGAATTGCGCGCCGCGCGCGAAGCGGCCGATCGGGCCAATCAGGCCAAGAGCCGTTTCCTCGCGACCGCCAGCCATGACTTGCGGCAGCCCTTGCAGGCGCTCTCGCTGCTGAATGGCACGATGCGGCGGATGGGCAAGGACGACGACCGATCCGAGGCGCTCGCACAGGAAAAGCAGGCGATCGAGGCGATGTCCGGTCTGCTGAACGCGCTGCTCGACATCAGCAAACTGGAGTCGGGAGCCATCAAGCCGGAAGTCACCGATTTCGCCGTGGCCGCGTTGTTCGATGAGCTGCGCAACGAATTCGCCTCGCTCGCGATCAACAAAGGACTCAGGCTCGAAGTGGAGAGCTGCGCAGATCAGGCCCGCTCCGACCCTGCGCTGATCGGACAGGTATTGCGCAATCTCGTCTCCAACGCCATCAAGTACACGCGCGAGGGCCTGGTACGCCTGCGATGCCTTCACAACCAGAGTTTTCTGCGGTTCGAAGTCCTCGATACCGGTGTCGGCATCGCCGACGTCGAGCTGGAGCGCATCTACGAGGATTTCTATCAGGTGGGTGTGCCGGTCAACACTTCGCGCGACGGTTACGGACTCGGCTTGAGCATCGTCTCCAGAATCGTGAATCTGCTGGGCGTGAAGCTCGACGTGCAATCCGAGATCGGCAAGGGCACGACGTTCGCGCTCGAGCTGCCCGCAAGTGCAGCAACGGCGGAGAAGAGTCCGGAACAGGGCAGGCGCGCGACTGCCCTGGCAGGCCGCGCCGACCACGTGCGCGTGTTGCTGGTCGAGGACGACCGGTGCGTGCGCAACGCCACGCGCATGTGGCTCGGGGTCGAAGGTTACGACGTGATGGCGGTTGGCTGCGTCGGTGAGGCGGTGCAGCAGGCAACCGATAACCGCGGTATCGCCCTGCTGGTCACCGACTATCATCTGGCCGGCGGTGAAACCGGAATCCAGGTCATTGCCAGCGTGCGCGACCTTCTGGGAGCCGATCTCCCCGCGGTACTCATCACGGGCGACACCTCGTCGGCGGTGCGCGAGCTGCGCTGCGACACACGCCTGCGAATCGCGAGCAAGCCGATCAACCCGGACGAGTTGTTAGGTATCTTCAGGGAGCTGCTCGAGAACTAACGCAGCGCGGCTGTACGCAACCCTACATATGCGGACCGCATTGCCCCGCATGCACGATACACCGCTGCTCTGCGAGTCTTGGCCGCATTGTCGGACGACGCGAGCACTCCCATGGAATTTCAGGATGTCGTACAGGCGCGGCGGTCGGTGCGTGAATATCGAGCCGAGCCGCCGCCCGCCGAGCTCATCAGCCGCCTCATTCATACGGCGCTGCTCGCGCCGAGCGCGATGAATCGCCAACCATGGGCCTTCGCGGTCGTGCGCGGCGTGGAACGCATCGATGCGCTTGGACAACGCGCGAAACGCCATCTCCTGACCTCGGCACCGGCGCTGCCGCCGGATACGGTGGCCATGCTCAACCGGACTGAATTCAGTCTCTTCCATCGCGCGCCGGTACTGATCCTCGTGCTCGCGCGCTCGGAAGATCGACAATCCCGCGAAGACTGCTGCCTCGCCGCGCAGACGCTCATGCTGGCCGCACGGGACGCGGATCTCGGCACCTGCTGGATCGGATTCGCGGAATCCTGGCTCGATCTTGCAACGACCAAGACGGAGCTCGGCGTGTTGCGCGGCTATCACGTCGTCGCACCCATCGTGATGGGGCACGTGGAGCATTGGCCGGAGAGCCACGGGCGCATTCCGCCCGAGATTCACTGGCTCGAGTGAGCCCGCGACCGGCCGTCGACGAGTATCGGGCCGTCGCGTCCGCGGAACTCTTGGGCGCACCCGCAGCCGGCCGGCGAACACGCTGCTCTATTCGGCAATCGCGCTCGCCATTGCCGCGCCGCTCATCCCCTATCTACCGTGCCAGTCGCATTACTCGGCGTGACAGGCGCCATTACCCTGGGTTACGTGATCGCGGCGGAGGCCGTGAAGCGCTGGGCTTATCCATGCTGATTCGCGCATTTCCGTAACGACGTGCGCAAAACTACTGATGCGCCGCGCACTGCTCGGACACTAACATTTCCCATCGGGGATGCGCGGGCGTCCCGCAAGAGCCCAAGGAGCATTCCCATGTACGTGTCAGATCTCACGCGCCGTAACCCGATAACCGTCCGGCCGACGGACGACGTGGTCGCGGCCGCGCACCTCATGCGGGAACACCATATCGGCTACCTCGTGGTCGTCGAGGCGGACTTCACAGAAGACACGGTGCGGCCCATCGGCGTGCTCACCGACCGCGACATCGTCCTTTCCATCGTCGCCCGCGGGGTGGATCCGCGCGCGGTCACCGTGAAGGACATCATGACGGCCAACCCGGTCACCATCATGAGAAACGACTCGGTCGTCAAGGCCACGCAGGAAATGCGCCGCATCGGCGTGCGACGGTTGCCCGTGGTCGGCTCGCTCGGGGAACTCGACGGGGTGTTGTCGCTCGACGACGTCCTCGATGCGATTTCGGGCGAGCTGCAGAATCTCGCCGGCGCTATCCACCAGGAGCGGCGCATCGAGAGTTCACTGCGGCCGTAAACCGGCCGGCCGCTTGACCCCCTCCATTAGGCGGTCCAGCTCCGTCACCCTGGCGGACAAGGTGACGTTTCTCGGCGAACCACGGCACTACGCGATGGGGCCACCCCGTGTGTCGACGATCGAAACCCATTTCGCCTGGGTCTTCCTCGCGGGGTCTCTGGCGTACAAGCTCAAGAAGCCGGCGCGCCAGGCCGGCATGGACTATCGCTCGCTCGCGGCACGCGAACGCGGTTGCCGGCAGGAGCTCGCGCTCAATCGGCGACTGGCGCCGGGGGTCTATCTATCGGTGCTGCCGTTGACCGTGCAGCGCGGCCAGTTGCGTCTGGGCGGGCAGGGCACCGTCGTCGACTGGCTGGTGAAAATGCGGCGGCTGCCGGCGACGGGCATGCTCGAGTCCCGCATGCGGCGTGCCCGAATTGCCGGCGAAACTCTGGAGCCGCTCGCGGCCCTGTTGGCCGGTTTTTATAGACGTGCTTCGCGCGCGCCGCTCGATCCTCGGCGGTATGTGGCCCGGATCAGAGGGCAGATTCTCGCGAACCGGCGCGCACTGCGCCGACTCGGTCGGCAGATCGACCAGGACCTGGTCACGCGCGTGACCGACGCGCAACGCGAGTTCCTGCGCCTGGCCGGGAATCTCATCGGTGCACGCGGCACACGCGTGGTGGATGGGCACGGGGACCTGCGCGGCGAACACGTGTGCCTCTTTCCGCTGGCCGTGATCGACTGCCTGGAATTCGACCGGCGTCTGCGGCTGCTCGATCCTCACGAGGACCTGGCATTGCTCGCCCTGGAGATCGAAAGGAAACGCCGGCCCGATCTGGCCCGGCATCTGCTCGATCGGGTCGGAGCACTCAGCGGCGATCCGCCCTCTCAAGAACTGACACACCTATATATGAGTCATCGTGCGACCACCCGCGCGAAACTGTCCGCCTGGCACGTGGGAGATCCGCAATTTCCCGCCGTCGCACCCTGGCTCGCACGCACGGTTTCCTACTTGCGCAGCGCCGAGCGGCACGCAGCACACGCGCTCGAGTTCAGCTCGAGCTGTCGGGGAGAGCCGCTCTGACTTCAGCCACGATTGTCGCGCGCGTGGTGTCGGCATCAATGACGTGCAACGACTCATCAGCCGCGATGGGCTCGGTATGAGCAAGCTGCCATTCGAGCACCGCGACGTCGGCCTCCGAGGCATCGGTCGCGCCCCTGCGGCGCTCGATGATGCGCGCTTCGAGCACCCGTCTCGGCGCCTGGCAATTGACGACGACGAGCTCGACGCCGCGGTCGGCGGCCAGGTTTGCGAAGAGCGTGCGTTCTTCCCGGTGAGCGAAGGTGCCATCGACGATGACGGGCAAATCGCCGGCCAGCGTGGCGTTGGCACAGCGCGCGAGATGTTCGTAGACCTGCCGGCTCGTGGCTGGCGTATAGAGACCGCCGCCAGGGGCGGAATGCGAGTCCGCAGTTGCGCCGAATCCGGCCAGACGTTTGCGCTCGACATCCGAACTGAGGTGGACGGCTGCGAGCAGGGGCACCAGCTGACGCGCGAGCCAGGTTTTCCCGGAACCCGACGGACCGGTCATGATCACCAGGATGGGCCGCTCGTGCTCGAGTAGTTGGCGTGCGCCATCTAGATAGTCTCGATGCTGCGCGAGCCCGGTTGCGCGCATCTGCTGTTGCCCGGCGCCGCCGGCCTCCAGCGCGGCCACCTTCGCACGCACCAGCGCGCGGTGCGCGCCATACAACCGCAGCATGCGGCATAGACCGAAGTCGCCGCTCTGCATGAGATAGCTGCAGAGAAAGGCGTGCGCCAGGTCCGCCCGCCGCCTCGCCCTGAGATCCATCCACAGGAAGGCGATTTCTTCGGCCACATCGATCCAGCGGAATGCGGGCTCGAACTCGATGCAGTCGAACGCGACGAGGCGCCCCTGGTAACGGACGATATTGCGCGCATGCAGGTCGCCATGGCATTCGCGGATGTTGTCTTGCTGCCGGCGCGCGGCAATTTCCGGCTCGAGCCTGGCAAGCAGTGCACCCAGTGTCTCGCCGATGGCTGCCACGGCCGCTTCGGTGCCGGACTCGACCGCCAGCTGTCGACATTCCGCGAGGTTCGTGCGTAGCTGCGCCTGCACACCGGCGTTGCTGCCCCAGATTTCCGAATCCGCCACGCGTGGCAGCCCGGCGTGGATCACCGCCAGATCACGCCCGAAATTCTCAAGCTCGCCCGTGTCGACGTGTCCGGATTCGATCAGGCGGTCGAGCTCGTCGTCGCCATCGAACTGGCGCATGCGCACGGCATGCTCCAGCGGCTCGCCTTGCTCGGCTACGCGCAACCGGCCGCCGTCGCAGATGATTCTGCTGACGCCCAGGTAGAGCTGCGGCGCGAAACGGGCGTTGAGCCGGATCTCTTCAGCGCAACAAAACGCCCGGCGCGCAGGCGAGCGCAGGTCGATGAATGGATAGTGCACCGGGCGCTTGAGTTTGTAGGCGAATTCACCGGTGAGCAGCACCCAGGAAATGTGAGTTTCGATCAGGCGGATGTCATTGACCGCATGTGAATACGTTTCCGGTCGCAACAACGGAAGCAGATGTGGTGGAAGTCCGGTCATTGCGGGTGCATGTGACACGCATCGCGAGCCGTGCACATGCGCGGTTCTACGGACGCGGTCGGATGAATTCTATGTAACAACGCGTATTCCTCGCGGCCACCGCCGCTGCACATGCTGTGGGCAGCCATGAAGAAGATCGCCGTTCCATGCTTCCTGTGTGTCGCCTTACTCCTCGCGGGCGTGTCATCTGCAATCAATCCCCCGCCGCTGTGGGTACAGAACGGGCAGTTGACGCGCCAGGCGCAGGAGATCCTGGGTGCGCTGCGGCGCGTCGAAGAGTTCGGCCTCGCAGGCGAAGACTTTGCGGGCGCGTTGGCGGCGATAGTGTCGAGTGAAGGAAAGCCCTCGGAATCGGCTCGCCTGAATGAACTCATGAACGGCGCCGCCTTGCGGCTCGTCACCCAGCTGCACTATGGCCGCGTCGATCCGCGCACCGCGGGATACGCGCTGAATCGCCGGCGCGCGCCGCTCGACGGAGTCGCGGCGCTGCAAAGCCTAGCAGTCGCCGGCAATACACTCGAGTTGCTCGCGACATTCGAGCCGCGATCCGCACAATACCGGGCTCTCGAGAAGGCGCTGGGCCTCTATCGGCGCATCCGGACGGACCTGTCGTCCTTGCCGGTCACCTCGACCATCCGGGCAGGAGACTTCTACCTCGGCGCTGAAAAATTGCGCTCGCTGCTCGCCGAGTTGGGCGACGCGCCCGCGCCGCGCGACGCCGTCGCCGTCGCCGAATCTGTCTACGACCCGGACCTCGTTGCCGCAGTGACAAATTTTCAGCGGCGTCACGGGCTCGAAGCCGATGGCGTACTGGGTGCCAGGACCTTCGCCGCACTCACCGTTCCTATCGGACAGCGAGTCCGGCAGATCGAGCTCACGCTGGAACGCTGGCGCTGGCTACCCGACATCGAGCCACCTGCGGTGATCGTCAACGTACCGCAGTACATGCTGTATGCCTTGCCCGACCCTGCAGACCGATCGACCGGGTCGCAGCCGATCCAGATACCGGTGATCGTCGGTCAGGCCGCGCGACAGACGCCGGTCTTCGATAGCGCAATCGAGTCCGTGATCTTCAGGCCTTTCTGGGACGTGCCCAGGAGCATCGTGCGCGAGGAACTGCTGCCGTTGATCTCGAGAGACTTGGGCTATCTATCGCGTCACGAGATGGAAATCGTCCGCGGCGGTGGCAACGATGCGCAGGTGCTGGCAGCGAACGCTGCCAGCGTCGCCGCCTTGCGCGACGGCAGCGCCCGTTTGCGGCAGCGGCCCGGACTCGCAAATGCCCTGGGCCTCATCAAGTTTGTCTTTCCCAACCCTTACAGCGTCTACCTTCATTCGACCCACGAAGCGCAGCTGTTTTCGCGCGAGCGCCGCGCTTTCAGCCACGGCTGCATTCGCGTCAGCGATGCGAACGCGCTGGCAGCCTATTTGCTCGAGGAGACGCCGGGAGACTGGAGCGCCGATGCCATTGAAACGGCGACCTGCGGCGCGAACACGTTCACCGTGCGGCTCGCTCGCCCGGTTCCAGTTTTCATTCTGTACGGCACGGTGGTCGTCGATCCCGATGGCGCGGTGCTTTTCTTCGACGACGTGTATGGCTATGACCGGCGCCTCGACGCGCTGCTGGCGGCCTCCCGCAGGACCGATCGAGATGAGTAACACTACTGATTCATGAATTTGCGCAAACCGTTATCAATGACACGTCATGAAAATCGGCCAGCGCATTCTCGTCGTCCACTATTCGTTGAGCGGCAACACCGAGCGGGTGGCCGACGATCTCGCGACCCGGCTCGGGGCTGACCGCGAGAAGATAGGCGATCTCAAGAGCCGGCGGGGTTTACCCGGTTACCTGCGAGCGATATTCGACAGCATTCGCGAACGCCATGCCGAGATCACGGCCCTTGAAAAGAATCCAAAGGACTATGCGCTGACCATCATCGGCACCCCGATCTGGGCCGGCAAGATCACGCCTGCGGTGCGCAGCTATCTGCGCATGCATCGCGGCCGGTTCAACGACGTGGCGTTCTTCACCACCTCCGGCTCGACCGCCGCGCAGAAGGTGGTGCCAGACATGGAGCGGCTGGCGGGTCGTCAGGCCGTTGCATTCACGGGGTTCAACTACGGCGACATCAAGACCCCGGCCCTCTACGAAGAAAAGATTTCCGCCTTCATCGCTGCAGTGCAAGGCAGGCAAGCGTGCGCTGCAAACGCGCGCGAGCACGCTACTGCCGCGACGTAGATCTCGCCGCAAGGCTCGATGTAATCCTCGGCACGGGGAATGGAGAACAAGATGTCAATCGAACGGGTCGTCTTCGCGGTCGCGGGTATCCTGATCCTGGTAAGCCTCGGGCTCGCCTATTTTGTCAGCCCCTACTGGCTGGCGCTGGCGGCCATCATCGGCCTCAATCTGTCCCAGTCCGCGTTCACGGGTTATTGCCCGCTGGCTTACGTGCTCAAGAAAATGGGTCTGACCTCGGGCCGCGCATTCAGTTGACCCTGCGGGTTGCGATGCGGCTGCGGACACTGCGTATGCCACTACGCACAGCTGCGAATCCCGCGGGGCGCACGGCGGCGCGAAGCTTGCCGCGATCCATCGTGCATACAAACCAATTTGGGGAATCATCATGAGCTTGATCAAATGGCAGCATTTCGGGGACTTCGATGACTCGTTCAGCCGGCTGATGCCGAGCCTGTTCAATCGCCTTTCGCGCGTGGCGCCCGAGAACGGCCGGAAATTCGAGTGGGCGCCGAGCGCCGACATCAGCGAAACGGAACAGGAATATCTGATTCGTGCCGAACTTCCGGCGGTCAAGAAAGAAGACGTCAAGGTCACTCTCGATCAGGGAATGATCACGATTCACGGCGAGCGCAAGGAAGACACCGAAACCAAGGACGAGAAGATCCATCGCGTCGAAAGTTTCCGCGGCGCTTTCTCGCGCAGCTTCTCGGTGCCGGACAACATCGACGAGAAAGCCATTCGTGCCGATTCCAAGGATGGCGTCCTGACGATTCATCTGCCAAAAACCAGGACGTCGGCCGCGAAGTCAGTCGAAGTCAAGGTTCAATAGTCGGCTCGGTAAAGGCGTCGGACCGGCTGTCCGGCGCCTTCAAGGAGAGTTACATGAATGATCGAACCATCAAGGGCGCCAGCAAGCGTCGGTCCGGCAAACCGCAACACGGCGGCCAGCCACCCAGCAATTCAATCGTGACCCGCAGCTCGGCCTACGTCGAGCCGCACGAACGTGAGGCGATGATCGCCGAGTCGGCTTATCACCATTCCGCACATCGCGGATTTGAGCCCGGCCATGAGGTCGACGACTGGCTCGCTGCCGAGTCGGATATCGACTCCGCGCTGGCGCGTGGTGATCTGCCGAGATTCGTGGAGTGATGCCGCGAAGGTGCTTGCTTGCTGGCATGGCATTGGTCGTCCCGGTGCTTTTCGCCGTCGCAGCCTGTTCAGCCCTGCATCCGGATGGGCGGACGGCCCAGTCGGGTCAGGCGCTGTTCCAGAGCTATTGCGCGAGTTGTCATGGCGCCAACGGGCGCGGCACCGGTCCGGTCGCGCAGTTCATCACGGTTCCCGTCCCGGACCTCACGCGTATATCCGAGCGGCGTGGCGGCAAGTTTCCGGAGGACGAAATTTTCCGGATTGTCGACGGACAAGCGCCGATTGCAGCGCATGGACCGCGCCACATGCCGGTGTGGGGATACGAGTTTTTCGGCGAAGACAGCGACGATCGCATTGCACATCAACAGGCCGCCGATCAAGTAGATGGGTTGGTGAAATACCTGAGCTCCGTGCAGCGCACTGACTAAGGAGACTTCCGTGAGTGCAGTTCGAGGGCCCGAAGTCGATACGGTATGCAATCCCGGGCGCGTCGCACAATCGGTCATCGATTTCACCGCCGCACACAAGCCACACATCCTGGTGATCGGCGCTGCAAGCCGGCCACGTTGGGCACACGCCGTCGCCAGCGGTACTGCGGCGCAAATCCTTCAGGATGTGGACTGCGACCTGCTCGTCGTAAAGCCCCCCGGATTCGTGAGCCCACTGCTCGTCACGGATGAATGATCGCGAAGATTCACTGACGACGAGCCAAGGAGAAACTGGACAATGAACAAGCTCAAACTATTCGCGTGCCTGGTGCTGACAACTCCGCTGCTCGTGCACGCCGCGAAACCGGTGCGACAGGAGTTCCTCGCGGTGGTTACCAGCATTCCGGACCCGGTGCGCGGCGAGGAGCTGTTCCGGCACTGCGTTTCCTGTCATTCCGCCGATGGTGGCGGCGTCGTGGAGGGCTCGACGCCGCGCATCGCCGGGCAACACTTCCGGGTGCTGGCCCGACAGCTCGTCGATTTTCGGCGCGGCCAGCGGCACGATTTCCGCATGGAAGTCATCGCCGGAAATCATGAAGCCTTGCCCGAGTTGCAGGACATCGCGGATGTGGCTTCGTTCGTCAGCCGCCTCGAGCGCGATGGCAAGCGCGGCGTCGGCGACGGACGCTACGTCGAGCGCGGCTCCATGCTCTATTCGGCGCTGTGCGCGAAATGCCACGGCGCCAACGGTGAGGGTGACGACATCAAGGAAATTCCGCGGCTCTCGGGCCAGCACTCGGCCTATCTGTCCCGGCAGATATACGATGCCGTCGACGGCCGGCGCTCGCCGCTTTCGGCCACGCATGGCAAACGCCTCTCGCACCTGTCATTCGAGGATGTGCTCGGTATTTCCGATTTCCTGGCGCGCGTCGGCTGGCAACACGAGCCGGAAGAGGACGTCAGCGATCCCGCCGCTCATTCGAAATGACTGGTGAGGGCGCCGGCGATCTGCAGGCGGGTTTGAGCGCGGTCGAAGCGCGAACCCGTCTCGCGACAGAGGGTTTCAACGAGTTGCCGGCCGAGCGGCGGCCCTCGGTGTTGTCGATTGCGGCCAGCGTGATGCGCGAGCCGATGTTCGCGTTGCTCATCGCGGCGGCGGTTGTCTACGCGTTCATCGGAGATCGGGCCGAGGCTGCGTTGCTGCTCGTGTTCGCGACCTTTTCGGTGACGATCGCCGTCGTGCAACGCGGGCGCAGCGAGCGCGCCCTGGATGCACTGCGTGAGCTGACCAGTCCGCGCGCTTTGGTGATCCGCGACGCACAACGCGTGCGTATTCCCGGTCGAGACGTGGTCCGCGGCGATTTGCTGGTGCTCGCCGAGGGAGACCGCATTCCCGCCGACGCCGTGATCGTGGCGGGCAATCATCTCGAGATCGATGAGTCGTTGCTCACGGGCGAATCCGTCGCCGTGCGAAAGCGCGCCACGGCGCAACTGCCGGAGCACCTGTCGGCGCCTGGCGCCGGCGAGGAAGCGCAGGTTTTCGGCGGCACGCTCGTGATCCGCGGCAGCGGGCTGGCACGGGTGATGGCCACCGGCCGGCTGAGCGCCATGGGCCTCATCGGCCAGTCGCTCGCCGCCCTGTCGCGCGAACAACCGCGTCTCGAACGCGAGACTCGCCGGTTGGTCCTGGTGTTCGGCAGCGTGGCGTTGGTGTTGTGCGGGCTGGCGGTCCTGCTGTATGGCCTGCTGCGGGATTCCTGGCTCGATGCGTTGTTAGGCGGGATCGCGCTTGGCATGGCGTTGCTGCCGGAGGAATTCCCGCTGGTGCTCACCGTGTTCATGGTCATGGGCGCGTGGCGGCTGTCACGCTCGCGCGTGTTGACGCGCCGCGCCAGTGCGATCGAGGCCCTCGGCTCGGCGACGGTGCTGTGCACCGACAAGACGGGGACGCTGACACGCAACGTCATGTCGATTGCGCAACTCGCGGCTGCGGATGAGTCGTGGAATCCGGCGCTGCCATCTGTGCGCATCGCCGAATCGTCCGGGTTGTCGCGGCTGCTCGCGACCGCGGATCTGGCCAGCGACGACCACCGCATCGACCCGATGGAACGCTCGCTCGGCGACTTGCAGGCACGGGTGGCGCCGCGACCGGCCGCCACGATGTTGCGTGAATACCCGCTGCGGCCCGAGTTGCTCGCGGTGACTCGAGTGTGGAGTTTTCGCGCCGGGGAAGACCTGGAGGTTGCCGCGAAGGGGGCGCCCGAGGCCATCGCCGCGCTGTGCAAACTACCCGAGGGATCGCGCCTGGCGCTGCAGGCACGCGTGGATGAGCTCGGGCGCGCCGGAGTGCGGGTGCTCGGCGTGGCCAGGGCTCGATGCGCGCCCGAGTCCCTGCCCGACTCGGTAGCCGCATTTTCCTTCGAGTTCCTCGGCCTGGTGGGATTCGCCGACCCGCTGCGCGAATCGGTTCCGGAGGCGGTGCGCGAGTGCCGCACGGCGGGCATCCGCGTGGTGATGATCACGGGCGATTATCCGGCGACCGCCGCCGCGATTGCGCGCGAGGCCGGCATCGACGCGAGCGACGTCGCGTCCGGAGCCGACCTCGAGGCCCTCGACGATGCTGCGCTCGCGCAACGCGTACGCCATGTTTGCGTGTTCGCGCGCGTCTCGCCGCTGCAGAAGCTGCGCATCGTCGTCGCGCTGAAGGCCAATGGCGAAATCGTCGCGATGACCGGCGATGGCATAAACGACGCTCCGGCGCTCAAGGCCGCCGACATCGGCATTGCCATGGGAGGCCGCGGCACCGACGTGGCACGCGAAGCATCGTCCATCGTGCTGCTCGACGATGATTTCGGCTCCATCGTCCGTGCCGTGCGGCTTGGGCGCCGCATCTACGACAATCTGCGCAAGGCGATGACTTACATCCTCGCCATCCACGTGCCCATCGCCGGCCTCGCGCTGCTGCCGATCGCGCTCGGTGCGCCACTGTTGCTGACGCCGCTGTTGATAGCACTGCTCGAACTCATCATCGATCCGGCCTGCTCGGTGGTCCTGGAAGCGGAGCTCGAGGAGAACGATGTGATGCGCCGCGCGCCGCGTAGTGCCGCGAGCCGGCTGCTCTCGGGACCGCTGATTGGATGGAGCCTGCTGCAGGGGGCCCTGGCGCTGGCCGTGGTTGCCGCGGTTTTTGTCGGCGCGAGTCGCGCCGACATGCCGGCGGACAGCGTGCGTACGCTCGCATTCGTCACGCTGGTGGGCGTCAACGTCGCGTTGATTTTCGTCAATCGCACGTTCACTTCATCGCTGCGTGCGGCATTCGCACGACCGAATCCCGTCCTCTGGTGGGGTCTCGGGCTCGCGGTCGCGGTGTTGACCGCGATACTCGGCTGGCCGGCGGCGAGCGGCTTCTTCAGGCTTGGCGCGGTCCGCGCGGAATTCTTCGCGATCTGGGTGGGCGCGGCGCTCGCGCTCCTGCTGGTGCTCGAGTTCGCGAAGCGTCAGTGGCACGGTCGCCTGGTTTCGTGAAGGCGAGTCTCGAGGTCAGACCGGCATCGGCGCGAATGGTGGCGGCATCGTCATGCGCATGCCGCGCGGCTCGCCCGTCACGTGCGATTCGAATCCCTCCGGCTTCACGACCAGCACATCGCAGGGCAGCGCATTCAACACGCGCTCCGCGGTATTGCCGATGAATACGCGTTCGAGCCCCGTGCGTGAGACCGCGCCCATGATGACGATGCTCGCGCGCAGTTTGCGCGCCGCGCGCGGAATCTCCGCGGCCGGATCCCCTTCGATGAGATGCGCGCGGGCGCCCGCGACGCCCGCCGCGCGGCGGAAGTGATCGAACGTCAGGCGCGCCTGGCGGCGCAGGTCGGCATAGGTGAGGGTCAGCGAGGTTGCATCGACGTGGGGCGGCTCCAGTGACAGCCCGAACACGGATGGGTGGTTGGCGTGCATCACCTGCATGCTGCCGCGAAACGCCTCGCTGACCTCCCGGGCCGTTGCGACGATCCGCGCGTCGAGTTCCGCGGGTTTGGCGTGATGATGTGCGGGGTCCACCGCGGCCAGAGCAACGGGGCGACGATAGAGCCTGCCGTTCTTGAGCAACAACACCGGCAATGAACTGGTACGCAGCAGCTCCCAGTCGGTCAGGTGGATCAGCCAGGCGCGCGTGCGTGTTCCCTTGTGGCATTCGGCCACGATGAGGTCGGCCTCGATGTTCGCCGCGCGGCGCACCACGGCTTCGTGCGGTGGATAGTCCCAGGTCACCGAACTCGTCAATGAAACGCCTTGTCGGTGCGCGGCCGCGGCGAATCTGGCCAACCTGCCTTCGGCGTGTGCGACCGCGTTGCGCCGTACATCCTCGAGTGCGTGCCCCTTCCTGGTCGGCTGCACTTCGAGCGACACCGGAGTCGAGAGCGCGTGGAATAGCTCGAGCGAGGCGCCAAAGCCCGCGGCGATATGAATCGCCTTGACGATGCCTGGCTGCCGCGGCGCGTCCGGGTTCCTGACTGCGAACAATATGCGGCGAATCGGTTTCATGATGGCGTCCTTCGTTTCACAGGGTCAGATCGCGGCCCGCAGAATGGCAACGCCGCGCGCGCCAGCATCTGTTCCTCGTCCGTCCGGATCATGCGGATCGAAACGCGGCTGTTCGTGCTGGAGATCATGCCCGCGCCGGCATCGTTTCGCGGCCGATCCAGTTCGAGACCGAGAAATTCGAGTCCTTCACAGATGCGGGCCCGCACGGCGGGCGCGTTTTCGCCGATGCCGCCCGCGAACACGAGCGTATCGAGCCCGCCCAGTGCCGCCGCAAACGCGCCGATCCCCTTGCGCACCTGGTAACAGAACATCGCAACTGCCTCCGCGGCGCGCTGATCGGAAGCCTCGCTTTCGAGCAACCGGCGCATGTCGGCGCTGGTTTCCGATACGCCCAGCAGTCCCGCTGCGTGATTCACCATGTGTTGAAACTCCTGCGTGCTCATGTGTTCCGTTTGGGCGAGATAGCTGGCGAGCCCGGGATCGAGATCGCCGGAGCGGCTGCCCATCATGATTCCCGCGGCCGGAGTGAAACCCATGGTCGTATCGACGCTGCGACCGTCGCGCACCGCGGCGAGACTGGCGCCGTTGCCGAGGTGCGCCAGGATCACGCGTCCGCGCGCCGCCACCGGATCGCCGAGGCGCGCGAGCTCGTCCATCAGGTAGGCGTAGGAGAGACCGTGAAAGCCGTAACGCTCGACTCCCAGCGCCTGATAACGACGCGGAATCGCCAGCATTCTGGCGACCTGGGGCATGCCGCGGTGGAACGCGGTGTCGAAGCAGACGACCTGCGGCAGCCGCGGATACTGCCGCTGGCACGCGTTGATGAGCTCGAGCTCGAATGGCAGGTGTTCCGGATCGATCGCGACGTGGCGGTTCAAGTCGGCCAGCAAGGCGGCGGTCGCGACTTCCGGTTCCGAATGCGACATGCCATGTACGACGCGGTGCGCGATGGCGCGGATGTCCTTGAAATCCGGCTGCGCCTCGAGCCACTTGAGTAGATAGGCAAGCGCGCCGCGCCGGTCCGCCATTTCAAAGCGGTGCGCCTCGCGCTCGCGCCCGTCGGTGTACTGGACTTCCCAGTCGGCATCGTCGCGGCCGAGTCCGGCAATCTTTCCGCGCGCCAGCAGACCCAGGGTTGCACCCGCACGGTAAAGCGCGAAGCGCAGCGTCGACGAACCTGCATTGATCGCGAGCACGCAGGGCCGGGAGGCAGTGTCCGCCCCCGTCATGTGTTCAGGGGCGGCTGCCAGGGCACGCTGGAAACCTTGACTGCAGGCACAGTCCGACGAATCGATGCCATGGCGGGGTCCTCCTGATACTGCCCGGCAATCCTATGCGAGCGACTGTCGCGAAAGGATGCGCACATTGGCGTATCCGCGTCCGCATTGATACCTGGTCACGAACGATCGTTCTTGAGCGCGACGATGCCGAGCGCTTTGAGCACGTACTTCTCGTAGACCGGGGTGACCGAGCCCGTGCGCACCTTGCGCAGGAAATATTTCTCGAATGCGACCTTCGCCAGGTGCACCCATTTGCCCATGCGCGCCCAGGTCACATTGCGCGGCGGCATCTCGGGCAACGCGACGAACGCCGCGCCGGTGTCGCCGAAGTCCGCGAGGCAGATCGCATTCAAGGTGGCTTGCGCGGTCGCGGGCTCGCCGCGCAACTCCGCAGCGATGTTCGCGCAGATGGCGCTCACCATCGACTCGATCATGTAGCCGGTCTTGGGCGCGCCGGTGGGCACCGGCGTGACTTCGACCGGCGGAATCGCGACGCACACGCCAGCCGAGAAGATGGCCGGATATTTCTTCGAGCGCTGATGCGCGTCGATGAGCACGAAGCCGCGCGGGTTGCACAGCTCGGGTACCGCCGCGACCGCATCCACGCCCTTGAACGATGGAATGACCATGGCATAGCGGAACGGCAGCGAATGCTCCTTCTTCATCTGGCCGTCATCGTCGCATTCGGCGACTTTCATCTCGCCCTGCGTGACGCCCGTGACCTTCGCGTTGGTGATGCACTTGATGTGCCGCTGGCGCAGTTCGGATTCCATCAATCCCTTGCTGTCGCCCACGCCGCCCAGGCCCATGTGCCCCACGTACGGCTCGCTGGTGACGAACGACATCGGAACGCGATCGCGCAACTTGCGCTTGCGCAAGTCCGCATCGAGGATCATCGCAAACTCGTACGCCGGACCAAAACAGCTCGCCCCTGCCGCGGCGCCGACCACGATCGGGCCCGGGTCGAGCAGGAACTTCTCGTACGCCGCCCACGCCGCGAGTGCATGTTCGTGCGTGCAGATCGATTGCGTGAAGCCGGCAGGACCGAGCCCCGGCACCTCGTCGAACGCGAGCTTCGGGCCGGTGGTGATTACCAGGTAGTCGTAGGCGAGTTGTTCGCCGCCATGCAGTTGCACGGACTTGCTGGTCGCGTCGATGGCCTCGACGCTGTCGGGAATCCAGCGGACGCCCTTGGATTCGAGCGGCGCTTTCAGCTCGACGCGGGTCTGCTCGCGCTTGCGCCAGCCGACGGCGATCCACGGGTTCGAGGGCGTGAATTCGAAGTAGGCCGATGACCCGATGAGCGTCACGGAGTGTTCCTTGCCGATCATCTTGCGCAATTCGTACGCGCAGGGCACGCCGCCGATACCTGCTCCAACCACAATGATGTGAGCCATGTCAGTTCCTCTCGGGCGACGGCGCCGCGGGTTTTCGAATTAGATGGGCGTAATACAGGACGGGGATCACCAGCAGCGTGAGCACGGTCGACACCAGGATTCCGAAGATCAGGGAGATCGCGAGCCCGTTGAAGATCGGGTCGTCGAGGATGAAAAACGCGCCGATCATTGCGGCGAGGGCGGTGAGTACGATGGGTTTGGCGCGGATCGCCGCGGCGCGGGTCACGGCATCCGCGGGCGGCCGGCCGGCGGCGATTTCCGAATCGATGAAATCCACCAGCAGGATGGAGTTACGCACGATTATTCCTGCCAGCGCGATCATGCCGATCATGGAAGTCGCAGTGAACTGCGCGCGCAGCAGCGCGTGTCCCGGCATCACGCCGATGATGGTCAGCGGGATCGGCGCCATGATGAT
>JBDTSP010000010.1:0-164551 GCA_039931065.1 Pseudomonadota bacterium | reverse complement strand
GCACCACCGCGCCGAAGCCGCAGCAGATGCAGTCGAGGAACGACAGCGTGAAGACTTCGAAGGCCTTGCGCTTCTTCTTCACGTTGCCTCGTCGCGCGCGAAGGCCGCGGCGGAAATCAGCGTGAACTCGACACCCGGCGTGCCGACCCGGACCCGATCGCCGGCGCGCACCGGGGCGCGTTCGCGCACCCGCGCGCCATTCACCCAGGTGCCGTGACGGCTGTGATCGACCAACACCGTGCGTTCCCCTTCGCGACGCAGCGAACAGTGCCGGCGCGATACACCCGCGGCGGCGCGCGGCAAGGTGATGTGCGGCGTGTTGGAAACTTCCTCGGTGCCGATGACGAGACCGACCTCGGGGAAACGCATCGAGTCGCCGCCGAAGAGGATGTGCGTGACCGGCAAAGCGCGGCCCGGCGAAGTCGTGACCGACGAGACGTATTCGATCTCGCCCGCGAGACTGTGCTCGGTGATCCTCGCCACGTGACGGCGCAGCCGCGGTCCGGCCGCATCCGGCGCCACCACCTGCAATGAAGCGGCGACCGCCGCGAGGCCCGCCGGCGCGATCACCAGGCCGTCCTGCTCGAGTTCGAGCAGCCGCGCGAGGAACCCCGGCCAGCGGCGCGATTCCGCCGGCAACACGAGCGCCGCTCCCTGGCCGGCAATACGCGCCAGCCGCGCGAGACGCGTGAGCTCGCGATAGAAAGACTGCGCCGCATCGGCGAACAACTGCGATTCGACTTCGACCGCGAAACGCGAGCCGTCGGATTCGAGCGCCGCTTCGACCTTGTTTTCAGTGGCGGCGCGCGCCGCAAGCGCCGGGAGATCGGCGAACAGCCGCTGCTCGACTGCCAGACTCAGCAGTGGATCGAAGCGCGTGTTCTTGACCATGACCGCCGCGACGCCGACCAGCCACAGATCGTAAACGTCGAGCAGGTTGGCGCGTTCGCTCACGAAGGATTCTTCGACCGCGCATTCCGGCCCACCCACGACACGCGTGGCGATGGCGGAACGCCAACCGGCCTCGAGCGTGACGTAGTGAGGACGCTCGGCGAGAGCAGCAGCGGTGAGCGCCGCGGCGTCGATGAAATCGCGCACGTCGCAGCCCGCCGCGCTGAACGCACCGCGCAGGCTCGTCAACGCATCGGCATCCAGATCGGCGGGTACGGCCACGATGGCGTCGACCCGTTCGGTGACGCCGAGCGCGCGCAGGTGCGCATGCAACTCAAGCGCCACGGCGCGCGCGGCGGCGTCGCTCTTGCCGAGTTCGCGCCAATGAGTGAGCGACACTTCGTCCGGCCGGCCGCGCGAGGCGGCCAACGCGTCGCGCCCGAAGCGCGGCTCGCGCGTCGCGATCTCGACCGCCAGCGGTTCGTTCGCGACGAGCTCGCCGTCGCGGGCGATGGTCAACGTGTGGTGGTCGAAGTGGATGCCGTACATGTCTGGTAGTTAGATATTGGTGGGGAAGCTCACGCTCGAATCCGCGTTGTATTGCAGATCGGGCGGCAGTTCCTCGGGGGCTATGCCCTCGTAGGGGTCCTTGTCCCCGCCTTCATCTTCCTTCTTCGTGTCCGTGCCGGGAGCCGCGGCGCCGGCTGAAGTCGCGGGCTTCGCCGCATCGGGGGTCGCGCCGGGACTTGCCGGCTTGCCGGTCTCCGGCACCGCGGGAGGTGTCGAGGCCGGTGCCGCGGGATCCTCCGCGGGCGTGACATTCGCGCTGTTGACGGCCGCGGCACCGATTCGATGCGGCGTATTGAGCATCGCTGTCGTGGCGGCTATCGCGGCCACGCAAGCCACGCCGATCGCCAGGACACTGCCGATGAGTTTTTGCATGTGTGTTCCTATTCCGGCGCCACGTAACGCGCGACGCGGAAGCCAATCACGTCACTCGATTCCGCGGAACCTTCGCGCCACGGGAAGCGCAGCTCCGTCGTGCTGACCGATCGCCAGTTCGAGCCGCGATACGCATGACCCTTGCTGTCGGTGGGTCCGAGCGGATCGGTCACGGCGGTCGAGGCGACGAACGAAAGATATTTGTCGGTGACCCACTCCGATACATTGCCCGCGAGGTCGTAGAAGCCGAGCGCATTGGGCGGGAACAGTGCCGGCGCGGACGCCGCGATGAATTCGTCCTTGTGACCGGCGAGCGCGGTGCCGAGCACTTCGGCCGCTTCGCTGCCACCGAAGTTCGCGGTACCCGACACGACGGGCAGATCGCCGCCCCACGGATATTTCAATGGCTTGCCGGTGCTCGCGGCGCGCGCGACGAATTCCCATTCACCTTCGGTGGGCAGGCGATATCCGTTCGTCACGGGCACGCTCAAGATGAAGCCTGCGTCAGGGCTGCCCTGGTACGCGGGCGGCAGGCCTTCTTCCGCCGACAACCAGTTGCAGAACTCGGCCGCCTCATCCCAGGTGACCCGCGACACGGGTTGTTTGTCGAGATCGAGGGAAACGTTGCCGACCGCGCCGGAATTATGGGTCGCGCGGAACTGACGGAACTGGCCGTTGGTGATCTCGCGTTCACCCATGTAGAAGGGCCGCATCAACGTGACCTTGTGAGCACCTTCGTTCGGCCGGCGGCCTTGCTCGCGCCGGTCGCTGCCAGCCTGGTAAGTTCCGCCGGACACGATGAGTAGTTTGATGCCGGACTTGGTGGTGATTTTCGCGGCCGAGTTGCCGACGACGTCCTTCGGATTCACCAGTTTGAAGTCGAGCGTACGCGCGATGCCCGGCGCGAGCACGAGTTCGGTTACGAATGGGTTGAACCCTTCCTTGCGGACTTCGATGTGCCAGCGGCTTGCGGGCAATTGCAAAGACGCCGGCGCCTTGCCGCGCGAATCGCCGTTCACGAACACCTCGGCGTCGGCAGGCGTACCCTGCACACGCACGTCGACCAGCAACGCCGCTAGGCGCGCATCGAGCGTGGATTGCTTGCCGGCCTCGGCGAAAATTTCGCGCGTCCACGCCGCATAACCGGCGCGCGCCACGCTCACCGCATGAGATACACCTGGCGAGAGGTCGATGGTGACCGGTGTGAGGCCGCGGAAACTGCCGCCGGTCGTCACCTGTGCGCCGGAGGGCACCGAACGCACGGTGAGGCGCGCATCCGCGGCGCCGAGTTCGATCGGCCCGATGGTTTGCGGCACGCCGGCATTTACCACCACGCTCGAGGTCCACACGCGCAAACCCGGCGCCGCAACCTGAACGCGGCGAATTCCCGAATCCATTTCGAGCTTCGCGGGAGTGACTCCCGCGGGCTTGCCGTCGACTTCGATCTGCGCGCCGTTCGGCACGGATGAAAGCGTGACGACCGCGAAATTCGGTTTGAGCGAGACCTTCAGATCCTGCTTCTTGCCGCCGCCTTCGATGGCCAGGCGCTGCACGTGATCGAGATAACGCGGCGCCTTGAACGTGAGCGTGCGTTCGCCCGCCGGCACGTCGATTGTGCCGGGAACACGCCCGAGGCGCGCGCCGTCGGCGGAAATTTCCGCCGCCACGCCGCCGGTATCCACGGCCAGCTTGCCGGGTAGTTTGACGAGGTGGATGAGCGCGTGCGCCTGCGCCGGCCCTCCGACCTTCACCCGCACGTCCGCGCTGATGTAACCCTCACGCGAGGCGCGCAAGGTGTGATCGCCGGGTAATACGAACACGCTCGAGGCCGACTGCCAGGAGAAGCTGCCCGCCGATTTGACCGTCGCATCGCCGGGTTGCAGATCGAGTGCGATGGGCTGCAGCAGCGCGAATAATCCGAGCACCGCCAACAGCAGGGCGCCCATGACCCAGGCGGCGTAGTTCCAGCGGCCGCGCGCCGGCCGCGCGGCACGCGTCGCGGTGAAACCCTCGATGCTTGGCACGGCGCCCATGTCGATGGACAGGTCTTCCGCCGGCAGCGGCACCGCCCGTACGCTGTCACCGACCGGCGGCAACGTTTCGGTGCCTTCCAGATCGAAGCGGCGCAGCGCCAGGCTCTTCGACGAGGCCTCTTCGACCAGCAGTTGCGAACCGGCGATGGTGATGACGTCGCCGGTGATGATGATGCGCGCGCCGGCGATGTGGACGCCGTTGATGCTCACCCGACCGTCGGAAGCGGCGTCGAGCAGCCAGCGTCCGGACACGGCGCGAATGCCGGCCAGCGGCGGCGCGTCCACGAGCGAAGGCGCGTCGGTGTGATCGGCACGCACCGCGCCGGAACCCGGATCGACCACCACCCGCGCGCCGAAATGCGAATCGCCCTGCGAGGTGCGCAGCACGATGTTGGCGTCGTAGGTTGGTGAGGGTTCCATGTCGTCAGATTGTCAGATCGGTTCGAGGCAGCGAATCACGATGATCTGCTGGGACTCGCCCGGCGAAACGGTGATCTCGCGGCGCACGTCACGAAAACCACTGCGCTTTCCCGTCACGGTGTATCTGCCAGGCTTGAGCTCGACCTGGCGCTTTTCGAAGGCGCCGAGGAAGCCCACCCGCTGGATGGCGACTTCCGTGGCATTGTCGGATTCGAGCGCGAGCATTACGGGTTGATTGAATGTAGGCAGCAACAGTTCCAGGCGCTGCACCTGCGAGCGGATCACCGGCCCTTGCGGCTGCGCCCGCGCGCGTACCAGCAGCTGTTCGGCGTCGACACGCACGTTGTCTTCCGCGAGGCGGTCCGGCTTGTCTATAAGTCCCTGTAACCGCTTGCCGAGTTCCGCACGCGGCGCCACCGCGGCGCGGCCGGCGATCGCGAACTGCAGCGAGGGATCGCGGGCCAGCGCTTCGTCGTAGATCGCCTGTGCTTCGGCCCAGCGCTCCTGGGCGGCCAGACTGGCGGCGCGTTGCTCTTCGTCGGCGATGCTGCGGCCGACGCCGGTATCACCCACGCGCTGCAGCGCCGCGCCCACTTCGCCGCTGTCCGGGCGCAGCCGGCGCGCGGCTTCGAGATGGGTGCGCGCCTCGGCGAGGCGTCCGCCGTTCAGCGCGGCGAGGCCGGCGCCCAGTTCGGCGTTGAATTCGTTTTCGGCCGTCGCACGGCGCACACGCGCCAGGCCTTCGGTGGCGGCGGTGTTGCCCGGGTTGCGCTTGAGCACATCCGCGAACAGCGTTTGCGCCTTCTGCAGATCCTTGGCGTTTTCGGCGTTCTCCGCGTCGACCAGCGTCGGCAACACACCGCTCGCCGCCGCAACCTTGGCGAGCCCCTCGGTCGCTTCCTGGTTGATCGTTTCGATCTTGAGCGCGGTCTCGTACGCCTGCCGCGCATTTTCGAACTCGCCCGCGGTCAGCGCGCGACTTCCTTCCGACAATTGCGCCGCCAGCGCGGCTGGCACGCGCGCTTCGATTTCGGTGAGTGTCTTTTCGAGCGTGGCCAGGGGCGCTTCGGCATCGGCGTATTTCCGGCGCTCGAGCAGGCCGCCGATGTCGTCGAGCGACTTGCGAACCGCGGCGAAATCGGCCCCGCCCCACTGCGCGGCGGCGCGGGAGTCGAGTTCGAGCACGCGTTTGCCGAGCTCGTTGTGTTTGTCGGCGAGTTCGGTGGCACGTTTTTCCGCGGCCACATCGGCGTCGGTCGGGCCGGCCGGCACGTTGAGAGTGGCGAGGTCCACTTTCTGCTGGCTCGCGAGCTTGGGCAGCAGCAGCGCGACGCCAACCGCGGCGCATACCAGCACGGCGGCAATGGTCCAGCCGCGGCGGCGATTGCGCGAGCGCTGCTCGCGCACCACCTGCGCACGTAATTCATCGACCTGCGGCAACATGCCGGGGTCGATCTCTTCGAGCTCGCGCACCGTGCTCATCGGCGGCAGCGAATCTTCGGCCATGACCGCGGGAGTCAGGTTGTCGGCGGCCGCGCCGAGAATGGCCGCTTCGGTCTGCGTGTCCGTTTCGGCCGGTGCGTTGTCGAGGCCAAGCGTGTCCTGCAACACCGCGTTCATTTCATCGGCCACGTGGCGCATCGATGGCGGGCGCTCGCGTCCCTGCTTCGCCAGCAACCACGACACGAGTAGTTCGAGCCGCGGCGGAATCGGTTTGACGGACTTGAGCCTGGGCACCGGCTCGGTGGCGATCCGCTTCGCATCGAAGGCCGGGTAGAAAGGCGGGTAACCCGACAGCAACTCGTAGGCCAGCGCACCGAGACCGTAGATGTCATCCGCCGGACGCGCCGGCTCGCCCGAAAGCTGCTGCGGGCTCGCCGAAAACGGCGAACCGGGAGGGCCCGAAGTGTTGTCGCCTTCCGAGGCGCCGGCGCCGAAATCCGCCAGCAGCGGACGGCCTACATTGTCGAGCAGGATGTTCGAAGGCTTGAGGTCGCGATGCACGATGCGCCGCGCGTGCGCATGTTCGAGCGCGGCGGCGATGTCGATGAGCAGCGGCAGTATCTTGGTGTACGCGGCACCGCGCATCTGCCGCAGGTCGCCGCCACCCGCGAGCACCATCGGCAGCACGGTTGCATCGGGTCCGCGCACCGGCTCGAAGACCCGCAGAACGCCCGGGTGGTTGAGCCGCGCGGTCAGTGTGAATTCGCGCAGGAACACTTCCCAGGCGGGTTCGGAATTCGCGAACTGGGCGTAGAGGATTTTTACCGCGAGTTCGGTGTCGCGTATTTCGTCTCGCGCACGCCACACCTCGCCGTATCCGCCGGCGCCGAGTTTCTCGATGAGCACGAAGCGGCCGCACAGCTTGGTGCCGGCCTGGTTCTGGTTTGTCACAGGTCGTCTTGGGGCGACTAACTAATTAACTTGAAGGAGGCTTGACGTTGCTGGTCGCCGTAGTGGTGGCCGGAGCAGGAGCCGCGGGCGGCGGCGCAGCCGCGGCACCCGTCTCCTCGAGATAGAGCTGCTTGAGCAGCTTCCGCCACTCGCGATACTGGTCTTCCGCTGTGCCGGTCAGGCGCAGCGTATGGCCTTCGACTTCGACCACCTGCGGCGCGACTTCCGACTGGAAGCTCAGTGTGAGCTCCTTCAGCGCATCGGCGTGGGTGCGCGCGTCGGCGTACTTTTTCATGCCCGAAAGGACGGCGGCGATGCCGCCGAGCGTACCGGCCTGGCGCGCGGCGTTCTCGATGCGACGGCAGTTGTAGTCGTAACCGCCGCAGCTGTTGGGCGCGAAGATGCTGGCGATGAGCGCGGCTGCGCCGAGCACCGTGCGCGTGCGGGCGCTCGACTTGGCGCGCATCTCTTTCTCGAGCTCCGTGAAGCTTGTCTGCCGCCAGCTGCCGTAGGAGTCTTCCATCGAGTCGTGGAAACTTGCGTAGTAATCGTTGACGGTGTCGACCACCGCGGTGTCGCGTTCGCGGATCTTCTCGATGCGGCCGAGAGTCGGGTCTCCATCGGCCGGCAGTCTGACTACCTGCGTGACGCCCTTGGAATCCTTGGCCGTCATGCCCGCCATCGCTTCCGGCGCGAGGTCCGCGGCAAATCGCAGCGCTGCGACCTTGCGGATGTTCTCGCGATCGAGCGCCGTCAGCAGGTCACGCGCAGTCACCAGATCGTTGGCGATTTCCGAGTAGATGTTCTGAAACGGATCGCGCGCCTTCATCGACGCGGTGGTCTTGTACGCGCCGAGATCGACCAGGCTGTCGTAGCGGCGGTCCTTGATCCAGACGCGGCCGGCGGCGTCGGTCGCGGTGACGTCGACCGCAAGAAATCCGCCGTTGGAATCGATCAGCTGGCCGGTGACGATGACATCGACGAAATCGGCGGTGTTCGGAATGACGCGCACCGCGCCCCACTGCGCCGTGGACTCGAGCGTCTCTCGCAGCAGTGTTGGAATGTAGCGCGCTTCAGCCTTGCGCAGATCGGGATAGATACGTTTCTTGGCGAGGGCTTCTTCGTCGGCTTCGAGATTCTTCGGAATGCCCGGATCGAACACGCGGATGCCGACGTCGAGCAGCTCGGCCTCGGGGATGTGCACCGTGGCCTGCTTGGGCACGATTTTCGGGACGGGCCTGGTTTCGCTCGTGACACACGCGGCGAGCAGCATCGATGCTGCCAGCGCCGCCCCTGCAAGCAGTTTGTTGGTCATGACATCACCTCAAGACTTCATTTCGCCGACTTCTTGTAGTCGTTGTATTCCTTCCAGAGACGTTCTTTCAGCTCCGGATCGGTTTCTTCTTCGGCGGCCTTCCGCAGGCGCCGCGCGACGATGTCGTCGTCGTTGCCGCTGGTCTGCGGACCGCCACCACCGCCGCCGCCGCCGCCGATGGACTTGCCACTCTTGTTAGACGCGTTCGAACTGCTCTCGCCGCCGCTCTTCTCGCCGCCGGCGCTGCCGCCTTCGGATTTCAGATCGCCTTCGCGGCCGCCGGGCGAACCACCGGCACCCGCGCCGGAATCGCTGCCGGAGGACGAACCGCCGTCGCCTTCACCTTCGGCGCTGCCCTGGCCCTTCGCGTCGCGTTCTTTCGCGACGCGTTCCTGTTCTTTCTTCAGCGTCTTGTCGAAATCGCCGAGCGAGTCATCGAGGCTCTTCTCGCCGGACTGACGGCGCTCGTCGGAGGTCTGCGCACCGCCGGGGCCGTCGGGAGATGCGCTGCCGGACTTGCCGTCCTTGCTGCCACCCTCCTTGCCACCGGACTCTCCGCTCGCACCGTCACCCGACTTCGAACCGCTGCTCGAATCGCCGGACTTGCCGTCGCCAGATTCGCCGGGGAGACCGGGCATTGAACTCGAGGGTGAGCCACTCTCGCCGGGCATCCCGGGCATACCGCTGCTGCCGCCAGGCATTCCGCCGCCTGGCATTCCACCGGGCATTCCGCCGCTCGGGGATCCGCCGCTTTCGCCACCACCGCCGCCGGATGGCATGCCGCCACCGCCGGAAGGAGGGCTCGGCATTCCGCCTCCGCCGCCACCACCACCACTGCTGGTTGAAGCGCAGCCCACGAGCACCGCTGCCACGACGGCAACGCTGATCACATTAAAGGTGCGCATTCGAACCTCCTGCAGATTCGTGACTAGTGGGTACCGGCGGGGATAGCGTCGGTTCCCGAGAAAAAGCTGCGCAGCTGGTTCGACATGCGATTACATGCCGTCGCCTGGACGCGCGCGATGAAAGGCAAAGGAACTATGGCCCCGACGATGGCGGAAGTTCCAGTTACGTTGGTGCCAACGCTACCGGCCGACTTGGCCTGTTTCAGATCCCAGATGGTGGCTTCGTAGGCCGATTCTTTTTCCCACCAGCCGAAGCCGATGCAACCGGCCCCGCCGGGCGCCGCACCGCAGGCGAGCGAGCCGCCGCCGTCGATCTTGCGAGTGCTGCCGTCGAGCCAGACTACATAACGCACGCCGGTCCGGGAGACCTGCTCTGCAACGCCGGGGCGGGCCAGCAACGCGCTCATGGCCTCCGGCCGGGCGGGCGCGGTGCTCGGTTCGAACCAGGGGAACATCTGGTCGACGAAATCGTTGTTGTCGTGAATGGCGATGCCATTGCGGCCGCCGTCCATGCCTTCGCCGACGCAATCCATGAAGTCATCTTCCGCGCCGGCACCTTCAATTTGCGGCTTGGCGAGGATGACGACGCGCTCGCCCTTGGCGAGAGGTGTGGCCAGTTCGCGTGATTCTTCGATGCGCGCCTGCATGCATCCGCTGGCCCAAACACCGAACGAGAGAACTCCCAAACATACGGAAGTCATGCGGATGGCGCGTTTCATGGACCTTCTCCCAGGACGAGATGTGGGATGTCGATGGGCGCGGCGAGTATGCCACGTTGCAGCATCGTCACTTTGTGACCGCGGGCGCTGCATCGTGGTTCCCAACTTAACGTCGGCCCAGCGAAGTTATAACGGTAAATCGAGAGACATCTGTGGGTGAGTACGTCGCGGAGGCTGAAAAAGATTCGTCGGCAGCAGATTTCTCCGGTCGGCGACAAATCCGAGGCGCCGCACCGCGAGCTGGAAGCGCTGGCGGATCAGCTGCGCCACCGGGCCGGTGGCCTGCATGCGAGTCCCGAAATCGGGGTCGTTGTCGCGTTCGCCGCGCATGCTGCGCACGATCGACATCACGTGCGCGGCGCGCTCGGGGAAATGCTCAGCCAGCCATTCGCGGAACAGATCCTTCACCTCCCAGGGCAGGCGCAGCACGGTGTAACCCGCAATGGTTGCGCCCGCCTCGCGGCTGGCCTCGAGCACCGCTTCGATTTCGTGTTCGGTGAGCACCGGGATGATGGGCGCAACCAGCACTCCTACCGGCACGCCTGCATCCGCCAGCACCCGCATCGCCTTGAGCCGCGCGCCGGCCGCGGCCGCGCGCGGTTCGAGCACGCGTTTCATGTCGTCGTCGAGGGTCGGAATGCTGAACATGACTCGCGTGAGGCCGTCGCGCGCGAATTGCGCGAGCAGGTCGACGTCGCGCGCCACCAGCGCGCCTTTCGTTGTAATGGTTACCGGATGCTTGCAGCGCAGCAGCACTTCGAGGATCGAGCGCGTGACCTGCAGGGATTTTTCCAGCGGCTGGTATGGGTCCGTGTTGGCGCCGAGCATGATCGGCACGCACTGGTAGCGCGGCGCGGCGAGTTCGGATTCCAGCACCTTTGCGGCGTCGGCTTTGTAAAAAAGTTTGGTTTCGAAATCGAGGCCGGGGGAGAGACCGACGTAGGCGTGGCTCGGGCGGGCGTAGCAGTTGTGGCTGACCACGCCGTTGGCGATGAAATCCTCCGTGCCGGTCGTGATGTCGAAGAGTCGCAGCGTTTTGCCGAGCGATTCGATGCTTTTGACCGCCAGTTGCGCTGAACTTCTGACGGCCTCGTTGGCGATATCCGTTTTGCCGGGGCCGGGGCCCATCAGACGACAACCCATCTCGAGATGTTCGCGTCGCGCATGTCCCGACTCGGGGCTGGTGACGAATTTCCAGCCGCGCTCGGTGAGGAAGCGGTGATCAGCGCCGGTGACCAATGTCGTGCCGTCTTCGAGAGTGACGCGATACGCGAGCTTGTCGATGCTCCAGTGGGCCAACACCCGCGTTTTCACGTAGTGCCGATTCCAGCCTTGCCGCTCGGTTCCGTATATCGCGTCTCCGACTTTGAGGGCCTCGAGCAGTCGGGTGCTGCCGTCCGCCATGAGGATCGGCGTTTCGCCTGACAGGCAGTAGATACATCCATGTTCGCAGCCTCGATACGGGTTGATCGACACCTGGAAGTGGATGTCGGGCGACTTGTTGCGGCTGATGACCGAGCGCGCGGGCTCGGGCAGCACCACGGTCTCGCGCTTGTCGGGCGCTTCGTCTTCGTACCAGCCGTCGTGCTCGAGCGTTTGGGTCAGCTTGTCGAAACGGCCGGGAGGCTGTGACAACGCACCCCGACCTTTGATTGCGCCTGCCATGAGTGGACTGTATTTATGTACAGGCCGCGCGTAAATCCAGTTCGAGAGCTTGAGTCGACCTGTATGGAGAAGTGGTGTCAGGCGGGGAAAGTCGGGATAACGCGCTCATGACGACAGCCCACTCGCGCCACCTGCGCAGCGCGTTTTCCCGACTTTCCCCGCCTGACACCACTAATGCTTCGTTAGTGTTTCGGTTCGGGGAAGCGGTCCAGTTTGCGCAGCTCGGGGAAGATTTTCATGTACGAGCTCACCACGATGAGTGTGGCGAAGCCGCCGAGCACCACGGCACGCACGGTGCCTAGCCACTTGGCCGTGACGCCCGACTCGAACTCGCCGAGTTCGTTCGATGCGCCGATGAACATGGAATTCACCGCGCTCACGCGGCCGCGGATCGCATCCGGCGTTTCGAGTTGCACCAGCAGCTGACGCACGAACACGCTGACCATGTCGCCGGCGCCCAGCACCGCCAACACGGCGAGCGACAGCCAGAAGTTGGTAGATAGGCCGAAGATTATGGTGGCCACGCCGAACGCGGCCACGCCACCGAACATCCAGCGGCCGGCATGTCGTTGAATGGGCTTGAGGCCGAGTGTCAGCGCCACGATCGCGGCACCTACTCCCGGCGCCGCGCGCAACACACCCAGCCCCGCGCTGTCGACGTGCAGGATGTCGGTTGCGAACACCGGCAGGAGCGCCGTGGCGCCGCCGAACAACACCGCGAACAGGTCGAGCGAGATCGCGCCTAACAAAGGCTTCTTCGCGACGACGAAGCGGAAACCGTCGAGCACACTGTGCCAGCGCCACTGCGGCGCCGCCTCGGCGGAACGCTGTGGCAGCACCGGCCGGACGTTCGCCACCATCAGCACGGTGAATGCCAGCAGCGCGCACGCGATGCCGTACACGACGTGATACCCGAAGATCGCGAACACCCCGCCGATCGAGGGACCCGCGACCACTCCGACCTGGAACAGCACCGCATTGGCGGACACGGCGCCCGGCAGCAGATGTTTGGGGACGAGATTGGGCGTCATCGCCTGGCCGGCCGGCGCCCAGAACGCGCGTGCCACGCCTAACAACATCACCGCGCCAAACACGATGCTCACCTGGGTGCTGCCCGACAGGGTGAACCACAACAGGATCGCGGCGCCGGTGAGTTCCGCGGTGTAAGCGCACGCGATGATGGTGCGGCGATCGAAGCGGTCGGCCACCTGTCCGCCCGGCAACACCAGCGCGAGAAACGGCAGGAACTGCGCGAGCCCGATGAAGCCCAGGTCGAGCGGATCGCGAGTGAGCTTCCATACCTGGAAGCCGACCACCACGTTGACCATCTGCCAGGCCAGCGTGCCGGCGAGACGGCCGAACGCGTAACGGGCGAAGTCGGGTTGGCTCAACGCCTGCCATGCAGGCGAACGGGAATTCGTGCTCAAGGTGCGCGGGGAGACTCGAAGCTGCGAGTGCGCACTTTAACTGGTAACGTCGCGCTCCGGTGGCCATTGCGGGCGCTTTTCACGAGGGCGATGCGATGAAGACGCGAGTCATTGTTTGTGCCGCGGTCGTGCTGCTGTGCGCGTGCGCACCCCTGCCGCCCTTGCCGGAGGCACCGCCGGCGCCGCCGCCGCCGCCGCCCAGCGCCGATCAGCAATTCGAGTCGTTGGCCGCGCGTTATCTGAGCGAGTCGACCGAACTTTCCCCGGTCAACGCGACGCGTCTCGGCGATCACCGCTTCGACGATCGTCTCGACGACGTCAGTGCCGCTGGCTGGCAGAACAAGCTGAGCTTCGCCGAGCGTTATCTGGTGGCGCTGGATGCAGTCGAGACCGCGAAATTGTCGCGCGCCAACCAGGTCGACGCGCGGCTGCTGCGTCACGATCTCGAATTCGATCGCTGGCAACTGCAGACGCTCGAAGAATGGCGGTGGAATCCGCTCGTCTACACGCGCATCGCCGGCGACGGCCTCAACAACCTGCTGGCCCGCGAGTTCGCGCCGCTCGGCGAGCGTATGCGGAACGTCGGCAAACGCCTCGATGAATTGCCACGGCTGCTCGCGCAGGCGCGCGAGGTTCTCGTGCCCGCCCGTGTACCGAAAGTTTTCGCGGAGACCGCGGGCAGGCAGAACGCCGGACTCATCGCGATGCTCGATGGTGAGATCGCACAACAGTTAGACACGCTGCCCGCCGAGCAACAGGAAGCCGTGCGCGCCAGCATCGCGAAGGCGCGCAGCGCGCTCAACCAGCAGCAGATCTGGCTCGAGAAGCGGCTCGCGCCGGACGCCAAGGGCAACTTTCGTCTCGGCCAGGAACTCTACGACCAGAAACTCGCGCTGGCGCTGTTCTCGCCGCTGACACGCGAGGAAATCCGCGCGCGTGCCGAGGCGGAACTCGAAGCCTCCCATGCCGCCATGTATGCGATCGCGCGCACAGTGCTGAAAGACCCTGCCCTGAGAAACCGGCGTGCGCCGCCGCCGACTCCGGAAAAGCCCAATGCCACGCAGCGGCAACGCGCGATCCGGGCCGCGCTCGAACTCGCTTACGCGCAGCGCCCGAAACGCGATGCCGTACTCGACGCCGCGCGCGCCGCATTGATCGACACGACGCGATTCGTGCGCGAGAAGAACCTGGTGACGCTGCCCGACGAGCCGCTCGAGATCATCGTGATGCCCGAGTTCCAGCGCGGCGTGGCGCTGGCGTATTGCGATTCTCCCGGCCCGCTCGAACCCGCGCAGAAGACTTTCTTCGCGGTCTCGCCGATCCCGGCGCAGTGGACGCACGCGCAGGCCGAATCGTTCCTGCGCGAATACAACTCGCGCTCGATTCACAACCTCACGGTTCACGAAGCGATGCCCGGCCACTATCTACAGCTCGCGCATTCGAACAAGTATCCCTCGACGCTGCGCTCGGTGCTGAGCTCGGGACCCTTCGTCGAAGGCTGGGCGGTCTACACCGAGCGGCTCATGATCGAGCAGGGTTACATGGACGGCGATCCGCTCATGCGCCTCATTCAGCTCAAGTGGTACGTCCGCACCGTAGTCAACGCGTTGCTCGACCAGGCCGTACACGTCGACGGGATATCGCGCGGCGCCGCGATGAAGCTGCTGACGGAGTCGGCTTTCCAGGAGGAACGCGAGGCGGCCGGCAAGTGGACGCGTGCGCAGCTGACCTCAGCCCAACTACCCGTGTACTTCGTGGGCGCGCAGGAACATTTCGCGCTGCGCGCGGAAGCCGAACGGCGCGCCGGCAACAACTTCAATCTGAAGGAATATCACGACCGGGTGCTGTCGTTCGGCTCGCCGCCGGTGCGTTTCGTGCGGGAGCTGATGTTCGAGCTCCCGATAGAGTAGTCAGACCGGGGGCGGATCGCCGGGACCGTGGCCGCTGCCGGTCTGGCCGTTCTTGTTCTGACCATTTTTGGTTTGGCCATTCCTGGTTTGAAAGTTGCGCGCCATTTCCTCGGCCTTCGTCCTGGCCTTCTTGAGCCAGATGCGGGCCCAAGCGAATTCCAGGCTCAGGATGCCGAGACCGACCGGTATCACCACGAATGCCGGGCCGGGCAGCACGATCATCAATATGCCAACCACCAGCACCGAACCGCCCACGATGCCGATGGCAATACGCTTGGCGATCTTGTAGGTGCCAAAGAGCGGGTGTTTGTCGTCGAACACCAATAGAGACCTGATGACGGCTGCCGGGGGCATCTTACACAGACCGGTGTCACCACTTCGTGTTCCCTGCCGGCTCGAGAAAATGGCTCAGGAACCGAGAAAAATCCGGTAGACCGGATTGTTAGTTTCTTCGCTGTAGGAATATTGCAGCACGTTGAGGTGATCGAGGAAGTCGGTCGTGTCGGACGCCGGCACGTCGATTCCGGCGAGTACCCGTCCGTAGTCGGACCCGTGGTTGCGATAGTGGAACAGCGTGATGTTCCAGCGCGTCCCGATGGCCTGGAGAAATTTGAGCAGCGCACCTTTACGCTCGGGAAATTCGAATCGATACAGTCGCTCGTTGGCGACGTTTCCATTCACGTGCCCGCCGACCATGTATCGCACGTGTAATTTCGCGATCTCGTTGTCGGTCATGTCGGTGACGCCGAAGCCGGCGGCGCGCAGGCTGACCATCACTTCATCACGTTCATCGCGGCCGCGCGCGAGGCCGAAGCCGACGAAAATTTGCGCGCGTTCTTTCGTGCCGTAGCGATAGTTGAATTCGGTTACCGCACGCGAGCCGAGTATTTCGCAGAACTTGAGAAAGCTGCCGGGTTGTTCGGGAATCTCGACCGCCAGCAGCGCTTCGCGCGCCTGTCCCAGATCCGAACGCTCGGCCACGTAACGCAGCTGATCGAAATTCATGTTGGCGCCGCTGTTGATCGCGACGACACGTTTGTCCTGCCACTGATGCAAAGCGCAATACTTCTTGATGCCGGCGACCGCGAGCGCGCCTGCGGGCTCGACGATGCTGCGCGTGTCTTCGAACACATCCTGGATGCCGGCGCAGATTTCGTCGGTATCGACCAGCACGACTTCGTCCACGTGTTCGCGGCACAGCCGGAATGGTTCTTCGCCGACCCGCCGCACCGCGACGCCGTCGGCGAAGATGCCGACGCGATCGAGCGTGACGCGTTTCTTCGCGCGCAGTGATTCGTACATCGTCGCCGCATCCACCGGCTCCACGCCGATGATCTTGAGTTTGGGATTCAGGTACTTGGCGTACACCGCGATGCCGGCGATCAAACCACCGCCGCCCACCGGCACGAAGATCGCATCGATGTCACCACGCGACTGGCGCAGGATTTCCACCGCGATGGTGCCCTGCCCCGCGATGACGTCCGGATCGTCGAACGGATGCACGAAGGCGAGATTGCGTTCGCGCACGATGGTCTGCGCGTGTTCGTACGCGCCGTCGTAGTCGTCACCGTGCAACACGACTTCGCCGCCGAGATCGTGCACTGCGCTTACCTTGATGCTGGGCGTGGTCTGCGGCATCACGATCGTCGCGGGGATGCCGCGCTTCTTCGCGGCCAGCGCCACTCCCTGCGCGTGATTGCCGGCGGACGCGCAGATGACCCCGCGCTTCGCGACCGATTCGGACAGGTGGGCAATCTTGTTGTAGGCGCCGCGCAGCTTGAACGAGAACACCGGCTGCATATCCTCGCGCTTCAGCAGCACGGAATTGCCGATGCGGCGTGAGAGCCGCGGGGCGGCCTCGAGCGGCGATTCCATCGCCACGTCGTAGACGCGGGCGCGGAGAATTCTTTCGATGTAGTTGTCGGTCATAAGCTGATGACCGACATATTAGCAGCGCCCTAGGACCGGACGGTGTACCTGTACTGCGTCCTGCCTACCGTCACGCGGTCTCCGTCCTTCAACACCTGGCGCGCGACGCGTTTGCCGTTGACGAACACCCCATTGGTGCTGTTCAGGTCTTCGATCGAAGTGTGTACCGGCCCCGCCAGCAGTACCGCGTGGTAACGGCTGATGTGCTTGGTATCGAGCACCATCTCGTTGTCGGGACCCCGGCCAATTCGCGTCCGGCGGCCGAGCACGTGCACGAAATCGGTGTTGCCATCGGTGCGGATGAGGACCCGGGCCGGGCCCTCGAGCGCCACGTCTTCGCCGGGATGCGACGAGTTATCGACCGCGGGCACGGCCGCGACGCGTTTCTCGAGGTCGCCTTCGAGCTGCTGGATGCGGCCATCACGTTGCAGGATCGAGCGCTGGCTTTCGGCGATGACCGCGCGCCATTCCTCGACGGTGACGTTGGCTTCTTCGAGCTTGCCGGTCTTGTCGCGGACTTCGATCTCGAGATTGCGAATGCTTTCTTCGGCGACCTGGAGGTCGTCGTCCTTCTCGCCAGCGCGCGTCTGCGCCGCCCGCAGTTCGGCATTGAGCGTGCGGATCTGCTCGTTCAGGGCGACGATTTCCGAGCGCAGGTGCGGCACGTGCGGATCGGTGGCGGCCAGCGCGTCGGTCAGGCGCACGCCCATCGACGTCTCGCGCTGCTGGCGGGACATCAGGTCGGCCTCGAGTACGCCGATCTGCGCATCCCGGCGCGCCACGGAGGCGCGCAGGTTCGTAACGTCGGCTTCGAGGCGCGAGCAGCGTTCCTGCGCCGAGTTCAGCAGGGTGTTCTTCGCCGCGATCATCTTCGTCTGGGCGGCGCAGTCGGATTCGAGCACCACGATGCGATCGCCATACGCGGACAGACGATCTTCGAGCTCGGGCTGTTCGGCGCTCTGCACGCCGAGACGCGCACGCGCGGTGTGCAGCGCTTCGACACTTAGCCCTAACTGCTCGCGCAGCTGGGCGCTCTCGGCATTGGCACGCCCGATCGCGACGCCGCGTTCGGCATCGCCGATACGCGCACGTTCGTTGAGTTCTTCGATGCGCCGCTCGGCGGAAGCCAAAGCATTACGCAACTCCTCGATGAGCGGCGGTGAGGGCGGCAGCACGATCGGGGCGGCGGGCGCGCGAGGCGCGGCTGCCGCCGAAGCCGCCGGCACCGCGGTCGCCATCGTGATCTTGTTGACCTTGCCCTTGCCGGACTTGGTCTCGGCCGGGGATGCGGCCTTCGGCAGCGCCGGCATTTCATGCGTGCCGCTGTGATCGAGAGGATCGTGCGCACCGGCTTCGGCGGCCCGCAATGTCGGAATCACTTCGGATCTGGCCGCCGGCATCAGCACCGTCGCGTCCGACTCCTGCGACGCCGCCACCGACGGCACTACCCAGCTGTCGGTATGCGCGATGGTTTCGAGCGTCGATTCGTACGCCGCAATGTCGAGCACCGGCAGTTCGGCCGTAGCCTCATTGTCGGCGTCCGTCGAGGACGCGCTCGTGTTGACCGGTGGCATCGCGGGTATTCCCCAGATTCTGGTTTTTCTACGGGAATTCTAGCTCCCGGAATACCGGGGTTGGTTGAAGTCTTTGGCGCAGACACGCGAAATGCGAATGCGCTTCGCATTTCTGTCAAATCCAGCCGTTTCCCCTGTCGCCCACAGTAGGAGGCTGCCGACGGGCCAGGACTCGCAAGCCGGGCCTCGCCCAGGGATATCCCGAGTGCCGCAAGCGTTGGAAGGCGACTCTTTGCGGTATCGTGCCGCCCCGATGAACACACAAACCGCGACGCCGCGCCTGCGCCGTGCCTATTTCGAGAGCCGCTACGGGCAGCTGCACGTGCATAACGCCATTCCGGCCGGGGGCGGCTTCGACGAGCAAACCACCCTGATCTGCCTGCATGCCAGCAGCGCCACCGGTCGCGCCTTCCTGCCGCTGTCCACGATTCTCGGCACCACCCGTTCCGTGTACAGCCCCGACACGCCGGGCTGCGGCGAATCCGACGGTCCGCCGGGCGCCTTGTCGATCGTGGGCTTCGCCGAGGCCATCGGCGATTTCCTCGATTCGATGCGCTTCCGGCAGATCGACTTGTTAGGCGCGCATTCCGGCGCGGCAGTTGCGGCCGAGATCGCGATCGCAAGACCGAAGCTGGTCCGCAGGGTGGTCATGGTCGGCGCTCCGGCGCTCGACGAATCCGAGCGCCGCAGTTACCGCGACCTGTCGGCGCCGGAAGGCACGCCGCCCGGCGCGCTGCTGGCACGCGCCGCGCTCATCGACTGGAAGTCGGAGAGCCGCCTGCCGCTCGTCAAACAACCTTTGCTGGTGCTGCGGCCGCGCGACAATTTCTGGGAAGCCGGTGGGCGCGTGGCGAAACTCAAACCGGATGCGAAGGTCGTCGACCTGCCCGAGCACGACAAACGCATCCTCGAAACGCAGCCGCAGCTGGTGGCGAAGCAACTGTCAGTATTTCTCTAGCGGCGGCGACGCCTCGGCCGAATCGCGATGCACGAATCTCGCGGTGAGCTTCGACAAGCGCAGCTGCTGCGAGCCCGCCGCATCGAAGTTCGCCGGGTCGAGCCAGCGTAGATAGGCGTCCTTCAGACCACCATTCCAGTCGCCGTCCACGATCGCGAACCAGGTGGTGTCGCGGTTGCGCCCCTTGTTGACTATGGCCTGGCGAAACATGCCTTCGTACGTGAAGCCGAACCGCACGGCCGCGGCGCGCGACGGCAGATTGCAGCTGTCGCACTTCCACTCGTAGCGGCGATACCCGAGCGCGAACGCGTTGGCCATCAGCAGGAACATCGCTTCCGTCGCGGCGCGCGTCTGCGCCAGGCGCGGTGAAAAATAGATGTTGCCGACTTCGATCACGCCATGTTTGGGATCGATGCGCATGTAGGTGCAGGTGCCCACGGCACGGCCGCTTTGTTGATCGACGATGGCGTAGAACTGCGGGTCGCGCGAACTCTCGGCGCCTTTCACCCACTCCTCGTAAGCGGCGAAATCCGCGTACGGACCTTGAAAGGAATACGTCCAGCGTGTGCCGTCGCGATCCTCGGCCTGCGCTGCGTAGACATCAGCCGCGTGGTGCACGGACTGAAGCGGCTCGAGCCGGCAATAACGGCCTAGCAGGGTCACATGCGGCGGAAAAGGCGGTGCTGACCAGCCGGGCAGGTCGAGACCGATCGGCTGACCGTATTCGTTGATCCGGTAATTCTTGTTGGGCGCGTCATTCATGGCGCTGATTCTCGCACCGCCCATCGCCTAAACGAAGGCACACCGGGACCGGATGATCGGGAAAAGCTTGCCTCGACAAATCGCGCATCGTCAGAATGGCCCTCAATCGCGCCAAACCACCTTCGGGGAATTCATGCATCGCATCGTAGTTTCGCTGCTCGCGTTCTCGTTCGCCGCCGTTTCCTTCGCGCAAACTTCCGCGCCCGTCAATCCGCGGCAAATGACGGCGGAAAAAATGTGGGCCTTCAAGCGCCTCGGTGAACCGGTAATCACTCCCGACGGCACGCAGGCCATCTTGCCCGTCACGACCTACGACATTGCCGACAACAAGGGCCTCACCGATCTGTGGATGTGGCCGGTAGCCGGGGGACCGGCGCGGCAACTGACCAGCGACAAGGCCAGCGACACCCAGGCCACGGTGAGCCCCGACGGCAAATGGGTCGCGTTCGTCTCCCGCCGCGGTGAAGATGCCGAAAGCCAGATCTACCTGATCGCGGTGGACGGCGGCGAAGCGCGGCGCGTAACCAATCTACCTACCGGCGCTTCGGTGCCGGAGTGGTTTCCGGACAGTACCCGCATCGCATTCGTGAGCGAGGTGTGGCCGGACCTGGTGCGCTGGGAAGACCAGGCAGCGCGCAAGAAAGAGCGCGAATCCTCCAAGATGACGGCGCAGGTCTGGACCAAGTCGCCGATCTCCTATTTCGATCATTACCTCGACGATACCGAGCCTCACCTGTTTTCGATCGGCATCGACGGCGGCGAGCCGGCCGCGATCACACGTATGTCGGGTTATCACCTTTCGAAGCAGGACGTCGACACCTTCTCGTACGACATCTCTCCGGACGGCCTCGAAGTGGCATTCCAGGCGAACGTCGACAAGACCGGCCTGCGCGCCAACTACGACGTGATCCTGCTGCCCACCTGCGGCTGCAAGCCGGCGCGCAACATCACCCCCGACAGCAAGGGCGACGACGATCAGCCGCGGTTCAGCCCGGATGGCCGGCGGCTGGCATACATCCAGCAGCGCATTCCGACTTTCTATGGCGATCGCGCGCGGCTCATGATGTTCGACCGCGGCGCCGGCACCACCGCCGGCCTCACCGAGAATTGGGACCGCTCGGTCACCGGGCTCGTCTGGGAACGCGACTCGCGCAGTTTGTTAGGCACGATCGACGACGCCGGCACGCGCCGCGTCTACCGGTTCCGTCTCGATGGCGGCAAACCCGCCCCGATCACCAAGGAGTCGTCTTTCGGCGGCCTCGCCCTGTCGCGTAATGGCAAAGCCCTGGTGTCGATCCGCCAGAGCTTCACCGAACCGCCGACGCTGGTGGCGCTGAACCTCCGCAGCGGCGTTGCCACCAAACTCTCCACGATCAACGACGCCGCGCTCGCGGCCCTCGACCAGGGAAAAGTCGAGAGCGTCACCTACCAGGGCGCGAAGGATGCCGACATCCAGATGTGGGTCATCTATCCACCCGGCTTCGATGCCACGAAGAAATATCCCCTTTTGATGTTGTTACACGGCGGACCGCATGGCGCCATAACCGACGGCCTCCAGTGGCGCTGGAATGCCGAGGTGTTCGCGAGCTGGGGCTACGTCGTCACCTGGCACAACTTCCACGGCTCGAGCGGCTTCGGCAATGACTTCACCGACTCGATCAACCCCGACTGGATCAGCCTGCCGTACGAGGACACCATCAAGGCCGCCGAGTGGCTGATGGCCAAGCCGTTCATCGACAGCGAGCGAATGGTTGCCGCCGGCGGCAGCTACGGCGGCTTCCTCGCCACCACGTTGTTAGGCCGCAAACATCCGTTCAAGGCGCTGGTCGCGCACGCCGCGGTCTACAACATGTTCGCGCAACAAGGCTCGGACTACGGCGCGGAAACCGAGAGGTTCTTCAACTACTGGGAAAAGCCCGAAGAGTTCGCGAAGTACTCGCCACACACGTTCGCGGGCAATTTCAACACGCCCACTCTCGTGATCCACAACCAGCTCGACCTGCGCGTGCCGCTCAACCACGGCATAGAGTTGTTCAACACACTGCAGAAACGCGGCGTGCCGTCGAAGCTGCTGTATTACCCCGATGAGAACCACTGGGTGCTGAAGCCGCAGAATTCGTTGTTCTGGTACCAGACCGTGCACGACTGGGTGGCGACGTACGCCGCCCCCGGTGCGAAGTAAGGAGCCGTCATGAAACGCCGCACACTGCTCACGCTGGCCGCGGCCGGCGCCGTATCCGCCGCCGTTCCCGCCTGGGGCCGCAAGATCAAGCCGCTGAAAATCCTGATTCTCGGCGGCACCCGCTTCATCGGGCTGCACATGACCGCTCTCGCGCTCGAGCGCGGCCATACGCTGACGTTCTTCAATCGCGGCAAGACCAAGACCGATCGTTATCCCGGGATCGAACGGATCAAGGGCGACCGCGATGGCGAGATCGACGGGCTCAAGAACCGCGAGTGGGATGTCGTCATCGACAACTCCGGCTATGTGCCGCGCCACGTGCGCGCCTCGGCCGAGTTGCTGGCACCGCGCATCAAGCAATACGTGTTCGTGTCGTCGATCTCGGTGTACCCGGACTTCAGCGAGCCGCGCCATGAAGGCTCATCGGTCGGCAAACTCGCGGACGAAACCGTCGAGAAGGTGGACGGCGATACTTATGGCCCGCTCAAGGCACTGTGCGAGAAGGCCGCGGAGAGAGCGCTGCCCGGCCGCACCGCCGTCATTCGTCCCGGGCTCATCGTCGGTCCGGACGACAACACCGATCGCTTCACCTACTGGCCGGCGCGCGCCGCGCGCGGCGGCGAATTCATCGCCCCCGGCTCACCCGGCGATGCATTCCAGATCATCGACGTGCGTGATCTGGCGGCCTTCACGCTCAAGACGATCGAAGAGCGGACCATGGGCACGTACAACCTCGTGTCGAACGTCAACGAGTTCAAGTTCGGCGAGTTGACCGACGCCTGCATCGCCGCGGCCCACAAGCAGGTCAAGCCGGCGACGGCGCCGAAGGCGACCTGGCTGCCCGCTGCGTTCCTGGAGGAGCAGAAGGTCGAGCCGTGGAGCGAGATGCCCGTGTGGTTGCCGGCCAAGGGCGACGAAGCGGCGTTTGCCGGGACCAGCAACAAGGCCGCGCTCGCGAGGGGGCTGAAGGTTTCGCCGTTGAAGAAAACCGTCGACGACACTTTGGCCTGGCATCTGACCCGCCCGGCGGAAGAACGCGACAAGCTGAAAGCCGGCATTGACGCCGACAAGGAAGCGGCCGTGCTCGCGGCCTGGAAGACCAAGCAATCGGCTGGTCAGAGAGGCCCGAACGTTTTCGAGTCGGCGTCGTCGTAGATGTCGACCTGCTTGCCGCTGCGCACCATACGTTTGTTGAGCGTCGGGAACTCCGCCACGTCGAAGTCGAGGTTTTCGCCGCCGGATAGATAGACAAGATCGTCCGGACCCGGATTACGCATCAGGTGCGCGACCGACGGCGCCGGATAGCCGATGAAATCGCCGGCGACCACGTCGTAGTCCGTGCCGTCGATGGTCGCGATCGCGCGGCCCGACAAGACGTAGATCCATTCCTCCTCGTGACGGTGCGAGTGATAGACGAACGCCTCCTTGCCGGCCGGCACGCGGATGAAATTCACGCCGCTGCGCTTCAGGCCCACGCTGCGCGCAAGCTGCGTGCCGTGCATCAGGGAGTTCGGATTCCAGGGGTGCGAGAATTCCTGCGAGTGCGCCGCGATGTCGGCCGCACGCACGATGTTGAGGCTGGGTTTTTCCATGGCGCAACCTTAACCCAAATGGCGGGGCCCGGGTTTCACGGAATCTCCCAGTTCACTCCTAACAACACGTAGCGCGGAAAGGTGCTGTTGTAGTCGCGGCTCAGCGACCAGGCGCCGTTTTCCTGCTCCAGCGAATACCCGGTGCAACAGGGTGTCTGACGATTTGCGGCATTGCCGACGTCGACGTAGAAATGCAGCGCGCTCGCCGGCAGCGCCCAGGTCCAGGTGGCGCGCAGGTCGACGGAAACGACGCGCGGATACGCCAGTGAATTGCGCGGCTCGAGCGCCAGTTGGCCGGTAGCCGGATCCACGAGGTCGAGCGCGTTACGCCGCCAGCCGCTGCGATATTGCACCGTGCCCGACAACTGCCACGGACGCCGTATCCATGACAGGCCCGCATTCACGGCATTGCGCTGATCCCAGGTGCGTGCACGCTTGAACCCCGCGAACTCATCCTCCGACTCCGTCCAGCTGTAGGTCAGCCAACTGGACCAGCGTTCGGCCGGTTGCCAACGCAGCGTGGATTCGACCCCGTAGGCATGTGATGCGAGCGGCGCGACGCGCACCCGGTCGACCTCGAGCTCGGGCAGCGGCACCAGCGCGTCGAGCAGATTTTCGTAGATAGGCAGCGGATCGCTGATTCGTTTCTGGAAAGTCTCCATGCGTAACGACCAGTCTCGCCCGATGCGGCGCTCGACGCTGAGCACGGCCTGGTCCGCCCGCTGCACCGGATGGAAGATGCCCTCGCCGTCCTGGATCTGCAGCTCATCGGGCCGCTCGGCCTGATACATGCGTCCGACCGCCGCGCGCAGGCGCCAGCGATCGTCGGGCGCGTATTCGAGCGCCAGGCGCGGTGACAATTGCGAATCGCTGAAGCCGTCGTAATTTTGCGCGTCCCAGCGCAGGCCCGCGCTCAGCGTCAGGGCCTTGGTCATGCGCCAGGCATCGAATAGATAGGCCGCGTAGGCGTTGCCACCGACGTCGAGATCCTGCGCGAGCGAGAATTCGTCCGGCCGGCCGAACGCGGCGGCGAACCGCGGATCGAACACTGCTGCGCCGCGGTATTCGTATCCGGAAACGTAGTGCTGCACCTCGAGGCCAGCCACCCACTGCGACCGGCCCGCTTGCCGCAACGCCTCCACCCGGGCGGTGCTGGCGTCGTGGCGGCGCACGTCGTCCACGCTGCCGACGGAGTTGTTGCGCGCAATCGAGCCGCGTCGAGTGGTGTGTCGTTCGGTATGCGACAACGCGGCGTGGATGTCCCAGCCGGCGCCGAGGCCGAACTCGCCACGCAGCCAGCCGGTGCCATCGTGATAACTCGCGCGTGCAATCTCGGTGTTGTCGGCGCGTTTGAAATCCAGGGCGTCATCGAGCACCATCCAGCCGGCGACGATCCGGCCGTGTTCGCCTACCGGCAGCGTGAATCGCGCCAGCGCATCGGTGAAATCCGGGTCCCCGATGCGTTCGTCCAGATCGTCGAGCACCAGGCCCACGACACTGGTGCGCGCGGCGCCCAGCCATTCGATGTCGTGTTTGTCGAACTTGCCGCTGGTGACGGCCGAGGCGAACAGCGGAGAGAGGCCGAAGATCCATGTGTCGTCGGCACCGGCGGCGCGCGGCACGATGTCGAGCGCACCCGACAGACGGTCGCCGAAACGGGCCGGCAATACGCCGCTGTAAAAGTCGAGGCTGTCGACCACCGCCGGATCGAGCACGCCTAACAATCCCTGGAAATCCTTGAAGTGGAACGGCTCGAACAGCGGGATGCCGTCGTAGTAGACCGCCAGTTCGTTCTGCCGGCCGCCGCGTACGTAGGGGCGCGACGAAACGCCATTGTTTGCGGTGCCCGGAAGATATCTGGTCACCCGCAGCACGTCCTGGTCGAGGCCGGGCAAAGCCTCGATGTCCTCGCGTTTGAGCTCGGCGGTGGCCGCGTCGCCGCGTGGCACGACGCGGTAACGACTCGCGAATACCGCGACTTCTTCGAGCGGCCCCTCTACCTCCGCGACCGTCGCAGGCTTGGGCGCCGCCGCACCAGTAGCGGCGGCGGCGGCCCGGACCACGGCAAAGACGCCCGGCCGCACGGGCGCGAGCGCGAGGCCATGTTCGGCTAACAAGATTCGCGCGATGTCCTCGGGCACGCCACGGCCCGGGTCTTTCGACAGGCGCATGTCTGGCGTTACCAGTGCGGAGGAATACACGACACGCAGACCGCTGCGCTGCAGCTCATCGAGTGCGGCCGACAGCGGCTCACCCGCGGAGATGCCCCACGCGTTGCCGGCCAGCAGCCCGCAGGTTGCCAGCAGCGCCAGCGCGCCTGCCCTCAATACATCAGCTTGCCTTCCGCGAGCGTTGCGCAATGATCACTTTCTGGCCGTCGCGGTGCCAGGCGAGGTCGGCGGTTGAGAGAACCAGGCTCAGGGCTTCCAGCGGTTCGAGATCGTCGACCGAGCCTTTGAGTCGCACACCGCCCAAGTGTGTGCTGTCGAGGCCCTCGACGTAAACCGTCGTGAGGCCGGTTTCGCGATGGAACCAGGTCAGGAACTGAGCCAGGGTCGATCCATCTAGTTTGAATCCGGTGGGCAGCGCGGCGATCCAGTCGAATCGCACGTCGTCCACCGGCAACTTGCCCGAGTCGACTCTGCCATTGTGGTCGCGATGCAGCAGCCACTCGCCGGCACCGGCAACCACCGTCGCCTGACCGGTCTTGAGTTGCGCACTGCCCTCGCGCACCGACACTTCGATTTCGTTGCGTTCGGAGCGCACGAGATACTGCGTGCCGAGATGCGTGACGACGCCGTGTGGTGTGACGATACGCAGCGGCGTGTGCGCGCCGGGTGTCGCATCGACGAAAGCAACACCCACGGTGAGTTCGATTTCTTCCGCGCCATCGAGACGCACACGTGTGCCGGCCGCGAGGCGCACGGTGAGATCGGGCGACATGCGCAGCAACGCACCGCCGTCGTTCGAAACGGTGAGCGAATCACCGGCCGACAACACCGCGCCGGCCTGCGATCGAACGTCGCGGCTGAACCAGTGCGCGCCGTGCGCCACCAGCGAGCCGTCCAATGCCTCGAGGCTCGCGACCCGCGCGGCCGGTTGCTCCGCCTGCCAGACCATGCCACCCGCGACCGCCACCAACACCGCGACCGCGACCGCCCACCGGCGCGTGGAGAAGGACGCACCGGCCGGTTGTGTGGCCGCGTGAAATTCTTTGCTGATTTTCGCGAACGCGCGGGCGCGCGCCGCCGCGGACGGCTCGGCCTTGAGCTGGCCTAACAACCGTGCGGTTTCTTCTTCCCCGGTGAAACTCATGGCAGCAGATCCTGCGCGGCGAGGCCGCGTGCCTGGAGCGCCGAGCGGAACGCCAGCCGCGCCCGCTGCAACTGCGACTGAGCGGCTTCGAACGACAGCCCGACGCGTGCGGCAATCCGTTCGACGTTCCACTCCTCTATGTATTTGAGCTCTAACATCTCTCCGTACCGGCCGGGCAACTCGTCCAGCACCTGGCGGATGACCTTCATTCTCTCGCCGCTCAGCAGCGATACTTCGCCGTCGGCGTCCGCATCCGCGACCGCATGTGCGGCGTCGCGGGTCGCTCCTTCCGCATCGAGGCTCGTCGTGTGAGCCGAGATACGCGCCGATTTTTCCACGAGATCGGCGATCTCGTTGCGGCAGATCTGCGCCAGCCATGAAAACAGACTGGCCTGGCCGCGAAAACCCGCTAATCCGCGCAGGCCGCGGACCATGGCTGCTTGCGCCGCGTCTTCCGCCAGTGCCGCGTCGCCGCGCAGGCGTGCGAAGGCGAAACGGTACAGGCGCCCGAAATATTCGTCGAAAAATTCGCGCAGGGCCGCCTCATCGCGCGCCAACAGCCGCTCTACCAGCCGATCGTCTTCCATCGGCCTGCAGGTTAGACGGCAGGTACCTCCACAATCAATCGCAACCGGTGAGAAACCCCTTAACAAGCAATCATTTGCGCGGCGGGAGCGATTGATCGGGGGCCGGCAGGCCGTCTTACGCCATCACCATCGTCCAAGGCGGTCGCCGCGTCAGGGCGAAAACGAACGGCCAGTTACTGATCGAAACCAGACGCAGCTTCGGAAGCTTCTCGAGGACCCCTAATTGATCGAACGATATCCTTCCCTCGCGCGCTTCTGGCCGTTGATCACGCTGGCGTTCTGGTACCTCTGCCTCGGCGCGGTTCTGCGCGTCGTCCTGTGGGCGCAGTTCGGCTTCCAGCAACAGGTATCGTTGCCGGCGCTGTTGTGGATCTTTCCCGCCGGCGCGATCGCCGATGCTGTCCAGGCGCTCTATCTATTGGCGCCGTTCGCGTTGTTCCTGGCTCTGCCGTCCGATCGCTGGCGCGCCTCGCGCGCGGTCAAGCTCGGCATCAACGCCGGCGCTTTCCTGTGGATGTTCGGCCTCACATTCGTCGCGGTCGCCGAGTATTTCTTCTTCGAGGAGTTCGACTCGCGCTTCAATCTCGTCTCGGTCGATTACCTGATGTATCCCGGCGAAGTCGTCGGCGACATCCGCAGCGAGTACCCGGTTTTCACCGTGCTCGCGCTCGGCGCGGCGCTGGCCGTCATGATGGTGCTGCTGCTGCGCCGGCAACTTCTCACCGGCGCCGGTTTGCATTCCCCGCCCAGGGAGCGATTCCGAACGCTCGGGATCTACCTGGCGCTGGTGGCAACGGCCGCGCTCACCTTCCAGAGCAGTTCATTGAGCCTGTCGCGCAATCGCATCGCCAATGAACTCGCCACCAACGGCGCGATGAGTTTCTTCCGTGCTATGCGCACCAGCGAGATCGACTACGGCGCGTATTACGCCAGCCGCAATCGCCAGCAGAATCTCCTGGAGCTTGAAAAGGCACTGTCGCAGGGCGGCGGCGAATTCACGCGACTCGCCGAGGGCCGCATCGACCGGGAATTCCCCGCGCGCGCCGATGGCCTCGGCAAAATGAACGTCGTCGTCATCGCGAGCGAGTCCTTCGGCGCCGAATTTTCGAAACTTTACGGCAGCCAACGCGACTGGACGCCCGAGTTCGATCGGTATGCGCAGAAGAGCATGTGGTTCCGACACATGTACGCGTCGGGCACACGGACGGTGCGCGGGCTCGAAGCCATCACCGCGTCCTTCCCGCCGATTCCGAGCGTGTCCATCGTGCGTCGCCCCGGCAACGAGAACATCGCGAACTGGGGTTCGGTCATGCGCTCGCTCGGTTACAGCACGAGTTTTCTGTACGGCGGCTACGGCTACTTCGACAACATGAACTATTTCTATTCCAACAATGGCTTCGAAGTGCTCGACCGCAAGTCGATCACGAAGCCCACGCGGTTCGAGAACATCTGGGGCGTTGCCGAGGAGGATCTGTACGACCTGGCACTCGATCACTTCGACGATCTGTCGAAAGGCGGCCAGCCGTTCTTCGCGATCGTCATGAACACCTCCAACCACAAGCCGTTCACGTTCCGCGCAGGTGTGCCGGGCGTGAAACCCGCCGGCGGCGGCCGCGAAGCCGGCGTGCGTTACGCGGATTTCGCGCAGGGATATTTCCTCGACCAGGCGCAGAAACACGGCTGGTTCGACAACACCGTGTTCGTGGTCGTCGCCGATCACGGCGCCCGTGTTTACGGCAAGCAGGACATCCCCATCAAGAGTTATGAAATCCCGATGCTCATCTACGCCCCGCGGCACCTGCAGCCGCGGCGGGTCGACTCGTTGACCACGCAGATCGACGTGGCGCCGACCGTGCTCGGGTTGTTAGGCCTGCCGTATCACGCGCCTTTCTTCGGCCAGGATGTGTTGCACACCAACGCCGCGGACCGGGTCGTGTTCTTCAGCCACAACCACGACGTGGCCATCCTGCGCGGCAACCAGCTCGCGATTCTCGGCCTGCAGAAGAGCACCGAGAATTTCTTCTACGACGCCGCCACGGATTCGTACCGGCGGGCGCCGCGTAATCGCGAACTGAACGACCTTGCCATCGCCTACTATCAGACGGCTTCCGAGCTGTTCCACGAGCGCCGCTACAACTGATGATGAATCTGCGTGATTGGCGCGCGCTGGTCCTCTGGCCCAGCGTGGTGCTGCTGGTGATGTTCGCCGTGCTCGTACTCGGTGGGTTCGACCGGCCGATCGCGAACGGGCTGTTCTACTCGGCGGAGCACGGCTGGCTCGGCGCGGGCAGCGGCGACTGGTGGGCGCACGGACTCATTCACAGCGCCGGCCGCTGGGTGGCGCGCGCGGCCGGCTTCGCAGCACTCGCGGCATGGTTGTTGTCGTTCAAGGTGGCGCGGCTGGCGCCGTGGCGGCGTGAGACGCTGTACGTATTCGTGGCCATCGTGATTTCGACCGCGCTCGTCGGCACGCTCAAGGCCGTGAGCAACGTCGACTGCCCCTGGGATCTCGCCGGTTTCGGCGGCGAACGGCCCTACGTCGCGTTGTTCGCCGACCGGCCCGACTTTCTACCGCGCGCGAAGTGTTTTCCGGGCGCGCATTCCTCGTCCGGCTTCGCGTTGATGAGCCTGTACTTCGCGTTGCGCGGCCGCCGCCGGCGGATCGCGCGCTGGGCGCTGGCGCTCGGCCTCGGCGTCGGGCTCGCATTCTCGATCGGTCAGGAGGCGCGCGGCGCGCATTTTCTTTCCCACGACCTCATCAGCGCCGCCCTCGTCTGGTGGGTATTGCTCGCGCTGTACGCCTGGATGCTCGGAAAAACTCCTGCCTGAGGTGGCGCGGCCGCCTTTTCACCCTGCTCATCGCCGGGGAACCACGACACGGCGTCGACCCCGATCATCGCGATGCGGATACCACCCGTCCGCCTCTGGTCAGGGCAAGACCCGGCTATAGATAGAGTCGGGCGAGGCTGTAGGCCGCCATTCCGGTCGCGAGACAGCCAAAAATGTTCCGCGACCAGCACAACCACAGCCCCGTGGCGGCCGCGCCGATCAGGCGCGGATTGAGCAAGGACAGATCGAGAGTCGCATTTACACCGTGCATCAGCACGTCCGGCACGATGATGGCCGCCAGCGTGCACACCGGCGCGTAACGCAGCGCGGCTTCGACGCGCTGGCTCAAGCGCAGGCGCGCTCCCGCTAACAGAAACGAGGTTCGCGTGAGGAAGGTCGAGAGCGCCAACCCGACGATCACCCCGCCCAGCGCGATTCCGGAAACGGGTTCGTTCATGCGGATTCCGGCTGCGCGGGCGGCGCACGTTGCTGCCATGAATCCGCAAGTGTTGCGGCGACGATGCCGGCGATGGCGCCGCAGAACAGTCCGAGCTTGTAGGGCATGTGGTAGCTAGCCAGTGCCACCGCCGCCGCGACGATCGCGCCCAACAACGCCGGGCGCGTGACCAGACTGGGCCCGACCAGTGCGACCAGCGCCAATGTGCCGGTGAATTCCAGCCCCCAGTCCGTGGGAACATAACTCGCCGCCACGATTCCAGTGAGCGCCGAAACCTGCCAGGTCATCCAGTTGTTGGTGCAAACGCCGGCGAACCAGGCGTCGCGGTTCCGCTCCGGTAGTTTGCCTTCCTGCGCATGACGCATGAACAGCGTGAACGTGAAATCGGTCATGAAGAAGCCGAGCGCGGCGCGTTTGCGCGCCGGCTGATCCACGAACCAGGGGCGGATTGCGGCGCTGTAGATGACGAAGCGCAGATTGGTGACCAGCCCCGTGGCGACGATGACCCACAGCGGCGCACCGGCGACGATCAGCGGCAACGCGGCAAGCTGCGCGGAACCCGCGTACACCAGCAACGACATCATGATCGCCCAGGGAACCGCGAGACCACCCTTGACCATGGCGACGCCGCTGACCATGCCCCAGGCGCCGGCGCCGAACAACGAGGGAATGATCGCGCGCTGACCGCCGCGGAAGGCCGCACGGCGCTCTGCGGCTGGTTCTTCCAATTCCGGCGCGGTCACCAGGCGCCGGTGTTCGCCATCGAAACCCAGGGTTCGCGCGGCGGCAGGGAGCCGTCTTTCTGCAGTAGTTCGATGGAAATGTTGTCGGGCGAACGCACGAAGGCCATCCGGCCGTCGCGCGGCGGGCGATTGATGATCACGCCGTGTTTCTGCAGGCGCTCGCAGGTGGCGTAGATGTCGTCCACCGCGTAAGCCAGGTGGCCGAAGTTGCGGCCGGCGCCATAGGGTTCGGGTTCCCAGTTGTGGGTGAGCTCGACCTGGGCTTCGCTGTCGCCCGGCGCCGCGAGGAAGATCAGCGAGAACTTGCCCTGCGGGTAGTCATTGCGCTTGAGGACTTCGAGGCCCAATGCATCGCAGTAGAACTTTAGCGAGGCGTCCACGTCGGTGACGCGCACCATGGTATGCAGGTACTTCATCGCATCGCCCGATAGTTAGAACATTTCACTCGCGCCCGGCGGCTTGACGTCGACCTTCTTGCGCGACGGAATCCAGTCACCGGTGATCATGGCTTCGTATGGCTGGCCCGGGCCGACCATCGGATAAACGCCCGCATCCGCGTCGATGATGACCTCGAGGAACGCCGCGCCCTTGAACGCGAGGAATTCTTCGATCACCCGCGGCACGTCGGCCTTGCGGTCGAGCCGCACGGCGTACTTGAAGCCATCGGCCTGGGCGGCCTTGATGAAATCCTTGGTATGCAGCGTCTTCTCGGAAGCCGACAGGCGGCCCTTGAAGAACAGCTTCTGCCACTGCTTCACCATGCCGTCGCCGTTGTTGTTGAGCACCACGACCTTCACGGGCAGATCGTAGGTGGTCGCGGTTTCCATCTCGCCAATGTTCATGCGGATGGACGCGTCCCCGTCGATGTCGATGACGAGTTTTTCACGCTGCGCGAACTGCGCGCCGATGGCGGCCGGCAAACCGAAGCCCATGGTGCCCATCGAACCTGACGTGAGCCACAAGCGGGGGCTGCGAAAATCGCAGTACTGCGCGGCCCACATCTGGTGCTGGCCGACGCCGGTGGAAATGATCGCCTCACCCTTGGTGACGCGATTGATCTCTTCGATCACGTAGTAGGGCTGGATCTTCTCGCTGTCGCGGTCGTAGTTCATCGCGTATTTCGTGCGCAACTCATCGACATACGCCAGCCACTTGGTGCGATCGCGCGCGAAGGCGGCGCGTTTTCCGTGTGTCGTGAGCGTGCGCAGTGCCTCGGGCAACAGACCGACGTGGCTCCACTGCACGCGTTTCACCTTGTTGATCTCGGCGCGATCGATGTCGAAGTGCGCGATGGCTTTCGCGCCGGGAGCGAACTTGGCCGGGTTGCCCGCAACGCGATCGTCGAAGCGCGCGCCGATGGCGATGAGGAAATCGCAGTCGTCCACCGCATAGTTCGCGAAGGCCTGGCCGTGCATGCCCAACATGCGCATCGACAATTTGTCGGTGGTGTCGACCGCGCCGATACCCATCAATGTGGTGACGACCGGGATGCCGAACTCTTCAGCGAACTCACGCAACTCGACGGAAGCGTTGCCGTTGATCACGCCGCCGCCGGCGTAGATGAGCGGACGCTGCGATTCACCGAGCATCTCGAAGAAGTGATTGGCCTCGGTACCGTCGATGATGTCGGTAGTCAGGGTCTCGAGGCGCTTGCGGTAACCGGGCATCGGCAGAGTGCCGGTGCCTGTGAATTCACCCACCCAGTTCTGCACGTCTTTCGGCACGTCGATGACCACCGGGCCCGGACGGCCGGTGCGCGCGATCTCGAACGCCGTACGCACGGTGACTTCGAGCTTGGCCGGATCGGTGACGAGGAAAATGTGCTTTGCGACCGAGCCCATGATGGAGGGCACCGGCGCTTCCTGGAATGCATCGGTGCCGATGGCGCTCGTGGGCACCTGGCCGCAGATCACGACGATCGGAATGGAATCCGCCATGCAATCGCGGATCGGCGTAACCGTATTGGTGGCGCCGGGGCCCGAGGTGACGATGGCGCAGCCGACGCGCCCGCTGGCGCGGGCGTAACCCGCCGCCATGAAACCCGCGCCTTGCTCGTTCGCGGGCACGATCAACGGCATCTGCGGCTCGCCCTTTTCCTTGCGCGCCTCGTTGAAGCAGAAGACCGCGTCGTAGGTGGGCAGGATGGCACCGCCGCTGTACCCGAAAATCGTCGATACACCCTCGTCCGACAGCACCTGCACGATCATTTCCGCACCGGTCATTTTCTGACCCGCGAGCGGATGCTGGATGGAGGGCGCGGCCGGGACGCCAGCCGCGGACATGTCCCGGATTTTCGGAGTTTTTGCCATAGGTGCGTGCGAGCCTAGCAGTTTGCAGGCCGAGCGCAAACCGCTATTCTGGCCGCCGTTTCGTCGCCTGAAGCCGTCTCATCAATGCGTCATATCATCGCCATCCATCTGCAGAACGAGGCCGGCGCGCTCACCCGCGTCACCGGGCTTTTTTCCACCCGCGGCTACAACATCGAGTCGCTGTCGGTCGCGGCCACGGATGACCCTTCGGTATCGCGTGTAACGCTCACGACCAAAGGCGCGGATGGGGTGATCCTGCAGATCGTCAATCAGCTCAACAAGCTGATCGACGTGGTGGCGGTGGAAGACCTGACGCGCGGCGAACATATCGAGCGCGAACTCGTGGTGCTCAAGCTGCGGGTCGAACCGCAACTGGTGGATTCGGTGCGCGGCTACGTGGTGCGCGCCGGAGGCCGGGTGCTCGAGCCTTTACCGGAAGGTTTCGTGGTCGAACTCGCGGCTTCCGAAGCGGAAGTGAACAAGTTTGTCAGCGATCTTGGCGAGCGCACCGACATCGTCGAGGTGGTGCGCTCGGGCGCGCTGGCGGTCGGCCGCAATGCACGGGCGCTTCACGTAGTTAGGTAGCCGGCCGCGGCGCGGCCAGGCATTTTCCAAAACCGATCAGGCACTTCCGTGTCGCGCCGAACCTACTACTAGACTTCTAGTTGACAACCCGGGAGCTCATGGCGTTTACTACTAGACATCTAGTAGTGAGGTCACATGAACGCTCCGACTGCGAAAGCGACGTCCCGCACACAACTCCCGCGCCACCCGGCGAAGGGCTGACGATGGGCATCTATCTAACGGATCGCGAAGCGGACGTGATGCAGGTGTTGTGGGATCACGGGCCGTCCGTGGTCAACGAGGTGAAGGAAAAGCTTCAGGACGAACTCGCCTACACCACGGTCCTCACGATCCTGCGCACGCTCGAGCAGAAAGGTTACGTGCAGCACGAAGAGGAAGGCCGCGTGCACCGCTACGCCGCGGCCGTGAAGGAAAACGCCGCGCGCAAGAGCGCGCTGCAGCACCTCACCGGCAAGATGTTCAAGGGCTCCGCCGAACTGCTGTTCACGCACCTGGTGTCCGACCAGAAACTGTCGAAGGAACAGATTCAGCGCATGCGCGACCTGCTCGCGGAGAAGAAGGAGAAGTAGATGCTCGCCTGGATGCTGTACGCGATCATGGTGTCGCTGCTGTTGTCACTCGGTGCATTTCTGGCCGAACGCGCGGCCCGTCTCAAGCGCACGGGCACGCGCTGGATCTGGATCACCGCTATCGTGGCATCGCTGTTGCTGCCAACGCTGATCTCGTCGGTCTCGCTGCAGTTGCCGAATGTTTTCGGCGAGCAAGTCGCACACAAGATCGTGGTGCTGCGCCAGGTGACTGCGCAAAACCTGTCGCCCGCAATCTGGCTCGCGGGCAGCGCCGAGCCCGCGAGCTGGCGTTCCGCGGACGTATTGATCAAACAACTGTGGATAGGCGTTTCGGCTGCGATGCTGCTGGCACTGATCGCAAGCGGCGTGCAACTGTTCGTTCGTAAACGCGTGTGGCGGCGCGCAACTGTCGCGGGTGCATCCGTGTTCGTCACGGCTGATATCGGTCCGGCCGTCGTCGGCCTGCTCAGGCCGAGCATCGCGCTGCCGCGCTGGGTCACGATTGCATTGCCATCACAACAGGCGGCGGTCATCGCCCACGAGCAGTCGCATCTCGACGCGCACGATCCGCAGCTGTTCACCCTGGCGCTCGTGTTGCTGGTTTTCATGCCGTGGAATCTGCCGCTCTGGTGGCAGCTGCGGCGACTGCGTTACGCGATCGAGATCGATTGCGACGCGCGGGTACTCAAGGGCGGGGTCGACCCCGCGCACTACGGCGAGACGCTGATCGTCGTGGGTGAACGTCAGTCGGCGTACATCGGCGCGGTCGCGGCGATGTCGGAATCAAAATCATTTCTCGAAGAGAGGATCGAACACATGATCAGAAAACCCGTGAGATGGCGTCGTCTGGGCGCGGCTACTCTCGCCAGCTTTGCCGTCGCCCTCACTGCGCTTGCGGCGCAGGTCAGTCCGCCAAACTCGGAAACACCGGCACCCACCGCCGCGGCCCCCACCGCAAAGGAGCGCCAGGAAATCACGTTGCCGGCCAGCACGCTCGATCGTTACGTGGGTGCCTACAAGTTCGGCGACTCGCAGATCTTGACTGTCACTCGCAAGGGCAGCGGCCTGATCACGCAGATGACCGCGCAGGGGCCGATCGAGATCCATGCGGAAAGCGAGACGGCGTTTTTCAACAAAATGATCGGCGCGCAAATCGACTTTGTCGGTGCACCAGGCGCGCCTGCTACGTCACTCGTCATGCATCAGGGCGGCGCCAACGTGACGATGCCGCGCATCGATGACGGCACCGCGGCACAGATGAAAGCCGATCTCGATGCGCGCATCGCGGCCAATGTCCCTTCCCCGGGTACCGAAGCCGCACTGCGCAAGATGATCGAATCGAGCGCCGCCGGATCTCCCAACTACGATGACATGGCCGAGGGACTCGCCAATGCGGTACGAACACAGCGACCGATGATGGAACCCATGATCAAGAACCTGGGCGCCCTCCAGTCGGTCACTTTCTTGCGCGTGGGCGAAGGCGGCTGGGACTCCTACCGTGTGAAATTTGCCAACGGCGTCCTGATGTGGCGCATCAATCTGAACGCTGAGGGCAAGATTGACTATGCCCTGGTGTTACCTGATGCCTGAAGTTTCGCGTTGATGGAGCGCTGCAAGCGCCCAGACCACCGGTTCCTGCTACAACAGGGGCCGGTGGTTTGCGCGTTTACGATTCCACGAACGACCAGACGCAAATGGGGCCGAGGTTATAAGCTCGTCGCCGGTTCAGCAGTTCCGGTATGAACGATGCGTCTCTTCGGATGGTTCTTGTTTGCCTGCTCTTTCTCGTTGCCGGCAGGCGCAGCAGGCGCATGGGCGCCCGCGAAGAAGCTAGACGCCTATTTCGACGCATTGGCGAAATACGAACTTGCCAACGGCAGCATCGCCATCACGGAAAAAGGCGTAGTGGTTTACCAGCGCTCGGTCGGCGCCGCGATCATCTCCCCAAAGGGCAACGAACCCGCCGACGCCGGTACGCGTTACCGCATCGGCTCGCTGTCCCAGCTCTTCACCGCGGCAATGGTCATGCAGCTGGTCGAAGGCGCCAGCATCACGCTCGACAGCAAACTCGCCGAGTTCTACCCCGACCTGCCGAATGCACTCGACCTCACCTATCGCGACCTGCTGCAACACCGCAGCGGCCTGGCTAACTACACGGACGCGCCGGATTTCGAAACCTGGCGCACCAAACCCGCGACCCACGCCGACCTGCTGAAGATCATCACGGCCGCTGGCCCGAGATTTCCGCCGCGCGAGCGCGTCGAATACAGCAACAGCAACTACCTGCTGCTCGGGTTCGTGCTGGAAAAGATCTACGAGCGTTCGTTCGACGAAATCCTGCAACGTCAGATCACCGCCAAACTCGGCCTGGCGCGCACCTATTACGCCGGTGGCGGCATCAAGAGCCTGGAAAGCATTTCCTACCGGATCACACCGGCCGGCTGGGCGGCGCAGGCGCCAACGGACCCTTCAATCCATGGCGGCGCGGGGGCATTGATCTCGACACCTTCCGACCTCGTGTTGTTCATCGACGCATTGTTCAGCGGCAAGGTCGTGAGCGAGCACTCGCTGAATTCCATGCGCAACCAGGAAGCCGGTTCGGGCATGGGCCTGAGGCCTTATTCGGTCGCCGGCCTGACGGGATACGGCCACGGCGGCGACATCGAGGGCTTCCGCGCCTGCGTCTATTATTTTCCGGATAGGAAACTCGCGATTTCGTACGCGACGAATGCGTCGGTAGTGTCGATGGACGAAATCGTCGACGAATCCCTTTCGCTCGTGTTCGAGCGCGGCGGCAAACCGCCGACCTTCGAACCGGTCAAGCTGACGACCCACGGCCAGGCGGAATACGCAGGTGTGTGGCACTCCGCGAGCGGCCAGCCGAAAGGCACAGTCTTCCGCCAGTTCAAGGCGCCGGACGAACCCATCGTGCTCACCGTGAAGGCCGGCAGCGACGCACCGATCGTCACGATCAAGGATCATGACTTCCAGCTGACCGCATTGGGAGACCACGAATTCGCCTTGCGCGAGATCGGCTACTTCCTGCGTTTCAATTCACGCGACGACGAACTCGTCGTGCGCGGGCCGGATTGGTCTTACTACCTCAAGCGGGCAAGATGACCGTCGCGCCGGTGGTCTTGCGGCTCTCGAGATCGCGATGCGCCTGCGCGGCATCGGCGAGCTTGTAACGCTGGTTGATCGCGACCTTCACCCTCTTCTTCTTCACCGCCGCGAAGGTTTCGCGCGCCAGGTTCTCGAGATCGGCACGCGTCGCGGTGTAGTCGTACAACGTCGGGCGGGTGAGCGTCAGCGAACCGCGCTTGGCGAGCTCCGCCGGCACGAACGGCGCCACCGGCCCCGAGGCGTTGCCGAAACTCACCATGTGCCCGCGCCGCCGCAGGCAATCGAGCGATTCGAAGAAGGTGTCCTTGCCCACCGAGTCGTAGACCACGTCGGCGCCAACACCCTTGGTCAGCTTCCTGACCGCGGCGACGATGTGATCCCGGCCGCGCACCAGTACGTGTTTGCAGCCGTGTTTCTTCGCGAGCCTCGCCTTCTCCTCGTTGCCGACGATGCCGATCACGGTGACGCCGAGCGCCTTGGCCCACTGCGACAGGATCAGGCCCAAGCCGCCCGCGGCCGCGTGCAACACGATGACGTCGCCTCGTTTCACCTTGTGCGTGTGGCGCAGTAGATAGCCGGCCGTCATACCCTTGAGCATGAGCACCGCCGCCTGCTCGTCGCTGACAGCGGCGGGAATCTTCACCAGAGGCGCGGCCGGCACGTTGCGTAGTTCGCTGTAGGAACCCGGAACGTTATGGACATACCCCACGCGGTCGCCCACCTTGAAGCCGCGCACCTTTTTGCCAATAGCAGTGATGACGCCCGCGGCTTCACGCCCGAGCCCGGCCGGCATCGACTTCTGTGGATAGAGTCCGGTGCGATCGTAGACGTCGATGAAGTTGAGGCCGATCGCGGTATGACGCAGCTGCACTTCGCCCGCGCCCGGCGCGCCGATCTCGACTTCCTCGAGGCGCATGACCTCCGGCCCGCCGGTTTCGTGAATGCGGATGGCGCGCGGCATGGGTAACTCCTGAATCCGGTGGGATTTAAGGAGAGTAACCCCGCTCGCCATGCTCCGCGAGATCCAGACCTTCCGTCTCATGCTCTTCCGCCACGCGCAGGCCGAACACGACATCCAGTATTTTCAGGATCACCCACGTGAGGCCACCGCACCACGCCGCGGCGGCCGCGACCCCGAGCGCCTGCACGCCGAGCTGCGCGGCGACGCCGTGATCGAGACTGAACCCGCTGCCGCCGAGCCAGGTGGCGGCGAACACGCCGGTGAGCAAACTACCGATCACACCGCCCACGCCGTGCACCGGCGAAACATCGAGCGAGTCGTCGATGTGCAGCCGGCGTTTGAGGACCTGCGTGGCGAAGAAACACACGACGCCTGCGACCAGCCCGATGACCACCGCGCCCATCGGACCCACGAAGCCCGAGGCCGGCGTGATGGTGCCGAGACCCGCGACCATGCCGGTGACGACGCCCAACATCGACGGCTTGCCGTATTTCTTCCACTCGACGCACATCCACGCGAGCGCGCCCGCGGATGCGCCCATGTGGGTGGTGAGCATCGCCATGCCGGCCGAACCATTCGCGGCGAGTGCGCTGCCCGCGTTGAAGCCGAACCACCCTACCCACAACATGCCCGCCCCCGCGACCGCATACGGGAGGCTGTGCGGCGCCATCGCGGTGTGCGGGAAGCCGCGCCGCCGCCCGAGCACCAGCGCGCAGACCAGCGCCGCGACACCGGCGCTGACGTGCACCACGATGCCACCCGCGTAATCCATGACACCGAGCTGCGCGAGCCAGCCGCCACCCCACACCCAGTGCGCGATCGGCACATAGACGATCAGCAGCCACAACACCGTGAAGCCGAGCACCGCCGGGAAGCGCATGCGTTCGGCGAAACCGCCAATGACCAGCGCGGGCGTGATGATCGCGAAGGTCATCTGGAACATGAAGAACACGGTTTCGGGCACCGTTCCCGAAATCGAAGCGCGCGTCACGCCCGACAAGAACACCTTGTCGAGACCACCGATGAAGGACTGCATCGAACCGCCGTCACCGAAGGTCAATGTGTATCCCACTGAGAGCCACAGGATCGACACCACGCAGGTGATGGCGAAACACTGGATCAGGATCGACAACACGTTCTTCGACCGCACCAGGCCCGCGTAGAACAGCGCGAGTCCGGGAATGGTCATGAAGAGGACCAGTGCGGTCGCGGTTATGAGCCAGGCGGTGTCGCCGGTGTCGGCAACCGGCGCGGTTTCTTGAGCCTGCGCGAACAACGGACACAGCAGCAAGCCGAGCGCAGCCAGCGCCCGGTAGACAGGAATACGCATTTTGATCCCCTCGGCGGCGGGCCACCCCGCTGCTCTCGATCGCAGAAGTCTTTGTTAGCTGTCAGATCTACAAATCAAACGCCGGCCCGCCGCTGGAAGGGCAGCGGGCCGGCGCACATCAACAGTTGAGCAGTATCGCTTGCGCGTTACAGCGCGGAGTTATCCGTCTCGCCGGTGCGGATGCGGATGACGCGGTCGATATCGGTGATGAAGATCTTGCCGTCGCCGACCTTGCCGGTCTTGGCAGCCTTCAGGATCGCTTCGACCACTTGATCGACGAGGTCGCTGCGAACCGCGACTTCAATTTTGGTTTTCGGGACGAAGTCCACGACGTACTCGGCGCCGCGATAGAGTTCGGTGTGGCCGCGCTGGCGACCGAAACCCTTCACCTCCGTCACCGTCATTCCGGATACGCCAATCTCGGACAGCGCCGCACGCACGTCGTCGAGTTTGAAAGGCTTGATGATGGCGGTGACCAATTTCATTTCTTTGTCTCCCAATTCTTTAGTGCCAAGTCTTATAGATGAATTCGGACGCCGACATCGGCGAGCCTTAATCGCAGTGCAGCTTCCGTGCCAGTATCCCGAAAGCTCAACATAGCGGCAATTTCGGTATTGGCCGCCCGCAGCGCGGATTTTCTGGCACTAATTTAGCGCGCCCTTTCCTGCATCGCCCAACAATGGTGCGCAGCAGCGGCGAGTGTCAGTCTCTCTTATCTATACCGGTGTGGGAAATGGGTGGTGAGTTGAACACGCGGATAGCGATAGTCGGCGCCGGACAGGCCGCCGCGCAAGCGGTCGAGACTCTGCGCAAGCGGGGCCACACCGGCGCGATCACGCTGATCGGCGATGAGGCGCTGCTGCCCTATCAACGGCCGCCGCTATCCAAGAAATTCCTGGCCGGGACGCTCGAGCGAGACCGGTTGTTGATCCGGCATGCCGCCCACTACGCCAACCACGCGGTTGCGATGCGGCTCGGGTTCGCGGCGGTTCGCGTCGATCGCGAGCGGCGGCGCGTCGAGATCGCCGACGGCAGCGCGGTCGAGTACGACCGCCTGCTGCTGGCCACGGGAAGTCATCCGCGCCGGCTCGCCCTGCCGGGAGCGGAATTGGCAGGCATCCACTACCTGCGCAGCTTTGCCGACGTGGATCGCCTGCGCGGCGAGCTCGCACCGGGACGGCGCGCCGTGATCGTCGGCGGTGGATACATTGGTCTCGAGGTCGCGGCCACCTGCCGCGAAGCGGGGCTCGAGGTCACGGTGCTGGAGGCCGCCGACCGCGTGATGAATCGGGTGGTCGCCCCGGTCGTATCCAGCTTCTATCAAAGCGAGCATACCCGTCACGGCGTGCAACTGCTGTGCGGCGTGGGCGTTGCCGCGCTGATCGCGGCCGATGCGACACCCGGTTCCCTCGAGGCGCACCAGGCCGCCGTTGGCGCGCAACGCGTGGCGGCGGTGCGGCTGGCCGACGGCCGTGAGATCCCGGCGGATTTCGTGCTCGTGGCAATCGGTGTCGTCGGCACCGACGCATTGGCCCGCGAAGCCGGCCTCGATTGCAATGACGGCATCCTCGTCGACGAATACTGCCGTACGTCGGATCCGCACATCTGGGCGGCGGGCGACTGCGCACGGCACCCGAGCATCCACTACGGCATGCGGGTGCGGCTGGAATCCGTGGACAACGCGTTCGAGCAGGGCTCGAGCGCCGCCTTGAACATGCTCGGGATCGCGACCGTGCACGACAAGGTGCCGTGGTTCTGGTCGGATCAGTTCGATCTCAAGATGGTGATCGTTGGACTGGCGGTCGGTTACGACGAGGTGATCGTGCGCGGCGACCCGGCGTCCCGCGCGTTCAGCGTGTGTTATCTCAACGCCGGCGAGTTGTTAGCTGTCGAGACGCTGAATCACACGAAGGACCAGATGGCGGCGCGCAAGATGATCCCCATGCGGGCGCGGCCCGATCGCCTGAAGCTCGCGAACGACGCGATCCCGCTCAAGGAATGTTGAAGGCCTGGCGAAACCGCGCCCCATCCTGGCTCGGTTAACCGGCTCATCCTCTCGCCGCGGGTTGCCTTTTCTACTACAGGTGTCATAGAGTCAACGACAGTTCCCTCGTGGAGGTTCCGTGGCACAGCCGAAACTCAGCGCACTCGAGCTGCGCATCATGTCGGAGTTCTGGAGCCGCGGCCCCTGCTCCATCCGCGAGATCCACGAAGCCGTCGTGAAGAAGGACCGGCCCGCCTACACCACAGTGCAGACCATGGTGTACCGGCTCGAAGTCAAAGGGGCGCTGCGCAGAACCCGGAAGATCGGTAACGCACACGTGTTCGAGGCCACCACTTCTCGCGCGTCGGTGCAGACGCGGCTGCTCAAGGAAATCATCGGCTTGTTCGGTGGCAGCGTGCGCCCGGTGATGGCGCACTTGGTGGAGATGGGCAAGATCTCGCGCGAAGACATCGACGACGCCATCGAGGTGCTGCGCGCCCATAACAACAAGGACAAGGGCAAGTGACCGCGGCGCTGCTCGATCACCTGTGGCAGTCGACGCTGTTCTGCGGCGCCGTCTGGGTGGTTGCGCGGCTTTGCCGTTCGAACGGCGCATCCCTGCGTCACGGGTTGTGGCTGACCGCCTCGGTCAAGTTCCTCGTGCCGTTCGCGGCCTTGTATGGCCTGGGTGCCTGGGTGGGATTGCCCGCGCCGGTCGGCGGCGCGCCGCTGTTCTTCGATCCGGCGGTGCAAGCCGCTCAGCCCATGATTTCACCGGCCTCCGAGAGCGTCGTCGCGCGCGACAGCTTCGACGGTTTTGCCGCGGCGCTGCTGATCGTCTGGCTGACCGGCGCGTTGCTCGTGGCCGCGCGCTGGTTACTCGCATTACGCGCGGCATATTTTCTGGCAAGGGCAGCGCGATCGGCGCCGGGCGCGCCGCCGGATGCGCGCCTCACGGATGCGGATGTCGAACCGGCCGTGGCGGGAAGTTTTCATCCGGTGGTGTTGCTGCCGGTCGCGCTGCTCGGGAGATTGACCGACTTGCAGTTGAACGCGGTGCTGGCGCACGAGCGCGAACACATCCGGCGGTACGACAATCTCAAGGCCAATGTCCACCACCTGGTCGAAACCCTGTTCTGGTTTCACCCGCCCGTCTGGTGGATAGGCCGGCAGATGATCGAGGAGCGCGAGCGCGCCTGCGACGAGGCCGTGCTCGAGAACGGGCACGATGGCCCGGTGTATGCGGCGGGTATCCTCGAGGTGTGCAGGCATTGCGTCGATCGACCGCGCGTGGCGTTCTCGGTGTCCGCGTTGTCGGGCAATCTCGCCGAGCGAATCCGTCACATCCTGGCCGGCGTGCGCCCGGCAGCCGTCGGGTTCGCCAAGGCCAATGCATTGTTGTTAGCCGCGTTGGCCTGCGCGGGTATTCCGCTGGTCACAGGCGCGGCCGATGGTGACCTGCGGCGGCAGGTATTGCTGAACGCCAATTCGCGCACGTTTGCATCAGCGCAGTTCGAAGTCGCGGCAACCCGTGGCACCCATGCGCGACCTGCCGTGGTCGTCAATGCGCACGAAGTCATCCTGCGCGACAGCTCGCTGCGCGAAATGGCGGCGCTGGCGTATGGACTGCGCAGTTCGCAGGTGAAGGGCGAGGGCCCGTGGATGGATTCCCCGCGTTACGACGTGCGCATCACCACGCCCGAGGCGGTCAGCAATCCGGATTCCCTCGACCTTTCCGCGTTGCGCCCGGTGGTCACGAAAATGATGGCCAAGCGCTTCGCGCTCGAGATCTACATGGATCAGCTCTGCCAGGCGCCCTGCGGCCCGGCGGCGCTCGAACGCGCGGCTGCCGCGGAATAGACCGCCATGCGATCGACCGCCGATTGTCGTCATCTTGATTACTACCATTGTAAGTTTTATGACTACATCTGTGGTTTGCGAAGACGCGGGTGACGACCTGCATCGATCATCTGTGGCAGTCGTTGCTGATCTGCGGCGGAATCGCGGCCTGCGCTCTGCTGACTCGTGCCAGCCGGGCGGTCTTCAGGCTCTGGTTGTGGCGGGTCGCGGCGCTCAAGTTCCTGTTTCCATTCGCGTTGCTCTATTCGCTGGGCGAATGGCTCGGCTTTCCGGTGGCGTATACCGCCGACTCCGCGCCGCCTTCGCTGGTTGCCGTGGTCGCCGGGCTGGCGCCGCTGTTCGCGCCTGCCCGTATGTTCGAATCGCGGGCCACTTGGGCCTGGCTGGTGGTCGCGTTGACCGCGAGCACTCTGTGCATTCGCTGGACCATCGGTCGTATCGGGATTGAGCGGCGCCGTGTGCGCAACGAGCAGGAACGCCGGCAACACGACGTCAACGACGTGCTGCGTTTTCCGGGTCTGTGGGCGACGGCCTTCATGACTTCTTGCGCGCTGCTGATCTTCACGGCGCCACTGTTATCGGGGGGGCTTGCCGACCGGCAGCGGCGTCACGAGCTGCTCATCGTCAATTCGCTGTCGCTGCGGAAGGGACAGGTGGTGATGACGGTGGCGGCACCCGGCATGGGAGAGCGATATCGTGTCGTTGCCGACGAGAACGGAGTGCTCATCCGCAACGCCAATCTCATCGACATCGTGGCGATCGTCTACGCGATCCATCGATCGGTGGTGTGGACGGAGCAAAGGGCTTCGGGGAACCCCGTGGCACGGCGGGACTTCTGGATGAGCTGGCCGCGCTACGACGTGCGCGTCACCGCGCCGGTGCGCGAACCCGAGGATTTCGATGCCTACGCCCTGCGCCAACCGGTCACGAAGCTGCTGGCCGAACGCTTCGGCCTCGAGGTGAACCTCGACAACCAGTGCCAGCCGCCCTGTGGAAATTACGGCGTGGCGATGCCAGAAGCCCCGTTGTGAGCCCCGTCCGCGCCGCGAAGAAATCCGGAGCACGACGACCCAGCACGATCGTAAGCCGTGGCAACGGATGTTCTACACGCCATTTACCTGCGGCAGCTCCGACTGCCTATCTACCAGACCCCTCCGTGCACCTAGGCGCGCCCCCGGATCAATTCTCAAACCAGATCGACACCTATGTTCGCTGCCGTACAGCATGCGAGATCATTCGCTGCGTCAATGGCGACGCGGCCAGTTTGGCGGCGCGCCAGGAGTCGCATGCCTACCCCTCGAACGATCCTTCTCGTGCAGGATGACCCACACGATGCCGAAGCAATCCGGACCTCCCTGACTACTGAGCAGCAGCAGGCGCTGCAGGTGGTATGGGTGCGGCGTTGCTCGGAGGCGCTGGACCTGCTCGGCGGCCGGCCGGGCAAGCGCGCCGCGCCTTTCGCTGCAATTTTGGTCGACCTCTTCCTGCCCGACGCCAGCGGCATGGTGACGTTCGAGCGGCTCTACGAGGCCGCTCCCCATGTCCCGATCGTGCTGCTGTGCTCGTCCGAGCACGAGCCCATCGCCCGCCAGGCCGTTCAGCGCGGCGCGCAGGACTATCTGCTCAAGAGTCACCTCGACAGCTATTGGCTGTCGAAGATGGTGGTCACCACGATCGATCGCGCGATAAATGCCGAGGCCCTGTTCGTCGAACAGGAACGCGCGCAGGTCACGCTCAACTCCATTGGCGACGCGGTCATGAGCTGCGACGTCGATGGGCGGGTGACCTATCTCAACAGGGTCGCCGAACTTTTGACGGGGTGGGTCAACGAATCCGCTGTCGGGCGTGACGTGGATGAAGTCTTCCATGTCATCGAAACCGGCACCCGCGCGGCCGTCGTCAATCCCATGGCGATTGCGATGCTCGAAAACAAGACAGTGCTGCTCGCGCCGAACAGCCTGCTCTGTCGCCGCGACGGAGTGGAAGCCGCGATCGAGGATTCCGCGGCTCCGATTCATGACCGACACGGTCGAGTCACCGGCGCGGTGATGGTTTTTCACGACGTGAGCGCGACGCGCGCGTTGTCTCTCCGGATATCGCACCACTCACAACACGACACGCTCACCGATCTGCCCAACCGGATGCTGCTGGACGATCGGCTGCTGAACGCGATCCAGCTCGCGAAACGCCACGGTACGACGCTCGCGGTCATGTTTCTGGACCTGGATCGATTCAAGAACGTCAACGATTCACTCGGCCACGGCGTCGGCGATCAGCTGCTGCGACTGGTTGCGCGGACCTTGTTAGGCTGCATGCGCAGTTCGGACACGGTGAGCCGCCAGGGCGGCGACGAGTTCGTGGTCCTGTTGTCGGAGCTGACCCACGGGCAGGATGCCGCCATCACGGCGGAGAAGATCCTGCTGGCCCTGAGTCGACCTTTCAGCATCGATGGCCGCAATTTGCACGTAAGCGCCAGCATCGGCATCGGTGTATTTCCCGGCGACGGCGAGGACGGGGAAACCTTGATGAAACACGCGGACATCGCGATGTACCACGCCAAGGACTGCGGCCGCAGCAACTACCAATTCTTTCGCGAGGACATGAATGCCCGTGCGTTGCAGCGTCAGGCGATCGAAGATGGCCTGCGGCAGGCTCTCGAGCGGAATGAATTCGTCTTGCACTACCAGCCGGTGGTGGATCTGTGGAGCGGCGCCGTTACCGGAGTCGAGGCGCTCATTCGCTGGCAGCACCCGACGCGGGGCCTGATGCTTCCGGCACTGTTCGTGCCGATTGCCGAAGAGTGCGGCCTGATCGTTGCGATCGGCCGCTGGGTCCTGCTCGAGGCCTGTCGGCAGAATCGCCTGTGGCAGGAAGCGGGATTGCCGCAGATACGGATCGCGATCAACGTTTCCGCGGCGGAATTGCGCCACAAGGATTTCGTCGCGTCGGTGGTGAGCGGTCTCGCGGACAGCGGCCTCTCACCCGAGTACCTGGACCTCGAGTTGACCGAGACTTTCCTGATGCAGGATTCGGCTTCGACGGCGCTGGTACTGCGTTCGCTCAAGGATCTTGGCGTGCACCTCACGCTCGACGATTTCGGCACGGGTTATTCGAGCCTGAGCCACCTGAAGGGATTTCCGATCGATTCCCTCAAGATCGACCAGGCATTCGTCGGCGATCTGACGTCGAATCCGAACGATCTCAGTATCGTCCGCGCCGTGATCGGTCTCGGGTTCAACCTGCAGATTCGCGTCATCGCGGAAGGCATCGAGACCGCCGCGCAGTTCGAACTGCTGCAGCATCAGCACTGCCCCGAAGGCCAGGGATATTTTCTCGGCCGCCCGACGACCGGCGCGAGATTTCCGGACATGGTGGCCCAGATCGCCGACGACATCTGTAAACGCGCGCCGTCGAACGGTACTCACTCGACACAGCGGGCAAGGCGCCCGGATATGCAATGAGTCCACGGCCGACCGGACGTTGCCTAGCTGCCGCCTAACAACTCCAGTTGATCGCGCCGCGCCACGCGCTTCTCGAACAGGCCCCACGCGCCCTCGTCACCGTGCCAGGCACCACCGGTCGCGGCCTTTGCGTATTCGGTGGCGCGCGTCTCGAAGAAGTTCGCGTGTTCGACGCCATTCAACATGGCCGTGAGCCAGGGCAGCGGATGCTCTTTCACGCCATACACCTGCGGCAGGCCGAGCTGCTTCAACCGCCAGTCGGCGATGTAGCGGATGTAGGCCTTGATCTCGCTGGCGGACAATCCCTCGATCGGGCCCATCTCGAACGCGAGGTCGACGAAGCGGTCTTCGAGTTTCACGACGGTCCTGGCGCAGTCAACAATGTCGTCGCGTACGAACTGGGTCAACGCGCCGGTTTCCTGCGCGAACGTGTGGAATAGCCGGATGATGCCCTCGCAGTGCAGGGTTTCATCGCGCACGCTCCAGGAAACCACCTGCCCCATTCCGCGCATCTTGTTGTGCCGCGGAAAATTCAACAGGATCGCGAAGCTCGCGAACAGCTGCAGACCTTCGGTGAACCCGCCGAACATCGCGAGCGTGCGCAACGTGTCGGCGTCCGTCTCGACCCCGAAACCCTGTAGATAGTCGTGTTTGTCGCGCATGGCCGAGTAGTCCATGAACGCGGTGAATTCACTGTCGGGCATGCCGAGCGTCTCGAGCAGCAACGCGTAGGCGGCGATGTGCACGGTTTCCATGTTGGCGAAGGCCGCCAGCATCATCTTGATCTCGGTCGGGCGGAACACACGCGCGTACCGCTCCATGTAGTTGTCCTGCACCTCGACGTCCGACTGCGTGAAGAAGCGGAACACCTGCGTCAGCAGGTTGCGCTCGGCGTCGGTGATGCGGCTGTTCCAGTCCTTGCAGTCCTCACCGAGAGGAATTTCCTCCGGCATCCAGTGGATCTGTTGCTGACGGCGCCAGTATTCGATCGCCCACGGATACCGAAACGGCTTGTACGACCGCGAGGGCGTGAGCAGGCCTGGCCTTCCGATCAGTTCGATCTGCTGGGGCGTGGCGATTACTGACATGAGAGGCACTCGTCGTATTTGGCGCCGTCGGTCTCGGAGCCCAGTGGTTTGACCGCGAGCACGCGGGTGTTGTCGGCTTCGACGCCGGCGAAGCCGGCACGCTGCACGCTCTTCGAACGGCAGTAGTAGAGCGACTTCACGCCGCGCTCCCACGCCGTCCAGTGCAGCATCAGCAGGTCCCACTTGTGGATGTCGCTGCGTAGATAGAGGTTCAACGACTGGCCTTGGCAGATGAGAGGCGCGCGGTCCGCGGCCAGCTCGATGACCCAGCGCTGGTCGATCTCGAAGGCCGTGCGGAACACCGACTTTTCATCTTCACTCAGGGCCTCGATGTGTTGCACCGAACCTTCGTGCGCGAGGATCGACTGCCAGGTCTCCTCGATGTCGAGGCCCTTGGTACCGAGCAACTTCGCCAGCGCCGGGTTTCGCACGCTGAACGAGCCCGACAGCGTCTTGTGTGTGTAGATGTTCGCCGGGATCGGCTCGATGCAGGCGCTGGTGCCGCCGCAGATCACCGAGATGCTGGCGGTGGGCGCGATCGCGAGCTTGTGGCTGAAGCGCTCCAGCGCGCCGCGCTCGGCGGCATCCGGGCAGGCGCCACGCTCCTCGGCCAGCACGCGCGAGGCGGCATCGGCCTCGCGGCGCAGGTGTTTGAACATGCGCAGGTTGGCCGCGCGCGCCAGCGCACTTTCGAACGGCAAGCCGTTGTTCTGCAGCCAGGAGTGAAAACCCATTGCCCCGAGCCCCACCGAGCGCTCGCGCGACGCGGAATATCTGGCGCTGTCCATGCTGGCGGGTGCGTGATCGATGAATTCCTGCAAGACGTTGTCGAGCATGCGCAGCACGTCTTCGATGAACCGCGGTTCATCGCGCCACTGCTCCCAGGCTTCGAAGTTCACCGACGACAGGCAACACACCGCCGTGCGCGCCTTGCCGTGGTGATCGATGCCCGTGGGCAGCAGGATCTCGCTGCACAGATTCGACTGGCGAACTTTCAGGCCGAGCTCTCGCTGGTGCGCGCTCAACTGGTTGTTGGCCGTGTCGCTGAACAACAGGTACGGCTCGCCGGTCTGCAGCCGCGTCTCGAGGATCTTCTGCCACAGGTGTCGCGCCGACAGCGAGCGCAGCTGCGTGCCGTTTTTCGGGCTGCGTAACGCAAACGGCAGATCGTCGCGCACCGCCTGCATGAATTCGTCGGTGATGCAGATGCCGTGGTGCAGGTTCAGGCTCTTGCGATTGAAGTCACCGGACGGCTTGCGGATCTCGATGAACTCCTCGATTTCCGGGTGATGTACGTCGAGGTACACGGCCGCGGAACCGCGCCGCAACGAGCCCTGCGAGATCGCGAGCGTGAGCGAGTCCATCACGCGCACGAACGGGATGATCCCCGAGGTCTGACCGCAACCCTTCACCGTTTCGCCGATCGAGCGCACGCCGCCCCAGTAGGTACCGATCCCGCCGCCGTTCGAGGCCAGCCAGACGTTCTCGGTCCACGTGCTCACGATGCCGTCGAGATTGTCTTCGACCGCATTCAGAAAGCAGGAAATGGGCAGGCCGCGCGAGGTGCCGCCATTGCTCAGGATCGGGGTGGCGGGCAGGAACCACAGCTTCGACATGTAGTCATACAGCCGTTGCGCGTGCGCCGCGTCGTCGCCATAGGCGCGCGCGACCCGGGCGAAGAGATCCTGCGTGGTTTCGCCGACGAGGAGATAACGGTCCTGCAGCGTGGCGCGGCCGAAGTTCGTCAGCAGCGAATCGCGCGTGGGGTCGGTGATCACGGTAATCGCGGCGGGCGCGGCCTTGGCGCCATCGCTGCCGGGAGTCAGGGGCATGACGCCGGTAATCTTGCGAGGTGGCGTTTTTTTTGCGCGGGCGTGTCCGGAAATTCCCTCTGCCGCCGTCCGAGTAGACATCGCTCTCTCCCTGGTTCTTCGGGGAGAGCGGAGCGGCGCGAAATTCTGCGGACGGCAGAAAGCTTCGACGCTGCTGCCGGAACACCCCGTCCGTTCAGAAGTTAAAGTGTGCCCGGCAGGTCTCCTGGCTCACCGCTCGGTCACGAACTTCCGGCCTTCCCAAGAACCCTGCGGCTCCCAGTGGCCTAACTACCTCAAGAGGTTGCGAAGAATCGCTCGCGGTCTACAGTTGCGGGGGCAGCCACGGATTGGCGGAAGTCTTTTTCAGGATTTCCTCTGACCGTGTTCCCTTTTCATCACGCTCGCGCGTGAACCGATGCACGACAAGATGTTGTGTTTTTTGTCGATGGATTGTCAACATCTCGCGGCAGCGAAGTCGTGAAAAAGTTTTGCAGTGGATGGGATTCGTCGTCGCCGGTCTGTTGTCGACTACCACGCGAGCCACGAATGGGCGCCGACGGCGGGCCGCCACTGGTCGGCATCGATGTCGCCGAGGAAGGCGTGTTCGACCAGTATGGCAAGTGGATCGCGGGCCGCAGGTTGAACGGAGATCAGACTCACCAGGGCCGACACATCCGCCTGCCGCCGGGGCAGTTCCAGATCCAGAAGGTGCGCCTCTACCGCTATCGCTGAGCGCGAAATTGCTGAAGGGGCTCAAATCGTTCGCCATTGAAGGTCAAAAACCAGTGCGATGTCCCTGGCCCAGCGAAATCGGCGTTCCGCGGCTCTAGTTAGATCCAGGGGCACAGAGCCTGCAATTACCGTGGTTTGACGGTGAGATTGCGAAAGTGCGCGATCGTGCTGACGTCGAGCCACAACGCGATCGCTCCACGCCCGCTCGCGCCGGACTTGAGATCGTTGACCACCAGCACCGGCTGTTCGGCGCCGCGAACATAGAGCCGCGCCTGCTCGCCATGCACCTCGATGCGGATCCGCGTCCACTCTCCAGGCACGAGATCGACATACGACTCGTACTTCGCTGGAAATTCCTGTCGCAGCCGGTCCCAGCTCCACTGCGGGTGCGAGATGTATTGCACCGAGTGGTTGCGTCGCACCTGATCGTCCGCGCGCCCGTTGGTGGGTCGCAGGTAAAAGGCGTCGTACGTGCGTTTATCCGGCTGCACGCGGAATGCGATGCCAACGAACCCGCGTGCGCCTTCGAACTGCCCGGATTGCACGTCCCCCGCGATTTCGACTTCGATGGTGCCATCGCTGAAATCGGTGCCGTCGATCATCACCAGCGGCTCGACCTGCCGGTCGGCGGGACTCATGGCGAGCAGCCGCTCGCGCACGTCCGCTTTCAAAGTCACACGCACGCCGGATTTTCCGCGCAATTTCGCAGGCACGACATCGACGTCGACCGGGGTCAGCCCCGCGGCGGATACCAGCGGAAAACTCGCCGGCTTGTCAGCCGGTGCTGCGTTCGCCAGGCATGACAGGCCGAGCAGAAACCCCACGATTTGCACGCGCACTGTTCACCCCCCGGCTCAACTCAATACGACTAACAAGTCCTTCGCGTCGACCTGCAACCCCGGCTTTGCCAGCACTTCGGCGACGGTCCCGTCGCCCTCAGCGCGCACGCTGGTCTCCATCTTCATGGCTTCCATCGTCAGCAGCAGATCGCCCTTGACGACTTTCGCGCCGACCACGGCCTTCACCGTCGCGATGGTACCGGGCATCGGCGCGCCGACATGTTTCGTATTGCCCGCTTCCATCTTGCGCTGCGGCGGCCGCTTGGCCACCTGCGACCGGTCGGTGACGACGATCGAGCGCGGCTGCCCGTTCAACTCGAAGAACACCTGCCGCGTACCGTCATCGCGGACTTCCGACAATGCCACGAAACGCACGATCAGCGTCTTGCCGCGCTCGATGTCGACGCTGACCTCGTCCCCGGGCTCCATGCCGTAGAAGAACACCGGCGTCGGCAAGATCGCGCAGTCCCCATATGCGGCTCGGTCACGCGCGTAGTCGAGGAACACCTTGGGATACATGAGATAGGACGCGAACTGTGTATCCGTCGCGGGACGTCCTAACTTCTCATCCAGCTGCTTGCGTTCGACGGTCAGGTCGAGCGGCTGCAGTGCTGCGCCGGGTCTTCCTGGCAGCGGCTTCTGATCCTTCAGCACCTTTTTCTGGATGCCTTCGGGCCAGCCGCCTTCGGGCCGGCCGAGATCGCCACGCATCATCTGCACCACGGATTCCGGGAACGCGACTTCGACGTCCGGATCGAGCACCGCCTCTTTCGTGATGCCGCTCGACACCATCATCAATGCGAGATCGCCGACCACTTTCGAGGACGGCGTGACTTTCACGATGTTGCCGAACATCTGGTTCACGTCGGCATACGCCTGTGAAACCTCGGGCCAGCGGGCGTCGTCGAGACCGACCGAACGTGCCTGTTCCTTGAGGTTGGTGTACTGGCCACCGGGCATGCCGTGCACGTACACCTCGGAGGCGCCGGAGCGGATGTCGCTCTCGAACGCGAGGTAGTTCTTGCGCACCTGCTCCCAGTACATGGAGATCGACCGCAGGTTCGAAGGATCGATGCCGGTGTCGCGCGGCGAATAACGCAGCGCCTCGACGATGGAACCGAGATTCGGCTGGGAAGTGAGGCCGCTCATCGCGTCCACCGCGCCGTCGATCGCGTCGACACCGGCCGCAACCGCGGCCAGCACACTCGCGGCCGCGATGCCGGAAGTGTCGTGCGTGTGGAAATGCACGGGCAGCCCGAGCTCCTCCTTCAGCGCCTTGACCAAGGTGTACGCGGCATTGGGTTGGCAAAGGCCGGCCATGTCCTTGATGCCGAGAATGTTCGTTCCGGCGGCTTTGAGCTCGCGGCCCATCCGCAGGTAGTAGTCGAGCGTGTACTTGGTCTCTTTCGGCGAGTGCAGGTTGCCGGTGTAACAGATGGCCGCTTCGCACAACTTGCCGGTTTCGCGCACCGCATCGATGGCGACGCGCATGTTCTCGACCCAGTTGAGCGAATCGAACACGCGGAACACGTCGACACCCGAGATGGCGGCCTGCTTGACGAAGGCGCGCACCACGTTGTCCGGGTAGTTGGTGTAGCCGACGGCATTCGCCGAGCGCAGCAACATCTGCAGCAGCAGGTTGGGCATCGCGGCGCGGAACTGCTCGAGGCGCGACCAGGGATCTTCACGCAGGAAACGCATCGCCACGTCGAAAGTGGCGCCGCCCCAGCACTCCATCGAGAAGAGCTGCGGCATCAGGTGCGCGTAGTAAGGCGCGATCGCCGTCATGTCCGGCTGACGCATACGCGTCGCCAGCAGCGACTGATGCGCGTCGCGCATCGTGGTATCGGTGACGAGCACGCGCTCCTGCGCCAGCATCCACTTCGAGAATCCTTCCGCGCCGAGCTCGTCGAATTTCTGTTTCGTGCCGGCTGGCGGCGCCTTCGCGACGTTCGCCTTCGGCATGCGCGCGAGGACCATGGACTTGGGCTTCAGGCGCCCCTTCACTTCCGGGTTGCCGTTGACGATGGTCTCGCCGATGAAGGAGAGGATGCGCGTGGCGCGATCGCGCTTCTTTTCCCACTTGAAGAGTTCGGGCGTCTCGTCGATGAACTTGGTCGTGTACTCGGCGTGCGCGAATTTCGGGTGCGTGATCACCTGGTCGAGGAAGCGCAGGTTCGTGGCCACGCCGCGGATGCGGAATTCCCATAACGCGCGATGCATACGCGCGATCGCCTCGACCGGGCTCGGCGCCCAGGCGGTCACCTTCACCAGCATCGAATCGTACGAGCGCGTCAGGATGGCGCCGGCATACGCGGTGCCTGCATCGAGGCGAATGCCGAAGCCCGCGGGCGAGCGGTAGGCGGTGATCTTGCCGTAGTCGGGCGAGAAACCGTTCTCGGGGTCTTCCGTCGTGACGCGGCACTGCAAGGCGTGCGAGGTCAGGTGGATGTCTTCCTGCTTCGGAACTCCACTCGCCTCTTCACCGATTTTCGCGCCGTCGGCGATCCGGATCTGCGCTTTCACGAGGTCGATATTGGTCACGGCCTCGGTGACCGTGTGTTCGACCTGGATGCGTGGATTGACCTCGATGAAATAGAACTTGCCGGTCTCGGCGTCCTGCAGGAATTCCACGGTGCCGGCATTGCGATATTTCACGGCACGGCCGATCTGCAGCGCGTAACCGCAGAGCTCGGCGCGTTGCGCATCGCTCAGAAAGGCGGCCGGGGCGCGCTCAACCACTTTCTGGTTGCGACGCTGCACCGTGCAATCGCGCTCGAACAGGTGCACGAGGTTGCCGTGGGTATCGCCCAGGATCTGCACTTCGATGTGCCGCGCCTTGCGCACCAGCTTCTCGAGGTAGACCTCATCGTTGCCGAAACCCGCCTTGGCTTCGCGCCGCGCCACCGGCAGCAGCTCCGTGAGCTGTGCGTCGCTCTCGATGACGCGCATGCCGCGCCCGCCGCCGCCCCAGCTCGCCTTGAGCATGACCGGGTAGCCGACTTTCGCGGCCTGAATCTTGGAAGTTTCGATGTCGGCCGGCAATGGCGGAGTCGCCGGCATCACCGGTACGCCCGCCGAAGTAGCTAGGTTGCGCGCCGCGACCTTGTTGCCGAGCGTGCGCATGATGTCGGGCGTCGGCCCGATGAAGATGATGCCCTCGCGATTGCAGGCCTCGACGAAGTCGGGATTCTCGGAGAGGAAACCATATCCAGGATGAATCGCATCCACCTTGGCTTCGACCGCGATCCGCAGGATGTCTTCGATGTCGAGATACGCATCGACCGGCGCCTTGCCGCGGCCCACGAGATAGGCCTCGTCCGCCTTGGTCCGGTGCAGCGAAAAGCGGTCTTCCTGGGAATAGATGCCGACGTGACGGATCCCCAGTTCGCTGGCTGCGCGCATGACTCGGATCGCGATTTCACCGCGATTGGCGACGAGCAGGCTACGGATGCGAGTCAGCATGGATGGCTTCTTCTAATATGATTCCCGGGGACGCGGAATCTTAGCGGAAGGGGACTGTCCCCGCAGGGGACTGTCCCCTCTACGTTCGCCGATCTCATCGTAAGCTGCCCCAGGCTCCGCCAACTTTCAGTGCCTGTTACCGCTCACCTGCACTTGGCCGGTGCGGTCCGGAGGAAAAATGTTTGCAATCGCAATTCACGGCGGCGCAGGGGTGTTGTCCCGCGGCGATCTACCCGCGGAGCAGGAGCGCGACTACCTGGCCGGCCTCGAAGCCGCGCTCGATGCGGGTTACGAGTTGCTCGAGCGGGGCAGCTCGAGTCTTGACGCCGCGATCGCGTCGGTCTGTGTCCTGGAAGACAACCCGTTGTTCAACGCAGGACGCGGCGCGGTCCTGAATCGCGACGGCGTGGCCGAACTGGACGCTTCCGTCATGGACGGCAGGACATTGGGCGCAGGCGCGGTCACCGGCCTCAAACACGTGAAGAACCCGATCGAACTGGCGCGACTGGTGATGGACCAGTCCCCGCACGTCATGCTGGTAGGCGAAGGCGCCGAGGATTTCGCGCGCTCTCTGGCCGTCGAGCTCGTGTCCAACGAATACTTCCGCACGCCGGTACGGCAGCAGCAGTTGCAGCGGCTGCTCGGCGGAGTGGTCACGCGCGAGAACGAGCTCGCGGCCTTCGGCACCGTCGGTGCCGTGGCACTGGATAGCCAGGGGAATCTCGCCGCCGCCACCTCGACCGGCGGCATGACCGGCAAACGCTGGGGCCGCGTCGGCGATTCACCCGTGATAGGCGCGGGAACGTACGCGAACAACACGAGCTGCGCCGTCTCGGCCACGGGTCACGGCGAATATTTCATCCGCAGCGTGGTCGCCCACGATATCTGCGCGCAGGTGGAATACCTGCAGGCGCCGTTGCGGACCGCGGTCGGCAACGTGCTGTCCAAGATGCAGAAACTCGGCGGTAACGGCGGCGTGATCGCGATCGATGCGCGCGGCGAGATCGTGCTCGAATTCAACAGCGAGGGGATGTTTCGCGGTGAGCGCAGCTCGACCGGCAATCGCGTGGTGTCTATCTACCGCTGAATCGGGTCGGCCGGATCGGCCCCGTCGACTAGCTACCCGACGCCTCGCGAAACGGCGCGTCGCGCAGCGGCAGCACGGTAGTGGCGGCCGGATCGGCGCGGTTCTGACCATGCTCGACGGCCACGAAACGATCGCGGCCCTGGTGTTTGGCCGCGTACAGCGCCTGGTCGGCCAGGGCAACGGCGGCATCGTGCGTCGCCACGCGATATGCATCGATCGACACCACGCCGACGCTGACGGTCACATAGGGCTGCGCGATGGAATCGACGTGCGGAATACGCAACTCGCGCACCGCGGTGAGCAGCCCGCGCGCGATGCTTTCACCATAGGCCTTGTCGGCGCCGTACAGGACCGCCACCAGTTCTTCGCCGCCATAACGCGCAACGAAATCGAGCGGCCGGCGGCGCGCGGCGTCGCGTAATGCGCTCGATACCCGGCGCAGGCAATCGTCGCCGGCGATGTGGCCGTAGCGATCGTTGTAGGCCTTGAAACAGTCGAGGTCGATCATGATGACCGCGACCGTCTGGCGATCACGCTGCGCCTGCTGCCAGACGCGGCGAATCTGGTCTTCGAAGGCGGCGCGATTCAAAAGCGCGGTGAGGCCGTCGTGCGTCGCGACTTCGGTGAGCTGGCGATGTTCGAGGAAGGCGGTGCGATTCGCATGCTCCAGCGCATACGAGCCGGCGGCTCCGATGAGGTTCGCCGTGAACAGGGTGAACATCAGGTAGGTCGCGGTCGACGTCGGCATGGTGCCGGCGAGGAAGGCGACGACGAGCGCCGAGAACACGATCATGTTCGCCAGGATCGCGGCCCGCAGGCCCAGCCCGATCATGAAGTAGAAGAAAAACGAGGCCAGCAGCAACCGACCGCCGACCAGCGGCACTTCGCCCGGGGGCGAGAATGCGGCCATGATCACTGTACCGATGCCGAAGATGGGCGCGATGATGGTGATGCCGAGCTCGTACCAGCGATCGTAAAAACGCTTGCTGGTGCACACCAGCATGAGGATGACCGCCGGCACGTGCATGCCAAAGCGGACGAGATTGGTGATGCGCGAATGCTCGGACGAGAGCACGAAATGATCGAGGATCGCGAAGCCTATGACCGTGCAGGCGGAGAGGATGATCGCGATGCGGTTCCAGGCGTGCAGTCGCGTGCGATGCCCGGTCTGGTATTCACTCTCCAGCGGTTCGGGAAAACGCAGGAAACGAAAACCCGACGCGAGCAGACGCGCCGCGTCTGAAGTTATTGGCGACGAAATTTTCGTGGGCGCCATACGACCTGACCCTGTGGATCTCCCTGAGCGAGAGGTGCTTTGTATGTGTTCAGCGGCTGTCGTGCAACTGCCGCGAGACGCCCGCGATCAACGCGGCGCTGAATCCACCGGGCGCGGACGGGAATGCGTCTTCACGCGGGTGCGCCAGACTTCGTACGGGCTCCAGGCCTGCTTGAGCGCCGGGGCTGCGACATCGCGCGTCATGGCCGGCGAGATGCCATCTTCGTTTGCTGCTTTGGAAGTGCCCAAGTCGAGCAGATCCTGCTCGCTCTGATTCTTGGTTTTCATATCTGTCCCTGAAGCTGTGGACCTTTCGGTCTTCTGGCGGGGATTCTAGTACGCCGATTATTAAAGAATAGGCTTCGAGAACAAGATTTCACACATATGTCAAGACTTAGACCTGCGTCACAGTTTTATCCGGCTGAGTATTCGGCCAGATACTGGGCAAATGACATGCGATCGGACGCCTCGATGTGAGCCTGCGCCCTTAGGGACTCATCAGCCTCGTTCCTGAATTCCGCCTGGCGACCCACGTTGGGTGCGTGCAAGGCCAGGAAATATTCCTTGTGAAGCCGGGACATGCGCAGCGCGAGGTCGAAGAACGATTCGCCGGTGTTTTCGAGCTCGGTGAGCATCCGGGCGGAAGGCGTCAGCGCGACGTTCTCGATCTTCGCCGCCTGCACCGCGAGCGCCGCCGAATAGGGCTTGGCGGGATCGCCCCGATCGAAGATCTCGGCGATACCCTGCATCGAATCGATCAGCTCGCGCGCCCAGGCGTGCATCGACGCGGGGCGGCCGTCGCGAGTCAACGTGAGCCCGGGTTCGCGCCCGCGCCGCGCGACGGTTACGTGGTTCTCGTCGAGCATGTCCTGCTCGGATACGTCGATCGGCGGCGAATCTTTCATGAGACACAACGAGAGGAATACTTCGAGGAAGCGCAACTTGTTCTGGTTCACGCCGACCGGATCGAACGCACTCACGTCGAGCGCCCGTACCTCGACGTATTCGACGCCGGCGCGCAGCAGCGCCTTGGTCGGGCGTTCGCCCGAACGCGCCACGCGTTTGGGCCGGATGAAGCTGTAGTACTCGTTTTCGATCTGCAGAATGTTGGCGTTGAGCTGCCGGTACTCGCCGTTTGCCTGCACGCCTATCTTCTCGTACGGCTCGTGCGGAGTGCTGATGGCGCGCGACAGGTCGCGCACGTATTCATCGAGACTGTTGACCGACACCGACAAGCCGGCCTGGTTGCGATTGCGGTAGCCGAGATCGCTCATGCGCAGGCTCGTGGCGTACGGCTCGTACGAGGTGTCTTTCGACAGGCGCGGCAACGTCACGTTGCGGCCGCGCAGGAAGGAATTACACACCACCGGCGAGACGCCGAATAGATAGAGCACGAGCCAGCCGTGGCGGCGGTAATTGCGCAGCAGGTGGAAATAACGCTCGGAGATGAACCCCTGCCCGCGCTCGCGCGACTGCACGATGTCGGCCCAGGCATCCCACATCTTCTCGGGGAACGAGTAGTTGTAATGCACGCCGGAGATGGCCTGCATGACGCGGCCGTAACGCACGCCCAAGCCTTCGCGATAGACCGTTTTCATGCGCCCGATGTTCGACTTGCCGAACTGCGCGATGGGGATGCTGGCGTCGCCGTCCAGGATCGACGGCATCGAGGTCGCCCACAAGAACTCGTCGTCCAGGTGTTGATAGACGAACTGGTGCAGATCGAGCAGGTACTGCAGCAGCTCCCAGCTGGTGCGGAAGGTTGGCGTGACCAGCTCGATCAAGGCCTCGGAATAGTCCGTGGTTATGTGTTCGTTGGTGAGCGCGCTACCGAGCGCCGCCGGATGCGGGGTCTGCGCGATGCGGCCGTCCGGGGTCACGCGCAATGACTCTTTCTCGAGACCCTTGCGCCCGCCCTGAATGACCTGCGGCTCGCCGCTGTTGATGAGCGCGGCGAGCGTTTGTTCGAACTGTCGGTCGATGGCGGCTCTCATGAAGGGGCGGCATCTTGCCGGTACCTCGTGAGGTTCCGCAATCGGTCAATGGGGAGAGGTGCCCTCCAGGGCGCGCCGGACCTGTTCGGCCTCACAACGTTTGCGCAGATCGACGAGCATCTGGGGCATTTCACGTTTGAAGGTGGAACGCGCCAGCCAGTTCGGGATAAAGCCGGGCGGATCGATATAGGCTCGGTAACGTAGCAGCGTGCGCGGCCCGGTACCCTCCGGCTCGAACTCCCAGATGCCCTCGTTGGCCTTGAAATCGCCGCTGACCTGTTTGAACGCGATGCTGCGGCCTTCGACCAGGTCGGCTCGGAACAGGTATTTGACGCGCGGGGCATACCAGCCGAAGTCGACTTCGTGCTCGATCAACATCCAGGAGCCATCAGCCGCCTGATCGCGCAGCCGGCAGATACGCAGGTGTGGCACGAACTGCAGGGCGTCGGCACAGCGGGTCATCATCTGGAAAACCACCGCGGGGGCGGCATCGATGCCGATGGCGGCGCGCACGGTGCCGCGGCGCTGTCCCGGATCGAGGCTGGCCCGGATGACTATCTGTCGCGCGGCGATTCGCTGGGTTTCGGCGGCGGTGAGCTCGAAATCGGCGCTCCAGGCGCTCGCGCTAAGGGCGAGCGCCACAATCGGGGCTGCCGCAATCCATCGCTTCGCCGTACCCATGAAGAGTGAGTGCCGCCTGCCGCCGGAAAGGTTCGTTATGTCGCGGCCATCGTAACAGCGAGAGGTTCGTTCATTGTCCGTTAAGGGAAATGGGCATATTTTCAGCCCATGAAACGTGGCGCACTCATTCTCGTTCTCGGCGTCCTGGCCGCATCCCCGGCCTTTGCATTCCGTTGCGGCACGAGAATCGTGTCCGAAGGCGACACACGCAGCGAAGTCGCGGCGAAGTGCGGCGAGCCCGCTGACGTGGTCACCCAACGCAGCGTGTTTCGACGGCCGGTCATCTGGACTGCCGGCCGCCCGTATTACATCGGGGAAAACTTGATCGAGATCCCCGTCGAGAGCTGGGTCTACAACCTCGGGCCTAACAAGCTCATGCAACGAGTGCGCTTCGAGGGCGGTGTCGTGGTCGATATCGAATCGCTCGGGTACGGCTACAACAAGTAGCGGTGCCGGGTGGCACCGCTACTTCACCGCACGCGGTTTGCCCTTTGACGTGATCCACCGGTCGATCTTCGTGCTCAGCACGTCCATCGGCACCGCGCCATCACGCAGGATCTGACTGTGGAATTCACGTACGTCGAATGCCTCGCCTAACTGCTGCTGTGCCCGGGCGCGCAGCGCGCTGATGTGCAACTGGCCGAGCTTGTAACCGAGCGCCTGGCCGGGCCACACGATGTAGCGCTCCACTTCGGCGGTGACGTCGCTCTCGGTGAGGGTGGAGTTTTCCATCATGTACTTGATGGCCTGCTCGCGGGTCCAGCCCTTCGCGTGCAGACCCGTATCGACCACCAAGCGCATCGCGCGCAGCATTTCGTCTGAAAGGCGGCCATACCACTGGTAGGGATCGGTGAATACGCCGAGCTCCTTGCCGATGGATTCGGCGTACAGCGCCCAGCCTTCCGAGTACGACACGTAGCCATTGAAGCGGCGGAAGCGCGGCAGGTCGGTCAACTCCTGCTGGATGGAGATCTGGAAATGATGGCCGGGCGAGGCTTCGTGCAGCGACAACGTCTCGATGCCGAAGCGCGGCTGCGCCTTCAGATTGAAGGTGTTGATGTAGAAGATACCCGGCCGCTTTCCGTCGGGCGAGGGCGCCTGGTACGACCCGCCGGCCGCTGACGCGGCCCGGAACGCCTCGACCGGGCGGATTTGATAATCCGCTTTCGGGAAATCCGCGAACAACTTCGGCAGCAGGCCTTCGACGTGGCGTTTCACCTCCTGGTAGGCACCTAACAACTCCGCTTCGCTGCCGAAGTAGAACTGCGGATCTTCCTCGAGATGTTTGAAGAACGCCTCCAGATCGCCCTTGAAGCCCACCTGCTCTTTCACCGCCAGCATCTCGCCGCGGATCCGCGCCACCTCGGCCAGCCCGAGCGCGTGGATCTGCTCCGGCGGCATGTCCATCGTGGTCGCCTTGCGGACGCGCCAGCGATACCAGTTCGCGCCATCGGGCAGGTCGGCCCAGCCCACAGTGGTGCGTGCCGCGGGTAGATAGTCGCGCTCGATGAAGTCCGCGAGCCGCGTGTACGCCGGCAGGATTTCCGTGCCGAGCGCCCGGGCATACTCCGCGACGATGCGAGTGCGGTCGCTGGCGGCGATGGTCTTCGGCATCGCGGCCAGCGGCTGCCAGAAGACGCTGTCTTCGACCTTCGCGGTGACGAGTTCGCGCAGCTGCGGCACGACCTTGGCCATCGCCGGGCGCGGCACCGTGACGCCACGCGATATGCCGGTGCGCATCATGGCGATCGCGCCGTCGACCCAGCGCGGGAATTGCCGCAGCCGCGCGAGGAAGCGGGCGTAATCGCGCGCGTCGTTGAACGGTTGCGGCCCGCTGCCGGAGCCGTACACCGCAAGGTCGATCGGCAGCGCATTCATCTGATTGAGTGGCAGCAGCTCACCCGGAAACTTCTGGCCCTCGAGCGCGAGTTCACGTTCGCTGACGAAGATCTCCCAGGTGATGCGTCCGCCCGGCGACAGCCTGGCCGCGTTGATGAGTCGCGCGCGATCGAGGAATTCACGGTCGGCGGCGAGCACCCGTTCGCGAAAGCCCGGTGAAGTGGTTTCATCGAGTTTGTCGTCGAAGCGCGAGTCGCCGATTGAGGTGGCGTCCATCGGCGACAGCTCGAGCGACCGATCGAAGTATTCCTCGACCAGCGCGTCGAGTGCGACATCGGGCGATGGCGTCGGCGGCGCGCCGGCGCAGGCGCCGAGCAGCATCGCTGCTAACAAGACCGGGTATTTGCTCATGGCGACCGATGGTAACAGGCGAATCTCGCGTGACGGCCCGTCAAAACCCGTCATTCACGCCGAAACGCGCCTTGGCCTCGACGAGGCGCAAACCCTTGCGAATCGGCGCGTCGCGGTTCTTCGCGGCGCGCCCGCAGCGTGGCATCCTAGCCGCCGCCTTTCCGCGGGAGTCGCACCATGCTGGTCGGATCAAACGTTCGCCGTGTCGCCATCGTCGGTGGCATGCGCATCCCGTTCGCGCGCGGGCACGGCGCCTACTCGCGGGTCGGCAACCAGGACATGTACACCGCCGTGCTGCAGGCGCTGGTGGCGAAGTTTCGAATCGCGGGCGAACGGCTGGGCGACGTGACCGGGGGCGCGGTTCTCAAACATTCGAAAGACTTCAACCTGGTGCGCGAGTGCGTGTTGTCGTCGGGGCTGGATCCTGCGACCCCGGGGCTCGACATGCAGCGCGCCTGCGGCACGGGGCTCGATGCGACCATCTCGGTGGCAATGAAGATTGCGCTGGGCCAGATGGACTCGGGCATCGCCGGCGGTTTCGACACGGTCAGCGATCCGCCCATCGTCTACTCGCGCGAATACCAGCAGCTGCTGCTGCGCGCCTTTCGCGGCCGCAGCGCGTGGCAGAAGATCAAGCCGTTCTTCGGCCTGCGTCCGCGCCACTTCAAACCCGTGATGCCGGGCGTGCTCGAACCGCGCACCGGGCTTTCCATGGGCGAACACTGCGAGCAGATGGCGAAGACCTGGAAGATCTCGCGCGCCGATCAGGATGAACTCGCCAATCTCTCGCACCTCAATGCCGGCAAGGCGTGGGCGCGCGGCTTCTTCGACGACCTGGTGGTGAGCGAATACCAGGGCATCAAGATGGACAACAACGTGCGCGCGGACAGCACGCTCGAGAAGTTAGGCGCGCTTAAGCCGGCATTCGACCGGCGCAGCGGCCAGGGTACCCTGACGGCCGGCAATTCCACGCCGCTGACCGACGGCGCCTCGGCCGTGTTGTTAGCCAGCGAGGAATGGGCGCGCCAGCGCAATCTGCCGGTGCTCGCGTATTTCAGCTTCAGCAAACAGTGGGCGGTGGACTACGTGGGTGGCAAGGAAGGCCTGCTGATGGCCCCGGCCTACGCCGTCCCCGCGATGCTCAAGGACGCCGGGCTCAGCTTGCAGGATTTCGATTTCTACGAGATCCACGAGGCGTTCGCGGCGCAGGTGTTGTGTACGCTCAGGGCGTGGGAATCGCCCGACTACTGCAAGGAACGCCTGGGGCTGGACCGGCCGCTCGGCAGCATCGACCGCGCCAAGCTCAATGTGAATGGCTCGAGCGTGGCGATCGGCCATCCGTTCGCGGCCACCGGCACCCGCATCGTTGCGTCGCTCGCCAAGCAGCTGGCCGAGTCGCCGACCGCCAAACGCGGCCTGATATCCGTGTGCACCGCAGGCGGCATGGGAGTAGTGGCAATCCTGGAAAGGGCCTAGGAAGTGGTGTCAGGCGGGGAAAGTCGGGATTACGCCGCACGCGTCGGGACAACTTCTGCAACTGCGGCGGCGTAATCCCGACTTTCCCCGCCTGACACCACTTCCGGACCGCCCCTTCCAATTGGTTTCAGATGAAACTAAATTGACCACCCGCACGCGCGAGGTGGTTCATGAAGCGCTACGTCCAGTTCCCGAAGGTTGAAGGCCAGGCCTCGCGCCAGGCCCACGCCGACCTGCCCGCGGGCACGTACGAGCGGGAAATCAGCAAAGAAGGTTTCTTCGGCCCCGCCGCGCACCTCTATCACCGCCATCCGCCCACCGGCTGGACGAATTTCGAAGGCCCGCTGCGGCCACACGCTTTCGACTGCATGAAGCTCGACGGCGACGCGCCCTCGCCATGGGCCGCGCCGGAGCTGCTGCACAACGCCTCCACCCGTGTGCGCTTCTGGCGCTGCGACGCCAACATGCCGGAGCTCGCACGGAATGCCGACGGCGATGAGCTGATGTTCGTTCATTCCGGCCGTGGCGAATTTTTCTGCGACTACGGCCACCTGTCCTTCGCGGCCGGCGACTATCTGCTGATTCCGCGCGGCACGATGTGGCGGATCGAGTGCACGGAGCCGCTGCGTGCGCTGCTGATCGAAGCCACCAACAACTCTTTCCGCCTGCCCGACAAGGGGCTGGTCGGTCCGCACGCCATCTTCGATGCGGCGATGCTCGACACGCCGCGCATCGACGAGTTGTTCAAGGACAGCCAGGGCGAACAGGAATGGCGCGTGCAGGTGAAGCGCCGCAATGCGATCTCTACCGTCACCTATCCGTTCAACCCGCTCGACGCGGTGGGGTGGCACGGCGACCTGTGCGTGGCGCGTATCAACGTGCGCGACCTGCGGCCGCTCATGAGCCATCGATATCACCTGCCACCCTCGGCGCATACGACATTCGTGGCCGATCGATTCGTGGTGTGTACGTTCGTGCCGCGGCCGTTCGAGTCGGATCCGGGCGCCATCAAGGTGCCGTTCTTCCACAACAATGACGACTACGACGAGGTCATCTTCTACCACGCGGGAAATTTCTTCAGCCGCGACAATATCCACCCCGGCATGATCACCATGCATCCGGGCGGCTTCACTCACGGCCCGCATCCCAAGGCGCTGAGGAACGTCCTCAACCAGGCGAAGGCCGCAACCGATGAATACGCCGTGATGATCGACACCCGCGACGCGCTCGAGATCGCGCCCGCCGCCGCGCGGATCGAATGGCCCGGATACGTCGACAGCTGGAAGTCCGCGACATGAAGCTCGCCTCCCTGCGACGCGGTGGCCGCGACGGCCGTCTGGTGATAGTTAGCCGGGACCTCAGCCGCTGCCTGCCGGTACCCGGCATCGCCGCCACGCTGCAGGCGGCGCTCGACGACTGGGAATCGCTCGCGCCACGGCTCGTCGCGCGCGCCGCGGTGCTCGAGTCACAGCCCGGAAACGCCGACGTCATGCCGTTCGATCCGGCGCAATGCGCGGCGCCATTGCCGCGCGCCTTTCACTGGGTCGATGGCAGTGCGTACGTCAATCACGTCGAGCTGGTGCGCAAGGCGCGCGGCGCCGAGATGCCGGCTTCTTTCTGGACCGACCCGCTGGTGTACCAGGGTGGCTCCGATGACTTGTTAGGCGCGCGCGATGACGTACCGTTCGGCGACCCCGCCTGGGGCATCGATCTCGAAGCCGAGATCGCCGTCATCACCGACGACGTGCCGATGGGCACGAGCGCCGCCGGGGCCGCCGCCCACATCAAACTGCTCGCGCTGGTGAACGACTGGTCGCTGCGCAACCTGATTCCGGGCGAACTCGCCAAGGGCTTCGGTTTCTACCAGTCCAAGCCCGCGACGGCGTTTTCTCCGGTCGCGGTCACGCCGGATGAACTCGGGGAAGCCTGGAAAGACAGCAAGGTTCACCTGCCTCTCGTCAGCCGCATCAACGGCCAAGAATTCGGCCATCCCGACGCCGGCGTCGACATGACCTTCAGCTTCGCGCAGTTGATCGCGCATGTGACGAAGACGCGCCGCCTCGTGGCGGGCAGCATCGTGGGTTCGGGCACGGTTTCGAACTACGACCGCAGCCTGGGCGCGAGTTGTCTCGCCGAGAAACGCATGCTGGAGCAGCTCGAACATGGCGCGCCGCGCACGCCGTTCCTGCAGTTCGGCGACCGGGTGTCGATCGAGATGATCGGCGCCGGCGGACACAACATCTTCGGCACGCTCGAAAATCGCGTGGTGAAGTCGAGCCCGTAGGCCGCGGTCTACTCGATTGCGACTTCGACCAGCGCTGGCTTCAGCACGCGCAGCAGGTCCTGCGCACGCAGCCCGACCAGAAAGCCGCGCGCGCCGCCGTTGATGTAGATGCGCGGCAGATCGCCGATGGATTTCTCGCAGTAGACAGGCATGGCGCGTTTGAGCCCGAACGATGAAGTGCCGCCGACCTGGTAACCCGAATGACGATCCGCAACCGCAGGAGTGCACGGCGCGACACTCTTGTGCCGGAGTTGCCGCGCCAGGTTCTTCGCCGACACTTCGCGATCGCCGTGCATGAGGATACACAGCGGCTGCTTCGCGTCGTCTTCGAAGATCAGCGTCTTCACCACCACGTGTTCGTCGACGCCGAGATGTTCGGCGGACGCGGCGGTGCCGCCGCGCGCCTCCCACACGTAAAGATGCGGCGTGAATTCAACCTTGTGCTGCCGCAGTACACGGACCGCCATCGTGACTGGGTAGTCAGTGGCCATGCGTCATTCGGAACAGGCCGGGCTGCCGCGATCAAAGATGATCCGCCACTCACCCCCGGGCTCGCGCCGCCAGATGGAGGTGTAGGTCGCGATGCGTTTTCCATCGGCTCCCAGCACCGGACCCGAACTCAACGCGAGTTTGCCGCCCGCCTGCACTTCGACGATCTCCGGCGACCACGAAAACGGCGGCGTCGCGGCATCGAAGTATTTCTGCCAGCGGGTCAGCACCTGCTGCGGCCCGCGCAGCGTCGTATCGGCCAGCCAGATGACATCGGGCGCGATCATGCGCGTGAAGGTTTTCACGTCGCGGTCCGCCAGCGTCTTGGCGAATGCGATTTCCGTGGCGCGCACCTGCTCCGTGAGCTGCGCCAAGTTTTCAGCGGCGTTCGCGACAGTGGCCGCCAGCAACAACACGATCATCGACAGGGTTTTCATGGGCTTCTCCTTACGCGGCGAATAATACCTTTGAGGTAGAAGCCGTCCCCACGGCTCGCCGTACAATGCGCACCTCTCATCAACGGAGCCGCTTCCAATGGGTGAATTCACGACCCTCATGGCCCGCGACGGTCATGAATTCAACGCCTGGCTGGTGGCTCCCACGGGGCCGGCGCGCGGCGCGGTGGTGATTGCGCAGGAAATCTTCGGCGTGAACCATCACATCCGCGCAGTCGCGGACGGCTACGCCGCCGCGGGTTACGTCACGATCGCGCCTTGTTTGTACGACCGTGTCCGCCGCGGCATCGAGCTCGGATATTCCGAGAAGGAAACCCAGGAAGGACGCGGGTATCGCCTGCAGATCCCGAAGGAAAAGACCCTGCTGGACCTCGGCGCTTCGATCAACGTCGTCAAACATGCCGGACGGGTCGCGGTGGTCGGTTACTGCTGGGGCGGCACCCTCGCCTATCTCGCGGCTGGCGAGCTGCCGATTTCCTGCGCGGTGTCCTACTACGGCGGCCAGATCAAGGAACATCTGGCGAAATCGCCGCGCCGCCCGGTCCTCTACCATTTCGGCGACCGGGACCCATATATCCCGGCCTCCGACGTCGAGAAGATACGCACCGCCGACCCCACGGGCGAATTCCACCTCTACCCGGCCGACCATGGTTTCAACTGCGAGGAACGTGGCAGTTATGACGCCGCCAGCGCCCGGCTGGCGCTCGAGCGCACACACACGTTCCTGACCGCGCAAATGGAGAGAAAGTGATCAAGCTCAAAGACCCGACCCTGTGGAAGGAACGTGGCTTCATCGCCGGAGAATGGGCGGAAGCGACCTCCGGACTAACTACCGAGATCCGCAACCCCGCCAACGATGAGTCGCTCGGCAGCGTGCCCAACATGGGCGCCGCCGAAGCGCGCCGCGCCATCGAGGCCGCGCACGCCGCCATGCCCGCGTGGGCGAAGAAGACCGCCGGCGAGCGCGCCAAACTCATGCGCGCCTGGTTCGAGCTGATGATGGCCAATATCGATGACCTCGCGATCATCATGACCGCCGAGCAGGGCAAACCGCTGGCGGAATCGAAAGGCGAGATCTCCTACGCCGCTTCTTTCATCGAGTGGTTCGCCGAGGAAGGCAAACGCATCTACGGCGACGTCATTCCGGGTCACCAGCCGGACAAACGCATCCTGGTGTTGCGCCAGCCCGTCGGCGTCGTCACCGCGATCACGCCTTGGAATTTCCCGGCCGCGATGATCACGCGCAAGGCTGCGCCCGCGCTCGCCGCGGGTTGCCCGATCGTCATCAAACCCGCACCGCAGACGCCGTTCTCCGCGCTCGCGATGGCCGAGCTCGCGCATCGCGCCGGTATTCCCGCGGGCGTATTCAACGTGGTCACCGGCGATGCCATCGCGATCGGCGGCGAGTTCACCGGCAACGACAAGGTGCGCAAGCTGTCGTTCACCGGCTCCACCGCCGTGGGCAAACTACTCATGGCGCAATGCGCCAGCACCGTGAAAAAGGTCGCGCTCGAGCTCGGCGGCAACGCACCGTTCCTGGTGCTCGAGGACGCCGACCTCGATGCCGCAGTAACCGGCGCGATCCAGAGCAAGTACCGCAACACCGGGCAGACCTGCGTGTGCGCGAACCGCTTCATCGTGCACTCGAAGATCTACGACGCGTTTACGCACAAGCTCATCGCGGCCGTGCAGAAGCTGCGCGTGGGCGACGGGTTGAAGGGCGAGACCGACCAGGGCCCGCTGATCGACGCCAAGGCGCTCGCCAAGGTAGAGGCCCACATCGCGGATGCGAAGGCCAAGGGCGCAACCGTCGCAACCGGCGGCCAGCGGCACGCGCTCGGCGGCACCTTCTACGAGCCGACCGTGCTCACCAACGTCAACACCAGGATGATCCTGGCGAAGGAAGAAACCTTCGGCCCGGTCGCGCCGCTGTTTCGCGTCGAATCCGATGAGGAAGCCGTCCGGCTCGCCAACGACACCGAATTCGGACTCGCCGCCTACGTCTATACGCGAGATCTCGCTCGCTCATGGCGGGTCACCGAGGCGCTCGAATATGGCATCGTCGGGCTGAACACGGGCCTCATCTCCACTGAAGTCGCGCCTTTCGGCGGCATGAAGGAGAGTGGCACCGGACGCGAAGGGTCGAAATACGGAATCCTGGAATTCACCGAACTCAAGTACATCTGCGTCGGCGGCATCTGACCGGACGCACGCATGAGCGTACGTGCGCGCCATCTGATTCCGCTGCTGGCGGCTTGCAGCGCGATCGGCTCGATCGGGAATCACCTGTTGCTGCCGGCGCTGCCGCAGATCGGTGAGTTCTATGGCGTGGACGCCAGCGCCACGCAACTCACCATCACGATCTATCTAGTCGCGTTCGCGGTCGGCGTGCTTGTGTCCGGACCGCTGGCGGATCGATTCGGCCGCCGCCCGATCCTCATCGGCGGAGTCGCGTTGTCGGGCGTGGCGGCGCTGCTCTGTTACGTCGCACCCACGATGGGCTGGTTCGTGCTGGCACGCATGGCGCAAGGCGCCGCCGGCGGCGCCGGCATCACGGTCTCGCGCGCCAGCGTGAGTGATCTGTTTCACGAGCGCGATCTCGGCCGCATGTACGCCATCCTCACGATGGCGTTGGTGCTCGGCACCGCGCTCGCGCCCTACGCCGGTGGACTCATCACCCGTTATCTGGGCTGGCGTTCCGGATTCCTGATACTCGCGGCCACCACGGCCGCGATCGCGTCGGCCTGTTTCGCGTGGCTGCCGGAGACACGTGCGGCCAATGCGAACTCGCACAGCTTCGCGGTGTTGTGGCATGAATCGCGCGCCGTCATCGCGCGGCCCGCATTCGTCGGGTACGTGCTCCAGGCGGCGCTCATCTACGCGCTGTTCTACGTGTTCATCACCATCGCACCCTTCGTGATGGGAACCGTGATGGATCTGCCGGCCGACCAGTTCGGCCTTTACTACCTGTTCCTTGCCGCGGGTTTTTTCGGCGGCAACCTGCTCGTGTCGGTCTCGGGCACACAGAAGAACATCGCCGCTCAAATGAACGCGGGCCTTGCTCTGCAATTCGTCGGCGCACTGCTTGCTCTGGCGCTGGTCTTGCTGGGCTACACACATCCGCTGTTCGTGTTCGCGCCGATGATGGTGTTTTCATTTGGCCAGGGGCTCACGTTGCCGAACGTCATCGCACACGGCATTCGCCTGTCGCCGAATTACACCGGCGTCGCGTCGAGCATCTTCGGTTTCTCGCAGCTCGCATTATCGGCGCTCGCGATCCAGGCCCTGGGATACGCGCCGGCGACCAGCTGGCAGCCGGCTTTGTGGTTTTGTGTAGTCGGCGCAGGGGTGACCGGCGTCGGCGTCGTCGGGCTCAACGCGCTGGAAAATTCGCGTAGAATTCCGCGCCAGTGTTAGGAAAGTTCCACGAAATCAGCATCGAGACGCCCGACATCGCGGAGTCGGTCGCTTTCTACGAGCGGCTCGGCTTCACGCACTGCGGCACCACCGACACCTGGCAGTACCCGTACGGCGTCATGACCGACGGAAAACTGTTTCTGGGCCTGCACCAGTTCAAGTTTCCGTCGCCGACGATCACGTACGTTCACGCGAACGTGGCGGCGCACGCACATGCCATCGAGAAGCACGGCATCGAGCTCGCGTGGAAACGCGTCGGTGACGATGCCTTCAACGAGCTCGGGTTTTTCGATCCGTCCGGCCAGGCGGTGCGTGTGCAGGAAGCCCGGACCCATTTCGCCGGCGAGCGTGAGCGCGGCGAGAGTTCGCTGTGCGGCGACTTCGCGGAGTTCAGTCTGCCGTACGGCGAATTCCAGCCGATGCGTGAATTCTGGGAGCCGCTCGGCTTCGTCGCGCTCGACGAAAGTGAAACGCCATACCTGCGCATGTCGATGACCAGCGATCACGTCGATCTTGCCGTGCACCGTCCGCGCACACTCGACATGCCGATGCTGGTGTTCGCCGCGCCCGACATGGGCGAGCGCATCGAGCGTCTGCGCGCGCTCGGCTGCGAGATGTCGGCGGATCTGCCGCGCGGCCTCGACCCGCGCCATAGCGCATTGCTCGAGGCGCCCGAAGGCACCAATCTCCTGCTGATCAACGCGGTCGATTGATCCGGGCGCGGCTTGCGAGCCGTACTGCGAACACGAGCATCGCGAGGTTCTCGCTGGCCGGGCACAGCGCCGGCTACTGCGGACTGACGTTCACCAGCTACGTTTGAAAAAAACTTACGAATGCCAGCAGGCCGATCGTGATGCAGGCGGCATATAGATAGGGGCGGAGCTGCCGGGCCTGGTGACCCGGCGCGAGCGGAAGGCGCGCCACCGCACGTCCCGGGATTTTCTGCCGACTCTCGAATCGACCGCGAATCATGCCGCCCCGCGCGGTGCGCGCCGAGGCGAGAGGACGGCGCGGCATTCCGCCCATGCGCGCACCCGCGAAAGTAGCGATAATCCGCCCATAGACCGTATCGGCGGCACCAGCATTTCACGGAGTTTCTCCAATGATTCGATCTGTCTACGCAGCGCTCGCCGCAATGATGGTCTTCCTTTGCTCGCCGGTGAAAGCCGACGAGGGCATGTGGACCTTCCATGGCTTTCCGTTCGCCAAGGCGAATGCGGCGCTCAAGACCAACATCGACCAGGCCTGGCTCGATCGGGTGCGCACCGCCACCGTCCGACTTGCAAATTGCACTGGCTCGTTCGTTTCCGCGGAAGGGTTGATTCTCACGAATCATCATTGCGTCGAAGCGTGCCTGGCCGACCTCTCATCGAAGGAGAAAAGCCTGGTGGAGGAAGGATTTCTCGCGAAGAGCCGTGACGAGGAAAAGAAATGCCAGACGCAGCTCGCGGATGTTCTCACCGTCACCGAGGACATCACCGCGAGCGTGAACGCCGCGACGGCCGGCAAGCCGGAGATGGCGGCGAATGACATCCGCAAGGCAACGCTTACGCAGCTCGAGAGCGATTGCGAGGCGGCGAGCAAGCTCAAGTGTGAAACCGTCACGTTGTACGACGGCGGTCAGTACTGGATGTACAAATACCAGCGTTACACCGACCTGCGCATCGTGTTCGCGCCCGAAGCCGCCATCGCCTCGTTCGGTGGCGACCCGGACAACTTCCAGTTTCCGCGCTGGAACATCGACATGGGCGTGCTGCGCGCCTACCAGGACGGTAAACCCGTCTCCACACCTAACTACATGAAGTTCAACTTCGCGGGCCCGTCGGCCGGCGAGGCGGTGTTCGTATCTGGCCTGCCCGGTTCCACCGACCGCCTGCTCACCGTGGAGCAGCTCAAGCAGCAGCGCGCCGTCGACATCCCGCAATGGTTGCTGCGCAACTCCGAGTACCGCGGCCGGCTGATCCAGTTCTCGACCGAAAGCCCGACGAACGAGCGCATCGCCGCCGCCCTGCTCAACAACCTCGAAAACGGCATCAAGGTGCGCCGCAAGCAACTTGATGCGCTCAACGAGGATGCGTTGGTCACGGCCAAGACCGCCGAGCAGCAGGCGCTGCAGAAGAAGATCGCCGCAAGTCCGGCGCTCAAGAAGGAGCTCGGCGACCCCTGGAAGGACATCGAGGCCGGACTCGCCGTGGAAAGCACGATGTCGCAGCCGCTGGCGTACATCGAAAACGGCGCCGGCTTCCCGGGTCGGCTCGCGGGCTTCGCGCGCCTGCTGGTGCGCGGCGCCGCCGAACGCGACAAGCCCAATGGCGAACGCCTGCGTGAGTTCACCGACGGCGAACTGCCACGTATCGAGCAGCAGCTCGGCGCATCGCTGCCTGTCTACCCCGAGATCGAGATCCTGCGTCTGAGCATGGGCCTCGAACGCATGCGCGAATGGCTGGGGCCCGATCATGAGGTCGTGCAGCAGTTGCTGTCGAAGGAGTCGCCCAGTGGCCTCGCCAAGCGGCTCGTCGGCGAAACGAAACTGGCCGATCCGGCCGTGCGTCTCGCGTTGTGGAAGGGTGGTTCGAAGGCGATTGCGGAGTCGACCGATCCGTTCATCGTGATGGCGCGCGAGATCGAGCCCGGTCGCCGCGCAATTCGCAAAGCCTACGATGACGGCGTCGAGGCGCCGATCCGTTCCGGCACGGAGCGGCTCGCGAAGGCGCGTTTCGCTGCGCTTGGCACGAGCGTGTATCCCGATGCAACGTTCACGCTGCGCCTCAACTGGGGCACCGTTCAGGGCTGGACTGAAAACGGCAAGCCCATTGCTCCCTTCACCCGCCTGGCGCGGGCCTTCGAGCGCGCCACCGGTTCGGATCCGTTCCGCATTCCGGACAGCTGGCTGCGCGTGAAGGACAAGCTCGACATGAACACGCCGTTCAACCTGTCGACCAACAACGACATCGTGGGCGGCAACTCCGGCAGCGCGTTGATCAATGCAAAAGGCGAGATCGTGGGTTTGCTGTTCGACGGCAACATTCATTCGATCTCGAACACGTACTGGTTCGACAACGAGAAGAGCCGCGCCGTAGCCGTGCACCCGGCGATCATCAAGGAAGCGCTCTCGAAAGTTTACGGCGCAGATGCATTGCTAGGCGAACTGGGCCGCTAGTTACACGGACTGCCGGGGACTGGCTGGGGACTGGCTCCAATTTACGTCCGTAAATTGGTGCCTGTCCCCATTCCCCATTCCCCTCTCCCCACTCCCCCCTCCCCTCTCCCCTCATCCCCCGGCAATAACCTCAAACCGCACCCTCATCTCATCAACAACCAACAACGCCCCCATCGCAGCGCTGAACGGTTTCAATCCAAGCTCCGACTGCCGCAGCGGAAACTCGCCGCTCGCGCTGATGACCCCATCCTTGCGCCCCACCTGCATCGGCACACGCACGTGGTGCACCTGATCCTTGAGCGAGATCTCGACGTCCACCTCGAAATTCTCGCCCGCCGCCACCACCTCGGTAGCGCGCAGACGCACTGACGGATAATTCGCGCCATCGAGCAGCGCTTCCGACAACATGTTCTTGCGCGTGCCGTCTCGCGCGCTCTGCGGCACGCCGGGCGGAAAATCCGCACCCGCCTTCTCGCGCATCACGGGCTCGTCGACGGTGAGTTCTTCGACCGGAAACTCGATGTTGAAACGGCTCTGCGCCAGATCGTCGGTCAAGAAAACGCTCCCCGACAGGTGATGCGATGCGATCACATGGTTATGCCCCAGCCGCGCCATCGCACCGCCGCGATATACCAGGATCTGCAGCAGCGATTCTTCGGCCACGATCTTGTATTCGTGCGCACCTGCTGGAATCGCCGTGGAGTCGGCAACCGGTTGCGCGGGCGGCGGCGTGTTCACCACCGGCGGACTTGTCTGACACGCGGCGAGTCCCAATAACACGAAACTCGCAATAACAAGCCGGGAACCGGATCCCGCGGAAATCGTACTCATGTCGTGTGCCTCTCTCTTCCGTGGCTTTGACCCGACCCCTTTGCAGCGGCTAGCTTACGCGGCATGACTTTTCGCAACACGACAGGTTCCTGGGGCGCGCTTTCGAAGGCGCTGCATTGGCTCATTGTTCTGTTGATCATCAATCAATGGATCATCGCCGAACGCGCGGAGGCGTTGACCGGTTTCGCGAAACTCAAGGCGTTGGGTTATCACAAGTCCTTCGGTATGACGATCCTGATGCTGGCGATCATCCGGTTAGTCTGGCGCTGGATGAATCCCGTTCCCGATCTGCGCGCGGAAACCAAACCCTGGGAACGTTTGCTCGCGAAAATTTCGCACGTCCTCCTGTACGGGCTGATCTTCGCGATGCCGATCACCGGCTGGTTGATGTCGTCGGCGAAGACGTATTCCGTGAGCTGGTTCAACCTGTTCGCGTTCCCGAACCTGGTCGGCAAGAACGACGGCGTCTACCACCTCACACACGACCTGCATGAGTTGTTGTTCGCCGCGCTGGTGATCGTCGCGGCGCTGCACATCGCCGGCGCGCTCAAACATCATTTCATCGACAAGAACGACGTACTGAAGCGCATGTTGCCCTTCGGTGGCGTCAAGTGAGACCCATGACCAACTACCTTGCCGCCTTGACCGCGGTGGCCGCGCTGGGTGCTGCCGCCTGCTCCGCCGCTGAACCCCCCGCGCAGGCGCCACCCGTCGCGGCGCCGGCCGCCAACGCCGCCGGTGTTTCCCATTACGTGCAGGCAGCGGCCGGCAGCCAGCTGAACTTCTCGTTCATGCAGGCTGGTGCCGAGAACCAGGGCGAATTCAAGCAGTTCGTCACCGAGCTCGGCTACGAAAAGGAAAACCTTGCCGCGAGTTCGCTGCAGGTCACGGTGCAGACCGGCTCGTTCGATACGCAGGACAAGGATCGTAACGACACGCTCGCCGGCGCCGATCTGCTCGATCCAAAGAAATTTCCCACCGCCCGATTCACCGCGAACTCGTTCGCCAAGGGTGCCAAGGGCATCGAGGCGGTCGGCAAACTCACGTTGCACGGTGTGACCCGGGATCTGAAGCTGCCGCTCGACATCAAGACCACGGCGACGGGCGCTGTGATCTCGGGCGAAACTGTGATCAAGCGACTCGACTACGGCGTCGGCCAGGGCGACTGGAAAACCACCGAGTGGGTCGGCGACGAGGTGAAGCTGCAGTACAAGGTCGCGCTGACCAGGGCAGCCAAGTAGTCAGCGATGGCCGGCACGAGTTCCATGAGGCGCGTGTGGATCGCGGCATCCCTCGCGGTTGCGCTGCTGTCGTTCTACCCGGCGTGGGTGAACATCACCAGCTGGTGGCTGCCGGGAATCGCGTTCACGTTTTTCGTGATCTTCGCGTTCGAGCCCTGGCTGCTCACCTGGGAGCTGCGCAAGCGCGGCGAAAACCTGCAAATCACCGATGACGGCGTGCTGCGGCGCCTGGCGCGCGGCGACAGCGAATACATCCGCTGGAACGAGCTGCGCGAGGTCTCCATCGTGATGACCCAGGGCGTAAGCCTGTCCGAGGAATATTTCTTCGTACTCGCGGGCGCCGGCGCCGCGGGAGTGCTGGTCGGCCAGGAGCTGGCTACCAAACACGATCTGCTCTCGCACCTGAGCAAACTACCCGGATTCGACCACCGCAACATCGCGAGCGCGATGGCGTCGCCGGTGAATCAGCGCTTCACATTGTGGCGCGCCGCGCCGCTCGAGGGCGAGGCCCGCACGATCTCGCAGTTGCCCACGCTGCAGTAGCGGCAGTTTCTGGCGCGATCGCCCCGCTAGAACCGGCTGCCGTCCTTGCGCGTGAACGCGCCGCCGCGATACAGCATGTCCACGTCCGAATACTCGGCGCCGTCGGCCGGATCGCGATTGCTGATCTCGAGATAAATCGCGGGCGCACTGCTGCGATTGATGAGCTGGTGTCCATCGGTCTTGCCCAGCGGAAATCCGCAGCACATGCCGGCTTCGAGCACCTGCTCGCCCGCATCGGTGCGCATCACCACTTCCCCACTCAGCACGTAGATGAATTCTTCTTCGTGCGAATGCCAGTGTCGCATCGAGGATTCCTTGCCGGGCGGCAGGATCGTATGGTTGATGCCGATCTTCGTCAGGCCCAGGGCATTGCCGAGAGCGCGCTTTTCTCGCGGTACGACCCGCGCGCGATACGGCTCGGGATAACCGGAACCGGTGCGCGGCGGCAGCGTCATGGGATCGAGAGCGGGCAATCTCAGGTTGGTCGGCGCACTCATTTGAATTGACCCTCACAGGAACGCAGGTAGTGTAGCGGCATGCCGCAAATGTTTGACGATGTGGGCGAGATAGTCGAGGAAGCGTTGCGTCGAGTCGGCAAGCGGGTATGTCTTGCTTTGCCGCTCGGCATCGGCAAGCCCAACCTGATCGCCAACGAGTTCTTCCGCCGTGCACGCGGCGATGCCACTCTCGACCTGACCCTCGTGACCGCGCTCAGCCTGCGCAAGCCAACTGGCGGCAGCGATCTCGAGAAACGTTTCATCGAGCCACTCGCGGCGCGTGTGTTCGGCAATTATCCAGAGCTCGACTATCTCACCGCGGTGCGCACCGGCGCGGTGCCGGCGAACATCCGCATCATCGAATTCTTTCTCGAGCCTGGCTCCCTGCTCGGTGCCGCGCACGCCCAGTCGAACTACCTGTCGGCCAACTACACACACGTCGCGCGCGAACTGCTGCACCGGGGTGTCAACGTCATCGCCCACGTGGTCGCCAAACGCACCATGGGCGGGGCGACGGAGATCAGTCTCGGCAGCAACCCGGACGTGACCATCGACCTCATGCCCGAACTCGCGAAATTGCGCGCGGCCGGTACGCCCATCGTGATGCTGGGTCAGGTGCATCGCGAGATGCCGTTCATGCTGGGCGCAGCCAACGTCGGCGCGGATGCCTTCGACCTGATGCTCGATCATTCGCGCTACGACTACGATCTGTTCGCGCCGCCGAATCCATCCTTGTCGACGGTGGATCACGCCATCGGTCTGCACGCGAGCGCGCTGGTGCGCGATTCCGGCACCTTGCAGATCGGCATCGGCGAACTGGGCGATTCCATCGTCTACTCGCTGCTGCTGCGGCATCAACAGAACGAAGCCTGGCGGCGCGCCCTGAACGATGTGGGCACCGAGCGCGCGGCGCCTTTGATCGACAACTGCGGCGGCCGCGCCGCCTTCACGGCGGGTTTGTTCGGCGCCACGGAGATGTTCGTCGACCAGATGCTCGACCTGTACCGCGCCGGCATCCTGCGGCGCCGCGTCTATGACTATCTACCTCTGCAGCGGGCGCTGGCGGCGAATGGCTCGAGCGTGCGCGTCGATGAGACGCTGCTGGAAGGTCTGCTGGCCGCGGGGGCCGGGCCGCGGCTCGACGCCCGCGATGTCGCCGCGCTCAAACAGGCTGGCGTCCTGCGCAGCGATACACGCTTCGACGATGGCGCCATCGTCTCGGGTGATGGCGTACGCATCGACGCGGATCTGTCGAGCGCAAAGGCGCGCGCTGCGCTGGCGCGTGACGCCCTGGGGCTCGAGCTTTCGGGTGGCACCGTCATGCACGCCGCCTTTCTGCTGGGCCCGCGCGCATTTTATTCGGCGCTGCGTGATTTGCCGGAATCGGAACGCCGTCTGTTCGACATGCGCAGCGTCGGCTACATCAACCAGTTGTACGGCACCGACGCGGAGCTGCGCATCGCGCAACGTTGCCATTCGCGTTTCGTGAATACCGCGATGATGCTCACCACGCTCGGCGCCGCGATCTCCGACGGACTCGACGACGGGCGTGTGGTCTCGGGCGTGGGTGGCCAGTACAACTTCGTCGCGATGGCGCACGCGTTGCCGGGCGCGCGTTCGGTGTTGTGTGTGCGCTCAACGCGCCGCAAGGACGGGCGGGTCACATCCAACATCGTCACTTCGTACGGTCACACCACGATTCCGCGCCATCTGCGCGACATCGCGATCACCGAATACGGTATCGCCGACCTGCGCGGGCGCACCGACGGAGAGTGTGTCGCCGCCATGTTGAACATCGCGGACTCGCGATTTCAGGAACAGCTGCTGGCGGCCGCCAAACGCGCCAACAAGATCGATGCGAACTACCGGATTCCCGACCCATACCGCAACAACCTGCCGGCGCGGCTCGAAGAATCCTTCGCGCCGCAGCGCGCGGCCGGATTGTTCTCGGAATATCCGTTCGGCACCGATCTGACGGGCGAGGAAATAGTTCTTGCCCGCGCATTGCGCTGGCTGAAGGAAAACACGGCGGGCAAAGCGGCGCGAATCGGCACGATCGCCCGAGCGCTGTTGACGCCGGCGCGCGACGAGGATCGTGCCTGTCTCGAGCGGTTGAAGCTCGGCGAGCCTGCGAGTCTCAACGAGCGCCTGACGGCGAAACTCGTGCGGCTGGGACTCGCGCGCACGCGCGCGGTCGCCGCCCCAACTACTTCGCGAACAGCCGCGAAGGGTCCTTGAAGGTTTTGAATTCGAGCGCGTTGCCGGAAGGGTCGTACAGGAACATGGTCGCCTGCTCGCCCACCTGCCCGACGAAGCGGATGCCCGGCTCGATTTCAAAGCGTGTATCGAGACTGCGCAGGCGTTCGGCCAGCCGATGCCAGGCTTCCCACTCCATGACCACGCCGAAATGCGGAACGGGGACATCGTGCCCATCCACTTCGTTGTGATGGACGTGCTTTTTCTTGCCGGGGTCGAGGTGCACAACGACCTGGTGGCCGAAAAAATCGAAGTCCACCCATTCAGGACTGCTGCGCCCTTCAGGACAGCCGAATAACTCGCCGTAGAAACCGCGCGCGGCGGTCAGGTCATGGACCGGTATGGCGAGATGAAACGGCTGCGGCATCAACTCTCGATCGTCTCAGATGAATTCGGCGGCGACCTGCAGCAACACAAACGCTATGCAGAGTGCCTTCGTGCATTTCTCGACCATGGTCGTACTCCCTTATCTATGTCTGGCCCACCACTCGTCGCGCGCTCGCACGGCAAGGTCGGGGTGATCGGAAAAAAACCCTGTGATTCCCGCGTCGAGCAGCGCCTCGATCTCAACCTTGAGTTCGCCCTGCGCGGCCGCGTCGCCCGCTGATCTTAGATCAATCGGAAGGAATTCGTTCTCCGCGCGCAGCGTCCAGACGTGAATTCCCAACGCTTTGGCGCGGGCGCGTCTCGCCAGACCGCTATCGACGGCATTTCGGCCCGAAAATTGGACAACCATCCACTTGTGCGGCCCGATCGCATCCGCGTACGTGGCGATCTCCGCGAGCCCGGTATCCGACATCATGTCGAGGTAGGTACGCGGATCGCCGGCCAGCGTGAAATCAAAGGGTTGGCCGGTGGGCGCGACCAGCTGGACCAGCGTCAGGTCCGTGCGGCGGCGCAGCGCTTTGAGATTTTCGACCTCGAATGACTGCAGACAGACAGGGTCGGAGCGTCTGGTGTAGCCGTGCCGTTCGAGTGCCCCGAGCATCGGCTCGTCGAAATGCAGCCCGAGCTTCGCGAAGTAGCTCGGATGTTTGGTTTCCGGATAGACCCCGATCCTGGACGGCGGTGGCTTGCCCGCCTCGCGCGCCGCCTGCGCGCGCTGCGCATCGGCGGCCGCGACGAGATCGAGCACCTCTTCGAAGGTTGGAATTTCGAACACACCGTCGTATCGCGTATTGGCACGACGCAGCTCCGGCAGCCGCTCACGGGCCCGCAGCGTCTTCAACTCGGCGAGCGTGAAATCCTCCGTGAACCAGCCGGTGATCTGCTCGCCATCGACGGATTTTCTGGCCTTGCGGGCAGCGAACTCGGGGTGCGCCGCGACATCGGTGGTACTGCCGATTTCATTTTCATGGCGCGCGAGCAACGCCCCGTCCTTCGAGATGACGAGATCGGGTTCCACGTAATCCGCACCCTGCTGAATCGCGATGAAATAGCCCGCGAGTGTGTGCTCGGGCACATACCCGCTGGCGCCGCGATGCGCTATGACAAATGGGCGCGTATCCGCCGCCAACGAGCTCGCCGTCATGAGAACTGCACCCAGGAAACCGGACATGACGTAACGCCAGAATGCCCCGTGATGCTCACGGCTTGCTTTGTGCCGCATCGAACACTTTTCTTTATCGGGGGTAATGCGCCCATGAAAACCACTGTCCGCCACTGGCTCAAGCGTAACGTGCGCAATGCGGCTTGTCTTTCACTCGGACTCGCACTCGCCGGCTGCGCCAGCGACCGGCGTCCCGTCGTCGTCGGCCAGCCGCTGACGCTGCCCTCGCTCAACGACTACTGCGCCGTTGCCCAGAAGGAAATCGCGACCGCGCGCGTGCCGGCCCGCAACGTCCTGATGAGCGACTACCAGGCTTTCTCGCGCGCTTCGCCTTCGGCGAAGCCGCTCGAGACGCTGCAATTCGTGGGTTACTCCGATCAGCAACGCACCAGGCCGCGCATGATCTCCTGCAAGTTGCACAGCGCGGAGCGTATTCGCGCCGAATACGGCGCCACCGCCGCCGGCGAATCCACCACTTGCGCGCGGCTCAACCGCCGCACGCTCGATGCCGTGATGCTTACGCTCACCGATCGGCAGAAAAAGAAAATGCCGTTCAAGGGCTCGATCGCCGTGTTGCTCGACGCCGACGAACAAGCCTCGAACGAGGCCCAGTGGCTCGAATCCTTCACGATGGTGCAGACGGACGCCGGCGGCACGCTGCGAATCCGCGCCAAGAGCCTGCGCGGCGATGGCGCCAACCTGCGCGTGAGTTCGAAGAACGGCAACAGCGGTCGCCAGTATTGCCACCTTATCGCGCCCGACTACCTCAAGCGCATCCTGACGGGCGAAGTGCAGCTGCCGAAGGCGGAGTTCCCGGAATCCGGCCAGACCGCCAGCCGGTAATCGCGCCAGACTAGCTAGTCGCGCAGCGAGAAGAGCTGCTCGACCTTCACGCCGAGGACGCGTGCGAGCTTGAGCGCGAGCGTGGCCGAAGGCGTGAACACCCCGTTCTCCACCGTGTTGATCGTCTTGCGGGAGACGCCGACCCTTTCCGCGAGTTCGGCCTGGGTGAGATTGAGGCGCGCACGGTGATCCTTGAGCGCGTTCTCGAGTTCAGGCTCGGGCATCTTCGCCCTTACGTTCGAGCACCGCGAAAGCCCCAGCCTGCACGCCAAACCCGGTGACCAGCAGGCCATTTACGACCCACGGAGCCGACAACGTCGCGAACATCGAGGCCACCGCGAGCGTGATCAGCACCAGCAACATGGCGCCAAACGCGAAGACCATCGAATGGATGTGATTCGAGTGGGCGAGTTCGTCCCACAACTTCATGCGCAGCGCCGGTTCCCGCAGCGAACGCCGCGTGATCGACAGGAATCGCGCCAGGTTCATGACCAGCACGATCGCGCCGCCCGCCAGAATCGCGAGTACCGCCGTGCGGATCGGGCTGAACGCCATACCCTCGCGCACCAGCAGATCGTTGGCGGCAATGGCCGCGAGAACGACTACGAATGCGCACACCATGTACAACGCCGTGCGCACCCTGCGTCGCGCAAGCAGCTCGATTTCATGCTCCCGCTCAGTCATGCCCCGCCTCCTGATGTGTAACCTATAGGTGATATTAAGAGTGATCGTGAGTAACGTCAAGGTTACAAAAGCGCTGCTAAACTTCGACGCGTGACGACCGCCGCCCCGATTCCTTCCAAACCGCCCTATTCACGGCCGGAGGAGTTCGCGCACGCACTGACGGCGGCACTTGGGCTCGTCGCCTGCACGATCGCGATCCCGTGGCTGGTCTGGGTCTCCGCCCGCGATCCGTGGCGGCTGGTCGGCGCCCTGGCATTCGGCTGCAGCGCGCTTGCGATGTTTGCCACGTCCGTCATGTATCACTGGGCGCGCGAACCCGAACTCAAGTTGCTGCTGCGCCGGCTCGACCATTCGGCCATCTATCTACTGATCGCGGGGACGTACACGCCGTTCACGCTGATCGCGATGGGCGGCAATTGGGGTTGGGCGTTGTTCGGCGTCGTCTGGGCACTGGCCGTGTTCGGCGTCATTGCGAAGACCACGGTGGGCTTCCGTTACCCGAAGGTGTCGCTGTGGCTTTATCTCGGGATGAGCTGGCTCATCGTCATCGCCATCAATCCGCTGCGCGAAAGCCTGACGGCCCAGGAACTCGGATGGATCGCCGCCGGCGGCTTCTTCTATACGGCCGGCGTCCCGTTTTACGTGTGGAAATCGCGCCGCTACACCCACGCCGTGTGGCACCTGTTCGTGCTGGCCGGTGTCGCCTGCCACTTCGTTGCCGTGTTGAGCGTGGTCACCGCGCGTACGGGCTGAGTTCGCTATTTCCTGGCGCGCGCCTTCGCGGGCTTTTTCTTCCCGGGCGCTTTCTTCCTGACTCCTGGCTTTTTTGGCGCTGGCCTTTTCCGCGACGGCCGCTTCGCCACCGGCCGTTTCTTCGCAACCGGTTTGCGCGCGGACTTTTTCGTCGCCGCCGCTCTTTTCACCTTGGACCGCATCGCGGATTTTTTCGCGACGACCCTCTTCTTCGCTGTCGCGGCTGTGGCGCGCGCGCCTTCGTCGCCGCGCAGCTGATCGACGATCGCCGGATTCTCGAGCGTCGACAGATCCTGCGTGATGTCTTCGTTGCGCGCGATGGCGCGCAGCAGGCGCCGCATGATCTTGCCGGAACGTGTCTTCGGCAGATTGTCGGCGAAGCGGACGTCGTCGGGCCGCGCGATGGCGCCTAACTGTTCGGTAACCCAGTCGCGCAGGGTCTTCGTGAACGCATCGATGTTGGCACCGGTCGGTCGATCGCCGCGCAGCACCACGAACGCGAATACCGATTCGCCCTTGATGTCGTGTTGCTTGCCGACCACGGCCGCCTCGGCGACCTTCGGATGGGCCACCAGTGCCGATTCGATTTCCATAGTGCCGAGCCGGTGTCCTGCGACGTTCAACACGTCGTCGATGCGGCCCATGATCCAGAAGTAGCCGTCCTTGTCGCGATGCGCGGAATCGCCGGCGACGTAGTAACGGTTCTGGAAAGTTTCCCAATAGGTCTTGAGGTAACGCTCGTTGTCGCCCCAGATGGTCCGCAGCATTGAAGGCCAGGGTTTACGGACGACCAGATAACCACCCGCATCGGCGCCCTGCACTTCGTTGCCGCGCGCGTCGACGATCGTGGCGTCGATGCCCGGCAGCGGCTGCGTGCAAGAACCCGGCTTGGTGGCGGTGCTGCCCGGCAGCGGCGAGATCATGATCCCGCCGGTTTCGGTCTGCCACCATGTGTCGACGATCGGGCAGCGGCCGCGGCCGATGTGCTCGTGGTACCACATCCAGGCTTCGGGATTGATGGGCTCACCGACCGAGCCCAATAACCTGAGTTTCGTCAGGTCGTAACGCGCGGGGATGTCGTCGCCGAGTTTCATCAGGGCGCGAATCGCGGTGGGCGCGGTGTAGAAAATGGTGACGCCGAGCGATTCGATGATCTGCCAGAAGCGGCCCGGGTGCGGAAAGGTGGGCGCGCCTTCGTAAATGACCACGGTGGCGCCGGCGGCCAGCGGGCCATAGGCCACGTAGCTGTGCCCGGTAACCCAGCCGATGTCCGCCGTACACCAGAAAACATCCTCTTCGTTGATGTCGAACACCCACTTGGTGGAGAGCTTCGCGCCGAGTAGATAGCCGGCGCTGGAATGCTGGATGCCCTTGGGTTTGCCGGTGGAACCGGACGTGTACAGCAGGAACAGCGGATGTTCGGCATCGACCCAGACGGGCTCGCACACCGGCGTCTGGCCTTCGATCAGGTCGTGCCACCACAGGTCGCGCCCCGGGTACATCGAGATATCCTGGCCGGTGCGTTTGAGCACGATGACGTTGCGAATGGTCGGGCAGCCATTTGCCAGCGCCTTGTCCGCGGCTTCCTTGAGCTCGATGGCCTTGCCACCGCGCCAGCCGCCGTCCGCGGTGACCAGCACCACGGCGCCGGCATCTTCGATGCGATCCTTGAGCGACAGCGCCGAGAAGCCGCCGAACACCACCGAATGAACCGCGCCGATGCGCGCACACGCGTGCATCGCCACGATGGCCTCGGGGGTCATCGGCATGTAGATGACGACCCGATCGCCGGCCGTCACGCCCTGCGCGAGCAGCGCGTTGGCGAAGCGGCAGACGTCCGCATGCAACTCGCGATACGACACGTGGCGCACGTCGCCCGGTTCGCCGACGAACGTGAGGGCGGTCTTGTGGCCACGCTCTTCGAGGTGCACATCGAGGCAGTTGTGAGCGACGTTGAGCTCGCCGTCGGTGAACCAGCGGTAGTTGGGTGCGTCGGCGCTGTCGAGAGTCACCGAAAACGGCTTGTGCCAGCGCAGTTCGTTGCGCGCCTGGCGGGCCCAGAATCCCTCGTGATCCTTGGCCGCCTCGGCCCGCAGCTTGGCCACGTCGACGGGCTTGAGGCGGGATTTGGCGGTGAATTCAGCGGCAGGGGCGAAACTTCGTTCTTCGATGAGAACGGATTTGATGTTTGAGTCGCTCACGGGGGTGGAGGATACCGTATGAATTGCGCGCTCCTGTAAACCGAAACGCCGGCTGGACAGTCTCAATGGCAGAGCCCTCAAAATTCGGGAGAAAACGCATGCGTTCCAGATACTGGTTGATCCTCCTCGCCGCAGGTCCGGCAACCGCTTTCGCCTGGGGCGGTTGTGAGTTCCGCGCCGACCGCGGCGCCGGCGTCGACGCCAAGGGCGTCGAAAAGGTCGTCATCCGTGCGGGGGCAGGCGACATGAAGGTCGTCGGCCGCACCAACGCGGTACGCATCGAAGCCCGCGGCGTGGCCTGCGCCGCCAAACAGGAGTTGCTCGATCGCACCCAGATTTCGGTGCGCCGCGAGGGCAACGTGGTTTACGTCGAGACCGAATTGCCGCAGAACCAGGACAACTGGAAATGGCTCGGCAACGAGTACGCCTATATCGACATCGGCATCGCATTGCCTTCGAACCTGCCGGTCGAAGCGGTCGACTCGAGTGGCGACGCGGTGTTCGAGGATCTCCGGGCGCTGCAGTTGCAGGACAGTTCTGGCGATCTGGAGATCAGCCGGGTCGCCGAACTCGTGGATGTAAATGACAGCTCCGGCGATCTGGACGTCGATTCCGCCGGCAGCGTACGCGTCCACGACAGCTCCGGGGACATCGAGATCGACGATGTCCGCGGCGATGTGGACGTGGTGCAGGACAGTTCCGGCGACATCCATGTCGAGAAGGTCGCCGGCAATGTGAAGGTCGAGCAGGACAGCTCGGGCGACATCAAGGTGTCAGACGTGAAAGGCAGTTTCGTCGTCGACTCGGACAGTTCGGGCAGCATCTATGCGACGAACATCAGCGGCGACTTCACCGTGAGCGACGACAGCTCCGGCAGCATCGAACACGAATCGATCGGCGGCAAGGTGACGATTCCGTCCGACAAGCGCGAAGACGGCGATTCGGACGTCGAGAAGTAGTCAGGCCGCCGCGGACAGCGGCAGCAACGCAAGTCGCTCGGCCTGTTTGCGCAGCAGCGGGCCGAAGTTGTGACGGTCGAAGAATGACGTGAGCGCGGCCACGTCGGGCGCACGGCGAGAGAGCTCGTTGCGCTCGACGGTGATCGGCATGTCGCAGGCGATCTCGGTGAGTCGTCGCGCCAGGAAGGCGGCGTCGCGATGCTCGGTGAGTTTGGCGGCGAGTTTGCTGGCACCGCGCACCTTCACCTCGGCGACACGATCGAGATTGTCGTAGAGCTCTTCGAGCGAGGCGAATTCCTTCATCAGCGCCGCGGCGGTGACCGAGCCAACACCGGGCACGCCCTTGATGTTGTCCACGCTGTCGCCCATGAGCGCGAGAAAATCCGCGAAACGCTCCGGCGCTACGCCGAATCGGTCTTCAATCTGGTGATATCGATAGCTGGCGTTGTCGGTGTAATCCCAATACACGTCGTTTTCGCGGATGAGCTGCGCGAAATCCTTGTCACGTGTCACCAGCGTCGCGGGCAACCCTTCGCGCCGGCAACGGGTCGCGAGCGTCCCGACGATGTCGTCGGCTTCGTACTCGGCATGGCTGAAGGCGGGAATGCCGGCATGGCGGCAGAATTCCTGGCAACGCTCGAACTGCAGCTTGAGGTCGGCCGGCGGCGGATCGCGATTCGCCTTGTACGCCGGAAAGATCCGGTTGCGAAACGAAGTGGAGAGGCTCTCGTCGAACGCCACCGCCATGTAACGCGGCTGCGCGCGCTCGATCAGGTCGCCGAGGAAGCGGGCGAAACCGAAGGTCGCATGTGCCGGGTTGCCGTCACAGTCGGTCATCTCCGGCGGCATGGAGTAATAAGCGCGGAATACGTAAACCGACGCGTCGATGAGATAAATCACGCGCGGATACTACCGTGAGGTCTGACCCCTTTTGCTAGGAAATGGGGAGTGACCCCAATTACGCGACGCGGCCGAATCCGCCGGCGGCGGCGTCCGCCGTGGGGAGCTGGCGCCGTTCGGCGCGCTGCAGGGCGGCATCGAACATCGTCGCGAACAACTCGGCGGTGTCATGCAGGCTTTGCGTCGCAAGGCCCAGATCGCGCGGCTTGCGCACGATCTGCCGGCAGCAGTTGATCACCTGGGCATCACGGCCCACTTCAACCAGGGAGCCTTCGGCCAGCGCGTGCAGCGCCTTTTCCGGAACACCGCCGCGGCGGCACGACTCGCTCCACAACGGGTAGAGCAGCCGCGGCATTCTTTCGAAGAACCACAGGTAACCCACCAGGCCCACCGTCGCACGTTCCACCAGCTGGTAGTGGGCATAGGCGGCGAGCGCGATGGTTTGTGGCAGTGGTGTAAGCGACACGCTATCGAGGGCATTGAGGCCCAGCGACCGCAGGTCGTCGAGTAAGGAACGTCCTTGTTCAAAGGCCAGCGCGGGGACCGATAAAAGGTCTTGCCACGCGGACCAGTCCTCTGGGGGCACCACGTCGGCTGCGACTTCGCGCAAACGTGAGTGCACATTGATCACATGATTGAGCTCGAGCAGCAGCTGCCGATGCGTGCCGGCGCCAAGCTGACCGCCGCGAAAACGCTCCAGGATCTTCGCCAGCGACGAGGTCCGCGTCAGCATGTCGAACTCGAGGGTAAATACGTCGGCGCTGTTCATCCGGAGCTGGTTTTCCGTAGGGCATTTCGGCGGTCTCATATGTAGTGTCACGACTTCAGGGTTTCTCTCACCTCGACTGTCATAACCACAAACTATTTTCAATCAAGGGGTTACTACAAACCCTGCCTCCTTTTTCTATCCGCGATTGCGGGTATGCGCAGGTGCCTGTAAACATTGGCCCTGGACGAATGAATGCTCGCGTCACCCAAGCGCAAAGGGCGGGTTTGGCTCCCAAGAACACATCGCCGTTTCGGCTTCGATTGCTCCAGAGTTTCTGCACGGCCTGGGTGCTGTGCCTTTCCGGATGCACCGGCGGGTTCGATAGCGAGCCACTGGTCGAGTACTCGACCGAAATCAACATTGAAGGCAGCAAACCCCAGTCGGTCACCCGGCAGCTGAGAGCGGGTATCTATTTGCTCGAGATCCGCGAACGTGACATCGACCTGCGCGTCAAGGTGGACGCCGGCACGCAACACACGGAACTTGCGGACGCCTATCTGCGGCACGGGCTGCATCGGTTGGTAGTTAGCCTGCGGCAGCCGACCGCGGTGCGGCTCACGTTGTCGAGCGTCGATCAACGCAGCTGGCGCGGCGCCGCTGCCGTGCGTGTGCTGCGTTGGCCCACGATCGACGCCGACGCGTCGCCGGATGAACGGCTGCTCGGTTTCCAGGCACTCGGCAAGAGTAGTGAGCTGGTCGCCCACGATGACACCAAGTCGTGGCGCGCGGCCATCGCGCCATTACGCGAAGCGGCCGGGCACTTCCGTGCCGCCAACGACCTGCAGTCGCTGGCCGAAGCGGAGTACCAGCGCGGCTGGGTAGAGCTCAACCTGCTGTTCGATTTCGGCGCGGGCCGGCGCACCGCCGAAGATGCGCTGGTTCACTTCAGGGCCGCGGACGACATGGTCGGGGCGCAGCGCGCCGCGATGTTGCTCGGGCTGCACGAATTCAACATCGCGACTCAGATGAGCCCGGACGTGCCGCGCACTGAACAGCACGCCTTGCTCGATCTGGCCGCTGGCCGCATGCAGGCCGCGCAGAAGTTCTTCGAAGCCCATGACCTGACGAGCGATACGTTCCAGGCCATCACCCTCGCCTGCATTCGTGAAAGCATCCTCGGCCATATCGACTTGAATGCAGCGGTCTATGAACAGCTGCGGGTCCGCGCGCACGCACGCAATGACAAGTTCTACGAGGCCGGGGCCATGCACAACCTGGCCTATATCGCGCACCACAAGGGCGACGTCGTGACGGCGGCGGCGATGTACAACGACCTGCTGCCCCTGATCGAGCGCGACCGCAACCCGGACATGTACGCGACGATCCTCAGCAATCTCGGTTACGCGCTGATCGCCCTGGGCGAGTTCGACCGCGCGCTTGTGCTGCATGCCGAGGCGCTCGACCTGTTCAGCGCGCGTGGCGACGAAAGTCAGACCGCGCGCGAGCTCGTCGCGCTCGCCGCGATCCAGTTCCGCTCCGGAAATGTCGAGCGGGCGCTGGCCAACATCGAAAGCGCATTGCCGCTGTACGAACACTCTCTCGACCAGGTGGGCCACGTTTCCGCGCTGCGCCTCGCGGGAAACGCCGCGGCGGAACTCGGTCAACACGACCTGGCGCTCAAGTACCTGCGTAATGCGGAGAAACGCGACAAGAACGGCATCACGATCGATCGCACCCGCGTGTTGATCGCCCGTGAATTGCGCACTCTCGGCGACCTGCGTGGCGCCGACCAGATCCTCACCCAGCTCATGCGCACCAGCGACGAGTCGACCCGCGCCGACGTGATCGCCGAGCGCGCGCGGCTGCGCCAGCGGCAACATCGCGATCGCGAGGCGCTCGAGGATCTGCGCGTGGCCGACGCGATCTATCAGCGTCTCAAACTCGATTTCGATCGCATCGACTCGAGCTCCGCGCTCGCGCTGGCGCTGCTCGCGGCGGGCGACAGCAAGGGCGCCGCCCACGCGGCCGATACGGCGGTCGCCATCGAGACGCAGATCAGGGTCAAAGCGGCCAATCCGGAAATGCGCGCCCGTTTTCTATCCGCGAGTTACGCACCCTACGAGGCGCGTATCGAAGTGGATCTGTCGGGCGAGGGTCCGAAAGACCCGGACGCCATCTGGAAGGCCTTTCGGACCGCCGAGGCGATCCGCGCCCGTTCACTCGCAGACCGCCTGGCGCACGTCACCCATCCCAGCGACCTGCCACGCGACGAGCAGATCGACCGGCTGCGCGAGCAGATGACGGCGTTGCAGGTGGATCTCGAGCGCAGCACCCGCCGGCAAAACGTCAGCGAAGACGCGCTGCTCGAACTGCGCCGCCGCATCGACGAGACGCGGACGCGTCTCGAAGCTCGCAGTCTGAGCCACGCGGCCCACTCCAATTCCAGTCTCGCGATCGCGGACTCGCGCGCCGAGGTGCAGGCGGCGTTGCCGCATGACACCGCCGTGCTGGCGTATTTCGTCGGTGACCTCCGCTCACATGGCTGGCTCCTCTCACGTAACGAACTACGTCACGTGACGCTGCCGGGCCGCCGGGCACTGCAGAGTCTCGTCAGCAACTTCGTGCAGCGGCAGCGCTCACACCTCAAGACGCCGGCGGATGAAGCGTTCGCGCCGTTGTTAGGCAACCTGCTCAATGGGGTCACCGCGAAGCGGCTGCTCATCCTCCCGGATGGGCCGCTCAATGGCCTGCCGTTCGCGGCTTTGCCGATGCCGCACGGCCAACCGCACGAGTTGCTCATCGACCGGTTCGTACTCACCGCGGCTCCATCGCTGGCGCTGGCGATGCGTCCGCACGTGGGCCGCGCGTCGCAACCGACACACGTCGCGATCATCTCCGATCCCGTTTACACCGCGGACGACCGTCGCCTGATGGTGGCGGCGCGCGACCAGGTCACCTATCGCGGTGTTGAATCGACCACGCCCGGGTTTGCGCGCCTGCCGTATTCGGCCATCGAAGCTCGCGCGGTGGCCCGCGCATTCGAGGGCGCCGAGGTCATCGAACTCATGGGGTTCAATGCAACCGTCCGGCGGGTGATCGAATTGCCATCGCAGGATCTCGACGTACTGCATTTCGCCACACACGCCGTGGCGCGCAAGGATGCGCCGGAACAATCGGCGTTGTTCCTCAGCGAATTCGCCGCCGACGGTACCCCGCTCGCGGCCGATCGCCTGACCGCGGACGACATCGCGCGCAGCGGCTTGCGTGCCGACGTTGTCGTATTGAGCGGCTGCGCCACCGGCGATGGCCGCGAATTGCGCGGCGAAGGCGTCCTCGGACTGACTTACGGATTTCTGGCGAACGGTTCGCACACCGTGATCGGCTCGTTGTGGCCGGTCGAAGACGCACTGACAGCGCGCTTCATGGAAGAGTTTTACGCCGCCTACCGGATATCCGGTCGTGCGGCCGACGCCTTGCGGGTGGCGCAGCTGCGCACGCGCGGCACGGCGGCATCCGCCGTGTGGTCGAGTTTCGTCGTGCGGGCCAGCGAATTCCCCTGAACCGCGCAGCGCATCGCGCCAGGATCACTAGCTACCTTGAAAATCGATCGCCCCGGCGCTGGGCGGCGCGGTGAGCCTGGCCACGTGCACCCGCGCAAACCCGTGAGCCATTTGTATTAAGTGTCACGACTTCCGCATTTCTCTCACCTGTACGCCTCACGAACGAAAATATTTGTCGCGCGGACTTACTACAAACCCTGCCTACAAATTCCAGCCATAATTGCGGCAGAATGCAAGGGTCCGTAAACCCTAGTCCCCGCCGCGTGAGATCGGCTGCAAATGTCCGTGCGCGATCGCGTCGCAATCTTTTTGGAAACTTTCTCGCGAATCGGCGTCCCGCAGATGATCTGCGTCGCCTTTGTCATGGGCGTGAACGCGTGTTCGAACGGCGCGCGCCAGGACCCGGTGGTCGAGTTCGCGACCGAAGTGGACGTCGCGAGCGACAAACAATCACTGATTACACGCGATCTGCAGCCGGGTGTGTACCTGATCGAAGTACGCGAGCTTGAGATCGACGTGCGCGTCATCGTCGACGCCGGGACAACGCATTCCGAACTTGAAGACAAGACGCCGCGGCACGGATCACTGTTCAAGGTAGTTAGTCTGGATGCACCCGGCCGGCTGCGGGTGCAGCTGCGCAGTGTCGACCATCGAACCAAGACCGGCCGCGCCACGCTCAGCATCGCGAGATGGAAGCGCGATCTGCACGCGCAGCCCTCCGGTCTCGAGCTCGGCTTCGAGGACTTCGGAGCAGCCTTCGAACAAACCGCGATTGGCAAGCCGCAATCGGCGGCGCGCGCCGCCGACCGGATGCACGAGGCGATCACGCGCTTCGAAGCCGCGAGTGACGACGCGGCACGCGCCGCGGCAGCCTATGAACTCGCCAATGTTCAATATCTCAGCGACGAATGGCCGGCGGCCGTCAGGGCGACGGAGACCGCGACGGATGCTTATGAGGCTGTCGATGATGACTCCGGCGTCCAGAACTCCGCCGCTCTGCGTGCCGCGATAGAGCTCGAAATCGCGTCCGGAATGAACCCCGGCACGCAAGGAGCGGAGCAGAAGGGAATGTACGAAGCGGCCGACCGGAGGCTGGCCGCCGCCGCCGAGTTCTTTGGCGCGCATGGCATGCCGGTGCGCGCGGAATATGCCGTCAACATGCGTGGTATTCGCGCGCTGAATGTCGGCGACTACGATTCCGCCGACCATTTCTTTGCGCAGGCCGTCGATCTGGCGGTTGCCAACAAGGACACCTCCGAACAGGCGAAATCGCTCGGAAACCTTGCGTGGGTGCGTTATCGCCGTGGATTCGTCGCCGAGTCCGCGCTCGAATACGAGAAATTGCTGCCGGTGATGGACAAGGCACTGCAACCGTACGCATACGCGGTCCTGCTGGCTAACTACGGGTTCGCATTGAATTCGCTCGGCGACTTCGACCGCGCTCTCGAAGTTCACACCGAGGCGCTCGAACTATTTACCAAGGTCGACGACCACGACGAACGCGCCACCGAGCTGGCCGCGCTTGGCAGCCTCTACTTTCAGATGGGCGATGCGGAACGCGCCCTCGAAACGTTGCGCGCTGCGATCGTCGCGCAGGAACAAGCCGCGGACACGCGCGGTCTTGCCGGGACGCTGCGCGTCGCCGGCAATGCTTCTGCGGTGCTCGGATTACACGAGCAGTCGCTCGAATACCTGCGCAGGTCTGCTCGAATCGACGCAAACCCACAAAGCGTGGCGCGTACCGGCGCGCTGATCGCCGGCGAATTGCGCGTGCTCGGCAAATTGCAGCCCGCCGAGGACGAACTCGCCATCCCGCTCGCGTCTCCCAACGCGCTCGTACAAGCCAGCGCGCTGACGGAGCGAGCCCACATCAGATTGGCGCAAAACAAGACCGGCGCCGCAATCGAGGATTTTCGTGCGGCCGACAAACAGTTTGCCGCGCTGGGACTCGAGTTCGACCGGATCGATACCAACACCGAGCTGTCGCGACTGCTGCTCGCCAGCCATGATCTCACCGCTGCGGGCGCCGCCGCGGATGAGGCGATCGCCATCGTCAGCCGGATTCGCGTGAAATCCGCCAATCCAGAGTGGCGCGCGCGCTTTCTTTCGGCACGATATTCGCCTTTCGAAGCCCGCATTGCGGTCGACCTTGCCGACACCGGGACCAATCCGGAAGAAGCGGCCTGGCGCGCGTTCCGGACCGCGGAGGATGTACGTGCCCGCTCACTCGCCGATGAGCTCGCCTTCGACGTGCCTGGCGGAATGCGGACCGACGACGCGAATGCCGAAGCGCTGCGTGCGCGGCTCACCTCGCAGCAACTGCGCCTCGAGGCGCGCATTCAGAGACAGGACGCCGACGATGCGGGCACTCTGGAAGTGCGGCGCGCAATCGAGGAAACGCGGGCGCTGATCGACCGACACCGCCTGGCGCAAGGCGGTATCGCCGCCGGCAACCGCGCGTTGACGGATTCGCTGCAGCAGATTCAAAAGCGCCTGCCCGCCAGCACCGCCGTGCTCGCCTATTTCGTCGGCGACTCCTTGAGCCACGCGTGGCTGTTGTCGAAGCGCGGACTGCGTCACTCGACGCTGCCGGGCCGGGTGGCGCTCCAACAGGCCGTCGACGATGCGATCGAAGAAATCCGGCGTGCCAAGTCGGCCGACCAGGCGCAGCGAAAATTGTCGGCGCTGTTGTTTGGACCGTTGCTTGGGGAGGCCAGCGAGAAACGAATGCTGATCATCCCCGACGGACCGTTGAACAGCCTGCCGTTTGCTGCGCTGCCGATGATGGCAAACGACGAGACAGCACTGCTGGATCGATTCGTGCTGAGTTATGCGCCGTCATTGTCGCTGGCCCTCTTGCCGGCGCGCACGTCGAGCGCTCATCCGAACCGTGTCGCGGTCGTTTCCGATCCGGTATACGCCCCCGACGATCGACGCCTGCAACTTGCCAGCAATGCGGGCGGCGGAAATTTTCGCGGCTCGCCGCCGCCGTCCGCCAATCAGCTCACGCGCCTGCCCTACTCGGCGCTGGAAGCCAACGCGGTCGCCAAGGCGTTCGGCAGCGCGGACACGATCCAGCTCGCCGGCTTCGACGCGACGATCGCGCAAGTGCGTCAACTGTCGGCTAACAACCTCGCGGTGTTGCACTTCGCGACGCACGCTCGCGCGCGCCGCGATTCGCCCGAGCAATCGGCACTTTACCTGACCGAATACGGCACGGACGGAAGGCTTCTGCCGGACAGCACGCTCACCGCCGGCGACATCACGCGTTTCGGTCTGCGCGCCGACGTCGTCGTCCTTTCGGGATGCGCGACGGGCGCTGGCGGCGAACTGCGTGGCGAGGGAGTGCTCGGACTCACCTATGGATTTCTGGCCAACGGTTCCCATTCGGTAGTCGCGGCGCTCTGGCCCATCGAAGATGCGTCGACAGCGCGATTCATGAGTGAGTTCTACCGCGCGTACAAGGCGTCCGGAAACGCCGCCGAAGCGCTGCGCACCGCCCAGTTGCGGGTGCGCGCCAGCGCGTCGCCGCAGGTCTGGTCGAGTTTCGTGGTGCGGGCCAATCAGTTTCCATGAAGCCCGCATTCTTTTGATCGACAAACGGCTGCATCCAGGAGAGGTATTACTCATGAATTGGAATCCAACAAATCGCGGCAGGAAGTTCGGCATTTCGCTGCTGGCCGCAACGCTGACATTGGGCGCGGCGCTATCGTTCGCGGGAGACGCGAAGGTGGACGAAATCCTGTCGGGCTGGATCGGCAAGGAATACACGATCGACACTTCGACGATCAACGACCACATCCCGCTCGGCGGCAAGCTGACCTTCATTTTCGACTCGGACGACAACGTGGTTCGAGTCTGCACGCGGACCGCTTCCAATCAGCGTCAACCGTGGCGCATGGATTTCGCACTTCCTTGCGGGGTCACTCTCACCTTCACGCGCGGCACGCGTTATTGCTCGCTCGAAGACGTGAAAGCCGGAAACGCCGAGGTACTGTCCAGCTGCCATCGCCTGCGAAGCCGCGACATCGCGATGCGTCCCGCCAAGGCCAAAGGTGCGGTCGAACTAAACGACATGATCGTATTTTTCATTCCGAGTGAAGGCGGCGATCGCGTCATTTCGATCCTCGTTGACTCACCGGCACGCGTCACCGAGAACGGTTCGGCCACGGGCAAAGCCGGCGGACCCTGACATTGCATTCGCCATCGCGGCGACTCATCGCGCTGCTGACGCCCGTCTGGGCAGCGGCATTCGGTGTGTCCGTCGCGTTGGCGAGTTCTCCCCACATTTGTGGTGGCGACGGAGAGTGGGGTCAGGATGGTCAGCGCGCCCCACCCGCCGTCGCCGCCTATATCGATTCACTCGTTGATGCTCCCTTCGATTTGCGCACCGCCTGCGCCCTGTGGGCCGGAACGTTCTCCAAACGCCATTTGGCCGCTGCCAGAGGCAGATCCACTCTCCCGCCGCTCGCCGCGCGGCTGATCCTTTTTCCGGGCGCCGGTACCAACCTGCGGCAGCTCATCGACTGGTTGAAGCAGACCGGTCAGGTTCGCGCCATCGAACGCACCCGCACTTTTGCGGTTGCCGCGTTCTCCCGCCGGATGTCCGCGCAGAAATTGCGCGAAATCCTCGCGGCCGCGGAAGTCGACTACGCGGAGCCGGACTGCGATGGACCCGACTTCCTGACTACATCCGTGGAACTCGAACCGACCCTCACTTCGATCAGCAATTGCTGGCAGCGCACGGCGCGCGTCACCTATCCCAACGACCCGTGCATGGATGAGCTCTGGGGCCACAGGAAAATCGGCTGGGACTCCGCCGTGGCAGCCCGCTCGCTGCCGCGGCTGGTCGCCGTGCTGGATTCGGGCATCGATGCATCGCACGAGGATCTCGGCACGAGTGTCGTGCTGCGCATGATCTCGCGCGAACCGGCCCATTCGCAGGGCCGGGAGCTCAATGCCCGTTGTGCGACCAGTGGACGCTGCTATCCGCACGGCACCGAGATGGCCGGCACGATCGGCGGCCGTATGGACAATGGAATTGGCGTGGTGGGCGTCGCGCCCAACAGCCAGTTGCTGCCGATCGTGATCAGCCGCGTGGGGCATGGATTGCTGGCGCGCCTGTCGACCATCGCGGAAGGCATCGAGGCTGCGGTACTCGACGACGCTGACGTCATCAACATAAGCGCCAAATGGCCGGTCGACAGCCGCGCGATTTCCGAGGCTGTCAGCACGGCGGTCGGCGGTACGAACGGAACGCGCCGTCTGCTGGTGACCGGTTATGCCACCAGCCTGGACAGCGACGACAGCGTGCGCGAGTACTTCCCCTCTCAGTACCGCTGCCTGCCGGGCGTCGTGGCGGCCGTGCCCGCCGACATGCGCGGTCACGATCTGTTCAATCCTAAGGGGCGGCCAGATGCGAACGACGGCCGAATTCAGGCACCTGGCGTGGACATCGTGGTGACAACCACAGAGAATTCCGAGCGAGGTTACGCACTGTCTGGAGCCGCGGGCGCATCGAGCGCGGCGGCGTATGTTTCCGGTGTGGTAGCGCTCGTCTGGGGCAGCCCGCCGCTGAACAAATGCGACGCCCAGCAGATAAAACAACTGCTGTTCTGCAGGAGCAAGAGCAGCGATTCCACGCGTTATCCATGGGTCCATGTCGAATTCCTTCGTGAACTCGCAAAAGTCGATCCCGGTGCGGACTGCCGCGCCGCCATGGAGGCGCTCGGATGCAACTAGCTACCGGCCCATGGTGGCCGCGTGAGCACCGTTCCGGTCGACGAGATCGAGCGAATCGTCGCGGCCGCGCTGAGCGGCGATGCGCGGGCTGAATCACGGATGCTGATCGCGCTACGCCCGGGTGTGCTGGCAGTGCTGAAATTTGGCGCTTTCAACCGCTGGATCGATCCCGAGGACCTGACACAGGAGACCCTGCACATCGTCGTAGAACGGGTCCGCGCCGGCACCATCGACGACCCACGCAAGCTGTTTGCATTCGCTGCCGCGACGGCGCGCAATCTCGCGCTCAATGCGGCCCGCAAGATGTTGCGGCAACAGACCGTGGTCGATTCGGAACTCATCGACGAGCTCGCGCACAACCTCGAAATGGAGCAGGGCGATCTGTCCGACTCCGATGACCGCCAGCTCGCGCAGGCGGTCGCCGATCTGATCGACGAATTGCCGACCGAGCGCGACCGGCAGGTCATCGTCTGCTTCTATCTAGACGGGACGGACAAGCAGCAGCTGTGCCGGGAACTCGGCCTTTCCCCTAAGCATTTCGACCGCGTGCTGATGCGTGCGCGCAGCCGGCTGCGCACTATCATCGAGCGCCGGGCCCCTCACCTGGCCCTCTTCCCGCGCGTCACATCAATTTTGTTGCCCTTGGCGCTGTCTTTCACATTTTTGGTGAGACATTTTGGCCCCTGGTGACACAAGTCACTCATGAAGTCCCTTGATCACCAATCTCTCGAAGAGCAGACGAGACTGGTCTCGCGTTATGTCGCAGGCGACCTGTCGCGTTCCGAACGTGCCGAGTTCGAAGCCTGGCTGATAGCCTCTCCCGAACTCGCTGGCGAGGTCGAGATGGAGCGCCGGCTGCGGCGTGGCATCGCGAGCGCGGCACGGCGCGGCTGGCTGAAACGCGACGCCATGCAAGCCACGGTGCCCGACCGTCGCTTCCGCTACGCGATTGCCGCAAGCCTGGTGCTGGCGCTGATGACGCTGGGTCTGTCGCTGGTGCTACCGCATCGGAACATCGACCCGACCGCCGCCGCTTCGAGTGCCGCCGATCATCGCGCATCGCCTCAGCGCATCGCCTCGCGCACCGTGCGCCTGGCATCGGTCCGTGGTGTCGCCAATGAGCCCGATCTCTTGTTCACGCAGACCGGCGCGCCCGCGAAACTGGTGCTGGAGCCGGATGTCGTCGTTCTCATCTGCGAAGACGGCAACACATTGCTGACGTGCGCCGGCGGAGCCGCTCCGTACACGCCGCAATATCCGGAATACGAGCTCGATCTGGTCAAGCGTCGCGACTCGAGCCTGGTCTGGCGCTCGGCGCGGCAGGCGCCCGTTTCCCGCAATCAGCTTTCGTTCGAGCTGAGCGATCCCGGCGCGCTCGAAGCCGGCAACTACGACCTGATCATCCGGGGCCATTCTCCGGATCATGAGGAAGTGGTCGCCCGCTACTGGCTGCGTATCAGCGCGCAGTAGCTAACAAAGATAAAACAGGCATGCCCCCTTTTATCTTTGTTAGCTCAGGTACTTCTTGATCCGCGCGTGGAGCGGCGAGTGCCGCGGGAAATGCGCGCGCAGATATTCCATCTGATCGGCGAGCACGCGCCGGCCCTTCAGGAAGATGTACTCCGCGTAAGTCGGCGTGAACGGCACCGCGATCAGCTGCATCTTCGCCTGCTCGGGCGTGCGCGACGCCTTGAGGTTGTTGCAGCGGCGGCAGGCGGCAACCACATTCATCCACACGTCTCGACCACCCTGGCTGAACGGCCGGATGTGATCGCGCGATAACTCGCGCACGGGGAAACGCTGCGCGCAGTACAGGCAGAAGTGCGCATCGCGGCGGAACAACGTCTGGTTGTTCAGTGGCGGCACGTAGTCCTGCCGGGTGTTGCCGGGATTTCCGGTGTGACCCAAAGTCGCGACGATCGAATTCACCTCGAGCACGGTGCGAAAGCCGGTGAGAGCGCTAACGCCGCCGTACAGTTTGAACAGCGGACTGCCGCAGGTATAAGCCACCTGTTCCTGGTGATAGAGACGCGCGGCTTCCTTGTAGTCGATCCATTCGAGCGGCATTCCCGACACGTCCGTACGCAGGACAAGCTGGGAGAGCGCGCGACTGGTGTTGCCCGCGATCAGGTGCAGCTGCGACGAATACCCGTCATCTGCCTTTTCGAGGTCGATGCCCAACATGAGGCATGTAAGATAGACCAGTCGTATGCGAGAATTCAACGTCGCAAGACATTCATTTAACACGGGAAATGAAGGCCTTTGGCGATACAGCCGCAGGCCTCGTCCAGAAGAAGAAGCGGGGAGTCAAGCCAAATGCCGATCACGATAGGCGCGCTGCGAGAAAGCGCGCCCGGTGAAACTCGCGTCAGCCTCGTTCCCGAGGTGGTGGGCAAATTCATCGCCGCCGGTGCGCGCGTGGTGCTCGATCCGGGTGCCGGGGTGCGGGCCCAGTTCCCCGATGCCCTGTACAAACAGGGCGAATGGGCCAGTAGTTCGAGCGCGATCCTGTCGCAGGTGGACGTACTTCTGACGGTCGCCCCCCTGACGCTCGAGCAGATCGGCCAGCTCAAACCGGGCGCCGTGGTCGTAGGATTCATGCAGGCGCACGCCCGGAAAGACGAGGTGAAGGCGCTGCGCGACCGCAAGATCACGAGCTTCGCGGTCGAGCTGATTCCGCGCATTTCGCGCGCCCAGTCGATGGACGCCTTGTCCTCCCAGGCCTCGCTGGCCGGCTACAAGGCCGTGCTCATCGCGGCCAACAACCTTGAAAAGTTCATGCCGATGCTCACGACAGCCGCGGGCACGATCCGCCCCTCGATGGCGTTGATCATCGGCGCCGGTGTCGCGGGACTTCAGGCCATCGCCACCGCCCGCCGTCTGGGCGCCGTGGTCGAGGCCTATGACGTCCGCAGTGCCACCCGCGAACAGGTGAAGTCGCTGGGCGCCAAGTTCGTCGAGACCGGCGTCAGCGCCGACGGAGCGGGTGGTTACGCCCGCGAACTCACGGCCGAGGAGAAAGCGAAGCAGCAGGAGGCGCTCGATGCGCGCATTGCCGCGGCCGACGCGGTGATCTCCACGGCATCGGTGCCAGGCCGAAAAGCACCGGTCATCATTTCCAAGGCCGCCGTCGAGCGTATGCGCGCCGGTTCGGTCATCGTCGACATCGCGGCCGAACAGGGTGGCAACTGCGAGCTCACCAGGGCGGGCGAGACTGTCATTCACCAGGGTGTGAAGATCCTGGGCCCGGTGAACGTCGCCGGCACGCTCGCTTACAACGCCAGCGAGATGTACGCCCGCAACCTGCTCAACTTCCTCAAGCCCGCCATCGACAAGGCGGGCGACCTCAAGATCGATTGGGCGGACGAGGTATTCGCGGGCGCCGTACTCACGCATGACGGCGCGATCAAACACGAAGCCACCCGAAAAGCGGTGGAGGGTTAAGACATGACCGGAATCGTTGCGCTTTATATCTTCATGCTCGCGGCCTTCACCGGCTACGAAATTATCGCGAAAGTGCCGGTGATCCTGCATACGCCGCTCATGTCCGGCTCAAACTTCGTGCACGGCATCGTGCTGGTCGGCGCCATGGTCGCGCTCGGCGGCGCAGTCACGCCGATCGAGAAAATCATCGGCTTCGTCGGTGTGTTGCTGGCTGCGGGTAACGCTGTCGGCGGCTACGTCGTCACGGAAAGAATGCTGGAGATGTTCAAGTCCTCCGGTGCCAGGAAGAAGACCAGAGGCGGTCACTAATGGATTCCGCGCTGTCTCAACCGGGCTTCTTCACGCCCTACCTGCTGATCGACATCAGCTATTTCCTGACCGCCGCGTTGTTCATCCTCGGGCTCAAGCGCATGAGCTCTCCGGTCACCGCGCGCAGCGGCATCGTCTGGGCCGGCGCCGGCATGCTGGTCGCCACGCTGGTCACGTTCCTGTACCCGGGGATGACCAACTACATCTGGATCATCACCGCCATCGTGCTCGGCTCGCTGATTGCCTGGTGGAGCGGCCGGCGCGTCGCGATGACCGACATGCCGCAGATGATCGCGCTCTACAACGGCATGGGTGGCGGCGCGGCCGCGGCCATCGCCGCGGTCGAGCTGTATCGCGCCGCGATGGCCAATGTGGCGGGCGTGCCCGTCGGCCACAGCAGCATGGTGCTGTCGCTGGCCGTGGTCGGCGGCATCATCGGCGCCATCTCGTTCAGTGGTAGTTTGATCGCCTGGGCGAAGCTGCAGGGCGTCATCACAAAGACAGTGCGCTTCGGCGGCCAGAAGTTCGTCAACGGAATCCTGTTCCTGAGCTCGCTCGTGGTCGGGGCGATTGTCGTCCTTCACCACGGCGCGGATCCCGTGCACGTCGCGATGATCTTCGTGCTCGCGTTGTTGTTCGGCATTGCGATGACGCTGCCGATCGGCGGCGCCGACATGCCCGTGGTCATTTCACTGTACAACGCGCTGACCGGTCTGGCCGTGGCCTTCGAAGGCTTTGTGCTCGACAACGCCGCGATGATCATCGCCGGCACGGTGGTGGGTTCCGCCGGCACGTTGCTGACGCAGTTGATGGCCAAGGCCATGAACCGCTCGCTGGCCAACGTGTTGTTCTCGGATTTCGGCTCGGGCGGTGGCGCGGCGGCCACCGCCGTCAGCGGCTCGATGAAGCCCATCGAGGCATCCGATGTCGGCGTGATGATGGCGTTCGCGCAGAAGGTGATCGTGGTGCCGGGTTACGGCATGGCGGTGGCGCAGGCCCAGCACAAAGTCTGGGAGATGTGCCAGTTGCTGATCGATCGCGGCGTCACTGTGAAATTCGCGATCCATCCGGTGGCGGGCCGTATGCCCGGCCACATGAACGTGTTGCTGGCCGAGGCTGGTGTGCCCTACGACTTGATCGCCGATCTCGAAGAGATCAACGCGGAGTTCGAGACCGCCGATGTGGCACTGATCATCGGCGCGAACGATGTCGTGAACCCGGTGGCGCGCACCGACAAATCCAGTCCCATCTACGGCATGCCGATCCTGAATGCCGACAAGGCGAAGAACGTCATCGTCATCAAGCGCGGCCAGGGCGCGGGATTCTCGGGCATCGAGAATGCGCTGTTCTTCCTCGACAACACGCGCATGTTGTACGGCGACGGGCAGAAGGCCGCCGCCGAACTGGTCAACGCCATCAAAGCCGCTGGCTGAGCTTGTTTGCCGCCTCCCGCGTCAGCGGGTGCGCGACACCGAGGGTCTGTTCGAAGTTGTCATGCGCGAGCTTCAGGCTGCGCACGGCTTCCTCGGCCGTGCCGGCGGCGCGCAGCCGGTCGCCATCGACGAGCTGGGCCATCCCCAGTAGATAGGACGGCTCGCCAGGTTGAGCGAAGGACGCGGCCAGTGCGAGCGCGCGCCGGGCCGCCTCGGCGGCAGCCGGCCGATTCCCCAACGCGAGCTCCGTGCGCGACAACCCGCACAGCGCCCGCACCCCGATTGCGTATTTCTGCTCGAAGCCTTCGAAAAATTTCACGGCCTGCGCATAACCGGCCTGCGCACCCGAAAGATCACCCTGCCGTTCGGCGAGATGCGCACGGTAGTACTCGAGTTGCGCCTTGCGGATGTCATCGAAGCGCGGTGAGTTCAGAAAGGCTGCGACCGAGGCGAGCTGATCACGGGCCTTCTTGAACTCGCCCTGCTCGATGTAAAGGTCGCCGATCTCCATGGAGGCATCGAACATGATGCGGACCTCTTCGCGCGCCGTCGCGTTGACGATCGTCTGTTCGAACAGCGGCAGCGCCTCGTCGAGCCGCCCAAGCTGCAGCAGCAGGCCCGCGTAGTTGTACGTGAATGTGGGTGCGATTCCCGCATCGCCCTCGATGGAGCGGCGCAATTCGACGGCACGTGCCTGCAGGGGGGCCGCCTTGCGGATGTCGCCAAGGAAGTGAACGAGAGCCCAGTTGTTGTAGAGGTCGGCCGTCGCGAGAGTGCGTTCGCGGCCGGCATCCACGATGGCTTTCGCGGTACGCGCGAATTCGGCATCCGCCTCGCGATTCCTCTTCGCGAGGTAATACCCATAGGCCAGATCGGCGTGCGCGTCGATCCGGCGCAACGCCGATGCCCCCGGCGTGGACTCGAGCAGGCCCACCGCCTGTTTTGCATTGCGAATCATCGGCGCCGACTCGCCCGTGAAGAATCCGAATTCGCTGGCCCGCGTCAGGCATTCGCCGCGCACTGCCGCGTATTCTGCGGCGGCGGGAATTTGCGCGAGCGCCGCATCCATCATCGTCTCGGCGGTCTTGCGCTGGGCGTTCAGCATGATCAGCAGCGCGAGCGGACAGCGCGCCCGAGCGATGAGCGCCGGGCTGCCCGCCCCGTCGGCGATCGCGGCGGCGCTTTCGAAAGCGGCGCGTGATTCCGGCCAGTGTTCCGACAACATGTATTGCGTGCCGATGGTCGTGAGCAGCTCGGCGCGCATGGGGTTGTCGTGGGCAAATTGCTTTCGCACGAGTCGTTCGCTTTCGCCGATGAGTTCGGCGGCGGAGAACTTGCCGCCGCCCGGAGCCGCGGCGCTCAACAGGAAGGTGGCAAATTCATTGCTGGCTGTCGCGCGATTCAATTCGCGGCGCGCGACGTCGCGTTGCACGCGGGTCTCGCGTGTTTGAAGAAACGCGAAGACCAGCGCGGCACACAGGCTTGCGAGCCCCAGGCTCGAGGCCACCACCGCCAACCGGTGCCGCCCGATGAACTTGCCGACTCGATACGCGGCTGCGCCGCGGCGCGCCGCGACCGGTTGATTGCCGACGTATCGCAGCAGTTCGTCTTTGAGTTCCTGCGCCGTCGCGTATCGTTCCTTGGGGTCGCGCCGTAACGACTTGTCCAGAATTGCGTCGAGATCTCCGCGCACCAGGCGCTGCGTATCCGCATCCGCCATCTCGGAGGCACGCGGAACGACTCCCGCCAGCGCCGCGCGCACTTTTTCGGCACGCGTGCCGCCGGTTGCGAGTGGATGCCGCCCCGTGAGCAACACGTACAACAACATGCCCAGCTGGTAGACATCGGTGGCCGTGGTCGGCAACTCCCCCAGCATCTGCTCCGGAGCCGCGTATTCCGGCGTCAATACCGCGTCTTCGATACGCGTGAGATCGTCGTCGCCCGGATCCGCATGCAGCAGCTTGGCGATGCCGAAATCGAGTAGTTTGACCTGGCCGTCGCGCGTGACCAGCACGTTGGAAGGCTTCAGGTCCCGGTGCACGATCAGCTGGCTGTGCGCATGTGCCACCGCACCCACCACGCCTACGAACAGCCGTACCCGATCGCCCACGGTGAGCCGCGCGCAGTAGGCATCGATGCGTTCACCGTCGACGTATTCGAGCGCCAGGTAGGTGCGCCCGTTGGCTGTCCCCGCATCCAGCAGGCGCGCGATGTTCGGATGTGCAAGGCGCGCCAGCAACACTCCCTCGCGGCGAAAGCGTTCCACCAGTTTGGGTTGCGCGAGCGACTCATCGAGAAACTTGACCGCGCACGAACCTTCGAAGCGTCCGTCGTTGCGCCGCGCGAGCCACACCTCTCCCATGCCGCCGCGACCGAGCGGACGTTCGAGCGTGTATGCACCCGCGATGGATCCGGCCAGGGACGGCGCCATCAGAAAGGGCGAATGATCGAGAAACCCTTGCGCGTCGAGCCTCACGCTCTCCGCCAGCAGGCTGCGCACGAGTGGCGCCAAAACCGGTTGCGTGAGGGTGAGTTGCGCCAGCCATTCCTCCCGATCCGCGGGATCGAGATCGAGCGCCTGATCGAGGAAGGGGCTCACTCGCGCCCACGTGCCTGCTTCCATGGTTCGGGTGTCCATGACTGCCCTAGCCTGTCGCCGGCTCTTCGAGCATCCGGTGCAGCAGGATGCGCGCCTTGTCCCAGTCGCGTTGCACCGTGCGTTCCGAAACGGCGCGCATCTGCGCGATTTCGGCGAAGGAGAATCCACAGAAAAATTTGAGATCGACGCATTCGGCCAGCCGGCTGTCGATCTGCGCCAGTGAATCGAGCGCACTGCTCAACGATTCCACCGAAAAATCCTCCTTCACCTGCGGCACCTCCGTGGGCAAGGAAGTGATTTCGAATCCGGCGCCGCGCTTCTGCGCCTGGCGATTGCGCAGATAGTCGATCAGCAGCCCGCGCATCGCGCGCGCCGCGTAGGCGAAAAATCGCGAGCGGTCGGGGAAATGCAGATCGCGCTCCGACACGTTGATGAAGGTTTCGTGGAGCAAGGTGGTCGGGCTGAGCGTCGCGGCGCTGTTCCGGCGCAGCTCGCGTTGCGCGAGACGGTGCAGTTCCCCGTAGAGCAACGAGAACAGCCGGTCACGCGCGCCGCCGTCGCCTGAGTCTGCAGCCTCGAAGATCGCGATCAGCTCAGGTTGGCCCATAGGATGATTTGCATCTTGCCGTGTCGTGTTGCGCCTGCCAATTCCGATCTCCCTTCATGAGATCACAAGGATTCACATTCAGGGAGAACCACGATGAACTGGCGTCACTTTTCGAAATCGGCCCGGTGCGCGGCTGCCGCGTTGCTGCTCTGCCTAGCCAGTCAGCTCAGTTTCGGCCTCGGCGGCCAGTTTGGCTTCGAGTTCGCAATCGACGCGCCATGGCGTCTCGAACCCGTCAAGGGGCCCGATGGAAATTTGACGTATGGGCCGATCCCGATCGTGATCACGTTCGACGACGCGGTGTTCGAGGTCGCTCGTTCGGGAGTCAGCAGCTATACGCCGCTCAATCCCATCGACGTCGGACGGCTGCGCGAAGTACGGGTGGTGGAGTGGACCTCCGATCAACCGCGTCCGGGTCAGCCGAGCACCACGATTTCCGCGCGCCAGTTTCGCGAAATTCAGCGCAAGGGTCCGGTTTCGACGCTCAGCGCGGAACCCGATCACGATATCTGTCACCCGGGCCCATCGCAGAGCTGCGATGACGTACTGAACATTTCGCGCTCGCACGAGTGGCACGGCGCATTCTGGTACACGCCGAGAGCCGCAGTGACGTCGGGCCGCAACGTCCACCTCGAGATCACCGTCGTGACGGAGCTGCCCGGCGGGCTCTACACGCGCGAATGGCGGAACTACCTGGTGGTCCACGCGGGCGAAAGCCCGCTGCCGCGCTTCGCGGACAACTGGCTGTACGGCGATTTTCACTACCACTCGCAGATGACCGACAACGAAGGCGAGTCCGGATATTCGTACCGCAACGTGGCACGCGCGCTCGGCGCGAGTGGCATGGATTTCGTCTTTGCCACCGACCATGCGTCGAACAGCGAGCAGACCGATGGCGCGATCCCGCGCGAATACTGCGCGGATCGCTCGCACGACAAATGCAAGGAGGCGCGCGACTTCAATCCGAATCGCTTTCGGGTGGCGAAGAACCTGCTGTACGGCACGAACGGGATCAATGCCGAAATCGCTCTCGAAGCGGATACACGTGGCCTCGCGCGGCTGCGTTCGGCGAATGTGCTGCCGCAGGTGTATCTCGGCGAGGAGGTGGATGCGCAGGTGGAAATCTCGCCCGCCGAATTCAACGAGGGTGTCGTGCACTACGGCGATGGGCGCAAGTACTCGTGGCCAAACCCGAACAAATGTCTCGAACACTCGAGCGCGGCGGACTGCCGGCAGAAATATTCGCGCGCGGTCGACGGCGCGTATGTGCTGCTCGATGAACAGGGTATTCCACTCGAGGAAAAAATCGAGGAATACCTTGGCGCAGGCACGCTCAACGACGTAGTGAAGTACTTCACGCCCGATCTCACCAGCCCGCTGCCAAGCCGACAGCATCTCGTGTATTTCCCGTCGAGCGTGAGTCAGAACACCGATGGTTTCATCGGCAGCGACACCGGAGTCTACGGCGGCGCCAGCAAGCGGCTCGGCAGCATCGTCGGTGAGGTGGAACGCGGTGGCGTCGCATTCCTCGCTCATCCGCTCGACAACTCGCGGCCGGGCGGTCCCGGCCCCGACATCGTGCCGTATTCCGAGCGTGAACTCGATATTGCGTGGCGTTCGCCCGCGATCCTCGGCCTGCAGTTCTGGAATGAGAACGACCGGTACGTCTCGTCGCCCGACACACGCAGCCCGACAGTCGTGTTCACCGGCGCGAACTCGGATAATCCGCGCGCCTATCACTTTTGGTACAACTGGCCGTTCCAGGGCAACAACTTCGGCAGATTCCCGTGGAAGTGGGACCGCAATGTGCCGCCCGGAAAACTGGTCGAGTCGCTCTATCACGGCGCGCACACCTGGGATCGTTACCTGCGCGAAGGCGTCGATGCCGCGCAGCTCGGTAGTTTGAGCTGGTTGCCGCGGGGACAACCGCGACGCTGGTTCATGGCCGGCGGCTCGGACTCGCACGGCGATTTCAATTTCCGCCGCTACGGCAACCCGGGAGCGACCTCGCGCTGGACCGATGTGCCCGTCGCCGACACCGCGATCGGCCAGCCGCGCAACCTGGTTTCGATGGCTCAACCCACTTCGGGTATGCCGCAATTGACCGCGGATGGCGAGGCACGATCGCCGGGCGGACCGATTCGCTACACCAACCAGCAGGTCATCGAGAGCCTGCGCGCCGGCCGCTTCAGCGTCACGGACGGCCCCGCGATCCGCATCGCCCTCGATCGCAACCTCAACGGAAAAATCGACGACGGCGACACGCAAATGGGCGGCGTGCTCGACTTCTTCGCCGGCGATCGCATCCCATTGCTGGTGGAATGGATTTCGACGCGGGAGTTCGGCCCGATCGAAAAAGTCGATGTGTACGTGGGCAACGATCGAGTCACGTTCGCGCCGCGTGATCACGGCCCAGCCGGCGTGCCTCCGGGTGTCGGACAGGCGGGCTTCGGCTCATACACCCAGGCGCCTTCGAGCGTGTTGACGGTGCAGCTCGCCGATGTGTACGGCCGCTTCAGCCGCGCGCCGCTGTCGCCCGACATTGCCTACCACGGCACGGCGGCTATCTACCTGGGGCCGGGGCAGTTCGGCCTGGCACGCAACGAAGGTGCGCTGTCGTACATCCGCGCCACCGCGAGCACGATCCTGACCTACCGTGCCGCGGATCTCGGTGTGTGCCCTGCGGGTGGCACGGCCGGCAGTCACTGCGGCAGCCGCTACGCGTTTGCGAACCCGGTGTGGACCCGCTACAAGAGCGCTTGCCCGACCGCGCCTGCACGCGGCGTAAACAGCGCCGTACTGGGAGCGAGTTCGCTCCAGAAGCCCACGCACTTCATCGACAGGGATGGCAATCGCAAGCCGGACGCTTGCGAGAACACGCTGGTGAATGCGTGCCCGCCGGAGACATCACCGACCGGAGCCGCGGGTAGAATAAGCGATCGCTTCCGCAATGCGATCGACCGGGCGGTGACACACGAGATCACGGACCCGAATGCGCCACCCGCGCCGCCGACTGCGGTCGAGGCCCCGCCGGAGCGGCCGATTCCATCGACTTCCTGCCAGATCCTGCCGGCACCGACGGCGTGAAGTGGGCCGGGATCTCAGTGGTCGCGGTGTTTGGCGAATGACATCTTGTCGAGCACGCCTAACAACACGGCGGACACGACGAAAGTCATGTGCAGGATGATGTACCACATGATCTTGGTGTTATCGGTGGTCTCGGCCTGCATGAAGATCCGCAGCAGGTGAATCGACGAGATCGCCACGATGCTCGCGGCAACCTTGAGCTTCAATGTGCCGGCGTCGAGCTTGCCGAAGCCCAGCGTATCGGTGCCCTTGGTATCGATGGTGGAGACGAAATTCTCGTAGCCCGAGAACATCACCATGACGATGAGGCTGCCCACCAGCGCGATGTCGATCATCGACAGGACGATGAGTACGAGATCCGATTCCTCCATCGTCAGCAGGTGCTGGAACACGTGCCAGGCTTCCTGGAAGAACTTCACACCGAGAGCCATGAGGGCCAGCGACAGACCCAGGAAGATCGGCGCGAGAATCCAGCGCGACGCGAACAACGCGCTTTCGATCATCGTTTCCAGTTTGGACGCCACTGATTCGCTCCTGAAGTTCGCGCGGCGCGTATTGTAGCCAAACAGCGGCGCTTGGTAGGCTCCGACTGGTTTCACGAAGGGGACCGCCATGATCACGCGTCGAGATTTGTTTGCCGCCGCCGTTGCCGCCAGTGTCACCCTGGCCTGCGTTTCGCTCGCGGATGAACCCGGGAGGCTGCTCGACTCCAGCGCCTGGAACTGGGCCGATTTCACGGCGAAGAAGACCAGCGTGGGCGAGTTGCGCGCGGTGGTCGATCAGCCGACCCGCACGCTCGACAAGCTCGAGATGCACATCACGACGCTCAATCCGCATACCGCCTCGCATCCGCCGCACACGCATCCCAACGAGGAGATGGTGATCGTCAAGGAAGGCACGCTGCAGGCGCACGTCAACGGCAAGGAAGTCGTCGTGAACGCCGGTGGCGTCCTGTTCTACGCGTCAATGCAGCCGCATGCGGTGCAGAACATCGGCGATACGCCCGCCACTTACTACGTGATCAACTGGGCGACGCCGGCGTCGGCCGCCGCCGGCAAGAAGATCCCGAAGACGCCCGCGCCTGAAACCGCGAAGTAGCTAGTTACTGCTGACGGCGTTCCTGCCGCGCGCGGCGCCGCTCCAGCATCCGCTGTCGCTCCTCGGGCGAGGCGTTCTGCCAGCGTTCGCGCAGGCGGCGGCGCTGTTCGGGGGTGAGATTCTTGAAGCGGTGATAGTTGTCGCGCACCCGCTCTTTCTGGTCGGGAGGCAGCTGCTGGTAACGGTGCCAGCGTTTGCGCGCGAGTTCACGCTGTTCGGGGCTCAGGTCTTTCCAGCGCGAGAAACGCGCCTGCGCCTTCTGCCGCTGTTCGGGCGACATCGCCGCCCAGCGCCGCGTGCCGCGCACCAAGCGCTGTTGCTGGGCGGGGTCGAGAGTGTTCCATCGTTCGCGGAAGCGGCCGAGCGTTTTCTGTTCAGCGGCGCTCAGAGATTCCCAACTGGCTGGCGCGGGGGCGGTCGCGCGCTCGACCTCGACGTTAGCTGGCTCGTCGGCGCGTGCCCGGCCAGACACGGCGCACTGCAAGCCAACGGCCAGGATCGCGGCCAGCGCGGCGCGGCGCGTCAACACGTTTCGGCTGCTCATTTCTCTGCACCTTCGGCGGGGGCTTTCGGCTGTTTGCCGCCCACCGCGAGATTGTCGATATCGGTCCTGGCAAGAAAATCCGAGAAGTCCGCTTCCTGCGAGTCGTCGTTCACTTCGTCGATCCCGCCCAGGAATTCGAGCAGGTCTTCATCGGGCTCGGGTTTTGGCTTGGGATCGCTCACGACTCGACTTCACCCGCGGCCCATTCATAGAACTCGAGATCTTCACCGTCGTCGGCGAAATCCGGCGCATCGACATCGGCCAGCAGATCGACGTCCTCGACGGGGCTTGCGGCCGCCGCCGTGAGGCTGGGGTCGACGGCGGTGTTGCCCGACCACATGACGATCGCCAGCATGGCCACCGCGGCCGCGGCGCCTGCCGGCACATACGAACGCCACCCGTGGTGCGCGGGCTGCTGCCGCTGATCGAGCGCGGCATGCCGCGCCTGCGTGAGGCGCGACAAAGTGCGGCCGTCGAGCCGCGCAGTGCTTTCGTCCAGCACTTCCTGCGTGCGTTTTTCGAACGGCGTCTGCTCAGTCATGGATCACGGCCTTCAAAACACTTCACCCAGTTTGGCGCGCAGGGATGCAAGCGCGCGAAAATAATGCGTCTTCACGCTGCCTTCTGAACAGCCCATCGCGCTCGCCGTTGCGGCGACGTCCAGTCCCTCGAAATTGCGCAGCAGGAAAGCCTGTTGCTGACGGGGCGGCAACTCCGTCACGGCGGCTTCGAGCACGCCGATCGCCTCGTCGAGCTCCAGGCGCTTCGCGGGGCCGGCATCGTGGCTCGGCGCCGCGGCAATCGGATCGTATTCCTCGTCGTCGTCGGATTCACGCGCCGGCAGCCAGGCCATGATGCGGCCGCGGACCGTGCGGCGCCGCTGCATGTCGCGGATGCGATTGGCCAGGATTCGATAGAACAGTGGCCGCAACTCCTCGACGGATCGCGAACCGTACGACTGCACGAGCTTCATCATCGAATCCTGCACGGCATCGAGCGCATCGTCGTCGTTGCGCAGGCCCAGCTGCGCGATCTTGAACGCACGCTTCTCGACACCGGCCAGGAACTGATCGAGCGCACGGCTGTTCGTCATTGAATGGGGATCCCGGCTACGCTCGATCCGAAAATCGAGCGTGTTATAAACGCCGGCGAGCGTAACAAACGCGGTCATGCTGGGTGTAACGCGCCCGGCACGGGTCGGTTGACCAAGACGATCCGCGTATTGCGATTCCGTGAATCAGGAACTTACGAACACTCCCGCAGACTTCGCGTCACATGTGTGCAATAAGACAAGGTGTTGCGCGCTCTCATTTCTATAACTGTTTGTTTCCATTAGATACGCGCGCATGTGCTCACGATTCGATCAGTTGAACGAGAACCTGCAAAAACAAGCCCTTTTTGTCGTCTTGCAACGACGCCATCCACAGACTTATCCACACGCATTGTGGACAACCTTCAGGGTTTGGCTTTGAAGCACCCGGAAATTCTGCGCGTCGCTCTGGATACGCCGCTGCGCCGCCTCTTCGACTACCTGCCTCCGAAGGAAGGACGTCACGACCCCAAGGTCGGCGTGCGAGTCCGCGTGCCCTTCGGGCGCCAACGGTTGGTCGGGATCATTCATTCTTTCGCCGGCTCGTCCGAGTTGCCGCGCGAGAAGCTCAAGAGCGTGCTCGAAGTGCTCGACGCAGAACCGGTGTTCGACGAACGCGTGCTCGGCCTGCTGGAATTCGCGGCGCAGTACTACCACCACCCGCTCGGTGAAGTGTTCGCGTCGGCATTGCCCAAACTGGCGCGCGAAGGCGCGGGGGTTCAGGCATTGACCGAGCGCTGGTTCGTGAGCGAGGCGGGCCTCGCGGCGCTCGCGGCGAACGGACTCGCCCGGGCGAAACGGCAACGTGAGTTGCTCGAGATCCTGCGCAATGAAGCCGGCATTGCAAGCGCTGCTTTGGGGGAACGGTTCGAAGATTGGCGGACGCCAATGCGCGCGCTGGTGGCACGCGGTTTTGCGTCATCGGCGGAGATCCCGGCCGAGTCGCCGGCCGAATCTTCGGCCGTATGGCCCGATGCCACGCTGGTGCGCGGCGTGAAACCGGTTTTGAGCGAAGAACAGACGGCCGCGGTCGCCGCCATCGACGCGGCGCACGGCCGGTTCGCGCCGTTCCTGCTCTACGGCATCACCGGCAGCGGCAAGACCGAGGTCTATCTACACGCGGTGGAGCACACTCTGCGGCGCGGACAACGCGCGCTGGTGCTGGTGCCCGAGATCGGGCTCACGCCGCAGCTGGTGGGCCGTTTTCGCGAACGCTTCACGGTGCCGCTGGCACTGTTGCACTCAGCGTTGAACGACACGGAGCGGCTGTCGGCTTGGCGCCAGTGTCTCTCGGGCGAGGCGCGTATCGTGCTCGGCACGCGCTCGGCGGTGTTTGCCCCCCTGGCGGACCTCGGCATCGTGATCGTCGACGAGGAGCACGACGCGTCGTTCAAGCAGCAGGAAAGCGGCTTTCGTTATTCCGCACGCGACCTCGCGATCCTGCGGGCGCAACGCGCGGGCGCGCCCATCGTGCTCGGGTCGGCGACTCCCGCGCTCGAAACCCTGCAGAACGTGGCGAGCGGGAAATTCGCGCAGTTATCGCTGCCGCGCCGCGCCGGGCAGGCGTTGCCACCGCGCGCGGCGGTCATCGACCTGCGCGATCACGCCGTGCGCGCGGGAATCGCGACGCCCGCGGTCGAAGCCATTCAGCGGCACCTGAACGACGGTGGGCAGGTGCTGGTGTACATCAACCGGCGCGGTTATTCGCCCACACTTGCCTGCACCGGCTGCGGCTGGATCGCGCCCTGCCGTGACTGCGATGCGCGGCTTACCGTGCACCTGGGGGCGTCGCGTCTGCGCTGCCATCACTGCGGCGCGGACGCGCCGCTGCCGTCGAACTGCCCGCAGTGCGGATACGCCGTCAAACATGTAGGCCAAGGCACGGAGCGCGTGGAGGAGACCCTGACGGCGTTGTTCCCCGGCATGCCCATCGCGCGGCTCGACCGCGACGTGGTGCGCCGCCGCGGCGACCTCGAGGAGGTAGTTAGCCGTATCACCAGCGGCGAGGCGCGCATCCTGGTCGGCACGCAGATGGTGACCAAGGGTCACGACTTTCCGAACGTCACGCTGGTGGTGGTGCTGAATGCGGACCAGGGATTGTTCAGCACGGATTTCCGCGCGCCCGAACGCGTTGCGCAGACGATCGTGCAGGTCGCGGGACGTGCCGGCCGCGGCAGCAAACCCGGCGAGGTGCTGATCCAGACCGAGTATCCCGATCATCCCTTGCTGCGCAGCCTGCTCGAATCGGGGTACGACGGCTTTGCCGCCGCGGCGCTCGCCGAGCGGCAGGCCGCCGGTTGGCCGCCATTCGCGCACGTCGCGGCGCTGCGCGCCTCGGCGACGGAACTGCCCGCGGCGATTGAATTCCTGCGCGCCGCGCGTCAGCTCGCGCGCCCGCCGCGCGGGCTCAAGTTGTTAGGGCCGGCGCCCGCGGCCATGGCGAAACGCGCGGCGCGGTATCACGCCCAGTTGCTGATCGAGTCGGCGGAACGCGCACCGGTGCATCGGTTACTCGCCGAATGGCTGCCGCAAGTCGAGACGATAAAGACGCAACGCGACCTGCGCTGGTCCCTCGATGTGGACCCGCTCGATCTGTTCTAGCGCAAAGTAGTACCGGGTAGGGATTAACTCCGGGCTAATCCCTACCCGGCACTACTTCTTGTCCCAGCCGCGGAGCCGTGCGCTGTCTTCGGCGGCCGCATCGAGCGCCTCACCGACGATGCGCGTTTCAATCGCCGCAAGAATCGCGGTGGGCATCGCGCCGGCCGCTTGCTGAACCTGGCCCGCCGGAATCTCCGCCTCCGCCGTCGCCGCAACCTGCCAGTCGTCGCCGGCGCGGCACGCGAGCCCGGCCGTGCGCGTCGCGGGCAGCGTGAAACTGCGGCAATAGTTCCCGTCGCGCGCTTTGAAGGTGACGCCGATCCGCACCGCCCCCGCGCGTTGCTGATCGCTCGCGAGTTGCCCGTCGAGCGCCGCTGCGAGTTCACCCCGCGCGACCAGCGCGCCGCCATTCACGGCCAGCAGACCTTGTTCGGAGGGCGCCAACACCCGCCACGAAATCACGACGCCGAGCACCACGCTCGCCGCCATCGCGCCCCACTCGCGCACTCCCCATCCCGGTCCCGGCGCACGCGCTCCCTTGGACGGAAACTGCAATACCTTGCCGCGAGGGGAAGCCGGCAAGCTGCCCGCCGCGACGGTATCGCCGTTGGCCACCGCCACCAGCCGCTCCGGCACGGGTCGATCGGCCACGGCCGCAAATGCGCCGGCGACCTGGGCGCGCAGCGCACGATGTTTTTCCACGCGGCGCGAGAGATCGGGATCTTTCGCCACGGCCGCGGCGATCTCGGCACGTTGCGCGGCATCGAGTTCACCATCGGCGTACGCCATCAGCGTTTCGTCGTCGTAGTTCACGCCACATCTCCCGCGTTTTCGCCGCAGAGCGCCGCAGCCAGCGCAGTGCGGCCGCGCGCCAGGCGGCTCGTCAGCGTGCCGATCGGAATTTCCAGCACCTGCGCCGCCTCCTTGTAAGACATCCCCTCGACCAGCACGAGCGCGATCGCCAGCCGCTGCTCCTCGGGTAGTTTGCTCATCGCCTCCGACACCGACCACATCTCAGAGTCGGTATCCGCCGTCGTGACCGCCGGATGCGAGCCACTGTCTTCGGGCAACGGCACCTCGCCGCGCCGGCCTCGCGCACGCCGATCGTCGATCCAGGCGTTTTTCATGATCCCGAAAATCCACGAGCCCAGGTTTGCGCCGGGTCGAAGCTGGTCACTCTTCTTCCACGCGCGCTCGACCGCCGACTGCACCAGGTCGTCGGCGTCGTGTTGATTGCGCGATAACGAGCGCGCGAAGCGGCGCAGCCGCGGCAGCAGCCCGACGATGCGTTCACCGATTTCCTCCGTCCCGTTACTCATGGTTTCATATCGGATAATACGTCTGGCGAAGGCGATTTCTTCCGTGCCGTCCCCACTAGCAAGATTGGCGTTTGGTTTCGTGATGTGTGTCGCGCTCGCCGGCACCGCAGCCGCGCAGCTGCCCGTCCCTCAGGTGCAGCTGCCGCAGTTGCCGGCGCCGGGCGGCACGCTGCCCGGTGTGCAGGATCTCGGCCGTGGAGTCGGCGGCACTTTGCGCGACCTGTCCGCCGCGCGCGCGTTGCGGGTCGAGCGCGCCTACCGCGAGCACCGCGCCGAACTCGACCGCGTAAACGACGAACTGATCGTGCGCGCGGAAGTGGTGGCGATCGACATCACCGACCCGGCGCTCGCGCAGGCACTCAAGGCGGATTTCGTCGTGCTGCGCACGCAGGAACTCGCTGACCTCGGGTTGCGGATCACCGTGCTGCAGACTCCCGCCGGCTGGAGCGCGAGCCGCGGGCTCAAGCGGCTGCGGAAGTTAGACCCCCCCGGCACCTATGACTACAACCATGTCTATCTGGACAGCGGCGGAATCGGTACCGCCGTTGCCGGGCTCGCCGCGCCGGAATCCGCGGCCGGGAGCGGCGGCGCGCGGCTTGGACTGATCGATGGCGGCGTAGACGACAGCCATCGCGTCTTCTCGGGAGTCCGCCTGCATCGCTTCGGCTGCAACGGCGTTGCCGTGCCGAGCGCACACGGCACGGCCGTGGCGTCGCTGGCCGTGCGCGGGCAATCGATGGGTGATCTGTATGCCGCCGACGTCTATTGCGGCGCGCCGGCCGGTGGCGCCATCGATGCGGTCGCGGCCGCATTCGGCTGGATGGCGCGCGAACACGTCGCGGTGATCAACGTGAGCCTGGTCGGACCGCGCAACGTATTGCTCGAGCGCGTAGTGCGCAGCCTGATCGATCAGGGATACACGATCGTCGCGGCGGTCGGCAACGACGGGCCCGCGGCGCCGCCGCTGTTTCCAGCGAGTTACGACGGCGTCGTCGGGGTCACGGCGGTGGATGCGAAGGATCGCGTGCTGGTCGAAGCCGGCCGCGGCAAGCAGGTCGATTTCGCGGCGCCCGGTCTCGATCAGAACGCCGCCGCGACCGCGCCCGATTCCTACGCGCCGGTACGCGGCACGTCATTCGCGGCTCCACTCGTTGCAGGGTTGTTAGCCCAGAGGATTGCGGCGCCCGATGCGCAGCGGCATCAACGCGCGCTCGATGAATTGACCCGGTCCGCGCAGGATCTCGGCGCGCGCGGCCGCGACGATATTTATGGGGCGGGCCTGGTCGGCACCTATAAATAGAGTGGGTTAAGTCAAATAGAAAGTTGTCGGGGCCCGGGAAGAAATCGCCCTGCCCGGTCGTAGTACCTCCTGAGAGCTGCGGATGTCCCGCGGCGCAAATTCCAGGAGAGATACATGAACAAGTACTTCATCAAGTCGGCTGCGGCGTTTGCGCTGATCTGCGGCGCCCCGCTTCTTCAGGCCCAGGTTCTCGGTGGCGGCGCCACGGGTGGGATGGGCGGTTCGCTGGGCGGCACGCTCGGCGGCGGCATGGGCAGCGTCGGTGGAATGGGCAACGCGGGCGGCACGCTGGGTGGCACCTTCGATCACGGCGACACGCTGCGTCGTCACGCCTCGGGCGCGGTCGATCGCACTCGCGAAACCACGGGCCGGGTGCGCGATCGCGCCAGTTCCACGCGCGACACCGCGCAGGGTGCCGCGTCTTCGGCGGCGGCGTCTTCGGGCGCCGCTGTGTCAGGTGCCGCTAGTGGCGCCGCCAACACTGCGACGAGCGCGGCCGGCAACGGCATTGCAGGTTCGATGAATGGCGCGGGCAGTGCTGCGGCCAGCGCGAATCAGGCGAGCTCGGGTGTCAGCGGCGCGGCCAACGGCAATTCCGCGGGTGATCTGACCGGCAGTCTCGATTCGGTGAAGGATGCTGCCCCGGCATCCTCTGTGCCGAGCGCCCCCGCGATGCCGGCCGCGCCGACCGCTCCGGCCACCACGTCCAAACCCGCGGGGCACGCCTCGGGCAATGCCAACGGCAACGCCGCAGGTTCGCTGACGGGTGCGCTCGATGCGCCCAAGGCTGACCTCGCGAAGCCGGCATCGAACGAGTCGACGACGACGCCGGGCAGCTTCAGCTCCCCGGTGCAGGCCAGCGCCAATGCGAACGCCAACACTTCGGGCGACGCATCGGTGAGCACAGGCAAGTAGACAGGTGGGCAGGGAAAAGCGGCGGAACCTCCACGGGTTCCGCCGCCTTTTCATTGCAACGAGAACGAATCAGCCGTTGCTTCAGCTCTGCGGCTGCGGGCCGTGATGCGGACGTCCGTGCGACAGCTCTTCCTTGCTGAGCTGGCCATTCTTGTCCGTGTCGAGCGTAGCGAAACGATCGGCCAGCCGCGGCATCTTGGCCTGCACTTCATCGAGCGACAGCTGCCCGTCGGCATTCACGTCGGCTTCCTTGAAGCGTTGTTCCATCTTCTGCTTCATGTCGCCGCGCCGCGTTGCACGCGCCTGATGCATCTCGTCGGAAGTGACGTAGCCGTCCTTGTTGAGATCGAGTTTGTCGAACCATTCGCCCGAACGTTCGGAACCCGCGGCCGTGGCCTCGGCACGTGAAATGCGGCCGTCACCATCCGTGTCGGCACGCATGACGTCGTGCGGGGCGTCGGATCGGGGAGGTTGATCGCCTGCGAATGCGGCGCCCGCGAACAAGGCGGCGAGCGTGAGGGCGCAGGTCGAAAGTGTGGTCTTCATCGGAAACTCCTGTGGAAAATGAGGCCTGCGATGGATCAACGCGCACGCGGTCATTCGGTTTACAGGTCGCGGAGAGGTTAACGCGGCGTTCCTTGGTAAGATTCGGGCCGTCAATTCGAGTTCCAACCAAGGTTCCCCCGTGAAATCCGAGCTTGAGCGCCTGCTGTGCGAGGCGCTGCGATCACTTGTTCCCGCCGTTCTCTCCGAGGCGGTCGATCCCGCGCAGGTCGTGGTCGAGCGCGCGCGCGATGAAAAACACGGCGACTTCGCCAGCAATATCGCCATGCGTCTGGCAAAGGCCGCCCGCAAGAACCCTCGCGAACTGGCGCAGGCCATCATTGCCGCGCTGCCGAACAGCACACTCGTGACCAGCGCGGAAATCGCGGGCGCCGGCTTCATCAATTTCCGGCTGGCGCGTGATGCCTGGCTCGCGGGCCTCGAAGCCGTCGCCACCCAGGGTGCGTCCTACGGACGCAGCTCAGTCGGCGCCGGCCGCAAGGTCATGGTCGAGTTCGTTTCCGCGAACCCCACCGGCCCCATGCACGTGGGTCACGGCCGCGGCGCCGCGTACGGCGCGACACTCGGCAACCTGCTCGAGGCCACCGGTCACTCGGTCTATCGGGAGTACTACATCAACGATGCCGGCCGGCAGATCGACATCCTGGCCGTCAGCGTCTATCTACGTTACCTCGAGGCGTGCGGCGAAACCGTCGCGTTCCCGTCGAACGGCTATCGCGCGCCCTACATCCTGCCGGTGGCGCAGGCGCTGTTCGCGAAACGCGGCGATGAGTTGAAGCGCCCGGCCGCGACGATCGCCGCCGGCGCGCCACCCGATGCCCCGGCCGGCGACAAGGACAAACACATCGATGGTTTGATCCAGAACTCGCGCCGTGCGCTCGGCGACCCCGAGTTCGACTCCATCGTGATCTTCGCGCGTGACGCGATGATGGCGGACATCCGCAACGATCTCGAAGAGTTCGGCGTGCGCTTCGACCGCTGGTACTCCGAACGCGAGCTCAACCAGAGCGGCGCGATCGACCGCGCACTGGCGGAGCTGCGCAAGAGCGGCCGCGTATTCACTAAAGATGGCGCCGAGTGGTTCAAGTCCACGGAATTCGGCGACGACGAAGACCGCGTGGTGGTGCGCGCCAACGGCGAGAAGACCTATTTCGCCTCCGACATCGCCTATCACTTCGACAAACTGCAGCGCGGCCACGAGCTGCTGATCGACGTGTGGGGCGCGGATCATCACGGTTACGTCGCGCGCGTACGCGGCGCGCTGGTGGCGCTCGGCCGCCCGGCGGATTCCTTCGAGGTCTGCCTGATGCAGCTGGTAAGCCTTTTCCGTGGCGGCGAAAAGCTCGCCATGGGCAAACGTGAAGGCAATTTCGTCACCTTGCGCGAGCTGCGCAACGAAGTGGGCAACGACGCCTGCCGGTTCTTCTACCTGCTGCGCAGCCACGACCAGGCGTTGGATTTCGACCTCGAGCTCGCGAAGTCGCGCAGCAACGAAAACCCCGTGTACTACATCCAGTACGCACACGCGCGCGTGTCGTCGGTGATGAAACAGCTCGGCTCGAAGGGCTACAGTTACGACGCGGCCGCCGCCAATCTTGCGCTGCTGAGCAACTCGCATGAGCAGACGGTGATCACGGCGCTGTCCAGGTATCCGGAGATGATCGAACAGGCCGCGCTCAATCGCGCGCCGCATTCGCTGGTGCACTACCTGCGCGACCTTGCGAACACGCTGCACACCTATTACAACGCGGAACAGTTCATCGTCGAGGATGCCGCCCTGCGCAACGCCCGCCTCACGCTCGTGCTTGCCGTACAGCAGGTGATCCGCAACGGTCTCGGAATTCTCGGCGTCTCGGCGCCCGAGACGATGTAGGAGTCGACCCTGGCCGCGAAAATCACCAGCCGCGATTTCAAGCGCTCCCGCGGCGGCGGCATGCGCTTCGAGTTCTCGCGTTACCGCGAGTTCGGTTTCGGCCTCGCGCTCGGGTTGTCGTTGTCGGCGCTGGTGCTGGTCTGGCAGAACTACCGCGAGAAAAACGCGACGGCCTTGTCGGCCGAGACACCCAAGCCCGAGCCGCGCTCGGACAAATCGGCCGCCGTCGGCGACGCCGAAGACGGCCCGAAGAACTACGACTTCTACGACATGTTGCCCAAGTTCGAAATGGTGGTGCCCGAGAAGGACCACGAAGTCTCGCGCGAACGCGACACCGCGCGTGCGCAGATCGAGCGGCCCGGCGTGTACGTGCTGCAGGCCGGTTCGTATCGCAAGCAGGAAGAAGCGGACCGCATCCAGGCGCTGCTCAAAAAACAGGGCATCGACGCGAACGTGCAACGCGTGTCGGTCGACGACGACGTCTGGCATCGCGTGCGCATCGGGCCGATTAGCGATCTCGCCGAGCTCAACCGGATGCGCGCCCGGCTGCGGGCCGCGGAATTCGACGATGTACTCGTGATCCGGGTGGGAGACTAGTCAGGTGGACGGGCGTTTCGCGATTGCGGCGCCGGTCATTCTCGCGGCATTGCTCGTGTCTTCCTGCGCCACCCGGCCGGCCGACGCACCGGCCGGTCCGGCGCCAGCCGCCCATGATGCCGCACCGGCAATTCCAGCTCCCACCCACCCGGGGCTTGACCTGGCCGCGGTCGGCGACACCATGCTGGGCACCGACTTCCCCGAGAACATTCTGCCGGATGACGACGGCCTGTCGTTCCTCGATGCGGTGACGCCGATCCTGTCCGCGCCCGACGTGACCTTCGGCAATCTCGAGGGTGTGTTGATGGACGGCGGCGAGCCGGTGAAAGTGTGCAAGGACAAACGCATCTGCTTCCTGTTTCGCACGCCGACGCGTTACGCCACGTATTACAAACTCGCCGGCTTCGACGCCATGAGCCTGGCTAATAACCATGCACGCGACTTCGGCGAGGAGGGCCGCTCCTCCACCATGGCGGCGCTCGATGCGCGCGGCATCGTTCATTCCGGGCGCGAAGGCACCACCGCGAGCTGGGTCGCGAACGGCCGGCGCATCGCGCTCGCCGCATTTGCACCCAACGTCGGTTCGAATCTGCTCAATGAACCCGAGATCGCGCGCGCGCTGGTGCAGCAACTGGCCGCCACGCACGACATCGTGATCGTGTCGTTTCACGGCGGCGCCGAAGGCATCGGCGCGGAGATATTGCCGTTCGCGCGCGAGATCTTCGTCGGCGAGGATCGCGGCAACGTGGTCGAGTTCGCACGTGCGATGGTCGACGCCGGCGCGGATCTGGTGCTCGGCCACGGCCCACACGTGGTGCGCCCCATGGAGTTGTATCGCGACCGCCTGATCGCTTACAGCCTTGGAAACTTCGCCACGTATTACGGCATCAGCGTGGAAGGCCTGCGCGGCATCGCGCCCATCCTGCTGTGCCACCTGGATGATGAAGGCCGCTTCGTCTCCGGCCGCATCGAGGCGACGATTCAGCTGCGGCCGGCCGGTCCGTCGCCCGACCCGGCGCGTACGGTCATCACTGTGCTGCGTACCTTGTCGTTGGCAGCGTTTCCGCAGGGCGCCCTGGAGATCGCCGAGGACGGCGCCCTGTCGCGCCGCACTCCCTTGCAACCCTGAGCCCCGAAGTTCCGGTTTTCCGCTCTTTGAGATGTGGCGCGCCATCGCCGGGCAGGCGCGCCGATGTTAGAGTCGCGCCCACAACAAACGTGACCTGAAATCAGGGAGTCACCATGATCCAGAAAACATCTTCCTGGCTGTTAGTCGCCGGCCTGCTGCTGAGCAGCGCCTGCTTCGCCGCACTCAGCCCCGCCGACCAGAGCTACGTCGACCGACTCATCAAGGGCGGGCCGAGCACGCTGCAGGATGTGGCGCAGAGCATGTACAACGCCAGCGTTACCAACCCGGAAGTTCTGGATGTAGCTGCTCAGGTGCTGCTCGAGAAGTATCCGCTGGCAGGCGGCGAGCGCGACACGGTCGATGCGTCCGCATGGTTGTGCCGCGCGCTCGGCAACTCGGGCAACAATCGCTACAAGGCCGTGCTCGACCAGGTCGCCGACGACAAATCGGTGCACCGCAGGTTGCGCGGCCATTGCGAGAAGGCATCGAAAAACCTTTCAAAAGGCGCGACCAGTTCGTACCTCGCCGGCACCGTCAATCTCGAGTTGCTGCGCAATCCGCCGCCGCCGCCGCCACCGCCGCCTGCTGCGGCCACCAAGGGCAAGAAAAACGCCAAGGCCGGCGCAAAACCGGCCGCTGCGCCTGCTGCTGCGCCAGCCGCCGCTGCGGCACCCGCCGCGGCCGCCGTTCCGGCGGGTACTCCGAAGACGGTCGATCTCGGCCTGATCCGCGTCGGCATGAGTCAGCAGGAAGTGAGCGACTTGATCGGCCAGCCCACCAACCAGTCACAGCGCATGACGGGCAAACAATGGCAGCCGTTCAACTTCGGCGCCAGAGACCTGCAACGCATGGTCTACATGTACAAGGGTGTGGGGCGCGTCGAGTTCTCTCTCAAGTCGGCGTATGAAGGTGTGTTCCGCGTCATCACCGTGACGCCGGATCCGAACGAGAGCGGTTACCCCTGACACCGAAATCCGCGACGACGCACCGGAACCGAAAGGGAATGCGATTGGCGAAATACAGTCCCTCGCTCGCGATCAGCGTGGCGATGTTCGTACTCGCCGGTTGCATGGCAGCGCCACCGAAAGGGCCCGAATTCGACAGCGTGACGCTCGCGGCCGCACCAGCCGACAAGGCGCTGCTCGTGGTGTTCCGCGCCCATGCAGAGCCAACCGGCCTCGCCGCCCGGATTTATGTCGGCGATGAGGAAGTCATGCGTTTGCCGCAGGAAGCCTTCGGAGTCGCCGTCGTCGAACCGGGCGACCATCCACTGGCACTGAAGTGGCCATCAGCCAGCGCGACTCCGGGTTGGGAAGGCAACGGCAGCTGGCTCGCCGGACAGACTTATTTCTACGAACTCACCGGCACGGCCGGCCAAGGTTTCTATTTTCGTTCGCAGCTCGGCGAAACGGATGCGCGGCTCGCCGACCTGAAGATGCGCGCCTGTTGCAGGCTCAACACGCAACAGATGGGCAATGCCGCCGTGCTCGCCATGCCGCCGCCCGCAGCGGCTGTGCCGCAGCAGCGCGACATCTCACTCGGCGTCATCAAGGCTGGGATGCTGCCGAATGAGGTGCTCGACCTGATCGGCCCGCCCAATGCCGTTTCCTCGAAATACACGGGCGCGGGCAAGAATCCGTTTTCCTTTTCGGCCGATACCTTTCGCGAGTATTGGGAATACACCGGTGTCGGCTTTGTCGCGTTTTCACACAACAACTACACCAATACGTCGCGCGTGATCGAAACTGCGGCGGGCGGCGCTCCCCGATCGAAATAGCCCGTGAAGGAAGCTACTCCGACTCGTCTCAATTGCGGTGTGCGGAAGTCGACGCCGAGTGAACGCAGCTTGCGATTGAGCGTTTCGTCAACTGACCCACCTTGCCGTTAGCCATATCCAGGTGCAGGGTTTTTACACCGACTGGGCGGCGCCAACCTACTCGCTATTGCGATTCCTGGTGATCGCCATTGCCGCCGTCATGGTTTTCCCCTACCTGCCCGGTTCGGGATCGGAGGGATTCAAGGGTGTCTCGGTATTCGTTGGCCTGTTGCTCTCGCTCGGCCCCGCCACGGCGATCGGAAATGTCATCGCGGGTGTGTTCATCACATACATGCGGCCGTTTCGTATCGGCGACCGGGTCAAGATCGCCGATGCAGTCGGCGACATTCTCGACAAGGATTTATTCGGCGCGCGTCTGCGGACGATCAAAACGTCGACATCACGGTGCCGAATTCCCTTGTGCTGTCGAATCACATCATCAATTTCACCTCCGGCGCCGAACAACGGGGACTGATCCTTCATACCAGCGTGACGATCGGCTACGACGCTCCGTGGGAACGAGTTCACGAGTTATTGATCGCGGCCGCAGGCAAGGTGAAAGATCTCGAAGTTGATCCCGCTCCGTTCGTGCTGCAGACCAAGCTGGACGACTTCTATGTCTGTTATGAATTGAACGCTTACACTCGAAAGCCCGCCGAGATGGCCGCGGTGTTTTCCCGGCTACATGCCGAAATTCAGACAACATTCGCCGCGGCGGGAGTCGAGATCATGTCGCATCACTACACCGCCGTGCGCGATGGCGCGCGCCTCGCCCTGCCGCAGGAACATCTGCCCAAGAACTATGCCGCGCCCGCGTTCCGCATCTGGTCGCGCCCGGTCGGCGCCGGAGAATCCTGAGGTATGCACGAGACACTGACTCGCATTCTGGAATGGTTCGAGGCTTCCCGGATCGGCTACGGCGAATTCACATTCAGCGTGGCGCGCCTGCTCGGCCTCATAGCGGTCGTCGTCCTGACCTGGTGGGGTTCACGCGCGCTCGAACACGCTATCCAGCGAACTGCTCGTCGGCGCTCCGGCCTGACGGGCCAGTTCTCGGGCGCCTACGCGATCGGCCGGGTGCTGCGATATTCGGTCTGGGTCATCGGCATTCTGTGGGCGCTGTCGATCGTTGGCGTCGACGTGACCAATCTGGCGCTGTTGGGCGGCGCCATCGGCGTAGGCGTCGGTTTTGGACTGCAAAGTATCGTTTCGAACTTCGTATCCGGGCTCATCCTGATGGCGGAGCGCAGCCTCAAGATCGGCGACTTCGTGGATCTGCAATCGGGCGTCCGCGGCACGGTCGTCGAGATTGCGATGCGTTACACGCGCGTCACCACCAATGATTCGGTCGACGTGCTGGTGCCGAACTCCGAGTTCGTCAACGGGCGCGTCACCAACTGGACGCTGGACGAATTCACCCGCCGGCTGCGTATTCCCTTTGGTGTCGCCTACGGCAGCGACAAGGCCCAGGTGAAGGCCGCGGGACTGGCGGCCGCGAAGAAGGTGCGCGGAGTGATCGACAACGAGTACCACACCAGCGACGTCTGGATGACCGGCTTCGGCGACAGCTCCCTCAATTTCGAACTGTTGCTGTGGATCGGTCCGGAATCCATCCGCTCCCCCTCGCGCGTCCAGGCGCAGGCTCTCTGGGCGCTGGACGACGAGTTGCGGGCAGCCGATATCAAGATCCCCTTTCCGCAGCGCGATCTGCATATTCGTTCGGGCTTGCCGGCCTGCGAGCCACCGGCCGCCGCGCGCGGCACCGAATCCGGCCCTGACAAGGACTGAACGCCGCTATCCCGGCAACTAACTACCCGCGCAGGTTCCCGCGCCCGGTGGCGGATTGTCGCCGAGATCACATCGAATAGCGGTGCGCCAGCAACAGGCTGAAGGTGATCAGCAACAGCAACACCAGTGGTAAACCGCCGCGCACGAAATCGCGAAATCGATAGCCGGCGGCATTCATCACCAGCACGTTGGTCTGGTAGGCGGTCGGCGTCGCGAAGCTGAGATTCGCGCCAAACAGGATTGCCAGCACGTAGGGCTCGGCATCGACTCCGAGCGCCGTCGCGGTAGCCACGGCGATCGGTGTTCCGACCGCCGCGGCGGCGGCGTTGGAAACGAAGTTGGTCAACAACGCTGCAAAGGTCATCAACAATGCCAACTGCAGTGCGGGCGCCACATTGCCGGTCGCGAATGCGGCGATCTCGCCGAGCCACTGGGCGCCACCGGTACCCACCAATCCGCGCCCGAGCGCGACGCTCGAGGCCACCAGCAGTACGACTTCGAGACTGAGCGCGCGGCCGATGCCGTCGAGTCGCACGCAGCCGGTCGCCAGCATCGCCACCATGCCGAGCGCCGCGGAAACGTGAATGGGCATGACCTTGGTCGCCGCGAGCAGTACCACCATGCCCATGATGCAGAGCGCCAACGGCGCCAGCGGCGAGCGTGGCATGGGCATGCCCTGGTCGACCAGCATCAGGTCCGGCAGTGCGCGCAGAGCGGCGATGTTGTCGCTGGTTCCCTGCACCAGCAACACGTCGCCTGCCATCAGCGGTTCGCGCGTGAAGTCCTGCGCGTATCTCAGCAACCCGGCCGCACCGCGATACAGCCCAACTACGATCACCGCATGTCCGTCGGCGAACCGGGCGTCGCGCAGCGAACGTCCCGATAGTGCCGAATGCGCTCCAATAACCAGTTCTGCCAGGTGAATATCTTCCTTCGATTCCGAGGGGGTCACAAACAGGCCGGCGCCCTCCCGATCGAACAGGTCGGTACGCAATGCGCTGGCGATATCGCGTAGCCCGGTGGGTGTATCGCTCAACATCAATACGTCGCCTGCCTCGAGTCGCAAGGTATCGTCCGCCGCGAGGGCGGTGCCGTTGCGCAGCACACCGGTGGCCGCAATGTCGCGCCCCAGCGCACGCTTGAGATCCCGCATGCCCTTTCCCATCAAGCGTTCATTGTCCGCGGCAACTTGCAGCCGCGCCTCGAATTTGCGGACCGCGTCGTGGGAATTGGGCCCCGTACCGTCCGGCAACAGTCGCGGCAGGATCAGCCACAGGTATGGCAACGCCACGGCGAAGGCAACGAGGGCGAGCGGCGTGAAGTCGAAGATTCCGATCGAGCGGACACCAAGATCTTCCGCAGTTTTCAACACCAGTAGATTGGTGGAAGTCCCGATGCTGGTCAGAGTGCCGCCCACCAGGATGGCATAATTGACCGGCAACAGCGTTTTGGCGGCCGAGTAACCCGTGCGATCGGCGAGCCTCAGCAACAGCGGCAACATCAGCACGAGGACCGGGGTGTCGTTGACGACCGCGCTTGCAAGCCCCGCACCGATCAACGTAACCAACAGGCCGAGCGCACGGTTCCACGCCCAGATGCGGCTCAGCACGCGTACCGCCGGATCGAGCGCCCCGGTCATGCTCAGGCCCCGGCCGAGCACCATCAGGCAACAAATTGCGATGAGCGCCGGATGTCCGAACGATTCGAGAATCTCGGTTTCGGTCAGCGGCGCATCGACGCCGGCGTACGGAAACAGATAGAACACGCACAGCAACGCGGCCAGCAACAGCAGCGAAACCAGTTCCATCCGGATCCACGGCCGCGTGTATAGATAGAACGCCGCCATCGCGACGATCATGATCGCGATGGCGTGCGGACCTGGTGTAGAGATATCGATCATGCGGCGCCGGAATGTTACGCGATGATTCCGGGAACCGTGCGTTAGACTCCTGCGCGATGAGCGAGACTTCCATGCGCGGTGACGACCGTCATTCCGAATCGGGCATCCGGGCGAGTGCACCGACCCGGGCATGGCGCATCCTGCAGCGCAGTTCCACGGGACACCGACGGCTCTACTACGGCAAGCCTTCCTCGGCACATCGCTCGCTGTGGAAACGGCTGCTGCTGGTGATTGTGCTGGTAACGATCGTCATCGCAGTGTTCTCGTTCGATCGAGACGGCCTGCGGGACAACACCGACGGCGTGGTTTCCATCAGCGATGTCGTCTATTTCGCCGTGATAACCATTACGACGGTTGGTTACGGGGATATCGTGCCGGTGACCGACGAAGCGCGCATGCTCGATGCATTTTTCGTCACGCCGATTCGGCTGTTTGTCTGGGCCATTTTTCTCGGTACCGCTTACCAGGTGGTCGCGCGGCGCCTGATCGAGGACTTTCGCATGAGACTTAGGCAATCAGCCCTCACAGGCCACATCGTCATCTGCGGTTTCGGGCTGGGCGGACGCAGCGCGGCCACCGAAGTCATACGCCGCGGCACCAACCCCAGACAGATCGTGGTCATCGATCGCGAAGAAGACGCATTGCTCGAAGCCGCCGAGATGGGCATGGTCGGATTGCGCGGTGACGCAACTCGCGAAGCGGTTTTGAGCGACGCCAACATCCAGGCCGCGCGCGCCGCATTCGTCTGCCTCGGCCGCGACGACACTACCGTGCTGGCGACACTCACGATCCACAGCATGGCGGGCGGACTGCGTATCGTCGCCATGGTCAAGGAAGCCGAGAACGAAAACCTGGTGCGTACGGGCGGGGCCTCGGCCACCATCTGTCCCTCGACGGTGAGCGGCATATTGATGGCGAACTCCACCACGTCGTCACACGTGGCGAGTTACGTGTATGACATGCTGACGATCGACGGTCGAGTGACGCTGGCGGAAAGGATGGCCGCGGACGTGGATGTCGGCAAACGGGCCACCGATGTCCCGGATGGCATCGTCTTGCGCATACATCGCGCCGAGCGTGTCATCGGATTCTGGGAAAATGACGCGATCATCGCCCCCGGCGATCGGCTGATCGTGTTGTCACCGCGTACGCCCGCGTAGGCGCCGCGCCCGCGCGACTCACTCCGACTCGTCGGTGATGTTGCGGAAGTCGACGCCGAGCGAACGCAGCTTGCGATAGAGGTGGGTGCGTTCCATGCCGACGCGTTTGGCCAGCTGACCCACCTTGCCGTTACACAGCAGCAGCTGCTGCTGTAGATAGGCACGTTCGAACTGCTCGCGCGCTTCGCGCAACGGCAACGCCAGCAGATCCTGTTTGACCAGCGGCTCGACAGAGGGCGCCTGGGCGGCCAGCTCGCGCTCTATTTCTTCGAGACGGATTTCTTCGCCGCCGCCCTGCAACAGCAGACGCTGCACGAGATTCTTGAGCTCGCGCACGTTGTCGGGCCACGGATAATTGCGCAGCCGGTTCTGCGCGGCGACGCTGAATTTTCGAAACTGCAGGCCTTCCCCGTCGACCAGGCGATCGACGTAGTGACGCAGCAGATCGGGCACGTCTTCCGTGTATTCGCGCAGCGGCGGCACGCGTACCAGCAGCGTATTGAGGTGCGCGAGCAGATCGCGGCGGAAATCGTCGCTGCGCGACTCGATGCCCGGACGCGAAGAGGAAATGATGCGCGCCTTGAGCATTACCGGCGTGTTGCCGCCGACACGCGTGAACTGGCCGCTCTCGAGTGTTCCGAGCAGCGCACGTTGCGCCTGCGCCGGCAGGTCTTCGAGTTCGTTTATGAACAGGGTGCCGGCACCGGCCCGTTCGAGCACGCCGGGTGCGGTCTGGTCGCCGGTTTCCGTACCGAACAACACCTGCTCGGCACCGTCGCCACGCAAGGTGCTCGAGATCAGCGTGACGAATGGACGTGACGCGCGCGGACTCGCATCGTGCAGGAACCGCGCGAAAGCTTCGCGACCGGTGCCGGTTTCACCGATCAGCAATACCGGCGAATCGTTCGGGGCGATCTGGGCGAGATCGGCGCGCAGCTGCTGCATGATACGGCTGCGGCCCACCGGCACGCCCGGAGATGCGGCTAACAACTTGCCCGCGTGGCGTTTTCTCTTGCCGGCTTCCAACGCGCGTTCGACGGTGCGCAGCAGCTTTTGCAGCGACAGCGGCTTCTCGACGAAATCGAAGGCGCCGAGACGCGTCGCCTCGACCGCCGTTTCGACAGTGCCGTGGCCTGACATCATGACCACGGGGCAGGAAGCCTCCGACGCCTGTGCCTGCCACTCGCGCAGCAGCGTGATGCCGTCGGTATCGGGCATCCAGATGTCGAGCAAAACGAGGTCGGGTAACTGGCGCGCGCGCAACGCGCGGGCCTGGCCGGCATCGCCAGCGACGTCCACGTCGTAACCTTCCTCCGAAAGAATTTCTTTCAGCAGGCCGCGAATGTCGGCTTCGTCATCGACGACCAGAATGTGTGCGGCGCTCATGCTCGCTCCTTCCGTGGTTCAACGCGTCGATCGCGCGCCACCAGCTGTCGGGATCCGTCTGTTAAGGGCAAGGATACACGCACGCGCCCGCCGCCTTCCGGCCGATTGTCGGCCTCGACGCGCCCGCCGTGCTCTTCGACAATTTTTTTCACGATCGCGAGGCCCAATCCGGTGCCCTTGGGTTTGCTGGTGACGTAGGGATCGAAAGCCCGCCCCAGCACTTCGCGCGCGAAACCGGGTCCGTTGTCGGACACCGTGATGGTGGCGTACTCGGCCGAGCCCGCGGCTTCGAAATGCGTGACGAGCGTGACGAGGCCAGCCGGGACGTTTTCCACCGCCTCGGCGCCGTTCACGATGAGGTTGTTGAGGATCTGCCGGACGCGGCCGCGGTCGGCTTCCACCTGATCGATGCGCGGATCGAGCTCCACCTCGATCTGCACGCCCGATTCCTGTACGCGATGGAGGTCAGCAACTTCGGTGACCAGCGCATTCAGGGGGAATTGCGTCACCTTCATGTCCGGCGCCCGCGCATATTCGCTGAACGCGTTGACCATCGCCTTCATGGCTTCGACCTGCTGCACGATGGTGTACGTGGCACGGTCGAGAATCTGTGCGTCCTCACCGGTCATCTTGTCGAGATACCGGCGGCGCATGCGTTCGGCCGAAAGCTGGATGGGCGTGAGCGGATTCTTGATCTCATGCGCGAGCCGCCGCGCGACCTCGCCCCAGGCCGCGTCGCGCTGCGCCTGCAACAAGGCACTGATGTCGTCGAAGACGATCACGAAACCGCCCTGCCGTTCTTCGTCGTTCTCCGCGTGTTCGTCACCGGGCAGCGGCGTACACGCGCACACCAGCACGCGCGCGCCGGCCATTTCGGGTTTGAGATCCATCTGCTCGCGCCATTCTTCGTCGCCCCTCGCGAGCCGCTCGCTGACTTCGCCGACGAAGCGCGCGAAGCGCGGATCGGACTCTTGCAACGCGGACAGCGGCTGGCCGGCGCCCTGCTCGAGATCGACGCCGAGAATGTTGCTGGCCGCATGGTTGGCGCTGCGCAATTTCATGTCGCGGCCGATGGCGATGACGCCGGTAGACAGGCGCGCCAGGATGATCGAGAGGCGTTCGCGCTCGCGTTCGACCGCCTGCTGGCTGCGCGTGGTGTCTTCGCGCGCGCGCCGCAGCCGCTTGGTCATGTCGTTGAACGAATGCACGAGGAAACCCATCTCGTCGCGCGAGGGCAGCGGCAAACGGGTGGCAAAGTCCCCCTTGCCCACCGCGCGTGTGCCCGCGATCAGATCCTGGACTGGTCGTACCAGCTTCTCGGCCGAGTAGATAGCACCATAGATGGCGGTGAGCATTGCCAATAGCAGTACCAGGGTGAGCGTGAGGCCAAAGAGATTCTTCACTCCCTCGCGTTGTTCGGTCAGATCGCTGTGCTGCGAATAGGAATGCTGCACGGCTTCGGACAGACGCACGAGTTGTGGTGGCACGGGATACAGCGCCACCACGAAGCGACCTTCGCTCGATCCCGGCGAGGTCGCGATAGGCGCCGCCGTGTTGATCAGGTAGTCGTCTTCCGACAGCGGTTCCAGGCTCCAGTACAGATTGCCGCCCGCGATTGCGCTGGTCACTTCGGCGGACGCGCGCGGCAGCTTGGTGGAGGAACTGCCCACGCTGCTCGCGGCCAGAATCTGGCCGAGCGTGCCGTAGACGACCACCTCGAGCGCGCCGCTCTCTACGCGTTGCTCATCGGTGGCGAAGGCCCAGTTGGAGGGCGGGCTGTCGGCGAGGCGATTCGCGAACAGCTGCGTGCTGCGCGCGTATTCGCGCATACGCACGTCCATCGCGGACTTCGACAGTTCGAGCGCGTCCGACAGGCCCTGCTTGATCTCGACCTTGAACCAGCTGTCGATGCCGCGGTTGAGGAACTCGAGCGAGAATAGATAGACGATGATCAGCGGCGCGATCACGAGCGAGCCGAAGATCGCGACCGTGCGCGCCGTCAGGCGCGAACCGGGCACACCGGCGCGGAACGCGCGCACCAGCTCGGTGATCTTGCGCGCCAGCAACACGCTCACCGTGACGACCGCGATGGCGTTGGCCAGCAGGATCCAGGCCTGCATCTGGCTGAAGCGTTGGGAGTTCTGCACCGCGAGCGCCAAGAGGAGCAGCAGACCGCCGCTCACCAGCACCCACAGGGCGATGAGCCCGAGGGTACCGAGGCGCCTCATCGCTGCAGGGACCATGAGAACCACTCGCTTTCGCGGTGCCAGTCGTCGGTCCAGAACAGCAGCACGCGCAAGGTGTCGGGCAGCCGTCCACGGCGCACGCCGGCGCGCAAGGACACGCGGTATTGCCGGTTCACGGACAACTGCGGTGAAACCAGGAACGGCCACGCTTCGACCGTACCCAAGGCTTCGAGCGCTTCTTCGAGAGTAGCGTAGCTGCGTTGCTCGCTGCTGCGCGCATCGCGATCGCGCGTGACGTAACGATCGCTGACCGCGTGATAGATGAGTTCGCGTTTGAGCGTGTACTCGGCAATCGTCTCATCGACCCAGAAGCGGCGCTCGCGCGAAACGATGACGTCGAGGTCGAAGGTGAGCATCAGCCCATCCTTGAGCGCGGCACGGATGTCGTCGTTCACCGGGTAGGCGACGCGCGCGAACAGCTGGAACACGCCCTGGTCGATGGCGACATACGCCGAACGCACCTCGAGAACGCCATCGAGAGGATCGGCTCGCGCGACCTGGCCCAGGCTAAACGTCGCGAGTGCCGCGAGAGCCAGGATCCAAAGGTTATTCACGCGCCGGAACTGCATCGGTTCCTCTATTTTCTGAGCAGGCAAGCATAGTAGAAGCCATCGGTCCCCGCGCCACCACCGGGCAGCAACTGCCAGCCGACGCTGCGTTCGAGCAGCCCGGGCGGCTGCCGAAGATTTTCGGGCCAGGCGCCCGGGACGGCGCGCGGTTCGCCACTCAGGAAGGCCGCGACCACTGCCTCGTTCTCCGCCGGCAGTATCGAGCAGGTGCAGTAGATGAGACGTCCGCCGGGCCGCAGCAGTTCGAAAGCGGTGGCGAGAATCCGCCGCTGGGTCGCAACGAAGCCGTCGATATCGCTCGCCCGGCGCAGCAGCTTGATGTCGGGATGACGGCGGATGACGCCCGTGGCCGAACAGGGCGCGTCCACCAGGATGCGATCGAAGTGCGCCGGGTTGAACGAAGGTGGCCGGTCGCGCATGTCGGCGGTCACCAGGATCGCGTCACGTCCGGCGCGCTGCAGGTTTTCGCGCACGCGCGCGAGCCGCAAAGAATCATCGTCGACGGCGATCAGCTCGGCGAGATCCGGAGTGATTTGTGCGATGTGCAGCGTCTTGCCGCCCGGCGCAGCACAGGCGTCGAGCACGCGCATCCCGGATCTGGCGTCGAGCAGCAACGCCGCCAGCTGAGCGCCGCAATCCTGCACGGAGACCGCCCCGGCTTCGAAGCCGGGCAACGTCTGTACGGCCGCGGGCCGCTCGAGCACCACGGCATCGGGCCGCCACTCGACCGTCTGCGCGTCGCGCCCGAGCGCACGCCAGGAACGCAGGAAGTCGTGGGCTGGCAGCGCGGAATCGAGTCGCAGCACCATCGGCGGATGCTGATTGTTGGCGGCCAGGATTTCTTCGTGGCGGTCGCCCCAGGCGGCGCGCACCGAGTCGACCAGCCAGCGCGGGTGCGCATGACGTTGCGCGATCTCGGCATCCGCCACGGCTAACAACTCGGCTCGCTGCGCGACGAACCGGCGCAGCATCGCGTTGACCACTCCCGAGGCGCGGCCTTCGCCGATCACTCGACTCGCGTCCACGGCCAGGTGCACCTGGGCTTCGGCCGCGCCGCGCGAGTACTCCACCTGGTGCGCAGCCGTGACCAGCAGCGCCGCGAGCTTCGGCGAGAGTTCGTCGAACGGCCGGTTCGACAGCGGCGCGAGGGCCGGCTGCAATCGCAGGTACCAGCGCAACGTCCCAAGCGCGATGGCGCGCACCGCGGCGCGATCGACCCGTTCATGCGCCGCCTCGAGCGCGGCGTCAGCGGAGCGGCCTTCGTACACCACGTCGTGCACGGCGATGGCGGCGTGCGCCATGGTTTCGGCGCCGGGGGCATGTCGCGCGCGGCGGGGCGGTGGGGGATTTCTTCGAACTACAGAGCGGTTCATGTACCGAACCTGATCCCGTCGAGACGTACTGCGTTGGCGAAATCGCGCGCCGAAACCGGCCGCCTGCCGGCGCGCTGCAGCTCGCGCACCGCAAGCACACCTTCGCCGCAGGCGATCCGCAAACCGTCGTCGGCAATTCCTAACAAGGTGCCGGGCGCGGCTTCGTCGGCCGCGCCGTCCGCGACACTGGCGCGTAACAGCCGCAACGATTCGCCGGCAAATCGAGTCTCGGCCATCGGCCAGGGGTTGAACGCGCGCACTCGACGGTCGAGCTCGGCGGCGCTCGCGTTCCAGTCGAGCCGCGCTTCCGCCTTGTCGATCTTCGGCGCGTAGTTAGCCCCGGCCGCCGGCTGCGGACGCGCCGACAACGCGCCGGCCGCCAGCCCGTCGATGGCCTCGATCAACGCGGCGGCGCCTAGCTCGGACAAGGCATCGTGCAGGTCGCCGGCGGTATCGTGCGTGCCGATGTGGCGGCGCCGTTCGAGCAGCGTCGGGCCGGTATCGAGGCCCTCGTCGAGCTGCATGATCGTCACTCCGGTTTCGGTGTCGCCCGCGAGGATCGCGCGCTGGATCGGCGCCGCGCCGCGCCAGCGCGGCAGCAACGACCCATGAATGTTGAGGCAGCCGAGTCGCGGCAACATCAGCACCGCGGGCGGAAGAATGAGACCGTACGCGACGACCACCAGCACATCCGGCGCCCAGCCCGAAAGTGCGGCGCGGCTCTCCGGTGTTTTCAGCGTCGCGGGCTGCGCCAATGGCAAACCCGAGTCGAGCGCAAGTAGTTTGACCGGCGAAGCACGCAACTGCTGGCCGCGGCCGGCCGGCCGATCGGGTTGCGTCAACACACCGACGACTTCGTGAGTCGTACCGAGCAGTGCCCGCAGCGCGGGCAGCGCAAACTTCGGCGTGCCCGCGAAGGCGATTCTGAGCGAGTTCATGGCGCCCGAAGGCTTGGGTTCTTTTTGTGAATCAGTACGCGCGGGACGCCGCAGACTCGCGCGGTTTCGCGGCGCGTTCCTTGCGATCTTTTTCGAGCTTCTTGCGGATGCGCTCGCGCTTGAGGTCCGACAGGTAATCAACGAACAGCTTGCCTTCCAGGTGATCCATCTCGTGCTGCAGGCAGACCGCCGCGAGTCCCTCGAGATCGACCTCGAAACTGGCCCCGGTGACGTCCTGCGCGCGCGCCTTGATGACCGCGGCCCGTTTCACCTCGTCGAATATGCCGGGTACGGACAGGCAACCTTCCTCGGTGACCCCCACGCCTTCCTGCGACAGGATTTCCGGATTGCAGTAGACGCGCGGCTCGGTCTTCCCTTCGGAAACATCCATAACTATCAAACGCTTATGAAAATCGACCTGGGTCGCGGCAAGGCCCACACCCGGCGCGGCGTACATGGTCTCGAACATGTCGGCGACTTTCCGCGCCAACGCCGCGTCGAAGGCAGTAACGGGGGCGGCCTTGGTCCGAAGCCGGGGGTCGGGGTATTCAAGAATTTGCAGGCGCGCCATGATGTTCCGCTCGATTGCTGCTAATGTTTGGGCGATCCGACCGTGGACAAGGAATGCATGGAGCGGCGCGGGTGTTAGACCCGTGATCCAGCGCACAAACTTGACAATAGATCGTATGCCCTCGTGTCGCGGCGGATTATAACAGTGGGGTCCGCTTGCCCCACCCAGGATTGAGGAGTGGAGGATGTCTTTCAATCAACAACTTAGGGAGCCGCGCGTGCTCGGATCTGTGACCCCGCGTCTCATCGCACTGACGGCCTTCATCGCTGCCGCGCTACTTCTCGTAGCCGGCTGCAAATCGGCGCCGCCAGAGGCTGAATCAGCGCCGCCGCCGATGGCTGCCGAACCCGTCAACGCTGTGGACAACAGCGCCGACGACCTCACGGCTACCGAAGCCGCGGTCGCCGCCATGAACGAGGCGCAGGTGCCGGATGCAACGGTGCAGACCGCCCAGCTCATCCGCCCCGACGCGCCGATGAACTACACGGTCAAGCGTGGCGACACGCTCTGGGACATCGCCGCGGTGTTCCTCAGGGACCCGTGGTTCTGGCCCGAGATCTGGCAGATCAATCCGCAGGTCGAGAATCCCCACCTCATCTATCCGGGTGACGTGTTGTCGCTGGCGTACGGCGCTGGCGGCGATGCTCGCGTGAGCATTTCGCAGTACAGCGGTGCCCGGCTGCAGCCGCGCTTGCGCAGCGAACAGCTCGACGGTCCGGTCGATGCGATTCCGTTCGCCGCGATCGCCGCGTTCCTGAGCAAGCCGAGTGTGCTCACCAAGGAAGAAGCACTGCGCGCGCCGCACATCCTCGGCTTCCGCGATCACCACATGATCGGCGGCACCGGCCACGAGATTTACGTGAAGGACCTCAACGGTTCGTTGAACCAGCGCTACACGGTCATGCACGTTGCCGAGCCGATCGTCGATCCGGAAACCAAAACGCTGGTCGGTTACCAGGCCAACTACATCGCGACCGCAGTGGTCAACAACCCGGGACCGGTCTCCAAGGCCATCCTCACCGAAGGTGCGCGCGAAGCGCTCGAGGGTGACCGCCTGATCCTGCAGGAAGGCGACATGCCGCTGACTTTCACGCCGCACGCGCCGCGCTCGAACATCAACGGCCAGATCATCGCGGTGGCGGACAACGCCGAGCAGATCGGCCAGTTCCAGGTCGTCGTGATCAACCGCGGCGACCGTCAGGGCCTCACGCCCGGCGCGGTGCTCGCCATCGACCAGAAGGGCGAGGTCGTGCAGGACAAGCACGGCAAAGCGCCTTGGGAAAAGAATCCTTACGGCGAGATGGTGCAGCTGCCGTACGAACGCGCCGGCACGATGATCGTGTTCAAGGTTTTCGACCGCATCAGTTACGGCCTGGTGATCGGCGCCCGCGGGCCGATGCAGGTCGCGGATCGCGTCTACAACCCGTAACGCATTTCTCGACATTCAGACGAGTTAGGGCCAGCCATCGTGCTGGCCCTTTCGTTTTATGCTGACTCATGAACGCCGGGCAGCATTTCGAACTTCGCCGCCTGTGTCTGGCGGCGCGCGCGCCCGGCCTGACCGCCGATCAATTCGACAACCTCGTCGCCGCCAGCCCCGATCTGTCGCTGCTCGAGGATCCCGACGCCACCGCGCTCGCGCGCCTCGGGCTAACTACCACGATGATTCAATGGCTGCTGGCGCCCGATGCAGCGCGTATCGATGCCGACCTGCGCTGGCTCGAGGCCACCGGCTGCACGCTGCTCCCTGCGACCAATGCCGGTTATCCGGATCTGCTGCGGCAGTCACCCGGTGCGCCTGCCCTGTTGTTCGTGCTCGGGAGTGTTGCCGCGCTCAGCGAACCACAGCTCGCCATGGTTGGCAGCCGCAATCCCACGGCGGGCGGGCGCGCCACCGCCCGCGAATTCGCCACCTTCTTCGCGCGCGCCGGCCTCACCATCACCAGCGGTCTCGCACTCGGCATCGACGCCGCTTGCCACGAAGGCGCGTTGTCGGCCGACGGCCTCACCATCGCGGTGCTCGGGCACGGGCTCGACGATATTTACCCGCCACAGCACAAAGCGCTCGCCGCCCGCATCGAGGCAAGCGGCGCGCTGATCTGCGAATTTCCGCCCGGCGTGCCGCCGCTGCGCGAGCACTTTCCGCGCCGGAACCGCATCATTTCGGGCCTGGGCCTGGGCACCCTGGTCGTCGAAGCGGCGCGCCGATCCGGCTCGCTGATCACTGCCCGGCTGGCGGGTGATGCCGGCCGCGAGGTCTTCGCCATCCCCGGTTCCATCCACAATCCGCTGGTCCGCGGCTGCCATCAGCTCATCCGGCAGGGCGCAAAGCTGGTCGAAGCCCCCGAGGACGTGCTCGGCGAGCTCAAGATTCCCCTTACCAACCAACTACTTGCAGCGCCCAATCCGGGCTCCAAAAATAATCCTTCGTTGGACAAGGAATACAAAATCCTGTTAGATGCGCTCGCCTTCGAGCCGGCAAGCGTCGACAGCTTGATCGAACGCACGGGTATGAACAGCGAATCGATCGCCTCGATGCTGCTGATTCTGGAACTCGACGGGCACGTGGCGCCGCACCCCGGCGGCCGATACAGCCGCATGGCGGGACAATAATTTTCACACATGACCGGAAGCGTTTTAGACATCCTTATCTACGTGTTCGACCAGTACATGCTGGCCGATGCACCCGATGTCCCTGAGCGCGAAACCCTCGCCGCCGATCTCGAACAGGCCGGTTTTGGCCGCCAAAACGTGGAACGCGCGCTCGACTGGCTGGCGGATCTCGCCGGCGAACGTTCACGCCCTGATCTCTCGTCACGCGCGCTGCGCGTGTTCTCAGCCGACGAACTCGAACGCATTTCGACCAGCTGCCGCGGTTACCTGCTGCAGCTCGAACAGGAAGGCATTTTGTCGCCACTGCAGCGCGAAATCGTCATCGACCGGCTGGTCGCACTCGACGGTGACGAAGTCGACATCGACCGGCTCAAGTGGCTCGTGTTGATGGTGCTTTCCAGCCAGCCAGGGCAGGAACAGGCCTGCGCCCGCATGGAAGACCTGGTGTTCGACGAACTCGATGCCTTGCCGAACTGATGGCTGAAAACCTAGTCATCGTCGAGTCGCCGGCCAAAGCGAAAACCATCAAGAAGTACCTCGGTAAGGACTACGAGGTGCTCGCGTCTTATGGCCACGTCCGCGATCTCGTGCCGAAAGAAGGCGCGGTCGATCCCGACAAGCAATTCGCAATGACCTATCGCTCCATCGAGCGCAACGAAAAACACGTCGACGCCATTTCGCGCGCGTTGAAGAAGTCGAAGAACCTCTTCCTCGCAACCGACCCCGATCGCGAAGGCGAAGCCATTTCCTGGCACCTGCGTGAATTGCTCGAAGAGCGTGGCGAGCTCAAGGACAAAACCGTCAAACGCGTGGTGTTCTACGAAATCACCAAGGGCGAAGTGCAACGCGCCGTGGCCGAGCCGCGCGACCTGTCGCTCGATCTGGTCAACGCGCAGCAGGCCCGTCGCGCGCTCGATTATCTCGTGGGTTTCAATCTCTCGCCGCTGCTGTGGAAGAAAGTGCGCCGCGGTTTGTCCGCCGGCCGCGTGCAGAGCCCGGCGCTGCGCATGATCTGCGAGCGTGAAGACGAGATCGGCAAGTTCATTCCGCAGGAATACTGGACGCTCGAAGCCGATGGCGAACACAGCGCGCAGACGTTCCCGCTCAAGCTGGTCGAATTCAACGGCCAGCGGGTCGAGCAGTTCAGCTTCACGAACGAGGGCTCGGCCCGCGACGTCGAAACTTCGCTCAACGAGACGTCGCAGGGTTTCCTGCACGTCATCTCGATCGACAAGAAGCAGCGCAAGCGTAATCCGTCGCCGCCGTTCACCACCTCGACGTTGCAGCAGGAAGCCGCGCGCAAGCTGGGTTATTCCGCGCAGCGCACCATGCGCCTCGCGCAGCAGCTTTATGAAGGTGTCGACTTCGGTGAAGGCAGCATCGGCCTCATCACTTATATGCGCACCGATTCCGTGAACCTCGCGAACGACGCGATTCGCGAGATGCGCGAGGTGATCGAGAAGGAATACGGCAAGGAAGGCGTCGCCGAAGAGCCGCGTATATACAAGACAAAGTCGCGCAATGCGCAGGAAGCGCACGAGGCGATTCGTCCCACTTCTGCGGCAATCCTGCCCTCGCAAGTCGAGGGCAAGATCGATCCGGATCAATTCAAGCTGTACGCGCTCATCTGGAAACGCGCGGTCGCCTCGCAGATGTCGCACGCGCTGTTCGACACCGTCGCGGTCGACATGCAGCCCAGCAAGCAGGCGGAAGCGTCGAATGGCGCTGGCCGGCACGTGTTGCGTGCCAACGGCTCGATCCTGGTCAAACCCGGCTACATGGCCGTGTACCAGGAGGACGTCGACGACGGAAAGGCCGAGAACGAAAACGATCGCCTGCTGCCCGCCATGAAAGAAGGCGACGTTGTCACTCTTCTTAATGTGCACGGCGACCAGCACTTCACCGAACCGCCGCCGCGTTTTTCCGAAGCTTCGCTGGTGAAGGCGCTGGAAGAACACGGCATCGGCCGCCCTTCGACCTACGCCACCATCATCTCGACGCTCAAGGATCGTGAATACGTCGACATGGACAACCGCCGGTTCATCCCGACGGACATCGGCAAGATCGTTGGCAGCTTCCTGTCGAAGCACTTCCACAAGTACGTCGAGTACGGCTTCACGGCCTCACTGGAAGACGAGCTCGATGCCGTGTCGCGCGGCGAAGAAAACTGGACCGAACCGCTCAAGAAATTCTGGAAGCCGTTCATCACCCAGGTCGAGCACATCGAGAAAAACGTTTCGCGTGAAGAAGTCGCGCAGGCACGTGAACTCGGCAAACATCCGGAAAGCGGCAAGCCCATCACCGTGCGTATGGGCCGATATGGTCCGTTCGTGCAGGTCGGCACGAAGGACGACGAAGAGAAGCCCAAGTTCGCGGGTTTACGTCCCGGCCAGAAGATGGACCTCATCAAGCTTCCCGAGGCGCTCGAGCTCTTCAGACTGCCGGTGAGCCTCGGCAACACCGCCGAAGGCGATGCGGTCCAGTCGAACATCGGCCGCTTCGGGCCGTACATCAAGTACGGCGCCAAGTACGTTTCGCTGAAGCCGCCGGACGATCCGTACACGGTGACGCTGGAACGCGCGCTCGAAGTCATCCGCCTCAAGAAAGAAGCCGATGCCAATCGAATCATCGTGGACTTTGGCGTCGACGACATTCAAGTGCTGAACGGCCGCTACGGCCCGTACATCACTGACGGCAAGCGCAACGCGCGTATCCCGAAGGACACGGACCCGAAGGCCGTGCCGCTCGAGTTGTGCCGCGAATTGCTCGCCGCCGCGCCGCCGCGTGGCACCCGCTTCGGCCGCAAGAAACCCGCACCGAAGAAGGACGCCTCGCCGCCCGGCGCGGAGGGCGCCACCGAGAAGCCGGAGAAGAAGGCAAAGGGCAAATCTGCGAAGGCCAAAGGCGAAGCCGCGGTAAGCGCCGATGGAGCCGCCCCCAAGGCCGGGAAGAAGGCCGCGCCCGCGAAGAAGAAATCGGCGCCCAAAGCCGCGGCTGCCGCGACCGACAAGGCCACCGCGCCCAGCAAGGCGCCGGCCAAGGCCAAGGCCAAGGCCAAGGCCAAGGCCAAGGCGAAGTAGACGCAGCCAGCTTGCGCCTGCGATTCGAAAAGCCCCGCCTATCGCGGGGCTTTTTCACATCCGGCCGTGTTTCAATACCGCGATGATAGTTAGACGAAGGATCGTTGGACGGCGCGCAGTGCTTGGTGCCGGTGGTGCCGCGTTGCTGGGGGTTTTCGCCGCTGAAACGCAGGCGGCACGGCGCAAGCTGTTCGCGGCCGTCGGTATCACGGCGAAAATCGAGCGCGCCGCGGAATTGAAAGCGCTGGGCGCGCAGTTCATCGTCGAGAGCGTCGCCGACTTCCTGATTCCGTTCGCGAACGATGCGCAGTTCGCACCCAACCGCGCGCGGGCCAAGGCCGCCCCGCTACGCATTCGCGGCTGCAACAGCTTTCTGCGCGAGCCCTCTCTCATCTGTGTCGGCCCGAAAGCCGATCACGCCCGGGTGCTGGGATACGCAGAGACCGCGTTCGCGCGGCTGCGTTCGCTCGGCGGTGAATACATCGTGTTCGGCAGCAACAGCGCGCGCCGGATTCCCGAGGGCTGGACCAAGGTGCAGGCGGACGAACAGTTCGTCTCGTTGCTGAGGGCGATGGCGCCGCTGGCGTCGCGCCATCACATCACCATCGGCGTGGAGATGCAGCGCAGCCAGGAGTGCAACTACCTCAATCTGATCGACGAAGTGGTGACCGTGGTCGCGCCGGTGAATCACCCGAACATCCGCGTGCTCGCGGACCTGTACCACATGCGCGTGATGGGCGACACGCCCGAGAAGCTGGCTGCGGCGATGCCCTGGGTGGGCGTGGTCGAAATGGCCGAACGCGAACAGCGCACGTTGCCGGGCGTCGCCGGAGACGACTTCCGTCCGTTCCTGGAAGTGCTGGCGCGTGGCGGGTACCACGGCCTCGTCGACATCGAAGGCGACGGCACAGCGGAGCAACTCCGCAACGCTTTCAAGACCGTCGCGGCGCAAGCGGCGGAAGCGGTCAGGAAATAGCAGCGCGATCAACACGCGCGATGAAGCAGCCAGCCTCCGCATGCCGCACGTGCAGCCAGGCGGCGAAGTGAGCTTCGAACAAAACCTTCATCTGCTCTTCCGCGGGCGCATCGGCGCGCGCTGAAATTTCCGCTACACGGCTGCCGGACGTACGCGCCTCGAAAGCCAGCGGCAACGAACGCAGCGCGTTCGGAAAACCCGGCTCGTCGTACGCGCTGCAATGCCCGGCATGGATGAACACGGGCCCCGGCGCCATGAGGCTGCCGTCGCCGCTGCGCGGCTTGTAGGTGAACAGCAGTCGCTGATCGCGCCCGGGGATGAAGGGCTTGAGACAGCAGCGACACGGCCCTGTGCCACCCGCAACTTCAAAGTGCGCGGGATGGCCGTAACCCGGCGACCGGCGGGTACGCCGCACCTCGTCGGCGATTTCCTGGGGCACTCCTTGCACGATGAATCTCATGACTGGTCTCCGTTACGTGGGTGACCAGCGTGCCCCGGGTGACGCACGCGCTCGACCCGGACCTTGCTCAGTTATTTTTCCGGCGCGGGCGGCGGCGGATAAGGCTGCGGCTCGGTGTCCATCATCGGCGGCGTGGCCGAGTTCACGCCCGGCCGCTGCGCAGCAGCGCAACTCACCACCTTGCCGCCACTGTCCGTGTTGTAGGCGAGGCTGCCGGCGTCGGTCTTCGCAACGATACGAAAGCCGTCCACCAGCATCTGCGCATACATCTGTCCGGGCTCCGGGCAGCCGAGCGACGCATCGCTCCAGGTAACTTTTTCGGTCTGAGTGAGGACCACCGCGCTCTCGGCGACCTTGAAGCGCCTGGCCGCATCGGCCACGACTGCACGGCGCACTGCGCGCGGAATACTCGCGGAGGTCACTGCAACGCCCGCAGGGCCTGCGGGTGCGGCGACATCCGGAATTCGCGTGGGTGGTCCGATGCCGGTTTTCATGGGCGGCTTCTCGCCACCGCAGGCCGCGAGCGGAAGCGCGACCGCCAGGGCCAACACGACGCATGCGAATGCTTTCGACATGTAAATCTCCTTGCGCAACTGTATAAACGCTCGGCGCGCATTGTCAGGGTTCCATGAAATACCGCCATCAGTACCACGCCGGCAACTTCGCCGACGTCCACAAACATGTCTTGCTGCTCGAAATCCTTGCGGCGCTCACGCGCAAGGACAAGGGCTTGTTGTTCGTCGACACTCACGCGGGCCGCGGCGACTATGACCTGCATCCGGGCGATACGGAACATCCGGCCGAATGGCAGTCGGGCGTCGCGAAATTGCTGGCCGCCGTCCCCCGGCACGCGGCGTTGTCGCGTTACCGGGACATGGTCGCGAGCGGAGTCCACGGCGGCAGCCTGCATTACCGCGGCTCACCTCTGCTCGCATTGCAGCTGTTGCGCCCGGTGGATCGGGCGGTGTTCTTCGAGACTCAACGCGAAGAGGCGGGGAACCTGCGCAAGTTGCTGGATTCCTCCGGGCGGGCGCGACTCGAGTCTTCCGATGGATTCGCGGGGTTACGCGCGCTGCTGCCGCCACCCGAACGCCGCGGCTGTGTGCTGATCGATCCGCCATACGAGGAACGCGCCGATTTTTCGCAGGTTCACGACACGGCGCTCGACGCGTTGACGCGCTTCGAGGGCGCGGTGCTCATCCTGTGGGTGCCACTCAAACTACGTTCGGATTTCGACGGCTGGCTCGCCAAACTGCGGCGCGCTCTGCCGCGGCCGGTGCTCGGCTCGTTGTTGTGGGTGCACCAACCCGACTCGCGCGCGGCGCTCAACGGCTCGGGCGTGGCGGTGGTCAACCCACCCTATCTACTTGAGGAAGAGATGCGCGAATGGCTGCCCGAATTGCGCGCGATCATCGGCGGCGATCGATCGGGCTGCGAGATCCTGGCTACCAGCGAGCCGCGCTGACGATTTTCCCCGCGAGGTCTTCCGGCAATTCGCCGGATCTCATCAGGACCGCGACACTGCCGCCGCCGGCCGGCAGCAACACACCATGCAGGCCGTCGAGCGCGAACTCCGTGCGCTTCGACACCTTTTCGTGCGCCAGCAACATGACCGTCATCGGACCATTGGCGGTCTGCACCACCAGGTGTGGCACGCGATGTCCGTTGAACGGACAGGCATACGCGTAAACCACGGGCAGTGACGCGTCGAATTCCACGCCCGCCGTCTTGAGCACATCCGCCACGTCCGAGGCCGGCAACAGTTGCTGGGCGTCCCAGGTATCCGCTTCGTGCAGTACGTGTTGAACGACCTCACCGGCGAGCGCCGGTTGGGGCCGCAGCACCCAGAACCCGCCCGCCAGCAACACGGCGAGCGCCACCGACGCCGCCAGCGCGAAGCGCCGTGCCGGCGCCGCCACGGGTTGCGTGCGGAACTGCGTCAGCGGCAGCTCGAGCGCGGCGCGCAGACGGCGATCGAGCAGCAAAGTCTCTTCGCGGAACTGCCGACACGCGGCGCAGGTCGCGAGGTGAGCGGATACGACGGGTGGCACGTCGTGCGGATCGCCACCAATCTGCAATCGCGCGTGAGCGCAGTCGGAGGAGCCATCGCTCATTCGGCATCCTCCGCGGGTGTCAGGCCATAGATCGTGCGCAGTTTGTTACGGGCGCGAAACAGGCGGGTCAGGACCGTAGGCTGAGTGAGCTTGAGTTCGGCGGCGATTTCCGCCGTACTGAATCCACCTAACACCTGCATCACCAACGGCTCCCGATATTCATCCGGCAATTTCATGATGGCGCCGCGCAGATCGTGCAGCGCGGCGTCCCCGTCGCTGGCGAGTGCCGGGTCGCCCAACGCCTCGACGGACTCGACGTCCACGGTAGGCAGCCGCTTGCGCTCGAACAGCCGCGCATGTTCCCGCCGCACGATGGTCAGCAGCCACGGCCGCGCGGCCGTGGGGTCCTTGAGTTCCTCGCGGGACTTCCAGGCTCTGATCAGTGTCTCCTGCACCACGTCCTCCGCCACGGCCCGATCGCGCGCCAGCCACAGGGCAAAACGCAACAAATCAGGGCGCAACATCTCGAGAAGACGCGAAAAGGACGCTTGGGGCGTCGTTCCGCGCGGGCTTTGGTTCATGTATAAGACCGGCCTGACGTGACCCTTATTTCACCCATTTTATTCCCACAATGAAGGCACCCGATCAGTACGGAGTGGTCGGCCATCCGATCAATCACAGCTGGTCGCCTTTCATTCACGGACTCTTTGCGAAGCAGACCGAGCAGTCCCTCGTCTATCGGCTTTACGATATCGCCCCGGAGGACTTCCGCGCGCAGGTGCTGGAGTTCTTCGCGCGCGGTGGACGTGGTCTGAATGTGACCGTACCACACAAGGAAGCGGCCGCCGAATTGGCCAACGAGCTCACCTTGCGCGCGGATCGGGCCGGCGCCGTGAACACCCTGATGCTCAACGCCGGTCACGATCTGCTCGGAGACAACACCGACGGACATGGCCTGGTCACCGACCTGCGCAAGAATCTCGCGCTCAACATCACCAACGAACGCATCCTGATCCTCGGCGCCGGTGGCGCCACGCGTGGCGTGATCGAGCCGTTGCTCGAACTCGGTCCCACTGAACTGGTGATCGCCAATCGCACCACCGACCGCGCGGTAAATCTTGCGTCGTTGTTCTCGGACCTGGGACCGGTGCGCGGCTGCGGATTCGAGGATGTCGGGCTCGAGCAGTTCGACCTGATCATCAACGCGACCGCGGCGGGGCTGACCGGCTCCGTCCCCAACATCGACGGCGATGTGATCGGCAGTCACACCGTCTGTTACGACATGAGTTACAGCAAGTCCGCGACGCCCTTCGTGACCTGGGCCATTGAACAGGGTTGCGCCCGAGCCCATAAAGGCTGGGGCATGCTGGTCGAACAGGCCGCCGAGGCATTCACGTTGTGGCGTGGTGTGCGGCCGAATACCGAACCTGTGCTCACCGCCCTCGGGATGAAATGAGTCGAACCACGATGACCGACGCGAACATCAACGGCACCGCCCTGCCCGCCTTCGACCGCATCCAGCCTGGTGAGGTGGAATCGATGATCCGCGAGCTGCTGCAGCGCAGCCGCGGTGAAGTGGCGACCCTCGAATCGCAGCCGCATCCGACCTTCGACAACACCGTGCTGCCGCTCGAGCAGCTCTCGCACCGGCTGTCGCGTACCTGGTCGCCCATCAGCCATCTGAACGGCGTGCTCAATTCCGATGAACTGCGCGCCAGCTACAACGCCTGCCTGCCGCTGCTGTCTAACTACTGGACCGACTTGGCGCAGAGCGAGCCGCTGTACCGCGCCTACCGCACCATCGCGGCCAACGAGGCCGGTCAGCTCGACATGAAGCAGCGCCGCGTCATCGAACGTGCGCTCGAAGATTTCCGCCTCGCCGGGGTCGGCCTGCCGCAGGAGCGCAAGGAACGTTACAAAGTCGTGGTGCAGGAACTCGCGACGCTTGGCGCCAAGTTCGAAGAAAACGTGCTCGATGCGATGAATTCGTGGACCCGCCACGTCACCGATTCCGCTGATCTCGCCGGCATCAATCCCGTGATCGTCGAGCAGGCGCGGGTGCGCGCCGCCGAAAAGAACCTGGCGGGCTGGGTGTTCGCGCTCGAACAGCCCACCTATGTCGCCGTGATCACGGATGCCGATTCGGAATCGCTGCGTCGCGACTTCTACGAGGCCTGGTCCACGCGTGCCTCGGATCGCGGCCCGTCGGCCGGCAAGTTCGACAACACGGAAGTAATGGCGAAGATCCTCGCGCTGCGCCATGAAGCGGCGCGGCTGCTCGATTTCCCCAACTACGCGGCCTATGCGCTGGCAACGCGTATGGCGCCATCCAACCAGGCGGTGTTCGATTTTCTGCGCCAGCTGGCGAAGGTGGCCAAGTCCGCCGCGCAGGCCGAATTCGCCGCGCTCGAAACATTCGCCGGCCGCAAGCTCAACGCTTGGGACGTGGGGTATTTCGCCGAGAAAATGCAGCAAAAGCTGTTCTCGATTTCGCAGGAAGAACTGCGCCCGTATTTCCCGCTGCCGCGCGTGCTCGAGGGCTTGTTCGCGGTCGCTGAAAAATTGTTTGGCGTGCGGATCGTCGAGCGCCGCGACGTTCCCGTCTGGCACACGGATGCGCGTTTCTTCGAGATCCAGGATGCGAAAGGCGCGGTGCGCGCAGGTTTTTATCTCGACGCCTGCGCGCGGCCCAAGAAACGCGCCGGCGCGTGGATGGACGATTGCGTCGGCCGCAAGGATTTCGGCGCCGAGCAGACGATCCCGGTCGCCTATCTGGTCTGCAATTTCCTGCCCGCCGCGCCGGGCAAGCCGCCGCTGCTCACGCACGACGACGTGGTGACGATGTTCCACGAGTTCGGCCACGGCCTGCACCACATGCTGACTCGGGTCGGTTACCCGAGTATTGCCGGCATCAATGGAGTTTCCTGGGACGCGGTCGAGCTGCCCAGCCAATTCCTGGAAAATTTCGCCTGGCGTCCCGAAGTCCTCGCCAGCATGGCCCGGCATTACGAGAGCGGCGCGCCGCTGCCCGCCGATCAACAGGCGCAGTTGTTAGGCTCGCGCACCTTCCACGCCGGGCTCGCGACCATGCGACAGCTCGAGTTCGCGTTGTTCGATTTCCGCCTGCACGCGGAATACGATCCGGCGCACGGCGCACGCGTGTTCGAGATCCTGAAGGAAGTCCGCGCCGAGAATGGCGTGTTCGCGGTGCCGGAGTGGAATCGCTTCCCGCACAACTTCGCGCACATCTTCGCCGGCGGTTATGCCGCCGGTTACTACAGCTACAAGTGGGCTGAAGTGCTCGCGGCCGACGCCTTCTCGGCGTTCGAAGAACAGGGCGTGTTCGATCGCGGAGTCGCGCAGAAATTTCTCGACGCCATCCTCTCGCAGGGCGGCAGCCGCAAGGCGCTCGACGCCTTCGTGGATTTCCGCGGTCGCCCACCCGACGTGAACGCGCTGTTGCGCCAGCAGGGCCTCGCGTCTTGAACGCGGCCACCGCGAATGGTGGCCCACAGCCGATGAACGGGTTTCAGATCGCCACCTGGAACGTGAACAGCCTGCGCGTGCGCGGCGCGCAACTGCTCGAATGGTTGCACGCGCATTCGCCCGACGTCGTCGCGCTGCAGGAAACCAAGGTCCAGGATCCGGATTTCCCGCATGCGGAATTCAGCGCGGCGGGTTACCACAGCGTCTACAGCGGTCAGAAAACCTACAATGGCGTGGCGCTGCTCTCGCGCCACCCGATGACGGACCTGGTGCGCGACATCCCCGGGTTCGACGACCCGCCGCGCCGCGTGCTGGCGGCGAACATCGCCGGCTTCCGGGTCATCAATCTCTACGTGCCGAACGGCCAGGCGCCCGGCTCCGAGAAATTCGCCTACAAAATGCAGTGGCTTGCGGCGCTGACCCGCTGGCTGGCGAAGGAAGCCGCGCAGCATCCAGACCTCGTGGTGCTCGGCGATTTCAATGTCGCGCCCGAAGATCGCGACGTGCATGACCCGGCGAAGTGGGTGGGCTGCGTACATGTCAGTCCCGAGGAGCGGGCGGCGCTCGGACTCATCACCAACCTGGGCCTCGCCGATGCCTTCCGCCAGTTCGAGCAACCGGAAAAATCCTTCAGCTGGTGGGACTACCGCCAGGCGGGCTTTCGCCGCAACGCGGGCCTGCGTATCGACCTGATCCTGGTGAACCAGCCGTTGCTGCCGCAGCTCGCCGGCGTGCGCATCGACGTGGAACCGCGGCGCGTCGACCGCGCCTCCGACCATACGCCCGTGATCGCGACTTTCCGCGCCGGTCCCGCTGGCACTTGATCCGGACGGGGTAGTAGAAACCCTTCCCTGCTGAACGAATGGCTTGTCCGAAAGGCGCAGGACAGCCGTTCGAGCCGCAGCTTCACCGTAGCCGGCCACGCGCTGCGGTCCGGCAGCAACACCTTCGTGACGCAGGTCACGCCCGATCCAAGCATCGCGTTCGTCCGCTGGTTTTTTGAAAACTGCCTGCCTAGACTCGCGCATCTTGTTAGTGCTTCATCCAAGGCACACGTGAGCGCCGAGGCCCGCCGCAGCGATTACGACGTTACCGACACGGTGCTCGTGAGTTCGGCTCCCGATGTACGCGCGAGCGTTGACGAGCTCTTCACCAAAGTCTGGCCGGGTCAGAAATTCCCCGCCTTCGCGCACGTCTTCGGCGACTTCGAACGCCTGTTTTCCGGCCGCATGCCCGGTTACTTCGGCGTCGACACCGTCTACCACGACCAGCAACACACGCTCGACATCACGCTCGCCACCGCGCGACTGATCGTCGGCCACGAATTGCAGGTGCCCGACTCGCAGAAGTTCGGCCCGGAGCGCGCGATGCTCGGCATCGTCGTCGCGCTGTTCCACGACGTCGGTTACCTGCGCACCACGCGCGACGCGGACGTACCGAACGGTGCCGAGTTCACCACCGTGCACGTATCGCGGGGCGCGGCGTTCCTCCGGGACTATCTACCCAAGATCGACCTCGGGTCGTGGGCGCCGGTGGCCGCCGAGATCATCCACTACACCGGCTACGAGCGGCCGTTCAAGAACATCGTCACGCCCGATGCGCGCGATCACAAACTCGGGCACCTGGTCGGCACCGCCGATCTCATGGCGCAGATGGCGGATCGTTGTTATCTCGAAAAATGCCGCGATCGCCTGTACGCGGAATTCGTGCTCGCAGGCGTCGCCCTGCCGATCGGCGAAAACGGCCACGTGAAGGTGCGTTACGCCTCGGGCCTGGACCTGCTGCGGCAAACGCCGAAGTTCGTGTTCGACATGCGTGCCAAGCGTCTCGATGGCGAGTTCAACCGCGCGTATCGTTACCTGGAAATTCTGTATGGCGGCAGTAACCCGTACATGGAATCCATCGACCGCAATCTCGAATACCTGCAGCGCATCCTGCGCAGCGAGAACTGGCGCCTGCTGCGACGTCAGCCGCCGGTGTTCACCGGCGTCGAGGATTCGATGGCGACCACGCGTACGTTGATGCTGGGCGCCATCAAGAAAGTCTGGGGCTGAGGAGCGCCGACTCCGGCGCGACGTCGACGTTTACGACGTAACTCGAGTAGTTGCGCGCCAGCGCCTCGAGCACCTCGGGCTTTCCTTCGATCTCGGCCTCCCCGAGAACACTCTTCAATGCCTCGAGCGACAGCTGCCGCTGCGCGCGCGCCGCGACTTTGGCGTGCGACAGGTGCCAGGGTTCGGGTTGAACGCCGCCGCGATCCGTCGTGTAGGGCCTGAAGAACCCAAAAGCGTGCATGTGTTCGTCGAGCCAGCGGGTCAACCGCCCGAACGGCCCGCCCGGGAGGTATTCGGCGGGGACTACCTGCAACTGGTAGCCATAAGGCAGCGCCTTTCCGTCCAGGACATCGAAATCCGTACCCCAATGGTGACGGCTGGCGCCCGGCAGCGCGGACCACCAGAGGATGGCCGCGACTTTCTCGGCCGGCGACATCTTGGCGGCGTCGAGGGGTACGCCCGCCCGGTTCAGCATGGGACGCGCACCGCGAAATTTCCCATTCCAGATAGCGAGTTGCCGGTCGAAATCGCGAAAGCTGGAGAACGCGACCAGGTCGACACCGTCCGCCGCCGCGGCCGCCCGCATCGCGAGGAAGGGTCGTACGACCTCCCTGTGCAGGCTGCAACGCGGGTCGGAAAGGTCCGTCAGGTGGGTGCGCTCCCGGCCGGTAAGCTGTTCGAGGGTAAATTCCGCTGATTCGGGCATGCCGGCATCGTACCCTCCGCCTTTCTGCGGAACTAATGCTCATCGCGACCGGGTCGGCGGCCTTCGAATGTGTCCCACCCCGGAATTGCGCGGTTAATATTGCCCGCAAATTACAAGACATTCGGACCCTTCCGGCACCGTGACCATCGTCAGTTTCAAGAGCAAATACATCGCCGTTGCCGTCATCGCGGCCGTGGTCGTTTCGCTGGCCGTGGGCTCCGTCATGGTCTACGAAAATCGCTCGCAACACGCCGCGCTGCTGGACACCGCCGCGGCGGATTCGCGCAATCGTGTCCAGGGTGAACTCGCGCTGCGCGCCGCCGACGTCGCGCAACACATCTCGGAACGCGTCGCGGACGGCGTGCTCAAGGGCGATCTCAGCGCAATCGTCGCCCAGCTGGAGACCTTCAAGCGCGACACCACTTTGTTAGGCGTCGAGCTGCGTAACACCGCGGGCGTCGATCTGTACGCCTGGCATCGCAGCGGCGACACCAGCAGTTCCTTGACACGCTCCGCCGTCGTCCCGGTGCGCGCGAGCTTGCAGACGTTACCCGGCATCGACACCCCGCAGACCGTGGGCGAAGTCGAGGTCGAGGTCCGTTCGCTCGAGAGTTCGCCGGAATCGGCAGGCGCTCGCACCCATTTCGATTCGATGAAGCGTCGGCAGATGCGCAAGGCACTGCTGCTGTCCGGTGGCCTCGGCGTCATCACACTCTGCCTGGGCTTCGCGCTCGCCTGGTGGGCCGGCCGCCGCGTTCATCGGCCGATCAGTACGCTGATCAAGAGCGCCGATCGCATCGCGCAGGGCGACTACTCGCGTCCGCTGGAAGTGGGCCGCCGCGACGAACTGGGCGAGCTCCAGGCCGCGCTCGAGCGCATGCGCCAGAAGCTGCGCCAGACCACGATCAACAAGAACTACCTGACCAACGTGCTCGGCAGCATGACCGACGCGGTGTTCGTGACATCCCCCGACGGCGTGATCCGCATGGCCAACCCGTCGGCCTGCAAGCTTTTGGCCTGGGGCGAGGAAGAACTGGTCGGCCGCGGCATCGCGTCGATCCTCGACGAACGCGAACGCCCCGAGTTCGACATGTTGCGTGCTTCTTCCGACACGCGTGAAACCGTCGTGAAGACCCGTCACGGTCAAACTATTCCGGTGGCCATCACCGGCTCGCAGATCACTACCGACGATCCGCAGTACCAGGGCACGATCTTCGTCGTCCGCAACGTCACCGAACGCAAACGCGCCGAACGCCGCATCCGGTACCTCGCCCGTTACGACGCGCTGACCAAAGTGCCGAATCGCATGCAGTTCCAGCACCTGCTGCAGCAGGCGATTGCGCGCGCGATCCGCAACAAGACCGGCCTTGCGCTGCTGTATCTCGACATGGATCGTTTCAAGGAGATCAACGACACCTTCGGCCACGCCGCGGGCGATCGCACTCTCGAGATCCTGACCGAACGCCTGATGCGCGCGTTGCCGCAGGAGACGACCATCGGCCGCCTCGCCGGCGATGAATTCGCGATGTTCGTCGACGACCTGGCCGGCGAAGCCGACAACCGCGGCACCGTGGCGCAGCTGGCGCGCAGCGTGCTCGCCGAGATCTCGCGCGCCTTCCAGTTGCAGGAGCACGAAGTGTTCCTGACCGCGAGCATCGGCGTCGCGTTCTGCCCGCGTGACGCGGAGAACGTGATCGACCTGATCCGCAATGCGGACGCGGCGATGTACCACTCGAAGCAGAACGGCGGAAACTCCTTCGCGTTCTACTCGCCCGAAATGAACGCGGCCGCGGTCGAGCGGCTGATGCTCAAGAGCAAACTGCGCCGCTCGCTCGAGCGCGACGAATTCCAGGTCCACTACCAGCCGAAGGTCGACCTGCGCGACGGCCGCATCGTCGGTGCCGAGGCGTTGTTGCGCTGGCGCCTGCCCGGGCACGGCGACATTCCGCCCTCGCACTTCATTCCGCTGGCCGAAGAAACCAACCTCATCCTCGAAGTCGGCGAGTGGGTGTTGAACCGTGTCTGCCAGGACTATCGCGACCTGCAGCAGACCGTGCCCAACCCGGGCCGCATCTCGCTGAACCTCTCCCTCAAGCAATTGCGCCAGGCAAGTTTCATCCTGCGATTCCGTTCGGTGTTCCGCAAACACGGCGTCTCGCCCACCTGCTTCGAACTCGAGATCACCGAAACCACGCTGATGGCCGACAGCAAACGCACCCTGCACCTGCTCGACGAGCTGTATGCAATGGGCCTGCATCTTTCGATCGACGATTTCGGCACGGGATACTCCTCGCTGTCGGCACTGCAGCAGTTCCCGATCGGCACGCTCAAGATCGACCAGTCCTTCGTGCGGGACGTCGATGACGACGAAAGCGACGCGACCATCGTGCGCACCGTCATCGAGATGGGCCGCAGCCTCAAGATGAACGTGATCGCCGAGGGCGTGGAAACAACCGGCCACCTCGACTTCCTGCGCCGTCACCATTGCGGCTTCGGTCAGGGCAAGTTGTTTGGCGAACCGGTGACACTCGCCGAATTGCGGCTCTTGCTGGTACGTCAGCAGGAAACCGGACCGGCTTTCGCCGGCATGCTCACCCAGCTGAGCAAGAACGAAAAACTCGCCAACAAGCCGCGCGGCGTCTGAGCCCCCTCGAAATCTGCTCGCGATCGAAACTGTCAGCGGACGCAGTGCCGCGACAGTAGTCTCCGACAGGAAACAATTCAGGGGGTTGTGATGGGCTCGCTTCGCTCGCTCGCCGCGCTTGCGGCATTCTCGATTGGCGCCGCATCTTTCGCCGCGACACCCACGACGCGATACCGCGTCGCGCAGGTCCCCGACCTGCCGACCGCAAGTGCCGCCTGCCTGCCGGGCTACGCGCGCCGCTCCTTCGCCGCCGGCATCAACGATCTCGGCGTCGTCGCCGGCAATTTCCGCTGCTATTCGGCCGCCGACCCGGCCAACAACCTGTTCACCAGCGTGTTCAAGCCGTATATCGCGGCGCCACACTTCGGCGCGTACGAATTGGAACTGCCGCCCGACAACGTGAGCAGCACCATCCAGAACATCAACAACCGGTTACAGACCTTCGGCGCGTATTCCTCGACGGACGGCGGCTTCTACGGCCTGCGCTGGAATCTGGGCAGCGGTCCCGAACGCGTGTTCTCGACGCAGCAGAACTGCGAGTTCATCACCAATTTCAACTACGCCGCCGCGGGCAATGCGCGCGGGTACGTCGTCGGCTGGATCTTCCAGCAGGATGCGTCGCTGCCGCCGCCGCTCGATACGTTTTGCCTGAGCATCGGCTGGGCGATCCGCACGCCGAACGGCACCCAGGTCCTGGGGCCGCTCAACGGCATCCCCTCGGACATCAATGCGCTCGATGTCGCGGCCGGTTACGTCGGCAATGCCGGCATCAGATTGCACGTGCCGACCGGCCGCCAGACCGTCCTCAACGCCGGCACCGACCGCCGGCCGATCATGCCGTCGGACATCAACGACCTGGGCGAGGTCGTTGGCTACGCCAACGCGCCGCCGCCCGAAGTTGCGACCGTGACCTGCGGGCCAAGCGTCGGTCTGCGCTGGGAGCGCGACGGCCGCGAGCGCACGCTCAACAATCTTCCCGGCGCAATTTCCAGCCGCGCCTGGTCGGCCGGTTATGAAGGTGAAACGGTCGGCGAATCCGGGCCCGGCGACTACTGCAACTCCAACATCGACATCGAGAATGAACGCGCGGTCCTCTGGAAAGGTGTGCAGGCGTTCAACCTCAACGCGCTGATCCCCGCCTCCGAGCGCATCACGCTGATCTACGCGGTCGAGGTGAACCGCCGTGGCCAGATCGTTGCCGGCGGTTATCGAAACGACGAAGCGCCGCTGTCGTGCCCCGACTACCGCGTCAATCCGGACACGGGCGGTTATGAGCTCGACCCGACGCTCGTCTGTCGCAACATCTACGCTTACGTGCTGACGCCGACCGGCCGCTGACTAACTACGCGTTCTTCATCGGACGGCGGACGAGCGCCCATTGGCGTCGAGCGTGACCCTGCGGCGCACGCCTGACTACTTTTTGGGCGGCGGATCCTTGTCCTTCTCACGGCTCATGTTCGCATCCGGATCGGGGCAGCGGCGGCCGGCCGGCGCTGCTTCGTCGAACCGGTAGAAGAGCTGCGCGATTCGGCGTGCGTTCACGGCGCGGTCGACAACCACTATCTGATTCGACTGCGCATTGGCCGCCAGATGCGCGGCCTGCGGCATCAGCGGACGCAAGATGGGCACCAGGTACGCCGTGCAGGCGTTTTTGCCCGTGAGCAGCAACGTCACCCACTCGTCGTCGAGTGCCTTGAAATTGGTGTCGTAGTACACCGGCGTCGCCTGCTGCCGCGCGTTCGCATCCGGCACGACGACGGTGACGTCGCCCTGCGGAACGACGACGAACTGATGAACGGTCGCGAGCTCGATCAGTTGTTCGTACGTGATCTTGTTCGTGTCGACACCGGTGATTCCGCCCATCGCGCGCACCCGCGGATCGATGATGAAAATCCTGCCGGTGCGTTTCGAAAAGCTCCGGATGATGTCCGCGAGCTCGAGACAGTCACCCGTATTCGCGCAGCCGGAACCTTTGGCTGCGCTCGACTCCTGGCCCTGCGCGAATGCCGGCAGTGCGAACATCAGCGCGACGAGACATACCTGCTTCAAGTTCATTTCATTCTCCCTGCTGGTCAGTTCAGTGACGCGGCGGTGGCCGCGCGAAACTCAAGGTCGATTCATCCCAAAAACGGTTTGGCTCGCCGCATTCGAGCACCCGCTTGCGGCACAACGCATCTCGCCATTCGTACTTGATGAAGTGGCGGCTGTCCGGATCCGAACGCGCGACGAACTCGACCTGCACCACGCGATCGATGCGGCGATCGCCGTAACCCGTCCCCGCCGAATCGGCGCGGCTGCGGCTTTCGGCCTTCTGCGGCGCGCTGGCGGCGGGCGCCGCATCCGCCAAGCTGCGCTCTTCGTCCGGGTGCGGCTGGTAGACAGGCGGCGGCGGCGCGACTTCACGGTACACGGCAATCGCAATCACACCGCGCGCGGACCGGTCGCCGAAGGCCTCGGCATACGAGTCGCTCCACTCGGTGAAATAGAACTCGTTGATGGCATCGAGATTCGCGCGCCAGCCGGCAAACTTCTGCGAATCCCAGCCGTCGAGCACGTACATGGGTTCGCCGCCCGTGAGCGCGGACTTCTCACCATTGATGATGTTTCGACCGTCGACCGCGATGACCAACCCGAGCCGCGACCCCGTGGTGTTGCGCACGCGCACTTCGTAACGCGCGCCCTTCTCCGCCTGCAGGTAGGAACGCCACGAACCATCACGCGTATTGAGCGGAAATTCCTGGAATACCCGGCCGTCGGGCGTGACGATTTCAACGACCACCGGAGACGGGTTGTTAGCCCAGGCATTGCCTCCGCAAATCCAGCCACCGGCCCAACTACCGAGGAGGGCCAGCGCACGCAGCCGGTTTTTCATTTGACATCTCCAGCGCGCGACAGTCGCACTCGTGAGACATCAACGCGGATGGATCGCGGTTCGGGTCAGGCGGTTCGGGGCAACGCGATGAGCAGGTACCGCAACGACGCGTACCCGGCCGGATAGACCCAGGTGTGTTCGTCGAGCAGTTGTTGGCCCGGCGCCCAGACCGCGCCATCGACCAGCACCTCGCTACCCATGTGTTTGCCGTCGAGTGCGCCGAGGAACACGCGCATCCAGTGCGGCCCGGAAGTCATGTTTTCGATGAACAGCGTGTTGAGCCGCGGGAAGAATTCCGCGCTGCCCTCGATTCGCGCGCCTTCGCGGCTCGCGACCGTCAACACCGGGCCGTTGCACACCCGCCAGGCATTGTTTCCCGCGGAACGATCTTCCCACTCGACTTGACCGCCATCACCATCGTGGCTGGTGAGGGCTGCCGCAACGACGTGGAACGAGCCCTGCAGAAATTTGCCGGCCGCGTTCCGCTCCGCTTCGTCCGGCGTATTGCCGACACCCGCGAATGAATCGACCAGCGGTACGCCGGCAAGCAGCGGCGAGTCGATCGCGAAATCGACCCGCACCTGGGCGGTGCCACGGACATCTTCACGGCGGGAAACCCGCGGTTCGACCGTGAGGCCGTCCGTGGCGTGAATGACGCCGGAGCGGCGCTCGCAGCCGATGCCGTGGTCGGCGAACCCGGACTGCAGATAGGCGAGTAATAGCTCACTCATGTCTTGCTCACGGAAAGGGCCCGTCCAAACACCGACGACAGCATAGCCGCCCTCACCTAGAATCGCGCCCCCATGCTGGAACCCATTCATGCTTGAACTCCGTGACTTACGCCTGCGAAGGGGCGCCGCGGTCCTGTTCGACCGCGCAAACCTGACCATCTTCCGCGGCGACAAGATCGGCATCGTCGGCCGCAACGGCTGCGGCAAGTCGAGCCTGCTGGCGTTGCTGCGCGGCGAACTCGGGGCCGACGGCGGCGACTACACGGTGCCGGGCAAACTCAACTTCGTTTCCGTGTCGCAGGAGCTGCCGCGGACCGAATCGAGCGTGCTCGAATACATCCGCGGCGGCGATACCAATCTCATGGCGCTCGAAGTCGAACTCGAGAAGGCCCGCGCGGCCGATGACGGCATGAAAGAGGCACACCTGCTCGGCGACTACGAACTCGCCGGCGGCTACACCTCGGCGGCGCGCGCCGCCGAACTCGCCGACGGCCTGGGGTTCGCGCCCACCGACATCGAGCGCAAAGTGAAGGAGCTGTCCGGCGGTCTGCAGATGCGCGCCAACATGGCCCGCGCGCTGATGTCGCGCGCCGACGTGCTCATGCTCGACGAGCCGACCAACCACCTCGATCTCGACGCGGTTCTATGGCTCGAAGCCTGGCTGCAGCGTTTTCCCGGCACATTGCTGCTGGTATCGCACGATCGCGAGTTCCTCGACGACATCGTGGGTCGCATCGTGAATCTCGAGAACAACCAGCTCACGCACTGGACCGGCAACTACACGGATTTCCAGCGTCAACACGCCGCCAGCATCCAGCAATCCGCCGCGATGGCCGCGCGCCAGGAGCGCGAGGTCGCGCGGCTGCATTCGTTCATCGATCGCTTCCGGGCTCAGGCCAGCAAGGCGCGCCAGGTGCAGAGCCGTATCAAGGCGCTCGGCAAGCTCGAAACCATCGCCACCTATCAGGAGATGGAGGGCTTCGAGTGGGAGTTCGCCGCGGCCAGCAAATTGCCGCAGCCCCTGGTAACCCTCGATTTCGCCGATGCAGGCTACGGCGAGCGCACGGTGATCTCGCGCGTGAACCGCTCTGTGAACCCGGGCGAGCGCATCGGTATTCTCGGCCGCAACGGTGCCGGCAAGTCCACGCTGATGAAGCTGATCTCGGGTGCGTTGCCGCCGAGCGGTGGCGAACGCGTGGCCTCCCCCGACCTCATCGTCGGTAATTTTGCGCAGCTCGAAGTCGACCGGCTCGACGCGCGCGATACGGCGATGGTGGCGCTCACCAATCGCATCGATGAAATCGGCGTGCGTTCCCAGTGGGACGAGCAACGCCGCCGCAATCATCTCGGTGGCTTCGGCTTCCGCGGCGACCGGGTGTTCGAACCGGTGGTGCATTTCTCGGGCGGCGAACGCGCACGCCTCGCGCTCGCCATCCTGGTGGCCGAGCGCCCCAACCTGTTGCTGCTGGACGAACCCACCAACCACCTCGACTTCGAGATGCGGCATTCGCTGATCACCGCGCTGCAGGATTTCGCCGGCGCCGTCATCGTCGTGTCGCACGATCGTGGCTTGTTGCGCAGCGTCTGCGACCAGTTCTGGCTGGTGGCCGAGGCCGAGGTGCGCGACTTCGACGGCGATCTCGAGGACTATTCCAACTGGCTCGAGAAACGCGGCGGAAATGCCGCAACGCCGGCGGCGCCGAAGCCCGCCGCGGAACGCCGCGAAAAGAAGGGCAAGGCCTCGCCCGATCGCAAGGATCTCGCGCCCAGGCGCCAGGAGGTCAAGTCGATCGAGACTTCACTGGCCAAACTCACTCAGGAACGGGCCAAACTCGAGACGGAAATCGCCGCACTCGACTATTCGCGCGATGCGCCGCATGCCCGCAAGGTGAACGAAAGGCACGTGATTGTCCTGCGCGACATCGAACAATTGGAGACACGCTGGCTGGAGTTGTCGGAGCGGCTAGAATCCGCCGATGGCTGAAGAGCCTGATGCGACACCTATAGACCCGTCTCCGCCACCGGCGGCGCCGCTGCGCAAGCGGCGCCTCGGCCGGAAGCTTTTCTATGGCTTCCTCTTCCTGTGGTTCGCGGTCGCAGCGTGGAATCTGTACAAGCCGTTGCCCGACGGGGTGAACATTCGCGGCCCGATCGTAGAAACGCCGCTCAGCCAGCTGCAATTCCTCTCCGATGTGACCAGCGCCGACGGCTTCGGCGCGCCGGTAGTCAGGCAGCAGATTTTCGATTCGATGCTCAAGGTCGTCGGCGACGCGCGCGAATATCTCGTGCTCGATTTCTTCCTGTTCAACAATCAGCGCGGCGCGGCCATCGACGTCAAACCGCGTCGCGAGTTGTCGACCGAACTGCGCGACGCGTTGCTCAAGCGCAAGCGCGAAATGCCCGGGCTGCGGGTACTGCTGCTGTACGACCCGATCAACGACGTGTACGGCGGCCTGCCGTCGCGCGACCTCGCGGCCTTGCGCGGCGCGGGAATCGATGTCGTCAGGGTCGACCTCGACCCGTTGCGCGATTCCAATCCTATCTACTCGGCGCTGTGGCGGATCACCATGAAGTGGTGGTCCGGCGATGGCAAGGGTGATGCCTGGCTGCCCAACCCGCTCGATGCCGGACCGGATCAGGTCAGCTTCGGCGCCTGGGCGCGGCTGCTCAATTTCAAGGCGGATCATCGCAAGGTGCTGCTCGCCGACGACGGCCGCGGCGGCATCACCGGCATCGTCACCTCCGCCAATCCGCACGATGCCAGCAGCCTGCATTCCAACGTCGCCCTGAAGGTTTCCGGCGCGGCGTTGTGGCCGCTGCTCGAGAGCGAACTGTCGCTGGCGCGCGCCTCCGGCTGGCGCACCGACTGGACGCCGCCCGCACTCGAACCGGCCGGCGCAGTACCGCATCCGGAAAACGCGGCGCAGGTGCAGGTCCTCACCGAGGGCGAGATCCGCGCCGCGATCGTGCGCAATGTCACGGGAACCCGCGTCGGCGACAGCATCGACGTCGCGATGTTCTATCTATCGGAGCGCGAGGTGGTGCGGGCGCTGGTTTCGGCGGCGAAACGCGGCGTCGCGGTGCGCGTGATCCTCGATCCGAACAAGGATGCCTTCGGTCGCACCAAGAACGGCATCCCGAACCGCTCGGTCGCAACCGAACTCGCCGCCGCTTCGGATGGCGCCATCAAGGTGCGCTGGTTCCGCACCCACGGCGAGCAGTTCCACACCAAGATCGTGGCGCTGCGAACCGCCACGGAATTCTGGTTCACCCTGGGCTCGGCGAATCTCACCCGCCGCAACATCGACAATTTCAACCTCGAGGCCAACATCGCCGCGAGTGTGCCGCTGAACGCCGAGATCGCGACCAGCATAAATACGTGGTTTGAATCGCTGTGGACCAATCGCGGTCCGCCGCCGCTCGAGTACACCGCCGAATTCGGCGCCTACGCCGACGCCGCCCAGGGCACTTACTGGCTGTACCGCCTGATGGAAGCTTCGGGCCTGTCTACTTTTTGAGATCGCCTTCGGAGTCGATCGCCGTCGCGATCGACTGATCGAGCTGCGCCATCGCCGTCGCGGTCGCCGCCTCGAACGCGGCCACCACGGCGGTGAGACGATCTTCACTCGCCACGGCCGACCCTTGTGCGGTGAAACTCGCCAGCAATTCGCGGTCGCGATGCCGGCCCAGCGTGCAGTCGAGCACCACGAACACCGTGGGCGCGCGGCCACCGGCCGTGTAGTCGGATTCGAACCGGCGCAGCGCCACCCGCAGGCTGTAACGCGGCGCGTACGGCGAGGTGTCGTCGAACACGGCGGAAAAATTGCCGCCGGCGCGCAACGCATCGACGATCACGCTCTCGACCATGTCCGGCGCCGGCGCCGCCCAGCGGCTGGCGGCATAGAAATCGAAACGGTGATCGCTGCGCAGCAGCGCGATGCGGTCGGAATCGAGGCCCGGGCCCGCTTCCGGCCGCTGCAGCAGCACGCTGCCGTGTGGCGTGGCGGACGGCGTCGCGGCCGGGCGCGGCGCGAGTCTCAGCACAAACGCCTGCGCCGCGGGAATTTCGCTCTCGAACACCCCCCCGCAGCCGCCCATTGCCAACACACCGAGCAATATCGAGAGCCTGGCCTTCATCGCGGAATCTCCACGCCGCGGTAACTCGGCTCATAAATCATTTGTGACGGATCCGCCTTGAGGCTGCGTGACAGCTCGCGGAATTCCTGCGCGGCGCTGCGGCCGTCGCGCAGCAGGCGTTCGAACTCCGGCAGGCTGTCGCGCAGGAACAGCCCCATATCCTCGCGATGGTCCGCCATGAGTTTGTCGAGATTGGTGGTGGTCTTGGCGAGATTTTCGGAGATGGCGCGCAGACGTTCCGAAGCCACCGTGAGATTCGGGCCCGACGTGTCGATGAGCTCGCGCGCACCGGTCGCGGCCGCGCGCACGTCGGCCATGGTCGCCTTGAGTTCGGCGACCACCACCGCGGCGTCACGCATGGCGCCCGGCAGCGAATTCGAAGTCAGCGCGACGTTCTGCATGGTCTTCGCGAAGGCCTTGAGGTTTTCGTCCGATAACACGCGCGAAGCGCGATCGACAACCGCCGTGGCGCGGCCGACCAGGTCGGGCAGGCTCGCCAGCAGCCGGTCGAAGTTCGATTGCACGGTGTCGATGACCGGATAGATTTCGCTCGGCACCGACGGCATGCGGCCCTTGTTCTTGTCGCTGGCGAGCAGGTCGATATACAGCAGGCCGGTTACGCCCTGCATCGACAGCGATGCCAGCGTCTCCTTCGAGATCGGAGTGAGTGAATCGATGTCCGAGATGACCTGTACGCGATCGGAGGCGCGTTTGTCGATGCGGATCGCGACCACCCGCCCCACGTCGACGCCCAGGTACCGCACGGTGCTGCCGCGATTGAGGCCCGAGACGCTGCCCTCGAAATACATCTCGTACCGCACGTAGTCGCGCGCATCGGCGCTGCCCGCGTACCAGTACACGAACAGGCCGGCCATGGTGGCGACCAGCAGTACGAAGGCGCCGACGGCGGTGTAGTTAGCTTCACGTTCCATGGTTCTTCACATCTTTGGCCGCGCCCTGGCCGAAACGTACGGCGCGTTCGCCGTGGAAGTAAGCCTGGATCCACGGATGCGGATTGGCGGTGATGTTATCCAGGGTGTCGCTCGTCATCTTGCGGTCGATGATCACCCCGACACGATTGCAGGTTCTGAAGATGGTGTCGAGGTCGTGCGTGATCATGACCACGGTGAGTCCTAGCTGCTCGCGCAGGTCCATCAATAGTGCATCGAAGGCCGCCGCACTGATCGGATCGAGACCCGCCGTCGGCTCGTCGAGCATGAGCAGCGTCGGATCGAGGGCCAGCGCACGCGCCAGCGCGGCGCGTTTGATCATGCCGCCCGAGAGCTGCGCCGGAAACTTGCGCGCCGCCTCGTCGGACAGGCCCACCAGGCGGATCTTGAGCATCGCCAGTTCGTCGAGCTCGCGCGGCGTCAGCCGCAGGTGTTCGAGCATCGGCAGTTGTACGTTTTGCAAAACGGTGAGCGAGGAGAACAACGCGCCCTGCTGGAAGGTGACGCCGTAGGTCGCCTTGATATCCTTGAGCTGCGCGATGCTCAATTTCGTGAGATCGCGCCCCTGCATACGCACCTCACCCGCCTGTGGCCGCTGCAGCCCGAGGATGGAACGCAAAAGCACCGATTTGCCGGAACCCGAACCACCGACGATTCCGAACACTTCGCCTTTGTAGACGGTCATGTCGAGCCCGTCGTGCACGATTTGGCGGCCGAAGCGATTCACGAGCCCGCGGACTTCGATGAGCGGCTCGGCCATCAGATGTCCAGCTGCCAGAACGCGATGGCGAACATCGCGTTGGCGAAGATGACCAGGAAGATGGACTGCACGACGGCGACGGTAGTCAGGCGGCCGAGTTCGCGCGACGAATCGCGCACCTGCAGCCCGCGGTAGGTGCCCGACAACGCGATCAGCAGGCCGAAAACCGGTGCCTTCATGATGCCCACCCAGAAGGTGGTGGGTGCAATCGCGTCCTGCACACGCTCGAGATACAGCACCAGCGGCATGTCGAGCAGCCACTTGCACAACAACGCACCGCTGGTGAGCCCGATGCCGTCGGCGATGACCGCCAGCAGCGGCATCGCGATGACCAGACCGATGACGCGCGGCACGATCAGCACTTCGTGCGGTTCGACGCCGATCGCGTGTAACGCGTCGACCTCTTCGTTGAGTTTCATCGCGCCGATTTCCGCGGCGAACGCCGACCCCGAGCGGCCGGCAACGATGATGGCGGTGAGCAAGACGCCCAATTCGCGCAGTACGCCGACCGTGACGATGTCGACCACGAATATTTCGGCGCCGTATTCGCGCGCCTGCTGCGCGGCGATGTAGGCAATGATCAAGGTGATCAGGAAGGCGATCAGCGAAACGATGGGAATGGCGGTGATGCCGGTCTCGTAGACGTGCCGCGCGATCGACGCCGGTCGCAGGCGGCGCCAGCTGGTGCAGGCGCGCGCGAAGGCCACGCAGGCACGGCCGACGAAATCTAGCGCGAGCTTCATGCCCTGCACACGCTGTGTCACGTGTTTCCCGAGCGCGGTGACCGGCTCGAAGGCGGACTCGGATGAGGACTGCGGCGTCGGCCGCGCCTTGCCCGCCAGCGTGGAATCTATGAGCCCCAGCTGGCCCGGCGGCGGGCCGTCGAACTCGACGGCGGCGCCGGCGGCTTCAGCGGCCTTGAGCAATTCGCGCAGGCGCCAGGCGCCGGCCAGATCGAGGGTTGTGGATTCGGGGACGGATACCTTGAGCGTGTGTGCGCCGGCGAAGGACTGCCCGTCTATTTCGGCGTCGATGGCGGGCAGATTCGCACCGCGCCATTCGCCGATGAGCTCGAGGTCGAGAGTTTCGCCGTCGCGTTGGAGCCGCAGGTACATCGGACTGAAGTGTACCTTGGCGGCGCGCGCGGAGAGGAACCGCGGTGCGGATGGCGCCTTTTGGGGAAGGAAGACACCACCCGCACCGCTCTGGACGTGCGCCGGATTCCGGCCGGCGTGGTCGCCAGTCTGAACACGCATGACATGCCGC
>JBDTSP010000009.1:0-178701 GCA_039931065.1 Pseudomonadota bacterium | reverse complement strand
GTTCATGAGCAGCATATTCCCATAGCCGCGTGGGTTTGTCAAAGGGATAATCGCCTAGGTTTTTGGAACACGAGCCAGGTCGGCTATGGTCGTTGCGCGCCGTAGCTCAATGGATAGAGCGCCTCGCTGACGGAAAGGCCCCAGGTATGAGAACTGCAGGGTACTGGGGAGGAGGTTGCGGGTTCAATTCCCGCCGGCGTTTCCACGTCGCGACGCATGCGCGAATGAACTCTAGGCCATCCTCCCCGAAGTGTTTGCGCAGCATCGACTCAGCGGCCGCCATGAATTCCTCGCCCGTCATGGCGACAGCGTCACCCGAGCTCAGCGCCCGCGCGAGTCGGCTTTCTGTTGCGAAGGGGCCGATTTGCGGATTGCCTCGAGCTTGACGCTAAGCGCGTTGTAACGCTCGGCGGCGTCTTCGAAGATCCCCCGCGTACTCGACTGACCTTGCTTCGCTGCATCGCCGAACGCCTGCTCTCGTGCGACGCGTGCGGCTAGGGCGAGGCTCGCGAGTTCCGAGTCGGTGAGTTCGATTGTGGGCACGAGCGAAATTCTGGCTCGTTATGTTCCGGCGCGTCCATCCAGTGCAAATGACTTCGCTACACTGTATTTTCGAGTGGGGAGAAAAAAATGAGAGACAGCGGACTCAGCCTTCAGGATTTTCTTGCTTCGAGCGAATTCTGGGCTGCCTTCGCAGGTGCTGCCGCCGCATTCGCGCTTGAGGCGATCCGAAGCTGGAAAGAACGCGGTCGCGAACAAACCGACGCGGCGAATCGAGCCCTACTTACACTGATGCAGATGTATGCGGACTTGCACGATCTCTGGCATCAGATCTATCTACCGTCGACTGAGCGTGTGCAACAGAGGTGGAATCGTCCGCCGATTGCCCTAGAAATCGCTCCGGCCCAAGGCAACCTAGAGCCTTCCCCGCAAGTCGAAATGGCGTCCGTGGCGTTTCTGCTTCAGACGCACGACCCAAACATCGTGTCGAGAATTCAGAATGCAGAGCGGCGCTACTTAGGTGATTTAAGTTCCGAACGCTTGCGCGGATCGCTGCACCTCGAGGCACAAACCGTCATGCAGGCCGCCGGTGTGCGTGAGGGTCAGCAGTACACGCCCGCAGACGCAGAGCGAATCATCGGACAGGTACTCATGCGCCAGCTCGATCAGCTTACGGACGCGCAGAGAAATCACATTCCGAGAACTCTAAAGACCATTGAGGATCTACTTACGGACCTGACCGACGTCGCCAGTCTGAAGCTTCCGAGTCGACGAATCGTTATGTTTCAGGCGATGGGGGAACAATCGCGCACAAAGCGGCGCCTGGCGGCGCCGTGGCGATACGGAATCAGATTTCTGTTTCGCGCCACCAGGAAGTGGCTAACTAAGCACCGCATCACTTAGCTCACGGTCGCGAAGGATTCGGGCATGGGGTAAAAGACCAGCAGCAGGCGACTCATCAGCGACCATTTACCTGTTATTCGACCCGGAGAAGGATACGGGCCTGGATTCCCCTCTTTCTGAATCGCCGCGCCGGTGCTGGCGCACGATCACGCCGGCACCAGCGCGGAATCGTTCGTGACGTCAGTGCTCAGGCATCGTCGCGAGGATGGCGGAGATGTCTCGGCGCAGATACTCGATCCAGCGTTTCGGTACATCCCCTTTGCGCACGATCATTTGTTGCTGCGGCCCAGTCGGCCGCATTGTCCTGGTGGCGGTGCCGTCATACAGAAGTCGACCCCGAGAGAGTTCAATGCGGATTTGCGCATCGGTATCTCCGGCGTCGATCACAGCGACGACGTAGTTAGCTTCGGCCGCCTTGACCGTCCATTCGCGATTGATCAACGCTTGTTTGACGACAGCGACCACGATCGCCGGATCCGCGCCGTTAGGAACATGGCCGACCAGGATGCCCGAGTCGGCACGTGCGACGGTGATGGACATTGTGAAAGCCAGCACCGCCACATAGATCGTTCTCATTGTTCAATTCTCCTTTCGAAGCGAAATATTGCCTAATCAGCTGTCTAGCGCCAGCGAACCAGCCGCGGCGGCCCGCGCTTCCTCTACGGCGTCGGCGATTTGTAAGGCGATTCGCTTCGCTTATATCGAAGCGATCGTCCGCGACGGTCCCACCCATCGTGACGCGCGCGGGCGCGATTGACACACATCACTGACAGGGTCACGTGCCAAACACTGGAGAAGTCGAGGAAATCGACGCTCCGGCCTCGATGCGATGTGACCCCCATCTGTGATCCTCGAGCTCAATCGACTGAGCCCTAGGACTGAGCTTTCGCCATTCCTTTCGGCACGATAAAGAAGCAGTCCGGTATCACCCGACCCTCGTTCTTGAGATCAGCTAAGCGGAGCGATCGTCTTTTTCAGCTGCACGATGGCATCGACAATGCCAGCGCCCACCAGGAACACGGCGAAGACGACGAGAAGAATCGCCCCGAAGATCTGCTGCGGCATCGTTGTGGCTCCGGCGAAGGTGAAAAATGCGCCGACCGCGAAGAGGGCGGCCAAGACGAACAGTACGACTCGCATGGGGATTTCCTTGTTGTTCTGAACACGCGCGCAAGCCGGATATTCGAACCGGCCGCCGGCGACGGTTCCACCCATCAGGGCCGCGCTCCCGCGCCAGCGACGTGTCAGCGCCGCGGCGGCGGCAAGTGTTCCACATGTTCCGCCCGCAGGGCTGGGTCCGCGTGCGAGTGGTTAGGTTGCCGCGATTTTCGCGGGTATCTGGTGCGTTGACCCTCGATTGACCCTACCGGGCCAGGCCATCGGAGACCTTTGGCGGATTCAACGTAACTGCTTGATTAATTGGTCGGGGTGAAAGGATTTGAACCTTCGACTCCTACGTCCCGAACGTAGTGCTCTACCAGGCTGAGCTACACCCCGACTCGACGGAACCCGGCCCTGGCGGCACGGGTTGCATGGCCGTGGGCAGCGGGGCGCGCAGTCTACTCAAGGCGCCGCCGCCGTTCAAATGAGGTGCTGTCCAGCCGGGCGTTGGTACCATCCGGGCCACAGGGGGAGCACATATATATGAGTGAATTTCGGGGTTGCCACGGCCTTATATTGGCCGCCGGTCTGTTTTTGGTCAGTGTTGCGGCCCGGGCCGACCTCTACGGTGCCGAAGCCGCCCTGGCGAAGCAAGATCTCCCGCGCGCCTTCGAGCTCTATCGCGAACTCGCCGAAATGGGCGATCTGCGTGGTCAGGAAAATCTCGCGGCCATGTATGTCGGTGGGGAGGGCGTCAAACGCGACAACGTGCTGGGTTATGCGTGGGCGGTGATCGCGAAGGAGAACGGTGGTGGCGAGGCGGCGCAAAGCATCGTGTCGCAGCTCGAACCGCACGTAACTGCCACCGCGCGACTGAAAGTCGCCGAGCTGCAAAAGCAGTTCGGTAAAGCGGCGATCGAAAAGCGCTGGCTGCCGGCGACGCCGGTCAGTCTCCTGAAGGTCGGGGGCTGCAATTTCCGCAAAATACCCAACCCGGCCAACTTCTTTCCTGTGGAGGCCAAGAAGCGCGGTTTTTCCGGAAAGATCATGGTCGGTTTCACCGTGGACGCGGCAGGTTATCCGCACAACCCGCGTGTCTGGTTCGCAACGCCGCGGGATCTGTTCGACGATGCGGCGCGAGCTCTCGTCATGGCATCGACATTCGATCCAAAGCAGCAGAACGGCGCCGCAGTGCCGTGTTCCATGCGCATCATGGTCAAATTCGTGAATCCGGGTGGGGGTGAGGGCGACGCCGACATCCGCAAGAGTTTCAATGAGGTGAAGCCGAAGGCGTTGGCGGGTGATCCGGTCTCGCAGGCGATCTATGGAATCCTGCTGGCTACTCGACCGGATCTGAACGCCAGTGACGAAAGCTTCATGCCGTGGCTGACGCGGGCGGCGCAAGCCGGCGTGCCGGCAGCGCAATTCATGGTGGGCATGAGTGTATTCGACGGTTTCGCGGCGGAAGTCGACGAGGCAAAAGGACTTGCCTGGCTCAACAAGGCGGCGGACGCCGGCAACGGAGACGCGCAAGTCAGCCTGGCTAACTACCTGATGCGAATACGCGGCGCGGGGGGTGATGCGGTGCAGGCGCTGCACTGGCTCGAGAAAGCCTCCGCCTCGGGCACCCGCGACGGCAAATACGAGCTCGCCGCGATGCTCGCCGCGCATCCGGATGCAGCAATACGCGACCCGAAGAGGGCGCTGACGGCGGTCGCGGAGCTCGATCCTGAGCACGACGCGCTGCCGACGGCGCTCGAGATCCGCGCCGCAGCCCACGCGTTCATGGGCGATTTCGGCGCGGCGCTGCTGGATCAGCGGCAGGCGTTGCGAAAAGCAAGGACCCTCGGGTGGAATCTCGAACCCTTGAAAGCGCGTATCGCGGATTACGAGGCTCAAAAGACCTGGGCGGGGGATTTGTTAGCCCGGTAGACGAGACAGCGCCCGTCCCGGTCGCGGCGCATGAGCGCGTCCAAGTGATGGACGTGCTGCGGGGCGTCGCCTTGTTTGGCGTGTTCCTCGTCAACCTCACGAGTTTCGCGGGCGCGCCGATCATGGCGACCGAGCAGCAGTTGCTTTCGCTCGATACCGCCGCCGTCGACTTCACTCTCTCCGCGTTGATCGAGTGGCTGGCGGTCGACAAGGCGAACACGATATTTGCGTTCCTGTTCGGCGTGGGCTTCTACCTGCAGCTGGAGCGCATCGAAGCGCGCGGCATCGACGCCGAACATCTCTACATGCGACGCCTGACGGTGCTGTTGATCATCGGCGTGATTCACATGTTTTTCATCTGGACGTGGGACATCCTGCATCTGTATGCGCTGGCCGGATTTTTGCTGCTGGCGCTGAGGAGGCTCAGCAACAGGGACCTGCTCGCAATCGGCCTGATTCTGGCATTCCTGGGCCGCATCGTTCAGGAAGTGGCCATGGAATTCGGTTCCACAGCGATCTTGCTCAACGAATCGACGGGTTACACCGACGCTGACGTGTTGATGCGTCAGCAGATCTCGGCGAGTGGCGACTACTTCGCGGTTGTCGCCAACTTCTACAACTGGGTGTTCATCGATTACATCGCCACCGGGTTGATCGTCGGCTGGCTGGCCTATGCACTGGGGAGATTCATGATCGGTTCCTGGGTGGGGCGACACGGATGGATAACGCGCGCCGCCGACTTCGCGAGAGGTTGGAAGCGGATGGCACGCTGGAGTCTGCCAGCGGGATTGATCCTCGAAGGCATCGCGACATTGCTGAACGAGTCGTCGCGGTTGCCAGAGTGGGAGCAGCGCGAACTCATCGGGGGTGTCCTGCACCTCGTGGCGGTGCCGGTTCTCGCAACCGGGTATGTCAGTGTCCTGGTCACCTTGAGCAACACCAAGGCGGGTGCTCGAATTGTTTCGCCTTTCGCCTGGGTCGGGCGCATGGCACTGACTAACTACTTGACACAGAGTCTCGTGATCGGGTTCGTATTGTTTGGTATCGGCCCTGGCCTCGCGCTGGCTGGCCGGATCGGAACCGGCTGTCTCGCCGGCATCGTCATCCTGTTCTACCTGCTGCAGATGGTTTTCAGCCGCTGGTGGCTGGGCCGCTTCGCCTATGGCCCGATGGAGTGGGTCTGGAGAGCGTTCACGTACGGCGAGCGCCCAAAGATGAAATTGGGGTCTGACCCCGTTTAGCTGGTGCGTTCCTGGGCGAAGCGCGCGAGCGCGGCGAGCGCGCGCGAGTACGGCGTTTCGGGCAGCGACTTCAATGCTTCCAGCGCCTGCGTGGTTTCGCGTTGCGCGAAGCCGATCGCATAGGTGAGACCGCCGGTGGTCTCGATCGCATCGACGATGGGTCCTAGCTGCGCGAGGCCACCTTGTTCTATCGCCAGGCGGATCAGCGCGCGTTGTTCATCGTTGCCATGACGCAGCGCGTGTAACAGCGGCAGCGTGGGTTTGCCTTCCGATAAATCGTCGCCGAGATTCTTGCCACGGGTCGCCGGGTCGGATTTGTAATCGAGCACGTCGTCGATCAGCTGATACGCGGTGCCGAGATGTTTGCCGTACTGCGCCAGCGCCGACTGCTGCGCGGTGGATGCGCCGGCCAGCACTGCCGCGACTTCGGCGCCGGCTTCGAACAGCCGGCCGGTCTTGCGGTAGATCACTTCGAGATAACGCTGCTCGGTGGTCTCGGGATCGTGCGCGTTCATCAACTGCAGCACTTCACCCTCGGCGATCACGTTGGTCGCGTCGGCCATGATCTCCATCACGCGTTGCGAGCCGACGGTCGCCATCATCTGGAACGCGCGCGAGTAGACGAAGTCCCCGACCAGCACGCTCGCCTGGTTGCCGAAGATGTTGTTAGCCGTGGCGCGGCCGCGGCGCTTCTGCGATCCGTCCACCACGTCGTCGTGCAACAAAGTCGCGGTGTGCACGAACTCGATGAACGCGGCCGCTTCGACGTGTTTTTCCGTTTCGATGCCGCAGGCGCGGCCCGCAAGCACACACAACAGGGGGCGCAGTCGTTTGCCGCCACCGCCGATGATGTGTTCGGCGACCTGATCCACCAGCGGCACCGCGCTCTTCAACCGCGCGCGAATCATGGTGTCGACCGAGGCAAGATCGGTTCTCACCAGGCCGCGAATCTCCTCCAGAGGCATGACGGGAGCGTCGACGGCGCGTGGCGCGGCACGGGATGTGGGCAGAGGGGTGACCTTGGAGCTCATTCAGGGCATTGATTCTAGTGCCTAATTTACGGTTTGCCGGTCTGTTTGACCGATGGAGGGGGCATACGTAGAATGCGCCTCCCTTCGAAATGGCACAGGGCTTAAGGCTTTGGTTTCGAACGGGTTTCCGGAGTTATCACGATGTACGCGGTCATCGCCACGGGCGGTAAACAGTATCGGGTCGAAAACGGCACCGTCCTTCAAGTCGAAAAACTCGACGCTGAAGCAGGCGCAACTGTCGAATTCGGCGAAGTCCTTCTCGTTGGCAATGGCGACGACATCAAGATCGGCGCGCCAATGCTCAAGGGCGGCAAGGTCACGGCCGTCGTCGAGAAGCACGGCAAGGGCGAGAAGAAAGTCATCGTCAAATTCCGTCGCCGCAAGCACTACCTGCGCCAGGGCACGCATCGCCAGTTCTACACGCAGGTCAAGATCACGGGCATCAGCGCCTAACTAGATTCGAGGAGTTCGACTCTCATGGCACATAAAAAGGCAGGCGGCAGTACTCGTAACGGCCGCGAATCGCACAGCAAACGCCTGGGCGTGAAGAAGTTCGGCGGCGAGTCCGTCATTCCCGGCAACATCCTGGTCCGTCAGCGCGGCACCACGATGCGTGCGGGCACGAATGTCGGCATCGGCACCGATCACACCTTGTTCGCCCTCAAGGCGGGCACGGTCAAGTTCACCAAGAAGGGCGCCGAGCAGCAGACCTTCGTGAACATCGAAGCCATTTAATTCGGGGGCTGCCCCCTTCCAGGGGGCTGCACCCCTTCCGATTTCTATTCCGATTCCACGACCCGGCCATGCGCCGGGTTTTTTGTTAAGGCAGGTTCAGTCCATGAAATTCGTCGACGAAGCACGCGTAAAGGTTCAGGCCGGTAACGGCGGCCGCGGCGCAGTCAGCTTCCGGCGCGAGAAATTCGTGCCCTTCGGTGGCCCCGACGGCGGCGACGGCGGCTTGGGCGGCAGCGTCACCTTCCGCTCGCGCCACGGCATCAACACGCTGGTCGATTTCCGCGTCGAGCGTACGTTTCGCGCGCAGAACGGCCAGTCGGGCGGCGGACGCGACATGAGTGGCCGCGGCGGTGAGGACACCCTGGTGATGGTCCCCGTGGGCACCATCGTGCGCGACGCGGAGACCGGCGAGGTGCTGGGCGATCTCGCCGAGGCGGACATGGAGTTGCTGGTGGCGCGCGGTGGCAAGGGCGGCTGGGGCAACCAGCGCTTCAAGACCAGCAAGAACCGCTCGCCGCGCCAATTCGGCCCCGGCCTGCCGGGCGAACAACGTTTGCTCGAGCTCGAACTCAAGGTGATCGCGGATGTGGGCTTGTTAGGCCTGCCGAACGCCGGCAAGTCGACGCTCATCACCGCCGTGTCGGCGGCGCGGCCGAAGATCGCGGACTACCCGTTCACGACGCTGTATCCCAATCTCGGCGTCATCAGCTGCGGCAACCAGCGCAGCTTTGTCATGGCCGATATCCCCGGACTCATCGAAGGCGCGGCCGACGGAGCCGGCCTCGGAATCCGTTTCCTGCGCCATCTGCAGCGCACGCGAGTGTTGTTGCACCTGGTGGACATCGCGCCCAGCGATCCTTCGGCGGATCCGGTGCGCGATGCGCTTTCGATCATTGGGGAACTCGGCAAGTTCAGTGAGGACCTGCTGTCCAAACCGCGCTGGCTGGTGCTCAACAAGAGCGATTTGATGCTGCCGGAAGAGGCAGTGGCGAAAGCGGTGTCGATCGCGCAGGCGCTGAAGTATCGCGGGCCGGCGTTTCTGATTTCGGGTGCGACGCACGCGGGGACGACGGATCTGACCGAGGCGGTGATGAGTTTCATTGAGTCCGGGGAGGCGCCGGCTCAGGGGAATTTGTTGTTGCCGGAGGTGAAGGAGCCGAAGAAGGTTGTTGTGAAGAAGGCTGCGCCGAAGAAGAAAAAGGCGGCGGCGGTGAAGAAGAAGCCGGTGCCGGCCAAGAAGAAGGTTGTGAAGAAGAAAACGGCGAAGAAGACGGTCGCCCAGAAGACCAAGGCGAAGAAAAAGAAGAAGAGCGCTTCGGCCAGGCGGAAGAAGTAGAGGGGACAGGCACCGTTTTCGAAGCGAAAACGGAGCCAGTCCCCGCCAACAAAAAAGCCGGCTAGTAGCCGGCTTTTTCGTGCTCCGCGCCGTGAGGCGCCGAAGTCTTGTTCTTGCGAACCTTACTTGCCCATCGCTTTGACGCGGGCCGACAGGGCGCTCTTGTGGCGCGCGGCCTTATTGCGATGGATGACGTTCTTGTTGACCAGCGAATCGATCATCGGCTGGGCATCTTTGAGCGCCGCGGCGGCTTCGGCTTTGTTGCCGGCCGTGACGGCTTCGCCGACCTTGCGCAGGGCCGAGCGCATGCGTGAGCGGAGTGCCACGTTGCGGGTGCGGTTGGTTTCAGCTCGACGGGCGGCTTTTTCGGCCGACTTGGTATTCGCCACGCAGCAATCTCCAGAAAATCAGGGTCGTTTTGAGGCCGCGTAGTGTGCTGAGCGACCCCTGCCTTGTCAACGCTCGCCACTATTCGCCCACTTGAGTCCGGTATAGTGCGCGCGGTCTCAAGGTTTTCCTTTATTTTTCGGGTGCTTGCACGGTGAGCGGAGCGATTTTCAAGAGCACGGCGGTGACCGGCGTGGCGACCCTGGTGTCGCGAATCACCGGCCTGGCGCGCGAGATGATTTACGCCCAGGCCTTTGGCGCCAGCGCCTTCATGGATGCCTGGCTGGTCGCCTTCAAGATTCCGAATTTCCTGCGCCGCCTGTTCGCCGAAGGGTCGTTCTCGCAGTCCTTCGTGCCGGTCATAAGCGAGTACAAGCACAAGCGCTCGCAGGACGAAGTGCGCGGCCTGGTCGACGATGTCGCCGGCACGTTCGGGGTCGTGCTGTTGGTCATCACACTGGTCGGCGTGATCGCCTCACCGCTCATCATTCTCGCATTCGCACCGGGCTGGCACGCCGACGGCCAGAAGTTCGATCTCGCCGTGTCGATGTTGCGCTGGACGTTCCCCTATCTGTTTTTCATCTCGCTGAGCGCGCTGTTCTCGGGCGTGCTCAACAGTTACGGCAAGTTCGCGTTGCCCGCGTACACGCAGGTGATCATGAACATTGTCATGATCTCCGTCGCGTTGTGGATCGCGCCGCATGCGCGAAACCCGGGCGTGGCACTCGCGATGGGTGTGTTCGTCAGCGGACTGCTGCAGCTCTCCTTCCAGGTGCCGATGGTCGTGAAGTTAGGCCTGTTCCGCTGGCCGCGCTGGCGGCCCGCGGCGGAAGGCGTGAAACGCATCGGCAAGCTGATGCTCCCGGGCATCGCCGGCTCATCGATGGCGCAGGTGAGCCTGCTGCTGGATACACAGATCGCCTCGTTTCTCATCACGGGCAGCGTGTCGTGGCTGTACTACGCCGACCGCCTGATGGAATTTCCGCTCGGGGTTTTCAGCATCGCGCTGGCGACGGTCATCCTGCCGGGGCTCTCGAAGCACCACGCCGCCGAATCGCCCGAGCGTTTCACGGAGACTCTCGACTGGGCGCTGCGCCTGGTGATCCTGCTGGTGTCCCCGGCTGCGGTTGCGATGCTGGCGTTCTCGGGGCCGCTGACCGCTACCACCTTCGGCTACGGCAAATTCACTGCGCATGACGTCGACATGGCGAGCTACGCGCTGATGGCCTATTCGTGGGGCCTGATCGGGTTCTCGCTGGTCAAGGTGCTCGCACCCGGCTACTTCGCCCGGCAGGACACCCGCACCCCGGTGCGCGTGGGATTCATCGCTCTCGGCTGCAACATGGCGCTGAACATCGGTGTCGTCTTGCCCGCCAAACACTTCGGGTTTCCCGCGCCGCACATCCTGCTGGCCACCTCGACCTGCGTCTCGGCGGCCATCAACACCACCCTGTTGTGGCGTGGGCTGGTCAAAGCGGGCGTCTACAAGCCAAAGCCGGGCTGGGGCGTGCTGGTCGGTCGCATCCTGTTCGCGAATGCGGTCATGGCGGGGTTGTTGATCTGGTGGGCCGGCAGCACATCGGACTGGCTGGCGCTGCCGCCGCTGCAACGGGCTACGCGGCTGGCGCTATGCGTGGTCGGCGCCGCCGCAGCCTACTTCGCCGCGTTATACGTTTCGGGCGTGCGTCTGGCGCAGATGCGCGGCGGCCACGCATAATCCCCGATGGAAATCGTTCGCGGATTGCAGGGGCTGAAGGACAGACATCGCGGCGCCGCCATCACGGTGGGCAGCTTCGATGGCATCCACCTGGGCCACGGCGCGCTGATTGCGAGCGCCTGTGCGCTCGCGGCACAAGCCGCCAAGCCCGCGATGATGCTGACGTTCGAGCCGCTGCCGCGCGAATACCTGGCGCCCCAGGATCCGCCGGCCAGGTTGACCGACCTGCGTGAGCGCTGGCGGGTGCTCGAGCGATCGGATTTGAGCTTTCTGTGCGTGCTGCGCTTCGACGAGAAGCTGCGGTCGCTCACCGGCGAGCAGTTCGTGAACCTGTTGTCGGAGCGGTTCGCCGCCTCGGCGGTGGTCGTGGGGCAGGATTTTCGTTTCGGCCGCGGTGGCGCCGGCAGCGTGGGTTTGCTGCGCGCGGCGGCCGATGCCGGAAGGTTCGCGCTCGAGCTGGTGCCGTCGGTGTGTATCGACGACACGCGCGTGAGTTCGAGCGGCGTTCGCGCATTGCTGGCCGCCGGTGATTTTGCCAAGGCGCGCGATTTGCTGGGCCGGGCGTATTCGATGCGTGGCCGCGTGGTGCAAGGCGAGAAGCTGGGTCGGCGGCTGGGGTATCCCACGGCGAACATCCGCATGCGGCGTGCGAAGCTGCCGCTGACGGGCATTTTCGCGGTGCGCGTGCGCGGTGTGGACGAAGTCAATGCGCATACGCCGCGCGACGGCGTCGCAAGCCTCGGGTTTCGCCCCACGGTGGGCGGCACCGAGCCCTTGCTCGAGGCGCACGTGTTCGATTTCGACGGCTCGTTGTACGGGCGCGAGCTGGAAGTGGAGTTCGTCGCGAAGATCCGCGACGAGGAGAAGTTTGGGAACCTCGATGCGCTGGTTCAGCAGATGCACAAGGACGCGGCCGGGGCGCGCGCGATTCTGCAGCAGCACCAGCCCTGAAGATGCAACAAATAGTTAGAGGAATGTGACCGCAGTGGCTGACTACAAGAGCACGATCAATCTTCCCGAGACCGGCTTTCCGATGAAGGCCGATCTAGCGCAACGCGAACCGAAAATGCAGGCCGCCTGGGAAACCGGCGACCTGTACGGCAAGTTGCGCATCGTTGCGCGCGGCCGGCCGCGATTCGTGCTGCACGATGGACCGCCGTACGCGAACGGCGCGTTACACCTGGGTCACGCCGTGAACAAGGTGCTCAAGGACATCGTGGTGAAGTCGCATTCGCTCGACGGTTACGACTCGCCGTATGTGCCGGGCTGGGATTGCCACGGCCTGCCGATCGAACACGCGGTGGAGAAAAAAGTCGGGCGCGTGGGCGCGAAGATCTCCGCGAAGGATTTCCGCGCGGCCTGCCGCAAGTTCGCAAGTGAGCAGGTGGATCTGCAGCGCAGCGAGTTCAAACGCTTCGGTGTGTGGGGCGACTGGAGTCGTCCGTATCTCACGATGGACCCACACTACGAAGCGCAACAGATCCGCGCGCTCGGGCACATCATCAAGAACGGACACTTGTATAAAGGCGCCAAACCGGTTCACTGGTGCCTGGATTGCCGCTCCGCATTGGCTGAGGCCGAGGTCGAATACGAAGACAAGGTCTCTGCGGCGGTCGACGTCGAATTCCGCGTCGCCGACAACAGCGAGCTCGCGCGCCGCGTCGGCGTGGATCCGGACGTCATCGGCGCGTTCCCGGTGTCGATCCCGATCTGGACCACCACGCCCTGGACGCTGCCCGCGAACGAGGCCGTGAGTCTCGGGCCGAAGATCGAATACGTATTGCTGTGGGTGTCGCGCAACGGCCAGTCCGAGTTGTTAGTGCTGGCGAACGAATTGCTGGACGCCTCGCTCGCGCGTTACGGCTTGAACAAGGGGCAGGTGCTGGTGCAGTTCGAGGGCAGTGCGCTCGAACATCTGCAGCTGCAGCATCCGTTCCTGCCCAAACACGTCCCGGTGATCGTGGGCGATCACGTGACGCTCGAAGCCGGCACGGGGGCCGTGCACACGGCGCCTGCGCACGGCCAGGACGACTTCATCATCGGCCAGAAATACAGCCTGCCGGTCGACAACCCGGTGATGGGCGACGGCCGCTTCCGCGAAGGCACGCCCTTCGTGGCGGGCCTGAAGGTGGACGAGGGCGGCGAGTTGCTGATCAAGGAACTCGAAAGCCGCGGCCGCCTGCTCAAACGCGAACAGATAACGCACAGTTATCCGCATTGCTGGCGCCATCACACACCGGTGATCTTCCGCGCGACTCCGCAGTGGTTCATCAGCATGGACCAGAAGGGTCTGCGCGCGAACGCGTTGCGCGACATCAAGAAAGTGCAGTGGACACCGGCCTGGGGCGAGCAGCGCCTCGCGGGCATGATCGAGAAGCGCCCGGACTGGTGTCTGTCGCGCCAGCGCACCTGGGGCGTGCCGATCGCGTTGTTCGTGCACAAGCAAACGCAGGCGTTGCACCCGCGTACCGCGGAATTGCTCGACCAGGTTGCCGCGCGCATCGAGAAAGACAGCATCGAAGCGTGGTTCGAGCTCGAGCCGCGCGAGTTGTTAGGCGAGGACGCCGACCACTACGAGAAGGTGACCGACGTCATGGACGTGTGGGCCGACTCGGGCCTGTCGCACGAGTGTGTGCACCACACCCATCCGGACGACGTGAAGCCGCCGGTCGATCTGTATCTCGAAGGTTCCGATCAGCATCGCGGCTGGTTCCATTCTTCGCTGCTCACGTCCGAGGCTTTGTACGCGCGTGCGCCTTACAAGGGTGTGTTGACCCACGGATTCACCGTCGACGACAAGGGCCGCAAGATGTCCAAGTCGTTGGGCAACGTGATCGCGCCGCAGAAGATCATGTCGACGCTTGGTGCCGACATCATGCGGCTGTGGATCGCCGCGACCGACTACGCGAACGAGATGAGCCTGTCGGAGGAAATCCTCAAGCGCATCTCCGATTCGTATCGGCGCATGCGCAACACGGTGCGGTTCCTGCTCGGCAACCTCGCGGGCTTCGATCCGGCGACCGACGTGTTGCCGGTTGACCAGATGGTCGCGATCGACCGCTGGGCGCTGGCGCGTGCCGCCGCGTTGCACGAGGAGATCGCCGAGGCGTATCGCAAGTACGAATACCACGCCATCTACCAGAAGATTCACAATTTCTGCGTCGTCGATCTCGGCGGTTTCTACCTCGACATCCTCAAGGATCGCCTCTACACCACGCCGAAGAAAAGCGTGGCGCGCCGTTCCGCGCAGACCGCGCTGTTTCACATCGCCGAGAGCATGGTGCGCTGGCTCGCGCCGATCCTGTCGTTCACGGCGGATGAGATCTGGAGCTTCATGCCGGGCAAACGCAGCGAGTCGGTGTTCCTCGAGACCTGGCACGAGTTGCCAAAGGTTGCCGAGGAAGCGATCGACTGGAATGGCTTCATCGCGCTCAAGGCCGCCGTCGCGCTCGAGATGGAGAAACTGCGGGCAGCCGGTACCATCGGCGCGCCGCTCGATGCGGAAGTGGAAGTCTTCTGCAAGGACGACTATCTATCCAGATTCCAGGCACTCGGTGAGGAGCTGCGTTTCCTGCTGATCACCTCCGAGGCGCGCGTGAAGCGCGTGAGCAACGCGGCGGGTCCGCCGGTCGGCGCCATCAAGGTCGCCGAGATCGCGAAAGAGGGCGGGCTGTGGATTCGGGTCCAGCCGACCAGCGCGCCGAAGTGCGAACGCTGCTGGCATCACCGGCCCGAGGTCGGCTCACAGTCCGAACACCCGACGCTCTGTGAGCGGTGTGTGGCAAACGTCACCGGGCCGGGCGAAGCGCGGAAATTCGTATGAACGACGCCGTGAAAATACCTTGGGGTGCGAGCGGAATCCCCCTGCTGTGGGTCTCCGTGCTGGTAATCGCCGTCGATCAACTGACCAAGTTGTGGATCGAACGCACGATGCTGCTGGGCGATTCGTTCTCGGTCTTGCCCATCCTCGACATCGTGCGTGCCCACAACCCCGGCGCCGCGTTCAGTTTCCTGGCGACGGCCGGCGGCTGGCAGCGCTGGGCGTTCTCGGTGCTGGCCGTGGCGGTCTCGATCGGGCTCATCTACTGGCTGCGCACCATCGCGCGCGCCACGCATGGCCTGCTCGCGAGCGGTTTGTCGCTGATTCTCGGCGGCGCGATCGGCAACGTCATCGACCGGATCGAACACGGCTATGTGGTCGACTTCGTGTTCGCGCACTGGGGTCCGCATTATTTCCCCGCGTTCAACGTAGCCGACTCCGCGATCAGCATCGGCGCCGCGCTCGTGGTGCTCGACGCTTTGCGTGAATGGCGCCGCGAGCAGGCGCTCAAGGCCAGCCAGGGGAAATGACCGGCACCGTATGAAGATCCTGCTCGCCAACCCACGCGGATTCTGTGCCGGCGTCGATCGCGCCATCGACATCGTCGAACGCGCCATCGCGTTGTTCGGCGCGCCTATCTACGTGCGGCATGAAGTCGTTCACAACGTGCACGTGGTCGACCGCCTGCGGCGGCTCGGCGCTGTGTTCGTCGACGAACTCGACCAGGTGCCCGACAATGCGACCGTGATCTTCTCGGCGCACGGCGTCCCGGCGGCCGTGGAAAACGAAGCGTCACGGCGCGGATTGGCCGTGTTCGACGCCACCTGTCCGCTGGTCACCAAGGTGCACATGGAAGTCGCGCGTTATGCGCGCGAGGGCCGCGACGTGGTTTTGATCGGCCACGCCGGGCACCCGGAAGTCGAAGGCACCATGGGTCGATTCGACACCGTCAATGGCGGGCACATGCACCTGATCGAGAACGTCGCGCAGGCGGCGCAGCTCGAGGTACGTGACCCCGACCGGCTGGCCTTCGTCACGCAGACCACGCTGTCGGTGGATGACACCGCGGCCATCGTCAATGCACTACGGCAACGGTTCCCGTCGCTCGCGAGCCCGCGCCGCGAAGACATCTGTTACGCCACCCAGAATCGCCAGGATGCCGTGAAGGAGCTGATCGCGAGCTGCGACGTATTGATCGTCGTGGGGTCGATCACCAGTTCCAACTCGAACCGGCTGCGCGAACTGGCCGAGCGGGCCGGGCGGCCCGGTTATCTGATCGACGACGCCTCGTTCCTGAAACGCGAATGGTTTGAAGGCAAAAACGCCGTAGGTGTCACCGCCGGCGCGTCCGCACCCGAAGAACTCGTGCAGCAAGTCGTGGCGCGCCTGCGCGAATGGGGCGGCACCGCCGCCGACGAATTGAAGGGCCGCGAGGAACACGTGGTGTTCTCTCTGCCGCGTTCCCTGCGTACCGCCGCGCCACGCAGCTGAACTGCGGCTGACTAACGCCAGCAGTCGGCGGATCGATCCTCTCCGGTCGAGTCGACGGCTCGACGTCGCCCGTTGTGATCGAGCGAGAATTCCACGCAACGTGAATCGCTGGCCTGACCTTGCGTATCGGTTGCGCGCGCGGTTGCGAGGTAGGCGAGACCATCTGTGCTCGCCTTGATCTCGATGCGGTAGAAGCCGTTCACGGAGAGCGGTTTGACGCCCAGGCCCGCCGGGGCGGGCGCCGCGATCTCGGCGCCATCGGCGTAGCGCGCATGTGTGCCGAAGAATTTGTCCTGTGCGGTCTGCGCGGCGATAAGCGCAGCGCAGCCGTCGGCGCGATGCACACGCAGTTGATGTGTGCGCCACATCGGCACCGCTACGGCCACCAACACCGCGATGACGATCAACACGGTGAGGATTTCGGTGAGGGTGAATCCGCACCTGCGGCGCCGTCTGGGCTGCACCTCGTTACTCGACGCCAATGCGTTGCCAGGACAATCGCACCAGGTCGCCGCGCTTGAAGCAACGCAAGGGAACGATGGGTTGGCAGTCGAGTGCGTCGGCTGCGCCTGCGACCACCAGCAGGACGTCGGCGCGCTGGCGTTCGACCGCGCGCCGGCTGCCGAACCCGGTGCTCACGATTTCGAAATGCGCGCCCGCGAGTTGCGCGCCAGCGGCTTGCGGCAAAGCGGATTCGAACCCGGCAAAGCGAGTGACGGTTTCGTAGCGATCCGTCGAGCCGGGCATGAACCCGGAGCTGGTCACGGACGTGTTGGCGGGATCAAGTGTGGTCACGATACGGCTGATGGCGGATTCGATGCCGGCACTCGCGGCGGAGGCGGCATTCTCGCGAAACAAGCCGTTCTGCGCCAGCAATCGCTCGACGTGCGCCGTGCTCGCGCCCGCGAGACCTAACAGCGTGACCAGCGACAGCAGGATGAGGCCGACGACGAGCGTCGTGCCATGTTGCCGGGATGTGTTCACGGCGCGGGCGGAGCCTGTTCGCGCAGGTTGCGCAAGGCGATTGTCCGCTCGATCAGCAGCCGGCGGTGCGCGGCGTCCTCTGACGTGGGCACAAATGAAACGCCGGCGTAGTTCAGGGTACGCCCTTCGATGAAACCGCCTTCCGTGACATCAGCGCGGATACGCAGCCAGACGCGCACCGCAACCACTTGTTTGCCGCGCAAGGTGGCGAGATCCGGCGCGACGTATCGCACGAGCCCATTTTCGGAGAGGCCGAATTCCACCTGCAGGTCTTCGACTCCGGGCAAGACTTCTTCGTCGCGAAACTGCGCGGCACCCGCGGCCTCGGTCAGCGACTTCACCCGCAGTGCCGGCCAGCCGGCGCGGCCGACGGAATTGTTCGCGATGTAGTAAGTGCGGACCTCGATGTCGCGTATTTCGTTTTCCGGGTCGACGGGGCCGGGCGCTTGCCCGTCGAAGAACAGATACTGGAAATCGCACGCGGCCAGACGGCGAGCGTAGAGCTGCAATCTGCCCGCGTGCGCCGGAACACTCTTCAACGACGCGTGACGCACGGTCAAGGTGTCGGAGCCCGCGCGCGCGCCACCGGCACTTGCCGTTGGGTCGCAATCGCGTGCGCCGCTGCCGGGCGCGAACGAGTTGTCCGACCCCTGAACGGGCAGTTCGAGATCGATCGCGAAGTTGATGCCGCAGTCGTGAGTGCCCGCGGGAAGCTGGGCAACCGCCGGTGTGGCACTGCCCGCATCCGGCTGACGCAACTCGCTTCCTTCGGCAAGCAGCGCCCCGCCGCGCACCAGGCGCAGACGCGGTGAAGCGGCGAAGCCGTAGAACCCGGCGTGTTCGAGATCGAAGGCCAACACCTGCAGGGCGTGGCGCGCGGAATCCTGCAGGCGGGCGAGACTTTCATTGGTCGCGAACTGATCGCGGCAGCGTTGCAGCACGGTGAGGAACGCGGCCAGCAATGTAAGCCCTAACGCCATGGCGATCAGGATTTCCAGCAGGCTGAACCCGCGCTGCCGCACGGCTCAGCCCGCCACCGGCAGTGCCAGCACTTGCAGCGTGACCGTTTCGGCATCGTCGGCGCGCGGATCCTGCCAGCGCAGCGAGATGACGAAATGGTTGAGTGCGGCGGCGCCAGTGGCGGGCGCGAATTCGATGGCGGCGAGGCTTTCTCCCGGCAGCGCGGCGTGTGCCGCCGCCGCGAAGTGGGCGAGGTCCGCCGCGGCGAGCTGCGCCGAATCGCAAACATCACACGGCGATGCGCCAGCCTCGGCGTGTGAGGTGGCGTAATGCGCGGCGCCCGCGGCATTTGCGCGGATTCGTTCGGCCATGTCGCGCAAGAGATTGGTCGCGACCCCTCGACGCAGTGAATCGCCCTGGGCGTGCATGCTCTCGAGCAGCATGGCCGCGGCGCCCAGCAGACCCAGCGACAACACCGCGAGCGCGATCAGCGCCTCGATGAGAGTGAAGCCGTGGGCCCGCGACTTCATGAGCAGGCCGCTTCCGCAGGGTTGGTCACGCGCGCACGACCGCCCTGGCTGATGACGATAGCCCGCGGGTGCGCGACACGCCGCGCATCGCAGATAGTTAGAGTGCCAGTGCTGGCGGCGAGTGAATCGGGCCAGAATTTGAGGCGGGCCCGCGAGGAGCGCAACACCACTCCCGCCGGCAGGGATTGCTCCGCGAGGACGGCGGGCCGCCCATTCACCTCGAGGAATGCCTGCCAGCCCATGGCCTGTGCGCCGTCGGGGAGGCAATTGCCGGCTGCGTCTGCGAGGCACAACACGCCCGTGCGGCCTTCGACGATCGACGCCGCGCGCGCCTGCTGGAGACCTGCGAGCAACTCGTAGGTGGCGCCGCGAACGGCGCTGGCGCGCAGGCTTGCCTGAAACCCGGGGACGGCCAACCCTGCGAGTGTGGCGACGACCGCGAGGCCGAAACACAGCTCGATGAGGGTGACGCCCCGGCTTCCTTTCCGCATGCGCATGGCGTGAATTCTGACCCTGCGATGGCGCGTCCAGGCAGCTGCAAAAGCGCTGTATTCGAGCCATTTCGCATTGCCGGGCGGGTCCCCGCGCGTATACTCGCGCCCATGCCAATGACGGACCTCGAGCCGGCCGTGGTGGAGAGCTTGAACAAGCGCCTCCTGGGGCACGGCGTCAGACCCACCGCCCAGCGCCTGCGTATTGCCTCGCTGCTCCTGGGTCGCCCGCAACACCTCTCCGCCGAACAAGTGCTTGCCGGCCTGCGCAGCGTCGGGCTGCGCGTCTCTAAGGCCACGATCTACAACACGCTGAACCTGTTCGCTGCGTCGGGCCTGATCCGCCAGCTTTCAGTGGGCAACGACCGCTGCTGGTTCGATTCGAACACCGACGCGCACTATCACTTTCACGATCTCGACACCGGCGCGTTGATGGATGTCGCGCTGCGCGATGTGGAGTTCCAGCGCCTGCCGGAACCACCCCCGGGGATGCAGGTGGACGGCATCGACCTCGTCATCCGGCTGCGCCGCAAGGTCGCCTGAAACCCGTTTGCGGGAGCTTCCCACGCTCGCCAAGCGCCATTAGAATGCGCGCCCTGCCGATTTTCCTGCCCTCTTAGCTCAGCTGGTAGAGCACTTCATTCGTAATGAAGGGGTCATCTGTTCGAATCAGATAGAGGGCACCAGTTATTTTTGGATGCACGGCCACCCTCGCGGTGGCCTTTCCATCGAGGCATTCCCGGAAAAATCTTGATGAGTCCAGTCGGGCCAGCGAGCCCAAACCCCGTTGCCGATGTACAGCCCGCGCGCTGTTCCATCTGGATTCGCGTCTTCTCGCGCGTCCCGCTCGCCCTCTGGTACCCCTTCGCGCGCTTTCTGGCTTACTGCGCCTGGCGCGTATTTCCGTATCGCCGCCACGTGATCGATGCCAACCTCAAGGCCTCATTCCCGGAGTGGGACGAGGGTACCCGGGAATGCGTGATCCGCGACTATTACCGTGGCTTCGCCGACATGCTGGTCGAAGTCATGCATTCGCTGCGGCTCACGCCCGCCGAACTTCAGCGCCGCGTGACACTTGCCAACCCCGAACTGGTGCGCAGCCAGGTTGCGCTCGGCAAGCCGGTGCTGCTGGTCGCCGCGCATCAATGCAACTGGGAGTGGCTGTTGCTCGGCCTTTCGACCCAGCTCGGAATTCCGGTCGACGCCGCCTACAAACCACTTATCGACAACTGGGCGGAAATCGAGATGCGCAAGTTGCGTGGCCGGTTCGGCGCGCGGCTGATCCCGGCGCAGGAATTGTTAGGTGACATCATCAAGCAGCGTGGCGTGCCGCGCGCCATCGCGATGGTGGCCGACCAGGAGCCGGTGTCGAGTGAGCGCAAGCAGTGGCTGAAGTTCCTCAATCGCGATACGGCGTTTTTCCTGGGGCCCGAAGAGATCACGCGTACGACGCGATACGCGGCCTTTTTCATGCGCGTGCGGCGCGTGGCGCGCGGCCGCTACGAGGTCGAATTCGTGCAGCTCGCCGCAGCCGGCGAACAGCTCCCGCCGGGTGAATTCACGACGCGGTACGCGCGCCTGGTCGAAGAACAGATCCGCGCTGCACCTGCAGACTGGCCCTGGTCGCACAAGCGCTGGAAGCTCAAAAAACCGCTTTATTGTCCAAACTGACTTGACGTAATACTGCGCTCGGGTGGTTAGTCTCCCGAACCTTACGTCGCTGGCTCGCGACGTCGATGGTGCATCCGCGGCCTCCTAATCTGGTGCCACGTATGACACACAAGACGACTTCCCATGAAACTCCAGCTACGTTGCTCGCGCCGTTGGCGCGTGGCCTCATGCGTCGCGCTCCAGAAATTCTCTCCCTGTCGATCCACGACGCGCATGGAAATGCGCTCTGGTCGAGCGGTGATTTCCTGCTCGCGGAAGACTACGCGCTGATCGCGGAAGTGGTCGAAGATCCGCATGACGTGCGCGGGCGCTCCGAGGGCCTGTGGTGGGAGAGCGCGGATACCGCTCGCGCACGTTGTGCCCTCGCGGTGTTCGAGGGCGCGTTGTTTCGCGGTGTGACGCTGGTGGTCTTCTCGGGTCTGACCACGGACGAGAACGACCGCGTCGAACGGTTCACCGAACTTGCGCCGGTATTGCCGGTGCTCGCCAAGGCGTTGCGATTGCTGAAGGTCGAAGATGAAAAGCCGGCGCAATTACCCGCGCGCGCTTTGTCCGATACGACCGTCGTCGCGGCGCTGCGTTTCGAGCATGTCGGGCCGCACGACGAGCTGATCGAAGACATCGCCACGGTCGAACGCGAAGAGCAACTGCTCTCGCTCATCGACGTGGCCCTGCGCGAGGACGAGTTCGCGCTGCACCTGCAGCCCATCGTCGCGCTGCGCGATGAAAACTCACCGCTGATCGTCGAGGTACTGATCCGCCTGCCCACGCAGGAGTTCGGTGTCCTGGCCTCGCACGATTTTCTCGACACGGCCGAGCGTCATGGGCGCATGCCGGCCATCGATCGTTGGGTCATCCGCGCCTTGCTCGTCTGGATGCAGCGCAACCGCGATCGCTGGGCGAATGCCAACGCCGTGTTTTCGGTGAACCTGTCGGGCAAGTCGGTAGTTCGACCGGATTTCCGCGACTACCTCGAACAGTGCCTCGACAAGTCGGGGCTGCCGCTGACGTCGCTGCGCTTCGAAATCGCCGAGCTCGACATGAGCCTGGCGCCACAGGAATTCGCCGCGCTGGGGCGTTCGCTGGCGGATCGCGGCTGCGAAGTGTCGGTGGACAACGCCGGCACCGGCAGCGGCCGCTTCGAATTCCTGCGCGAGGTGAACGCCGACATCCTCAAGATTGACGGTTCGCTGGTACGCGGCGCTTCGGACGACATCGTCTCGCGCGCGCTGATCAACGGTCTGGTGCACATGGCCGACACTCTCGGAATGCGCACGGTCGCGAGCCAGGTGGATTCCACCGGCAACCTGCGCGCGGTCACCCAGTTGGGCGTCGACTATGTGCAGGGATTCCAGTTGAGATCGCCCGAGCACATCGATTCGTTCGAGTTCCTGTCCTGCGGCATTCAGCGCGGCCCCGATAGCAGTGCCTGCGCGTAACGGGCTACGGTGCGCGGCGGACGCGCGACTGGTAGTCGCGCAATAGTTCGGCGGCGAACTCGGCGAACACGCGCACCTTGGCGAGATGCTGGGTGGCGCGTGGATAGACCACGCTGAGCGCTGGCCCCTCGGCCGAGAAGTCGCGCAGGATTTCGACCAGCCGGCCTTCGGCGAGATATCCGGCGACCAGCAGGTCGGAGCTCTGCAGGATTCCCTGTCCGTCGAGTGCGGACGAGGTGATGGGCTCCATCGTGTTGAACGCCAGCGCGCTGTGGATGCGCTGCTTCATGACGCCGTTGCCCTGCTTGAATGTCCACGATGGCCTGGCGCCGTCGGCGCGCAGGTAACCGATGCAGCGATGTTCCTTGAGATCGGCGGGAACGCGCGGCATTCCGGCGTTGGTCAGATAGGCAGGCGCGGCACAGGTCACGAGCCGTGAAGTCGCGATGCGTTTGGCGATGAGATCCGGCGTACGGATGGTGCCCGCGCGCACCGCAACGTCGACCCCTTCGGCGGCGAGATCCACGAAGCGATCGTTGTAACGCACCTCGATCGCCACCAGCGGATAACGCTGCGTGAAACGCGACAATGCGGGGGTCAGCAGATATTTGCCGAAGGCCACCGGGACATCGACGCGTAGCCTTCCCTGCGGACGGTCGCGCGCCAGGCGCATTTCGTCGTCTGCTGCCGCAACCTCCGCGAGGATCCGTTGGCAATGCGCGAGATAAACCGCGCCTTCGGGCGAGACCGAGACCTTGCGGGTGGTCCGGTGCAGCAGACGGGTTCCAAGGTGCTTTTCGAGCTGCGCGACGTGGGCGCTGACCATGGCGCGGGAAAGGTCCATGGCATCGGCCGCGCGGGCAAACGAGCCGAATTCAGCGACCCGCGTGAATACCCGCATTCCGAGCAGTTGGTCCATGGCTGGGGATTGTACGGCAGGACAGGATAATGAATTTCGATTTGTCCTGTTTTTCGAACCCAATGCGTCCGTTAGGGTACATACCGCGCAAAGGAGTCATTGTCATGTTCGTAGTCGATCGTTCTGCTCTCGCCGTACTGCTGCCGCTCGCCCTGTTGGTGGGCGCGGTGTGGTGGTCCAACCATTCCGAGGGGGCCTCCGTCACGCAGTCCGCCGCGCACGCGCAGCACGAACAACAGGATCAGACGGTCGCGGCCAACTTGCCTTCGAGATGACGTGACAGTTCCGCGATGGTCGGGAAGTCGAACAGCTCGGTGAGGTCGATCATCCCCGGATAGATGCGATCGATCTGCTCGTGGATCTCGATCAGCTTCAGGGAACTCGCGCCGATCTCGAACAGGTTGTCGTTGACGTCGATGTTGCGCTCGAGCGCGGCATCGCAGATGTCCTTGATCTTGCGTTCGATCTCGGTGCTCGTCGCCTTCGCACCGCCGGCCGCTTCCAGCTGCGCACGTAAGGAGCCGATTTCGGTCATCTCCGTGGCAAAAACTCCATTCTCATAATCCGCGGCGAGCAGCCCGCGCTGGATCTTGCCGCTGGTGGTCTTGGGCACACGCTTCACCGGCACCACGTGCGCCACTTCGAGGCCGGTGTGTTCGTTGACCAGGCGCGTGACCTGCGCGGCGATCGGCATGAACTCTTTCATGTCCATCCGGTGCAGCACGAAGATGATGAGATCGTCGGTGCTGGCGCCTTTCGGACGTACGCCTACGGCCACCACCTTGCCGAGTTCGAGACCGTCGGCGCGCTGCGCGATGCTCTCGATGTCGTGCGGGAAGTAGTTCTGGCCGTTGACGAAGATGATTTCCTTCGCGCGGCCGGTGATGAATAGTTTGCCGCCTTTCAACATGCCGAGATCGCCGGTGCGCAACCAGCCATCGGCCGTGAAGCCCTTGGCATTGGCCTCCGGGTTTTCGAAGTAACCCTTCGTGACGTTGTCACCGGAGATCAGGATGTGGCCGATGTGGTTCTCGGGCAGTTCCTTATCCGCGTCGTCGGCGATGCGCACCTTGCTGAAGGGGACCGGCTGGCCCACGGCCATGATCGACAACGCATCGGCGTGATCCGTGGGCAGCAAGACAGGTTGTTTGCCCACGCTCAGCTCATGACGGTCCACTGAAATGGCTTCGTACATCTCGCCGGGGGGCTGCGGAAAGCTCACGACCAGTGTGGCTTCGGCGAGACCGTACACGGGATACATGGCGGTGGGCCGCAACTTCGCGGGCGCGAGCCGCGTCATGAATTCTTCCGCGAGTTCGACGGAAATCGGCTCGGCGCCGTTGTAGACGAGGCGCAGCGACGACAGATCGAGATCGCCGAGTTCACGCTCGCCGAGCACCTTTAGGTAGTGTCGGAAACCGAAATTGGGCGAACTCGTCACCGTAACTTTCTTGCGCGAAGCGAAAGTCATCCACAACAACGGGCGGCGGATGAATAGCTCGGTGGGCATGACGTTCAACTGCATGCGATGCGCAAACATCATGATGTGCATGCCGATCAGACCCATGTCGTGGGTCAACGGCATCCACGTGAGGTTCGTGTCGTGTTCGCCCCACTTCGACGCCTCGCCCGCGCCGCGCGCGTTCTTGAGGATGTTGTCGTGTGTGAGGACGATGCCCTTCGGTTCGCTGGTCGAACCGGAGGAAAACTGGATGAACGCGGTGTCGCCGGGTTTGACGGCGTGGACCACGCCTGCCTTCGAGATGTCGTCGACCTGCTCGGCGAAGAAGGCGCGGGAGTTCAGCGAATCGAAAGTGCCTTGCTCGCCGGCCTCACCTGCGAACGCGCCGATGCGATCGAGCGTCTTGCGGTCGGTGTAGATGAACGGTTGCCCGAGTTTCTTCGCGATGCGCAGCAGCTTGTGTTTGTGCTCGTCGCTGATGCCGAGCGCCACGGGCACCGGGACGATACCGCCCAACATGCCGGCCCAGAACGCGTCGAGAAACTGTTCGTTGTTGGCGAGGTAGATGATGAGTTTGTCGCCAGGCCTGGCGCCGAGTTTTTGCAGGTAGAACAGGATGCCGAGCGCGCGCTCGTACAACTCGCCGTAACTCACCACCCGTTCGCTCGTCTCGGTCTCGAGATAACTGATGGTGCGTTTAACCGTGCGATTCACGGTGATCAATTCGGCCAGTGTTTGTGCGCTCGTGATCATTTAAAGAGAATTCCTGCGTTCCAGCGTCATCATCAGAGGATATTTCGTCCGCAGGTTGATCTGCGCTTCGAGTTCGAGTTCCCGATCGGGTACATACCGCAGCCGGTACCGGCGCGCCACCTTATATAAGTGCATGTACATTTCATACAAGGCGAGGGTTTCCCCGATGCAGTGCCGCGGACCTGCCGCGAAGGGCATGTAGGCGAATCGCGGACGCTCGGCCTCGTGTGCCGCGTCGAAACGTTCGGGGCGGAACGCATCGGGTTCCTTCCAGTAACGCGGGTGACGGTGCAGTAGATAGGGGCAGAGCAACACGTCGGTGCCGGCCGGTACGGCGAAGCCCGACAACACGTCGGGTGCGATCGTGCGGCGCGACAACAACCAGCCGGGCGGATACAGGCGCAGCGCCTCGTCCACCACGTTTTTGGTATACGGCAGGGCTTCCATTTCCGTGAGCGAGGGATCGGCTTTTTCCGCCGCCGCGTCGATCTCGGCGTGCAGCAGTTTTTCGGCCTCGGGGTTCTGCGACAGCAGGTACCAGGTCCAGTTGAGCCCGCTGGCGGTGGTCTCGTGACCTGCAACAATGAGCGTCATCGCCTCGTCGATCAGTTCGCGCTCGGACATCGGCGCACCGGTTTCCTTGTCGCGCGCATCCATGAGCATCTGCAGGAAATCGAAATGTTCTGTCTTCTCGACCCGGCGGCGCGCGGCCAGCGTTCCGACCAGTTTCGACAACTGGCGGAATTTGTACGCGAACTTGAGGTCGCGCGCCGGCTCCTTGGTGACGATGTCGAAAGGATTGCCGCCCATCTCTTTCGACAGGCGTTCGAGGTCGGTGCCGAAGATCGACAACAACACGATCTCGAGCGTCAATTCGCTCATGTCATCGGTGATGTTCACCATTTCGCCGCGCGCCGCCTGCGCTTCCCACTTGGTGATGAAGCGTTCGTTGCAGGCGTCGATGAGTTTCGAGAATTCCGTGATGACGCGGCGATGGAAAGCCGGCTGCATCATGTAACGCTGCCGTTTCCACAGCTCGCCTTCGCTGGTCATGATTCCGTGTCCAAGCAGGATCTTGACGCGGTCCAGGCCCGAGCCCTTGGTGTAGTTCTTGTGGTTCGACACCAGTACGCGCTTCACGTCGTCCGGATGGTTGATGACCCACATTTCCGCGCGGCGGGCGGGTGAGTAGAAGCGGTATGTATCGCCGTGCCGGGCAGCAAGCTCGGTCATGCGGTGAATGGCGTCGTCGTCGGCGCCGATGTCGAATTGCATGTCCGCCAGCGGGGGCAGCGGCGCTGAGCCTGGGCTTGATGACATTGCGCGCGATGATATAGCAATGCGGTTAGACGGCGGGCGCGGGCGCCATCAATCGCCGGAGTTTCGTTGCGGCCAGCGGCGGATTCACCGACAATTCGCGCCTCTTTTGCCGGCCCGAACCGGATGCCAAACGATCCCGAAGACGCAGGCGGACTGCGCAATACCCTTTACAAGAAGGAAACCCGCTCGAAGCGCCGGATGACTCCGATGCGGCGCTTCGCCTGGCGGTTGGTCGCGGCCCTGGGCGTGGGGTTGATCAAGCTGTTCTGGCGCAGTTGCCGCGTCGTGCGCGTCGTGGGCGATGAATACACCGCGCAGTCGCTGGCCAGCGCGCCGTCGCTGATCCCGGTGTACTGGCATCAGCACCAGTTGTTCTGTTCGAAGTACCTGCTCGAACAATCCGCGCGTGGCTTGAAACTCGGCTTCCTGATCAGCCCGTCCGTGGACGGCGATATCGGTGTGATGATCGTCTCGCGTTTCGGTGGTACGTCGATCCGCGGCTCGACCACCCACACCGGCGCGCGCGCACTGCGCGACTACTACGACGCGCTGACCAAACAAGGTGTCTCGCCGTCGATCACGCCGGATGGCCCCAAGGGTCCGCGTTTCGTCTTCAAGCCCGGTGCGATCCTGCTGTCGCAGATGTCGCAGCGGCCGATCCTGCCGATGGCATACGCTGCCAGCCGTGCCTGGCTCATCGCCTGGGACAAATTCGTGATCCCGTGGCCGTTTTCGCGCATCGTCATCGCCATCGGGCCGCCGCGCCAGGTGCCGCGCGCGATTCAACCCGCCATGCTCGAATCGTTGCAGGCCGAACTCGCGGCCGAACTGAAGCGCTTGTTTGGTGTCGCGCGTGAGGCGCTGAATGGGCCAGTGGTGACATGAGCGTTGAATTTTCCGTCGTTGTCCCGGTGTGCAACGAAGCCGAGAACGTCGAACCGCTGGCGCGCGAGATCGACGCCGCGCTCGCGGGGCGTGCCTACGAAATGATCTTCGTGGACGATGGCAGCACGGATGACACCGTGGCGATTCTGCGCGCGCTGAAGGCCACGCTGCCCGCCTTGCGCGTATTGCGGCATTCGTTCCGCAGCGGTCAGAGCGCGGCCGTGGCGAGCGGCGTGCGTGCCGCGCGTGCGCCGTGGATCGCAACCCTCGACGGCGATGGCCAGAACGATCCGGCCGACATCCCCAAGCTTATTGCGGCGCGTGACGAGGCGACGAACCGCGGCGTGCAGCTGTTCATGGGCAACCGCAAGGCCAGCCGCAAGGACACCGCCTTTCGCAAGCTCCAATCGAGCGTCGCCAACGGCGTGCGCGGCGCTTTGTTAGGCGATGGCACGCCGGACACCGGCTGCGGCATCAAGCTGTTCGCGCGCGACCTGTTTCTCGAGCTGCCGCGTTTCGATCACATGCACCGCTTCCTGCCGGCGCTGTTCCAGCGGCACGGTGCGCGGGTGATTTCGGTTCCCGTGAGTCACCGGCCGCGGCTGCGCGGCACGTCCAAGTACGGAATGCTCAATCGTCTGTGGGTTGGCATCGTCGACATCGCGGGAGTCATGTGGCTGCGCCGGCGCTACAAGTCGGGCCTGCTGATTCGCGAAGACTGAAGAGCGGAGAGTCCCCAATGAAAGAAGTCATCGCGGTGATATTCGGTATCACGGTCACGCCCTGGAAGCTCGTGGGCTTCTTTGGCGCGCTGATGTTCGCGGGCCGCTGGATCATCCAGGCGCTGGCTACGCGACGTCACGGCAAGCCGACGATTCCGCGCAGCTTCTGGATCATCAGCCTGTGCGGCAGCGCCATGGTCACGTCGTATTTCGTCTGGGGCAAGAATGACGCCGTCGGCGTGTTGACCAATCTATTGCCCGCGTCGGTCGCGTTCTACAACCTGATCATGGACATCAAGTCCGGACGCGCGGGCGCCAATGCCTGATATCGGCTTGCTGGGCGGCCCGCCGCGGCCGCGTCTCGTTCCCGTGCCCGTGCCCGTGCCGCCGCTGGTCGAAACGGTCGTGCCCGCCGCGGTAGCCGCGCACTTCATCGCGCCGGTGGCCGCCGCGCCGATTGCGGTAGTTAGCGCAGAACTCGGCGCTGCCGTGCCGCCGCTGCCGCCGGTGGCGGTGACCGTGATTTCAGCGTCGCCCTCGCTGATGCAGGCCGCTGCACCGGCCGCTGCACCGGCCGCAGCCGAAAATCCCGTCGCATCGCGCGATCAGGCAACGCCGCGTCAACCGCTGCCGGCGGCGCTGTCTGCGCCGCCGCCGATCCGGTGGAGCGACTTGTTCTGGCTCGCATTCGCACTGTTCATCGTCATCGGCACGGGGCTCGGCATCCGCGATCCCTGGCCCGCCGACGAGCCGCGCTTCGCCGTCGTCGCGCGCGACATGGTCGCGACCGGCGAGTGGTTGTTCCCGCGCGTCGGTGGAGATCTGTACCAGGACAAGCCGCCGTTCTTTTTCTGGTTGCTGGCCGTTTGTTACACGCTGATCGGATCGCTCAAGTGGTCGTTCCTGCTGCCGGCATTCTGCGCGGCGGGCGGCGTGTTGTTCCTGGTGTACGACTTCGGCCGTCGCCTGGTGAGCCGCGAGGCCGGCTTCGCCGCCGCGCTGGTGTTGTGCTTCACCCTGCAGTTCGTGATGGTGTTCCGCGGCGCGCAGATCGACCCGGTGCTGTGTTTCATCACTACGTTGTCGTTGTACGCATTGCTGCGCCACCTGTTGTCAGGTCCGGCGTGGGGCTGGTATTCCATCGGCGGGTTCGCGGCGGGCGTCGGCATCTTCACCAAGGGCGTGGGGTTTCTGCCCGTCCTGTTGCTGATCCCGTTCTTCCTGCTGCGCGGTTTCAAATGGCGGGGCCTCGCGAACATCGACGCAGGGACGGGCGGTTGGCGCTGGTGGCTTGCGCCGCTCGCGATGTTGGCCGCCGTCTCGTTGTGGTTCGTGCCGATGCTGATGGCTGTCGCCGCGAGCGGTTCACCCGAATACGCCGCGTACCGCGACGAAATCCTGTTCAAGCAGACCGTCGGGCGCTACGCCGCGTCGTGGCATCACGTGAAGGCCTGGTATTACTTCATCGTCGAAGTGATCCCGCCGCTGTGGCTGCCGTTCAGTCTGCTGCTCTTCTGGCTGGTGCCGAAATTCAAAGCGGCGTTCCACGCGCGTGACGCGCGGGTGTGGCTGCCGCTCAGCTGGCTGATGCTGGTGGTCGTGTTCTTCTCGTTGAGCCCGGGCAAACGCGGCGTCTACATCACCCCGGCATTGCCGGCGTTGGCGATCGCTTCGCTGCCGTTCATCGAAGCCGTGCTGGCGCGCGCGGGAGTGCGCCGCGCCGGCCTCATCCTGGGTTCGATGTTCTTCGTGGCGGCGGCCGCGTTCGTCGTCGCCCACGCGATGCACGCGAAGTTCGCGGTCGAGGCAATTGCGGCGGCGAATCTCACGAGCGCGACAGCGATGTACCTCTACCTGGGTCTGTGTGGCGCCGGGCTCATCTACGCCTTCGTGCGCGCGCCGCTCGCCGCCTGGCCCGTCGCGATCGGTGCGCTCGCCCTCGTGTTCTCCTATTTCATCGCGCCTTCGATGAACGGTGAACGGTCGGGCAAGGATTTCACTCGCGCCGCGCTCGCGCAGGTGAAGCCCGGGGAAGAACTGGCGCTGGTCGCATACAAGGAGCAGTTCCTGCTGTACCTCGACCGGCCCATCGTGAACTTCGGGCACCGGCGCGTGTTCGAGGGGCCGCAGGAGTCCTTCGATGCGTCCGCGTGGCTCGACGCGGCGCCAGATCGCGTCCTGCTGGTGCCTGCCGACCAGCTCGCGCCTTGCTTCGTCGCGAACGCGACGAAGGCCGGCGTCACTTCGGGGGAAGAGTGGTCACTGGTCCGCGCGCCGGCGGCGGCGAGCTGCGTGGAAAAGGGCGACGCCCATCGGGCGATTCGTTACGCAGTCACGCAGCGCTGACGGCTCGCCATTCCCTATTCCGTGGAGCAGCATGCACTTAGCTTGTGTTCCTAAAAACTTATGACAGAATGCTTCGCAACTTCGGGAGGAGTCTGCTGCTGGAATCTGTGGGACGGTTCGCCGTTGCTTATAGATCAAAGGCGTAGCGTGCTCTCAACTCCGACCGAAGATTGGGAGAAGAGTGGCTCAAGCACCTGAACATCCTGGTGATCTGACGGCATCGGACGTTTTCTCCACGGGCGTGTGGTCGGCACGCGGTGGCAAGCAAACGCTAGGCGTCGACATCGCCTGCACCAAGATCTCGATCGATCTGCAGAACATGCGGAAAGGCGCGGTCGACGACTGCATCCGCCAGAGTCTCAATTCCCTGCGTGATTCCTCTGGCGTCGACACGGCCTTCGTCTGGCTGTTCAACGCCGACGGCCACACCATCGACGAAATCTACGCGGCCCACGGCGCGCTGGCACAGTGCCGCGTCGAGGCCTGGCGTTCGACCTCGCTCGAGGCCTTCCCCTGGTTCAAGAGCCGCCTGGAGCACCTGCGCCTCTCCGAGATCCGCGACAGCTCGGCTGCCCGCAAGGATCAGGCTGTCGAGGCCAAACGGCTGGCCGAGCTGCAGATCGGTTCGGTACTCATGATTTCCTTCCGGGTGGGCGGCGTGCCCGCCGGCATCCTCGGCCTTGCCAACGCGCTGCCGCGGGGTGCCTGGGACGTGAACCTGCAGCTGTTGCTCAAGCTTCTCGGCAACTCGCTCGCGAGCGGCCTCGAGAAGCTGCGCGTCGAGAAGCGCCTGCACAAGCTCGAGGAACGTCTCGAACTCGCCCAGGGCGCCGCCAACGACGGCCTGTGGGATTTCGACATCGAGAGCAACGAAGTCCATTTCTCGCCGCGCTGGAAACAGATGTTGGGTTACCCGGTGGACGCGCTGCTGGATTCGCCCGACTGGCGCAGCCTCGTGCATCCGGAAGACATGTCGCGCGTGCAATCCGCGATCCGCGATCACGTCGCCGGCAAGTCTCCGATTTTCGAATCCGTCCATCGCATGAAGCACCGCAACGGCGACTGGCGCTGGGTGGTTAGCCGCGCCAAGGCGCGCGTGGACGAGCATGGCCGCCTGTTGCGGCTGGTCGGTGTCGAGCTCGACATCACCGAACGCAAGCTCTACGAAGAGGCGCTGTTCCGCGAAAAGGAAAGCGCGCAGATCACGCTGCAGTCGATCGGTGATGGCGTCATCACGACCGATGCGAACTCCACGGTGGACTACATCAACCCCGTGGCCGAACAACTGACCGGCTGGCGTCTCGAAGATGCGATGGGCCGGCCGATCGAAGAAATTTACCGCGCGTTCCATGAAGAGACGTGCGAGCCGCTGGAAAACCCGTTGAGCGTGTCGATCCGCCGCACGCGGCCGATCAAGAGTGTGCGCCCGATGCTGCTCATTCGCCGCGACGGCAATGAGTTGTACGTCGAGAGCACCGCGGCGCCCATTCGCGATGGCGCGGGCGCGGTCGCCGGCGGCGTGCTCGTGTTCCATGACGTCACGGAATCGCGCGAGTTGAATCGCCGCCTGTCGTATCACGCGTCGCATGATTTGCTCACCGGTCTCGTGAACCGCCGCGAGTTCGAAAGCCGCGTCGAACGCGCATTGAAGAGTGCCAGGGCGCGCGAGAGTTCGTACGCGTTGTGTTACCTCGACATCGACCAGTTCAAGATCATCAACGACACCTGCGGCCATTCGGCCGGCGATGTGTTGCTGGGCCAGGTCGGCGCGTTGCTCAAATCGAAAGTGCGCTGGCGCGACACGCTGGCGCGTCTCGGCGGCGATGAATTCGGCATCCTGCTCGAAGCCTGCTCGCTGGATGAAGCGCTGCGCACGGCCGAAGTCATGCGCGAAGCGGTGCGCAATTTCAGATTCACCTGGGAAGACCGGGTGTTCCGGCTCGGCGCCTCGGTGGGCGTGGTGCCCATCGCCGCGGACAATCAGGACGTGGCGTCGATTCTTTCCGCCGCCGACTCGGCCTGCGCCGCAGCCAAGGAAGCCGGCCGCAACCGCGTGCACAGCTTCGCGGAAAACGATATCGAATTGATGCGCCGCCGCCGCGAGATGCAGTGGGCCGCGCGAATCAACTCGGCGCTGGAAGAAGGGCGCTTCGAGCTCTATCGAATGCAGATCCAGCCGCTGCAGCGCCCCGAACCCGGCCAGCATTACGAGTTGCTGCTGCGCATGCGCGACGAATCGGGCCGCATGGTATCCCCTGACAATTTCATCGCCGCCGCCGAGCGTTATGGCCTGACGCCGGCGATCGATCGCTGGGTGATCGAGAATGCGTTGCGCTGGCTGGTGTCGGAGGCCGATGAACGCGAGAAACTCGCGATGTGCTCCATCAACCTGTCGGGCCAGAGTTTCGGCGACGACAAGTTCCTGCCGTTCGTCATCGAGCAGTTCAGCAAGAGCGGCATCGATGCGTCGAAGATCTGTTTCGAGATCACCGAGACCGCGGCGGTCGCCAGCTTCTCGCAGGCGAATCGTTTCATCCAGGCGCTGAAGGAGCTCGGTTGCCGTTTCGCGCTCGACGACTTCGGCACGGGTCTTTCGTCGTTCGGTTACCTCAAACACTTCCCGGTCGATTTCCTCAAGATCGACGGCAGCTTCGTGCGCGAAATCCTGCACGACCCGATCGATCGCGAGATGGTTCGTTCCATCAATGAAATCGGTCATCTCACCGGTAAAAAAACGATCGCCGAGTTCGCCGAGAACGCGGAGATCATCCAGATGCTCACGTCGCTGGGCGTCGATTACGCGCAGGGTTATGGCATTGCCCAGCCACAGCGCGTCCTGAAGGCGGTAAACGCTTAGTCAGACGCTGCGCGCCGCATCGGAAAACGTCGCCGAAGCGGCGCCGTCCATCAGGGTTATGATCCCTTCGCTCAAGGGGGGATCCATGCGCAATTTCATTCGCCTAACTTCCTTCGCCGTGTTCGCGGGGCTCAGCTTGGGCGCGCGCGCTGGCGACTCGTCCCTGATGTGGTACGACAAACCCGCCACCGACTGGGAAAAAGAGGCGCTGCCCATCGGCAATGGTCGCATCGGTGCGATGGTCTTCGGCGGTGTCGACTCCGAGCGCCTGCAGATTTCCGAGAAATCGCTGTGGACCGGAGGGCCTGGCTCGGAAGGCGGCTACGACTACGGCCTGCCCGCCGACTCGCAGGTCGAGTTGATGCGTTCGATCGGCAAACAACTCGTGGACGGCGCGCAGCTCGATCCGCCCGCGGTGGCGAAGCAGCTCGGCCGCAAGATGCACAACTACGGCGACTACCAGAGCTTCGGCGATCTCTACATCGAGCGTGAGCCGCAGGCGGAGCCGGTCACCGATTATCGGCGCGAACTCGATCTCGACACGGCCATTGCGCGCGTGAGCTTCAAGCAGGGTGGTGTGGGTTACCGGCGCGAATACTTCGTTTCATATCCCGACCAGGTGTTGATCGTCCGCTGGTACAGCACCAGTGTGCAGAAGCTCAAGATCCGCTTCGCCGTGCCGGACAATCGCAGCGCCCAGGTGGAAATCGGCGCGCAGGGTATGACCATCTCGGGCGCATTGAAATCAAACGGTCTCAAATACGCCACCCACGTGCGGGTGATCCCCGACTGCGGCGCCGTCACGCGCGATGGCGATGCCCTGAGCATCGAGACCGAGTGTGCGATCACCATCCTGGTCGCCGCGCGAACTAACTACCGGATGAATTACCCGGACTATCGCGCCGCCGACGTCGACCCGGCCAAGGTGGCGATGAACGACACCGGCATTCTCGGCAGGGCGGGCCATTCGCGCCTGACGGGCGCCCACAGCGGCGACTACCAGAACCTCTTTCGGCGCGTGAAGCTCGAGCTCGGCGGGATCGCGCCGAAGAAAATGACCACCGACAAATTACGCGCCCAATACGGCAGCGGCAATGCCGTGGCCGATCTCGCGCTGGAGGAGCTGTACTTCAACTACGGCCGTTACCTGCTGATTGCTTCGTCACGCGATGGCTCATTGCCCGCCAACCTGCAAGGCGTGTGGAACGACAAGGCCACTCCGCCGTGGAACGCGGACTATCACGTCAACATCAATCTGCAGATGAACTACTGGCCCGCCGAGGTTGCGAACCTCTCCGAAACCACCGGGCCGCTGTTCGATTTCGTCGATCACCTGGTGCCACCGGGCCAACTCGCCGCGCAGCGTTACTTCGGGGCCGGCGGCTGGACGATGTTCCTCAACACGAATGCCTGGGGATATGCAGGCCCCATCGACTGGCCCACCGCGTTCTGGCAGCCCGAAGCTTCGGCGTGGCTGGCGCAGCACTATTACGATCACTATCTATTCAGCCGCGACGAGAAGTTCCTCAAGCTGCGCGCCTGGCCGGTGATGAAAGGCGCGGCGCAGTTCTGGCTAGACGCATTGATCACGGATCCACACGACGGCAAGCTGGTCGTGAGCCCCAGCTACTCACCCGAACACGGGCCGTTCACGGCGGGCGCGGCCATGTCGCAGCAGATCGTCGCCGATCTGTTCGCCAACACGGTGGCGGCCGCGCCGCTCGCGGGCGACAAGGAGTTCGGCAAACGTGTCGCCGAGGCGCTGGCCAGGCTCGATCCGGGTCTGCGTGTCGGCAAGTCGGGCCAGTTGCAGGAATGGAAAGCCGACATCGACGACATGAAGGAAGACCATCGTCACGTGTCGCATCTGTTCGCGCTGCATCCCGCACATGCCATCGACCCGGAAAAGACCCCCGCGCTCGCCGCGGCGGCGCGCACCACGCTCGATGCGCGTGGAGACGCCAGCACCGGCTGGAGCCGCGCGTGGAAGGTGAACTTCTGGGCGCGCCTGCGCGACGGCGATCGCGCGCACAAGTTGCTCGAAGGCCTGTTGCGCGACAGCACGCTGCCGAATCTCTGGGACACACATCCGCCGTTTCAGATCGACGGTAATTTCGGCGCGACGGCGGGCATGATCGAGATGCTGCTGCAGAGCCAGAACGGTGAACTCAACATCCTGCCGGCATTGCCCGCATCGTGGCCGAAGGGCCGCGTCAGCGGCATTCGCGCGCGCGGCGATGTCACGGTCGACATCGAATGGGATAAATGCGGTCCGGTAAAGCTCGCGCTCACGGCCGGACACACCGGCCCGCTGACTTTGCGTTCCTCGCTTTTCACGCGCGGCTTCGACGCGAGCGTAAAGACCGAAGAAACCCAAACCACGCGCAAGTGGATGGCGAGCCGCGGCGGCCAATACACGTTTACGCGTGGCGCGACGGTCGGGTGTCCCGCGCCGTGAAGCGCCGCCGGCGAAGATTCCGACGATGCTGATGACCGGCAGCTGTCACTGCGGGAACGTGACCTTCAAACTCGATTGGCGGCCCGAGCCCACGACGATTCCGGCGCGCGCCTGCGGCTGTTCCTTCTGCGTCAAACACGGCGGGGTCTGGACCTCGTGCCCGACGGGTCATCTGCGAGTCGCCGTGCTGAGCCCCGAGCGGGTCAGCCGCTACGAGTTCGGCACGAAAACCGCGCAGTTTCACATCTGCATGAATTGCGGCGTGGTTCCGCTGGTGACGAGCCTCATCGAAGCCCGGGTTTTCGCCGTCGTGAGCATCAATGCGCTCGACGATCTCGACCTTGCGCGACTCGACCGCAAGCCGGCTTCGTTCGACGGCGAAAGCGAAGGAGACCGGTTGTCGAGACGCCAGCGCAACTGGATAGGGAATGTGGAATTCGCCTGATCCGGGCGGAAGCACGCTAATCTTGCTTTCATGAACCCCTACATCATTCCCTGGATGGACGACGACCTCGAGGTCTTCCGCGACACTGTCGTCCGCTTCGTCGAAACCGAAATGCAGCCGCACGACGCGCGCTGGCGCGAACAACACCACGTCGACCGCGAGACCTGGCGCAAGGCCGGTGAAACCGGGCTGCTGTTGTTAGACGTGCCGGCCGAGTACGGCGGTGGCGGCGGCGACTTCCGTCACGAAGCCGTGTTGTACACCGAGCTCGGTCGCCGCGGCATTGGCGCTTTCGGCCAGGGCGTGCACAGCATGTGCGCGCACTACGTGCTCAATCATGGCACCGAAGCCCAGAAGCAGCGCTGGCTGCCACGGATGGCGTCGGGCGAACTGATCGGCGCCATCTGCATGACCGAGCCCGGGACGGGTTCGGATCTGAAAGGAATCCGCACGCGCGCGGTGAAGCAGGGCGACAACTACGTCATCGACGGCGCCAAGACGTTCATCACCAACGGTTCACTGGCGGGCCTGCTGATGCTGGTCGTGCGCACCGATCCGGCCGAAGGCAGCAAGGGTCTCTCCATCGTCATGGTCGAGACGAAGGATCTGCCCGGTTATCGTGTCGGGCGCGTGCTCGACAAGATGGGCCTGCATGGGCAGGACACCTCCGAGTTGTTCTTCCAGGGCGTGAATGTGCCGCTCGACTGCTTGCTGGGCGGCGTCGAAGGCAAGGGCATGCATCAGCTCATGCACGATCTGCCCTACGAACGCACCGTCATCGCGGTCGGCGCGGTGGGTGCGATGGAAGGCGGTCTCGAGGAGACGCTGAAATACGTGCGTGAGCGCAAGACCTTTGGTCAGCCGGTATTCAACTACCAGAACACCCGCTTCAAGCTGGCCGAAGTCGCGAGCATCACGCGGGTCGCGCGGGTGTTTTCCGATCGCTGCGTGGTCGATCTCGTGGCGGGCAAGCTCGATACCGAAACCGCATCGATGGCCAAGTGGTGGATCTCGGACATGCAGCAGCAGGTGCTGGACGAATGTGTGCAGCTGCACGGCGGCTACGGCTACATGAATGAGTATCTGATATGCCGCCTGTTCGCGGATTCGCGCGTCCAGCGCATCTACGGCGGCACCAATGAGATCATGAAAGAAGTAATCGCGCGGGGGTTGTGACAGCCATGAAGTCAGTAGCAGTCGATGCGTATATCGCCGCCTTTCCGCCCGCGGTGCGCATGCGCCTGAAGCGTGTCCGTGGAACGATCCGCGCCGCGGCGCCAAATGCCGCGGAGATCATCAGTTATCGCATCCCCGCATACAAGATGAACCGCGTCCTGGTGTTCTTCGCGGGATTCAAGCAGCACATTGGTTTGTTCCCGCCGGTGCGCGGCGATGCGCGGCTCGAGAAGGCGGTGGCGAAATACGCCGGCCCGAAGGGCAATCTCAAGTTCCCTCACGATAAGCCCCTGCCGTTGGCGCTCATCACCCGCATCGTCCGGCTCAAGGTCAGGCTGGATAAGACCAAAGTGGCAGGGGAGCTGCGACAGAAGTGACCCGTGAGTTTGGACGACGTCGCGGCCCATAATCCGCGCATGCACATCGCCATCCTCACATTTCAGGGATTCAACGAACTCGACTCGATCGTCGCGCTCGGCATCCTCAATCGCGTCCGCAACAAGTCGTGGCGCGTGTCGCTGTGTTGCCCGGATGATTCCGTGACGTCGATGAATGGAGTGGTCGTGCAGGCGCAGTCGCGCCTTCCCGAGGCGCGCGCGGCGGATGCGGTCATCGTCGGCAGCGGCATGAAGACCCGCGAGGTCGTGGCCGACGCTGCATTGATGAACACCTTGCAACTCGATCCCTCGCGGCAGCTCATCGGTGCGCAATGCTCGGGGACGCTGGTGCTGGCGAAACTCGGGTTACTCGACCGTGTTCCGGCCTGCACGGACCTCTTCAGCAAGCCGTGGGTGCAGGAAGCGGGCGTCGAGGTGCTCAATCAGCCGTTCTTCGCGCGCGGCAATGTAGCCACCGCCGGTGGATGCCTGTCTTCGCAGTACCTGGCGGCGTGGATAATCGCGCGCACGGCCGGCGAGGAAACCGCCCGCGACGCACTGCACTACGTCGCGCCGGTGGGCGAAAAAGACGAATATGTCGAGCGCGCGATGCGCAACATCGCACCCTATCTACCTGTCGTGGCCTGAACAGCGATCCGGCCGGAGTCAAAGATGTCGAACTATCAACTCGCACAGCTCAATGTCGCCGACCTCAAGGCGCCGCTCGACAGTCCCGAGCTCAAGGATTTCGTCGACAATCTCGACCGTGTCAATGCGCTCGCCGAAGGTTCGGCGGGTTTTGCCTGGCGCCTGAAGGGTGACGGCAACGACGCCACGTCGCTGCGGCCGCTCGGTGACAACGTCATCGTGAACATGTCGGTGTGGCGCGATGTGAATGCGCTGCGTGACTTCGTCTACAAATCCGCCCACGTGGAGATCATGCGCCGCAGGCGCGAGTGGTTCGCGCGAATGGCTGACGCCTACATGGTCCTGTGGTGGGTACCGGCGGGCCACGAGCCCACGGTTGCCGAGGCGGTGGCGAAGCTCACACTGCTGCGAGAGCGGGGCCCATCGACCGAGGCGTTCACTTTCGGGGAGGCCTACAGCGCGCCCGATGCGACGGGCGCGGGTGTTCCGTTTTCCATCAAGGACGGTTGCCCGGCGTGAAGCGCTGAACCATGGAGGACCTTACGCAGACCCAGATGCGGCGCGGCACGCTGTTTCGCGGCATCCTGATTGCGCTCTGCATCGGCGGATATGCCTGGGTGTTTCACCAGCCCGGGGCGTCATTCACGCAGATGTTTCTCGTTGGCGTTGGATTGCAGCTGCTGGCGCTCGTCGTGCGGCGTTTCGTGCCGCCAGATCGCCTGCCCCACGCGATGTATGTCCTCGACCTGCTGATCGATGGCGCGACGGTGCTCGCCTTTGCGCTCGGCGTGTTCGGGGGAATACTGAGCGCCCCGTCCGATCTCTAGATTTCCGACTACTTCTTCGGCCCGGGCGCAGCGGCTGGTGGTGCCGCCGCGGGTTTAACCGGTGCGGGCTTCTTGCCCGTTTCGAGTTCGAGATCCGGCACGCCCAGTTTCTGCAGATCGTGCAACTGATCGAGATCGATGCTGCCGACGATGTTCACGATGGTGAATTCGCGCGGCTCACTCGCGATGATGGCGAGGCCCTTGGCACGGCCATTTTCGATGAGTACGTAGACGTCGACGTCGGTGTTTTCCCTCGTGCTGTGTGTCTCCACCATGCGGTTCCAGCCCGGGGCTTTCAGTTGCTGGCGAACGCGCTCGATGTCGGCCTTCGGATAGGCGTAATCGGCGTCGAAGCTGTAGTTGCGCACGTAGATGCCGGTGAGCGACGTCGCGAGTTTCTTCGCGGCCGCCTCTTCAGGATCCTCGTTACTCAGGAACCGGGCGGCGATGCCCAGCAATTCGGGGCCGAGATTCACGTTGACCGATTCACTGGCCTTCGCCGCGAGACCGGGAAGTTCGGGCAGGAGCAGTTGCCCCTTGTTCTGCGCGAACAAAGGCCCCGACACCAGGGCGAAGATCAACAACGCAGTGCGCGCGTTCATGAGCGATTCTCCTCGACACCCGGTTCCGGCGGGTTCTTCACGGAATCAAAGGCCAGATCGAGTTTCTTGTTGGTGACCCGCAGCGCCTGCATGAGCTCCTGGCCCGCGGCGAGACCGGCGGCCTCATCGACTTGCTGATTGTGGAACGCCATCTGCTGCCCCAGCACCACCGCCAGCATCAGCGATGCGGCCAGCGCCGCCGGTGCGCCGAGGCGCTGCCAGTAGTTTGGCTGGGGTGCCGGCCGCGCCAACGTGGCTTTCACCAGGATGGGTGTCACCACGCTCTCGCGGCGCTCGGGCAACGCGCGCATCACGCGCTCCGCGAAGCCTGCGGGGGCTTTCACGGGTCGCAATGCGCGGCGCAGTTCGTCTTCGAAGTTGTCGGTCATGGCAGTTCCTCGGCCGTGATGAGTTTCGCGCCGATCATCCGGCTTCGCAGCGCGGTCAACGAACGCTTGATGTGGCTCTTCACGGTATTCACGGGCATGTCGAGCGCGGTGGCGATCTCCGCGACGTCGCGATCTTCCTGGTAACGCAGCACCATCACGGCGCGGGCCGCGGGTGCCAGCTCGCCTAACAAGCGGGCGAGCTCGCGGCTCATGAGCGGGTCGTCATCGGCATCCGCCGCCGCGACCTGCACCCCTTCATCGAGCGGTTGCGTGCTCGTATAGGGCACGCGACGCAACCAGTCGATGGCGAGATTGGAGGCCACGCGCCGCAGCCAGAAGCCGAGATGGTCCAGCGATTCGATCACGTCGAGTTTCCGGTAGAGCTGCAGGAAAACGTCCTGCGCGAGATCTTCGGCCTGGGCGCGGTTGTTCAGCATCCGGTACGCGATGCTGAACACCGAACCCTGGTGCGTCTCGACGATCGACGCGAAGGCCTGGGGTGAGCCGGCCCGGGCCCGCATCAGCAGGTCGTCAGGCATCGGTGTCGCCAGCGGTCGATTCACGGCGGGTACTCGTCACCGGCTCTGTCAGTCCTTGCTGATCCTGGGGATGCCGAATTCTCCTTCGAGCTTCGCCAGCTTGTCGATGTCGATGTTGCCGATCACGTTCACGATGGTGAATTCACGCGGTTCGCTGGTGATGACGGCGATGCCCTTGATCTTGCCGTCCTCCAGGCACATGAACACATCCGTGTCTTCCTTCGGTTCGCGTTTGTGCTGCTCTACCAGGCGCGTCCAGCCGGGCGCGTTCAGCTGCGCGCGGACGGCGTCGATGTCCGCCATCGAGTAGGCGCCTTCCTCGTCGAACGAGAAGCTGCGGACTGTGACCGAGGAGATTTCCTTCAGGATATTCACCGCCGCCTTCTGCTCCGGGTCGGCGTCGTCGTCGCTGGCGGCGATACGGGAGACGAAACGCAGCAGCGGACCGCCGATCGTCAGGTTCACCGAATCGTTGGCCTTGTCACGCAGGTGGTTGAAGCTCGGGATATCGAGGCGCGGGCTGGCGGCCGTGGATACGGCGGGCAGGGCAAGCAAGACGGTGGCTGCACTGGCGGCCAGGAAGGCGGGGAATTTCACGGCGGGCTCCTGATTTGATGGTCCGTGCTTTCAATACGAGCAGGGACCCCGCCGGGTTGCAGTACCTCAGTCGATGGTTAAAACCCGCAGGTTCGAGCCCAGTTCGTGGGGTGCGAGCGGATTTGCGGGGAAACCGACCTTTGCCAGAACGCCGCGGGCCTCGTAGCGGCCCCGCTCGAGGAAGGTGCCGTCGCGCGTTTCCTGGGTCCAATCGAGTTCGAACACCCGGGTTTCGTTGGCCTGGAAGACGAGCTCGGTGATGACCGGCGGGAATACCTGGTCCTGGTTCGATCGCCAGCGCGGCGTGTTTCCACCTTCAGTGAATACCAGGAACTCGGAGCGGGCCGTCGATGGCATCTGCAACGTCACCACTCGATCGGTGCGATTGCGAACCGTCAGTTCGAAGGTGATGAGCTCGGTGCTGTCGAAACGATACGTCTCTGCCCCCGCTGAATCGCGCAGGATCAGCGTGGTACTGAAGGTCGGGCCGTCACCGCTGTCGATATCGCGATGGGTGATGAGCCCGTTGCCGTCGGAACTGCAGCTGTATTGCGCGCCCGCGGTGCTCAAGACGACGCCGACGAGCAGCGCGACTCGTGCCATCATCCCGACCCTGTTGATCATGGTGCCTCCTGAAAAAAAGTTGTCCGATGCCGAAGTGGACGAGCTGTACGGGCTCGAGCCCGTGATCGGCGCCGACTCCATTGGAACGGACAAATCCGCGGCGGCGGAGTTCGTCACGGTCAACTGTCCGTATTGCGGCGAACCGTTCGAGACTACCGCTGACGTCAGCGCCGGTCCGTGTATTTATGTCGAGGACTGTCAGATTTGTTGTCAGCCCATCGAGATGGAGCTGCGAGTGGACGAAGAAGGCGCGCTGGCCGAAGTCCTGACGCGGCGTGGAGATAGTTAGTGATCGAAAAAAGGGTGGCGCTGATAACTGGAGCGGGCAGTGGGATCGGCAAGGCGACCGCGCTGGCGTTCCTGGCGGATGGCTTTCGAGTCGTGGTGTCAGGTCGCCACCGGGCGCCGCTCGATGAGGTCGCCAGGACCGCCGGTGACGCGCAGGCAATGGTTTTTGAAGCCGATGTCACCGACCCGGTCGCGGTGCGCGCGTTATTCGATGCCACCCACGAGAAGTTTGGCCGGCTGGATGTTTTGTTCAACAACGCAGGCGTGGGCACGCCGTTCATTCCGCTCGAGGAGTTGAGCTACCAGCAGTGGCGCCAGGTGATCGATACCAATCTCACCGGCGCATTCCTGTGCACGCAGCAGGCGTTCCGGTTGATGAAGGATCAGGACCCGCGCGGCGGACGCATCATCAACAACGGCTCGATCTCGGCACATACCCCGCGCGCCAACTCCGCGCCTTATACGGCTTCCAAACACGCGATCACCGGGCTGACGAAATCCACCTCGCTCGATGGCCGCAAGTACGACATCGCCTGCGGTCAGATAGATATCGGCAATGCACTGACCGAGCTCGCTTCGAAGCTCCCGCGGATGGAGCCGATGATGGACGTGAACCACGTGGCGAACGCGGTGTTGCAGATGGCCAAACTACCGCTCGAGGCCAACGTGCAGTTCATGACCATCCTCGCGACGAAGATGCCGTACATCGGACGGGGATGAGGTTGGTGCCGGGTGAGGGAAGTGGGAGTTAGCACCGATTCGTGCCCGTCTCAAGGCGTCGTCTGGCTAACTCCCACTTCTCTCACCCGGCACCAACGGTAGATCACCGCGGCGAAGATCAGTTCGATTGCGCCGCCGGTGAACGCCGCGAAGGTGTCGCCCGCACCCAATGCGAAGAGTGCCAGGGCCGCCGACGCGAGTACTCCCCCGCAGGCCCAGTAGATACGCATTCCGTACAGCGTTGCGAAAGTCAGATAACGCCCGCCGATGATCAGCAGCATGGCGACATAGAACCACTCGACTCGCTGGAACGACAACGCAAATGCCAGCGGAATAGTTAGCAGCATCCACACCGTACCTTCCAGGGCGAGCCGCGCCAGTGGATTTCCCTTCGCAGGCATGCCGGAGCTGCCCAGCAGCCGGGAATACCCGATGGCGAGTGGATGGATGAACATGCCACCGAAGCACAGGGAAAACATCGCCGTCCGCGGAGTCGCGACGAGCGACACCACGCCGGCCGCCATCCACACGCCGGCCGACGCGAAAATGCCGGTCGCGCCGCCGACGAAAGCGCGGCGCATATCGGCCTGCGCGCGTTCGAGCTCGGAAATATTCACAACCAGCCGCGTTGCCGGGCCAGCCGATACGCTTCGATGCGGTTGTTCGCGCCGAGCTTGCCGATCGCCTCGGATAGATAGTTGCGCACGGTGCCGGCAGACAGGCCGAGCTGCTCCGCGATCTGCGGGGCCGAAAGGCCTTCGCCCGACAATCTCAACGTCTGGCGTTCGCGGTCATTGAGCGGATCCGATTCATTCCACGCCTCGACGGCGAGCGCGGGATCGATGGCGCGGCCACCGCGATGTACGCTGCGCAACGCCTCGGCGAGTTTCTCCGCCGGCGAGTCCTTCAACAAATAACCCTTCACGCCGGCATCGAGCGCGCGGCGCAGGTATCCCTGGCGCGCGAACGTCGTGACGATGACGACCTTGCAGGGCAGCGCCTCGGCCTGGATCTTCTGCGCGAGTTCGATACCCGTCATGCCCGGCATTTCGATATCCGTGACGACGATGTCGGGTTTGAGACGCCGGCATTCCGACAACGCCTGCACGCCGTCGGCCGCGTCGCCGAGCAATTCGATATCCCGTTCGAGTCCGAGCAGGGCGCCGAGCGCGCCGCGCACCATGGCCTGATCTTCGGCCAGCAGGATCCTGATCATGCCGTGGTCGGCACGGTGGCGCGCAGCAACAAGCCGCCGTTCTCGCCGGGCCCGAACAGCAGCGTGCCGCCGACGCTGCACAGCCGTTCGCGCATGCCGTTCAACCCGTTGCCGGGCACGATGCGTCCGCCGCGGCCGTCATCCGCGACTTCGACGAACACCGCGGTGGATTCCTGCTTGACGCGAATCGTGACGCCCGACGCGCCCGAATGACGGCGGATGTTGGTGGTGGCTTCGCGCAACGACAACGCCAGCGCCGTCTCGCGATCGTGCGGCAACTTCACGTTCTCCATTTCGCAATTCACCTTGAGTCCCTGCGCTTCGAGCAACGCCCGCGCGGCGCTCAGCTCGGCGGCGAGGGCGGTGCTGCGAATGCCGGAGACGGCATTGCGCACCTGCGACAGCGCGTCACGCGCCACGCGCTCGACTTCGCCGATCTCGTTGCGCGCCGCATCCAGATCGCGATCGATGAGTTTGCGCGCCAGCTCCGACTTCAACGCGACCACTGACAAGGTATGGCCTAACAGGTCGTGCAGGTCGCGGCCGATACGTTCGCGCTCGGCGAGCGTGGCGAGCCGCATGATCTCTCCGTCGCTGCGACGCAGGTGCGCCGCCTGTTCGGCGGTGTACGCGGTGTAGAGCGCGGAGATGCCGAGCAGCACCGCCGGCAGGCCGACGCTCAAGATCGTCATCCGATCGTGGCCGATCAACGTCAATTCGCCGACGAACAATACGATCGAAAGGCCGATCAGCCGCCAGGCAATACGCGTGGGTACGGCGAACGCAAGGGCGAAGAAGCCGAAGATCAGATACCCAAGCCCGGCCGGGTTGAAAAGCGCCAGTGCATAACCCAGTCCAAACGTGCCGGCGATGTAGCGCAGGCGTTTGACGCGCGGCCCACCGTAAAAATAAGTGCAGAGATGGAAGTACAGGAATATGGGAACCGAGAGGATCGTCGGCAGGATCACGTGCACGAAGGACTGGCGCGCGAGGATGGCCCACAAGAACAACCACGCCAGGTTGAACAGAATCATGAACGGCATGCTTCTCATGGCTTTGCCGTCGGCAGTCGTCATGCAGCCAACCGTCGACTCCGGTGGCGGCTGCCGGATATTTTGCAACAGTTGTTTGAGATTCATGCGGTGTGACCTCGACTGCGCGCCATCCTAACGCCGGGTCATTCGATGCGCACGTCGTCGAGCGCGAAGCGGAAGTTGCCGACCGGGCCCATCGCCCCGATCACGATGCCGCGCACCCGCCTGAGATCCATGCCGGCCAGGGTGTCGAGTTCAATCCGTACTTCCTGCCATTCCGGCCCGGCAACGAATTCATACATGGGCGGAATGCCAACACCCTCGGTGCCGACCAGGAAAATGACCTTGTATGCCCGGCCGTCGCCGCGTGCGTAGAAGCGCATGATCTTCTTGCCCGAATAGTCCATGAAGTCGGCGTCATCGGTTCCCTTTGGAAAGAAGATCGCGCCGCCGATCGGATATTCGATTGCATCGCGAATGGTGCCGCTGGCTTCGAGTGCACCCTTGCTGCCGTTGGCGCCGTCGGTGATGATCTGCACCGTCGAATCCGAATTGCCACCGCGGGTCTTGTCGTCCGCGACCATCCAGCCCATGCCGTAACTCGCCTTCAGCGTGCCGTCGTCGAAATTGGCGATTACCTGGTTGGCGGGTGCCGGAATGCCGGCCGGGCCGGCGCCGTCATTCGCCGCCATCTGTACGCTGCCGCCCATCACGCCGGCGACGATCAGCGCGATGCCTGCGAAAAAGACGGCGCGCGACAGGACCCTTTGCAGAGGAAATCCCGAACGTCGCGCGCCGTTGGCGCCACCAAACATTCTCAGGCCGCCGTTGGCGAGCCGCTGCATCGCGATTGCGAAGAACACGATCGTGAACCCGGCGAGCGAGGCGACGTGGCTCGCGATCGTGCCCATCGAAGGCGCGCCAAGGGAGTAGAGCGAAAGCTGCGAAAGATGAAACGCCGGCCACAAGGGCGCGAACTGCTGCACGACGTGCGGCAGGATCGGCATCGGCACCCACAGGCCGGACAGGAACGCCATGGGTAGATAGATCACGTTGACGATGGCCGGCGCAGCCTGCCCCGAGACGAAGGCGCCCACGCACAGGCCTATCGCGCAGAACGGCATCACTCCCAGTACGCCGATCACGTACACCTTGAGAACCTGCGGCAAGCTGAAAGGAACGTGCCCCAGAAACTTCGCCAGAGAGATCATCATCAGCGAAATGATGCTGGCGAAGATCATGGCCATGGCCATACGCGCCACCAGGTAGGCGCCGGGCGGCATGGGTAATGCCTGCTTGAAAACCAGCAGGCCGTATTCCCGCTCGAAGGCCAGCGACACGCCGAAGCCAAACAACCCCGGCGCCATTGTGCCGAACACCGACAGGCCGGCGAACGAATACAACGCCGCGCCCGCATTACCCTTGGCGCTGCCCATCAACACGCCGAACAGTAGATAGAACATCGCGGGAAACACCAGCGTCGGCAGCGCGAACGCCGGCGTACGCAGCATCTTCACGAGTTCGAAGCGGATGTCGCCGAGGTAGGCGGCCAGCAGGCGCGAGCCGCTCATCTGCGAATGGTTGACGGCGGTATTCATGATTTCGCTTCCGTATTCGCGGCGGCGGTGTTGGTCAGCTCGGTGAATGCTTCGGCGAGTCCGGCGCGGCGCACTTCGATGTCGCACACGTTCGCGTCCGCGTCGAGCAGGCGGCGCAACACCGCTTCGGCATCGCGAGTCACGATCGACTGGCGGCCGGATTCATCGCTCAACTCCACCACTTCTGGCCATGCCTGCATTTGCGCGCGGGTGAGCGAGCTGCGGCACTGGATGGTCTTGCGCGATACATGCGCGCGGATCTCATCGACGCTGCCGCCGGCGACCAGCCGGCCGTGTGCAACTACCGCCACGCGATCGGCCAGTGCTTCGGCTTCTTCAAGGTAGTGCGTGGTCAACACGATCGAGCTGCCTTCGTGAATCAGCTCGCGCACCACTCGCCAGAGCGCCGCGCGTGCATTCGTGTCGAGCCCGACACTCGGTTCATCGAGGAACAGCAGTTCGGGCCGGCCGACGATCGCCATGGCGAATTGCACCTGGCGCTTCTGTCCGCCGGACAGATCCTTGTAGGTACGGTCCGCGACCTTCTCGAGACCGAGCCGGATGATCACCGACTGCACGTCATACGGGGTGGGGTAGTAGCTAGCGACCTGCGCCAGGAATTCGCGCGGCCGCATGACCGGCGACAACGCGACCTCCTGCATCATGAGGCCGATGCGGCGGCGCGCTTCGACCTCCTGCGGGTTTCGGCCGAACAAGGTGGCGGAACCCTGGTCCGGCCGTTGCAGGCCGAGCAGCAATGAAATCGCGGTCGATTTGCCGGCGCCATTCGGGCCGAGCAGCGCGAGCAATTCGCCCTGTTTCACCGACAGATCGAGTCCGTCGAGTGCGGTGATTTTTCCAAACCGTTTGCGGACCGCGCTGAGGCTGGCGAGCGGGGCGTGCGACATGTTTTCTCCCATGGAATGCAGCATGTCGAAAGCGGCGGGCCGCATGAAGTCCAGCGTGTCAGCCGGACCCCCTGACAGTTGTCACATGCGCGGCTGGAACACCGGAGTTTCGAGGCGCAGGGATTGCGCTAAGTCGGCTCGGCCGGTGCTTTCGGCGTAGTCGATGAGCGTGCGCAGGTCGGGCGCGGAATCGAGCGTGAGGGTGGGGCTGCGGGTTCGCAGCAGCTCGAACACGCTGAGCGCCGCGTCGGCGCGGCCGGCGCGCAACATGTGCCGGATCAGCGTGCTGGCGATGGTGTTGAGGCTGGCAGTGAAGTCCCAGCGCGCGGCTTGTTCAGCGACGAAAAGCCCGTCGCGCACCAGCAGTGATTCATCCAGTTCGCCGAGCCAGCGCGCCAGTGGGCGCGTGGCGTCGACGTGTTTGCCGATACGAACTTCCTGGAACACGTCATCGAGCATCTTCGCGCGCAACTTGAGGCGCTGGTATTCCTCGCGCGCCGCCGTGCGTTCGGGGCTGCGGCTGGGCTCGAAACCGATTTGCCTGCGGCGCAGATACATGCAGCCGCCGATCAGGCTGAAGAAGGAGATTTCGCAGAGCAGCTTCGCGGCCTGCATGAACAGACCCCACACCTGCAGGCGATCGAGCAGCGTGAGCAATGCGCCGTAGATCACGATCGAGCCCAGGATCGCGAGGTAATACGGACCGAGCCCGCGTATCAGCCGTAGCAACGTCACGGGATTGATGGCCTGATAAACCGGCTCGCCGATTCCCAACACGGCGATCGAGGCGGGCAGGAGCAGGATGAAAACGATGCCAAGCACGATCCCGGCATTTCCACCGAGCAGGTAACAGGCCCAGGCGCCGAGTCCGATGACGGCGAGCTGCATCAGCGGCCGCGATTCGAACGGGCTCAACATTTCGGTGGACATGACCGGCGGCTCGGTCGCGCCGTCCGCGATGTGCTCGATCAATACGTAGCAGTATTTGAGCATCCAGATTTGCAGGAACAACGTCCCGATGATTCCCATCAGGCCGCCGGCGCCGAGGAAAGTCATGAGCACGGAAAAAATTGCCACCAGCAGCAGGCTGGTCGGCGTGAACGGAACCAGAAGAACACGCAAGTAGTCCATAATGCGGCGCCGCAGATAGGTGCCGGAATCAAGTGGTGTCAGGCGGGGAAAGTCGGGATTGCGTCGGCGTAACCACATGCTGCCACGCAATCCCGACTTTCCCCGCCTGACACCACTTGATTCCGGCACCACTTGTTGTACGGGGGATCAAGTAGAGCATGGAAACGAATTCGTTTGATGCGATCGTGGTCGGGAGCGGAATGAGCGGTGGATGGGCCGCCAAAGAGCTCACCGAAAAAGGCCTGAAGACCCTGGTGCTCGAGCGCGGGCGCATGGTCAAGCACGGCGAGTATCCAACCGCGACGAAAGATCCCTGGGATCTGCCTTACGGCAACCGGATCACCCAGGAGACGCGCAAGCAAAAATACGTCTGGGCGCGAACCGGGTATCCGACGCCGGCCAATGAACACTGGATGGTCAACGATCTCGAAAATCCATTCGTGGAAGAGGCGCCCTTCGACTGGCTGCGCGGCTATCACGTCGGTGGTCGCTCTCTCATGTGGGCGCGCCAGAGTTATCGCTTCGGCCCGCTCGATTTCGAAGCCAATGCAAAAGAGGGAGTCGGCATCCCTTGGCCGGTTACCTACGACGAGATCGCGCCCTGGTACGACAAGGCGGAAATCTTCGCCGGCATCAGCGGCAGCGTCGAAGGCCTCTACCAATTGCCGGATGGCAAATATCTTCCGCCGCACGATCTCAATTGCGTCGAAATCGATTTCAAGCGGCGACTCGACGAAAAACTCGGCCGCAAGCTCATCATCGGCCGTTGCGCCAATCTCACGGCGCCACTTACGCATAACGAGAGCCCGCAGCGCGGCACCTGCCAGGCACGCAACATGTGTATACGCGGCTGTCCGTATGGCGGCTATTTCAGCAGCGTTTCGGCCACCCTGCCGTCAGCCGAACGTACCGGCAACATGACGCTGCTCGCCGACCAGATCGTCTACGAACTCATCTACGACAACGACAAGGGCAAGGCGACCGGCGTACGCGTGCTCGATGCGAACACGGGCAAACAAACCGACTACTTCGCCAGGATCGTGTTCCTGTGCGCGTCGGCACTGGGTTCGGCGTACATCATGTTGAACTCCACTTCGTCGCGTTTCCCGAATGGCTTCGGCAATGACTCGGGCGAGCTCGGCCACAACATCATGGATCACAACAAGCCGGGCAGTTCGAATGCCGGCGTCGAGGGTTATCTCGACGTGGCATACACGGGCCGCCGGCCGAATGGCTTCTACATTCCGCGTTATCGAAATGTCGGCAAGGACAAGCGCAACTATCTGCGCGGCTTCGGTTACCAGGGCCGAGCCTCGCGCGCGGGGTATGCGCGCTTCAACGACAGCGCGGCGATCGGCGAGGACCTCAAGAAGGAATTCGCGGAGCCGGGTCCGTGGAGCATCGGAATGACCGCCTTCGGCGAAATCCTTCCTCACCACGACAACCATTGCCGGCTCGATCGTGACAAGAAGGACAAACATGGTTTGCCGCTGATGGTCCTCAACGCCGTGGTGCGCGAAAACGAGCGCAAGATGGAAGTAGACATGAAGAACGACGCCGCCGAGATGCTCGAAGCCGCGGGCTTCAAGGACGTGAAGGTGCGCAGCGACTCGTACAACGTCGGCAACAGCATTCACGAGAGCGGCACCGCGCGAATGGGCTCTGACCCTGCCAAGTCGGTGCTCAACAAGTTCAACCAGGTCCATGCCTGCAAGAACGTCTTCGTCACCGATGGTTCGTTCATGCCTTCGTTCGGTTGCCAGAACCCGTCGCTCACTTACATGGCGTTCACGGCGCGCGCGGCCGATCACGCCGTGTCCGAACTCAAGAAGGGCAACCTGTGAGCGCGCCAGACGTGACCGCGGAGAGTCCGGTGCTGCTCGAGCGACGTGAACTGCTGAAGCGGGCTGCGTGGTTGTTGGGCGGCGCCGTTTCGGCCCCCGCGGCGCTCGCGATCCTGCAGGGTTGTTCGGCGAAGGAAGGCGGCGGCGCCCCGGTCGCCACGAAGATCCTGACCGCGGCGCAGCTCGCGCTGGTGGCCGAGATCGCCGAGATCATGATTCCGAAAACCACGACCAGCGGCGCGAAAGATGCCGGCGTGCCGGTCTTCATCGACAGCGTGCTCGATGCCGTTTACCCGAAGGATGCGCAGGATCGCTTCACCGCGGGCCTCAAGGAATTCGACGCCGCGGCGAAGAGCTCGGGCAAGGCATTCCTCGAGCGCGAACCGGCTGAACGGGTGGCGTTCGTCAAGCAGTCGCTCGAGGCGGCGCTGGCCGGCGAGCGCGACCCAAAGCCTTTCATCCTCATGACGCGCGAGCTCACGCTGCTCGGTTTCTTCACCTCGCAGGTGGGCATCTCGGAAAACATGGACTACGTTCCGGTGCCGACGGTGTTTCACGGCTGCGTGCCGCTGACGCAGATGAAGAAACACGTCTACTGGGAATAACACGCGCCCCGCAGGAGTTCCGCCATGACCGTCGATCGTCGCATCATCGATCTCTACAACGAGTACGTTCATACGGCGCTGCCGCGGCGGGATTTCATGACGCGTCTCGGCAAGATCGCCGGCGGTACGGCCGCCGCGCTCGCCTTGTTGCCGTTCATCGAGCCTAACTACGCGCAGGCCCGTCAGACCGAGCCGGATGACAAGCGGCTCGCCACGGAGAAGCTGCAGTTCAACGGTGCGAACGGGCCGGTGAAAGCGTATGTCGCCAAGCCGCGCAAGCTGCGTCGCAAGGACAAGATCCCCGGCATCCTCGTCATCCACGAAAATCGCGGTCTCAACGAACACATCGAAGACGTGGCCCGGCGTGTCGCACTCGCCGGGTATATGGCCATTGCGCCGGACGGCCTGTCCTCCGCGGGTGGCGCACCCGCCGACCAGGAAGCCGCGCGCGACCTGTTCGCCAAGACCGACGGCGCGCGGATCGCCTCCGACATCCTGGCGGCGGTGCCGTGGCTCGCGGCTGATGTATCCAGCAACGGCAAGATCGGCGTGGTCGGGTTCTGTTACGGCGGCGGGATGGCGCTGCGCGCGGCGATCGAAAACATCGGCGTCGACGCCGCGGTGGCGTATTACGGCAGGCAACTCTCGGCCGACGATACCAGGCGGCTGCGAGTGCCTGTGTTGCTTCACTACGCGGGCAACGACGAACGCACCAATGCCGGCATCCCCGAATTTCGGGCGGCACTCGATGCCCAGGGCGCGAAATACGAGCTCGACATGTATCCGGGCACCGAACACGGGTTCAACAACGACTCGAGCGCCGCGCGTTACAACGAAGAGGCGGCCAAACTCGCCTGGAGCCGCACGATTGCTTTCTTCGATTCCAATCTGAAACCACAAATTCCAAAGGACGGATAAATAGCAGGGGGTTGATATGAGGTTTCTGTCTCTTCTACTGGTGGGTCTCGCGCTGGTTGGTGTCGCAGTTGCCGAAGACTTCGATATCTGGGCCAAAACAATCAACAACGATTCGAACGGTGCCTGGTACGTACAACCTGACAAACCCAAGGCCAAATATTTTGAGGTCAAGGGAATTCCCGGCGAACATGCGTTTCGCATCAAGGCGAACAAGGGCGCGAACCCCTGGGACGTGCAGGCCAGTTCGCCGGTGCAGGGCGCGATTAACACCGGCGATGTGATCATGCTCATGTATTACGCGCGTGCCGCGGAACCGGCCGAAGGCGGCAGTTCGCTGACCGCGCGCGTTCAGCTCGCGGCAGCCCCGTACACCTCCACGCTCGATTTCAGCGCGCCGATCACGGGTGAGTGGAAGAGTTACTGCGCGCATCGCCTGGCGACGGCCACGTTGCCCGAGAAGAAGGGCAGCGTGTCGATCCACCTCGCGACCGCCAAACAGGTCATCGAGCTCGGTCCGGTGTTCGTTTTCAATTTCGGCCAGGGGTTCGACGCTTCGAAACTCAAGGGTTGTGATGGCTGAAAGAGGCGCGCGCACGATCCCGAAGGCGGTGCGCGAGTTGTGCCTCGCTTTTCCGGGCGCGGAGGAGTTCGAATCCCACGGCTCCCCTAACTATCGGGCCCGCGAAGGCGCGCGTAAGGCCAAGGTGTTCGCCGTTTTCGCGCTCAACCACCACGGCGACGGGCACGTCGCGTTGTGGCTGAACACTCCGGCGCTGGAACAGTCGCGGTTGCTGGCGGAGTCCAAACACCTCTTCAAGCCGCCGTACGTCGGCCCGTCAGGCTGGATCGGCATCGAGCTCAACAAGGGCGTGTCGTGGAAACGAGTGTGCGAGCTCGTGTACATGGCTTATGCAAACAGCTCGCCGCCCAGGCTTGTGGCGCGTATCGCGAAACCCCCCGCGGTTGCCGCGCCCGGCGTGAAGATGAAACCCGCCGACATCGATCGAATGCTGGCACCGAAGGCGCAGAAGGCGTGGGCCTTGTTGCGGGCAATCTGCAAGTCGTTGCCCGAAACCGAGGAAGGCACGCAGATGGGTTCGGTCGCGTGGCGCACGGGAAAACGCAGCTTCCTCACCTTGCACGACTATGGCAAAGGCCTGTGCGCGTCCTTCTGGGTCGGCATAGATCGTCAGGGGCCGCTCGAAATGGATCCGCGTTTCAAGATCCCCGCGTATTCAGGCGCCAACGGCTGGATTGCATTCGACATGGCGCACGGGACAAACAAACTCGAGCTGCGTGAACTGGTGGTCGAAAGTTTTAGACATTTTGCAACGCGGCGTGCGATCGCTGCGCTCGAGGCAACATCTTTCGTCCGCGGATGAGGGACGACCCGCGGCCCTCTATTTCGAATACGTATCGTTCTGGTCGAACTGGATGAAACAGAATCCGTGACCGAACCGGTCGCCGAAACTCACGCAACGCGAGCCACGCCAGTCGACGTGACCGGTTTCCGCGTGCGCGCCGGCTGCGATTGCCCGCTGCGCCGCGGCATCCACATCGTCGACAACCAGGTCGAAATGGACCGGAGTCCAGTGGCGCCCATAGTCGCGCGCGATCGACGACGCCTTCGCCGCCGGAGTGCCGGCGCCTTTCTGCAATAGATAGAGCGTCGCGGATGCGCCGGTGAGCTCGGCTACGTCGTCGTCGAGCGTGCGCGAATGTGTCAGTCCCAGCGCCCGGGTGTAGAACTCGATGGCCGGGACGAGGGCGGGCACGTCGATGTTGATGATGACTTTCATTTGACGGAGGCCATCTCCGGTTTGCTGGCACGAGCCACATCGACGTCGTGCGCAACTTCCGCGCGAACCCGCGCCCAGTGGAACAGGTTGTTCGGATTGGCGTCGAACGAATTGCCGTTGTAAGCCGTGAGTTTCATGTCCTTGTAGATGGGACGGGTGATACGGATCACTTCGTCCCACGAGGCCAACGCCTTGTCGAGATGATCGATGGCCGCCATCCGATGCTGATCGCCACCTTCGGTCCGGAAGGTCGCAAGCTCGATCGCGCCGCGCAGCTTTTCGGCCAGGTGCAAGCCGAGAAACGCCCAGACCTGCACGTCGGCGATTTCGTACATGAGCGAGGTGTTGCCGGATGTATCGATGCTCTCGACCAGGCGCAGCGCCTCGTTGCAGTCGCGCTCGAGCAGTTCGCCGAGTTTCAGTGGCGTCACGCGGTCGGCCGCGAATGTCTGTTGGTCGTGCAACGCCTTCACGAACTCGGCTACCGAGACGTAATCGGGGTCCATCGTGAGTCGATTGATGAGCATATCGACGCCGATGTAGTGCGTCTCTTCGCCCTGAAGTGCCAGGAACCCCTCGCTGTACAGCGTGAAGTCCCAGCGCGAATCGAACAGCGAAGCGAGCCGCAGTTGCGTGTTCGACGCCAGCGCGTACGCGCGCAACAGGTTCCGGGCCTGGCTGCCGTAGCGGCGGGAGAAGTCCATCTGGAAGAGCGAGTCCGGTTCCTTCGGGTCGTACAACAGCCGCCCCCATAGTTTGTAGAACAGCCACTGACGCTCGAAGGCCCATTTCCAGTCGACGGGTTTGTCGCTGGCCGTGAAGTAGTCGAGCGCGGGGATGTATGTCTCCGACCCGATGAAGTAGCCGCCGACGTAGTCCTGCCCGCCATTCAAACGAATGTGCTCGCGGATGAAATCCGGCACGCCCCATCTCAGCGCGAAAAAGTCCTCGTTGCGCACCTGCCAGACGATCTTGTAGTTGGCCGGCGTCGGATTGAAGTAGGTGTCACCAAGCTTGCCGCCATGAACCTTGACCAGCTTCGGCGTCGAGTGACCGTGTGACCAGTTGAATTTCATCTCGACCCAGATCGGCCCGGCGAATTTGTTGCTGAGCCTTTCCATGGCCGTGCGGGTCATCTGTTCGACATCCGTGCTCACACCGGGGCCGGAGGAGAGGCCCGAGGAAAATGGCACGCGATGAATCAGTTTCACCGGTTGTTTGCGCTTCGCGTTCAGCGCGCCCGCGATGTAGACCTCGTCGACGAACTGCTGGCGCTGCAGCGGCGTCATCTCCGCCATACCTTCGCCGTGAGACACGCCGATGCCGTCGAGATCGGGATATTCCTCGAGCATCTGCGTCACGCTCTCCTGCAGATAACGCCTGGTGATGCCTGCGGTGTCGCCGGGCACGTAGTAGTGAGGGTAGAAGTTCCGCTTCGCGACGCCGTTCGCCTTCGCGAACTCCTCACTCACGAAGATGCTCCAGAACACCACATAGGTGTCGAGCCCGCGTTCCTTGGCCATGCGGAATATTTCGCGGTACAGGTGCTGCCATTGCGCGAACTGCGCATCGGACCACTTGCTCGCTTCCAGGAAGTTTTTCGGCCGGATCATGTAAGTGAACGGATGCAGGGTCCACAGGCTGATCGCGTTGAACCGGTTCTCGACCATCATGTCGAGGAAGGCCTCCCAATATTTGAGGTCGCGCACCGTGTCGTAGTGCTGGTCGAGCGCGGAACTCGGCCGGTAGGTGTCCCACGGTGTGTTGAATTTGATGCCGCGAAAAGTTTCCGCCGGTTTGACGGGTTTCGCGCGCAGCAGCGCCAGCTCGACGCCGCGCCGAAGCTGGTCGCGCGCCTCGAGCGCGCCATAGATGAGGCCGCGTTCATCGCCGCCCGCGATCGACACCTCTCCTTGCCGGGCGGCGATCGAAAACATTTCCGCACCGAGACTTGTGTCCACACGCAGCACAAGCCGGCACCGTTTGACGTCGAAAGCGAACGGCCGCAGCCGTTGTGTCGCGTAGGCACCTTGCGCGGTGGCGGGCGCATCGATCTTGCATGTCTTCGCGTTGGCGGTCGCGCTGGCTAACAACCCGCACAGCGCGGCCAGAACAGGTAGTGGTTTGTTCACCCGGTCTCCGATTCTTGTCCAATGACTCGTTTTCGGTCCCGATGTCTGCATCGATGATGAAACGGGACCCGAGAAGTTAATTGCCGCGAGCGCACAAAACAACTTTGCGGCGACCGCGATGTAGTTTTAGAGGTAAACGGGATTGCATTAGTGGTGAAGCGCGTGCATAAACGCACGCGGGTTTGTTTCGATGGGTCGATCAGCTCAGGGGACTTCCAATGTCACATCGCAGGCCTTCCTCTGCGTGGCGGGCCGTTGTCGCGCTCGGCGCGCTGCTGCTCGCTTCCATTTCCACAACCGCCTTTTCGCAGACACTGCCCACCGCCACCCAGGTCGCCAACAACATCACCGTCGGCTGGAACCTCGGCAACACGCTCGAGGCCATCTGCAGCGAGACCGCGTGGGGCAACCCCGCGACCACCCAGCAGCTGATCAAGAGCGTCATGGCCGCCGGCTTCAACTCGATTCGCATTCCCGCCTCCTGGGATTGCCACGCGAACCAGTCCACGTTCGTGATCGACGCCGCCTGGATCGCGCGCGTGAAACAGGTGGTCGACTACGCGTACGGCCAGGGGATGTACATCGTCCTCAACATCCACTGGGACAACGGCTGGTTGCAGGATCATCCGACGTTCGCGTTCCAGACCGCGGTCAACCAGAAGCAGCAGAACTACTGGACTCAGATCGCAAACACATTCAAGACCTACGACCAGCACCTGATGTTCGCCGGCACGAACGAAGTTCATGCCGACTACAACACGCCGACCGCCGAAAACAACACGGTACAGCAGTCGTTCAACCAGACCTTCGTGAACGCGGTCCGCGCGACCGGCGGCAACAACGCTTCACGCACGCTGGTCGTTCAGACCTACAACACCAATATTTTTCACGGCCTCAACTTCTTCAACCTGCCGACCGACACGGTCGGAAGCCGGCTGATCGTCGAAGTGCATCACTACGATCCGTACGACTACACGCTGAATCCCAACGGCCCGTGCCTGTACTGGGGCGCGCCGTACCCGGTGCAGAGCAATTGCACCTGGGCGCAGGAGACTTACCACGACCAGACGTTCGCGCAGGTGAAGGCGAAGTGGGTCGACCAGGGAATTCCCGTGATCATGGGTGAGTATGGCGTGGCGCTGCGCCCGAACTTGAATCTCGAGTCGCGGCAGTACTATCTCGAGTACGTCAACAAGGCCGCGCGCACCAACGGCATCAAGACCTTCTACTGGGACAACGGTGTGCAGCCGGGCACCAACGATGCGTTCGCGCTGTTCAACCGCAGAACTGGCGCAATCGTCGATCAGGGCGCGCTCAATGCCGTGATGAAAGGCGCGGGTGTGGGCGATCCAGCGCAGAGCTACCCAATTGGCACCACCGTCAGCGGCTCGGGCACGGTTACGCGCAGCCCCTCGGGCTCGCCCCACTCGCGCGGGTTGGTCCAATTCGTCACGTCCGCGATACGCGTCGCATTGGTCGGGGGAAAGGACCCGCCGGTGAAGGACCCCGGCGGCTCCGAATTTTTCAGTTCGCGAGCTTTCGATCAGCCGGGTGGCGAGAAAAACAGTTCGTTGTTGTCCAGGTCCAGGATTTCGATCACCGGCATGCCCCAGTGAGTTTCGCGCACCGGGACACTCCAACTCTCGATGTCGGACTTGAGAGCCTTCGCCTGCGCGTCGTCGAGCGAGATGAACACCCGGCCATCTTCCTCATGATTCCAGTCGAGCGAAAACCCGAGCTTCTCGACGAAGAAGGCCAGCGACGCGGGCGTGTCCCGGACGTAGCAGACGGGGCGTGAATACCAGTGTTTCATGGGACGACACCCGTTGAGTCGCGTCGTTTGGTAGAAGCGCGGATATGTCATTGCCAGCCGGATACTGTCAACCCAAATCGGTGCGCCGCGCCCGGCGTTGACGCGTCGGGTCGCGCGTGTTGAAGTCCCCGCACAACTAGCAAGTTCCATGAAGAGAACGCCCGAATGACGAAGTTCCAGGACCTCTACGCCGACATCAAGCCCGATCTCGGCGCCATCGCGGATCCACTGATCGAGCTGTCTGGGCGCTTCCTGCGCGAGCGCGGGAATTTCCTGCCGCACGCCGCAGTGTTGACCCAGGAAGGCAAGGTCACGCTGGTCGGCGCGATGTGCAATACCCCGGATGGTGTCGCCGACTCCGATTACATCAAGCCGCTGCTGCGCGACGGCCTGCGCACGATGGCCTGCGAAACACAGCTCAGGGCGGTGGGAGTCGCCGAGAGAGTCACAGTCAACCAGACGGGCGGCGAGCCGGTCCGCGCCATCAAAGTATTGCTCGAGCACCGGCAGGGCGTGAACGTCGCGTTCTACATGCCGTTCTCGAACGAGGATTCGGGCGCCTACGTGTTCGGCAAGACGTTCTCCGTGCCGGCTGCCTCCGAGATCAATGCCTGGGAAGATGACTGACGCAGGTTTGGCGAGCCCGAACACCGCAGTCCTCATCACCGGTGCATCGTCAGGAATAGGCGCGGGACTGGCGCGGGAATTCGCACGTCGGGGGAAACGCGTTGCGCTGGTCGCGCGACGCGTCGAGCAACTGGAGTCGCTGGCGGCGGAGTTGCGCGCGGCGGGCGGGCAGGCGAGTGCCCATCGCGCTGACGTCACCGTCGACGGTGATATCGCGCGCGTGGTCGCTGAACTCGCGGCGCAAGGGGTGACGCCAAACATCGTGATCGCGAATGCGGGGTTTGGCGTGGTCGGCCGCGCCCAAAGTCTCGAAATCACGGATTTCCAGCGGCAGTTCGATACCAACGTGTTCGGAGTGCTGCGCACGCTGCTTGAGACCTTCCCGGCGCTGCGCGCCACGCGCGGCCGGTTTGTCATCATGGGCAGCGTGTCCGGGCACCTATCGGTTCCAGGCGGCGCGCCTTATGCGATGAGCAAGTTCGCGGTGCGGGCGCTGGCGGAATCACTGCACGGCGACCTGCGTCCTGCCGGCGTCGGCTGCACGCTGATTTCGCCCGGTTTCGTGGATTCGGATATCCGTCGGGTCGACAACGCCGGCGGGCTGCACGCACAAACGAAGGATCCGATCCCCGCATGGCTGCGCATGAAGACGGCGAAGGCTGCGCGCATCATGGCGCGCGGAATCCTGCGCGGCCGGCGCGAAGTGGTCGTCACCTTCCACGGCAAGCTCATCGTGTTCATGGCGCGCCACCTGCCGCGCCTGACGCGTTTGCTGCTGGTGCGCGCGAATCGCGGCTCGCGGCCGGAGCCCCGGCAAGGTAGCTAGTCAGCCGCGGGAATTTCCGCCATGGATCGATACACCGCGCGGCCATGTTTGCGGGCGATCGACACCATCTCGTCAGAACCCGCGGAGGCGCCGCCGATCCGCAACACGCCGTCGCATCGGGCCACCACGCGGCGCGAGATCGGCTGAAAGATTTCCGTGAAGACCGCATCGCCGATCTTCTTCGAGCCGGCATGTTCTATCAGCGGCAACGCGAACCATTCGCCCAGCACCGGCACATGGCCGGCGCGAAACAGTGCGAGCGAGGTATCCAGCATCGCGTCGACGTTTTTCTGGATGAGCACGGGATCGTCGTTGGTGCCGGAGCGATACGGGCCGGCGACCAGAATCAGCAGGGCGGGCATGCGTAATCCTCGTGTCAGTCCGCTTTCGCAACGCGCGGCATCTCGCGGCCCGCGAAAAAGGTATGGTTTACCTGCGTCGTCCGGACATCGTCCGCGGTGGTCTGCTGCGTGAAGGCGCGGTCGAGAACGATGACGTCGGCGGCTTTGCCGGCCTTGAGCGTGCCGATTTCCGAATCGCGCCCGATGAGGCGCGCCGCGTTGATCGTGTACGCGGCGAGCATTTCATCGAGCGTCAGCGCTTCATGGGCGTTGAGCGGGCCGCGCTCGGGCTTGCCCGGATACATGCGCGACATGGCGGTGGCCATGGCTTCGAAGGGGTTGAACGACGACACGTCCCAATCGCTGCCACCCGCGATCAACGCGTGGTTGTCAGCCAGCGACCGCGCCGGATATTGCCGGGCAATGCGCTCCGGGCCGAGCCAGGGCTTGAGCGCATCGATGCTGTAGTTGTCGGGCTGCGCCCATAACAACTGCAGTGACGCCATGACGCCGAGCGCCGCGAACCGCGGCAGGTCGGCCGCGTCGACCAGTTGCAGGTGGGCGATGCTGTAGAGCCGCTTTGATCCGGCGGCGCGGGCAGCGCCGAATGCATCGAGGGACTCGCGCACCGCGGCATCGCCGATTGCATGGATGTGCACGTTGAAGCCGTGAGCATCGGCCTGTTTGATGAACGCAGACATCGCGTCGGCCGCCAGATACAGCTTGCCCTTGTTCTTGCCCGGGCGCCCGTCGGCATTGTTGTAGGGCGCGAGCAGGGCACCAGTCTGCGTCGGGTATTCGAGCACGCCATCGGCAAACAGCTTGACAAAATCCGCGCGCAGCAACGGATCGACGCCCACCTGGGCGCGCAGGCTCTCGAGGCGCTTGAATTCCGCCGGGGTATTTTCGCCACCGCTTTCGAGGGAAATCGTGACTCGCGCGTCGAGCTGCTTGAGCTTCGACAATTCTGCGTATGCCGCGACCGTTTCCGCGTCGGTGTTCGCTTCCAGGTACGAGGTGATGCCCGCCGCGTGCAGCTGTTGAAGTACCCAGCGCAGTTTCTCCAGGCGCTTGGCAGGCTTTGGCTGGTCCATCGCGGAGGTCACCAGTCCGACGGCGCCGTCGATCAGGAAGCCGGTGGCGTCGCCCTTGGCGTCGCGCTCGATGCGTCCGTCTTCGGGGTTCGGAGTCTTGCGCGTGATTTTCGCAAGCTCGAGCGCCCGCGTGTTGACCCAGCCCGTATGACCATCCGAGCCCCACAGAAAAAGCGGGCGGTCGCGCACGATGCTGTCGAGCTGCTCACGGCTTGCCTTGAAACCCGCGCCGTTCACGTCGGTCACGATCAGCCACTTCGAGTCCTTGTCGCTCGCGAAGCAGCTGCGGACCTTGTCCATGGCCTTCTCGATCGTGAGCTGCTCGTCCGCGAAACTGCAGCCGCCACGGGCCAGCGCGCCCTCGGCGGCGTGGATGTGGCTGTCGATGAGCCCGGGCAGCACCGTCGCGCCCGCCGCATCCACCACCCGTGTGTTCGCTCCTATCCACTGCTGCGCGCCGGCGTCATCACCGACGAAGGTGATGCGATCCGCCGTCATGGCAAGCGCGGTGGCCGTGGGGGCGGCTGCGTTCATCGTGCGCAGGTCGCCATGGAAGATCACGACATCGGCGGTCGGGTGCGGGGTTTTTGCACTGCAAGCGGCCAGTGCCAGGCCGGTCAGCAGCGACAGGGCGGCTGGTTTCATGTCCGGGGTGTGTCCTACAAAAATCTAGCCAAAGGACGGTCGAAAGCCGCTGGGATTTATAGCAGTTTCACCGGCAGCGGGTCGGCGCGCAGCGCGCGGAAGAGAGTCGGAAATGTTGCGAGTGCTTCAAGCGGGCCGCGGGCTGGCGGCGATCAGTGTGGCTGCTTTTCATCTGTCGGTGGTGATGAGCCTCGATCGCTACGGCGGAGAGGCAGTGTTCCGCGACTACACGCGTCATGGTTTCCGCGGCGTCGATTTTTTCTTCATTCTCTCCGGCTTCATCATTTTGTTCGCGCATCACCGGGACATCGGCGTCCCTGCGGCGTGGAAGGAATACGCGTATCGACGTTTCGTGCGGGTATTCCCGGTGTATTGGTTGTATACGGCGGGATTCTGCATGCTGGTCGCGCTCGGGATCGGGGCGCATACCGACCTGCCTGAAACCGCCGTGGATTGGCTGACCAGCGTGTCATTGGTTCGGTTCACGAACGCCGAACCTCCATTGCCGGTCGCCTGGACGCTGTTTCACGAGGTCGCCTTCTACGCGGTGTTCTCGTTGCTGATCTTCAGCAAACGCATTGGCATCGCCGCCATCGTCCTGTGGTCGATCGCCTGTATCGCGTTCTACGGCTACCCAACGATGGAGGCACGCACGCCTTTCAACGTTTATACGGCGGGGTACAACCTGTTTTTCCTGCTCGGAATGGCCGGGTACTGGTTGTACCGGCGCGCCGGAAGCGGCTACCTGGAATCGGGCTTCGGGCTTGCGATATTCATCATCGCCGCCGCGACAATGGGGTTGCCTTACAAATTGTCACCGCCGCTGTTGGCGATCGGGCTGGCGCTGATCGTTGCCGGGGCGACCAAACTCGAGAGAGCCGGGAAGCTCAAGGTCCCGGAATTCCTGTTCTTCATCGGCAACGCGTCGTACTCCATCTATCTCGCGCACGAGTCGCTGCAGGGCCTGTTGCTCAAGATCGCGATCGCCAGTGGTTTCCATCGCGCCGTCGGCGGTGAAGTGACCTACCTGGTCGTGCTCGTGTTCGCCATCGCGCTCGGTTGCCTTGCCTATCTACTGGTGGAGAAGCCGCTGCTCGCCCTGCTGAAGCGCTACCACAAGCGATCGAGCCCGAAGCGGGCGCCCGCAATCGCGGAACCCGTGCGCGGCGAGGCAATCTAGCGGGCTTCGACCACCGCTTTCAGTTTCTCGAGCGCTTCACTCCAGGCGCGGCGATATCCGTCCGCCTCGGCGCGTGTCTGCAGCCGGTCGATGCTGACCATGACAGTGCATTTGGCGCCGGCTCCTTCGAATTTTATTTCGACGGGAGTTGGAAGAGTGAGACCTTCATCCTCGGCGAGGAGGCGGATGCTCTTGCCGGCGGTGACTTTTTTCACCGTGGCGCGATTGCCGTCGGCATTGCACCAGTGCCCGCCGTCGACCAGCTTCAGCTCATGCTTCGGGCCGAACCACCTGTCCAGCGCTTTCGCGCTCGCGAATGCCTCGAAACATTTCTGCGGGCTCGCCTTGATGCTCTTGGTCGGGCAGATGGCGAAGCCCTTCGGTTTGCCGTCCTTGGCGAGATCGCCGCGCGCGATTTCATACTCGTTGAGGATGGTCGTAACCCACCAGGCGTCGGAGACTTTCTGCTCGTCGCGCATCCAGACGCTCAAGGCGCGGCGGCCGGGCGCGACACCGCCGTTCTTGTCCAGAGCCTTGAACCACTCGGCCAGTGTCTTCCCGGTGGCCTCCTTGCAGGAAGCTTCGCTGACCGCGTGGTCGGATTTGCGTTCGACTTTCATGGCACGCACGGCACCTGGGCGCAGTCCTGGCAGGGCATCAGTGCGAGCACCAGCCCGATGATCGCGAACTGCACGGTGTGATATCCGCCGTTGATGAGGAACAGCTTGAAGCTGCGGCGCTCAAATAGATAGTTGATGCCGAAACTGCCGGCGACCCACAGCAGGCCCGCGGAAGCGCCCGCGCCGAGGCCGAGCGCGAGAGAAGGGCGCGGCCCAAGGAAGTTGCCGAAGTTCCAGGCGGCCAGCAGCGCCAGCACCAGGGTGCCGCCGAAGCGGATCGCGAGGTTGCCGGACTTGACCTGCTCGTCGGTGAGGCCGGCTTCGCGTTGCCAGGCATTGCCGAACAGGACGGGCGAATACCACAGGCCGCCTAACAGGAAGCAGGCGACTGCGGCGACGGCGATGGCGAGAAAGTTGACCTCAGGCATGGAGCCTCCCTTGTTGTTGTGCAGGGATTCTGCGCGCGGCCCTTTGGGCCGTCTTGGAAAAAAGGGAAAGGGGACATTCCGAGTTTTCGAGCGGGAAAACAACAGAGTGTGTCGTACAACCCACATTAAGTCGGAATGTCCCCTTTATCGGATCACGACGCTCTGGGGGTCGGGGCGGTCGCGCCGCGCGAGTTCGACCGGCGAAAAGCCCGTGAAGCGCCGGAACTCATTGATGAGATGCGACTGATCGTAATAGCCGCATTGCTCCGCCAGCGCGGCCCAGGGAACCTGCCCATCGGCCGTATTGAGCAATGCCAATGCGCCACGGAATCGATGTACCCGCGCCAGGGCCTTGGGCGACAACCCCACCTGCTGCTGAAACAGGTTGCCGAGATGTTTGCGGGTGAAGCCGGTCTGCGTGGCAAGGTCTTCGATAGACATACGCCCGCCGGTGGCCGCAATGCGATCGACGGCCCAGCGCACGGCCGGGTGGACGATGACGCGCGGCTTGAGCCGACCCAGCAGCCATCGCTCGACACACTTGAAACGCCCCTCGAGCGAGGGCGTATTCAGCAAGCGCTCGCGCAGGCGCAATGCGCCGTCGCCGAGCGCATCGGCCAGCGCGATGATGCGATCGGATAGTCCATCTATGCGTTCACCGAGCCACGGAAACGTGCCGCGCGCCGTGAACGCCACGCCTAACAATGCGTTGCCGTGCGGCGCTTCGGTGTCGATCGGTCCCTGGTGCAGGCCCGAATACCATACGTCCACGAATGGCACGCGATTCTCGGGTGGTCCGGGCTCGATCCGGTACTGCGGAGGCCCGAGGTTGATCAGCAGCTGACTCTGACCGGAGGGCAGGATGCGGTCGCGTTGATAGGCCGTTTTGCCTTCTCCGAACCACATGCTCGAGACGATTTCGGCGAGACGCGGGTCCGTCCGCCAGACACTCACGCTCCAGTGCCCGATCGGCGACTGGTGCGTGAACGTCTGGAGACGCGAGATCAATCGTTGGTCCAGATCCACTTGAGGATCTCGGGCAGCAACACGCCGCCATGAGCATCCGAATGGGCCCCGTCGCCCCACTGATGGCGCACCTCGTAGCGCGCGCCGAGCACCTTGTCCTTGTCCGCCGTGGCATTCGCATACTCGAACGCCGACAACATCTGCTGGTTCGCGAGGAACCAGCTGCCGTGTTCGTTCGACAGGTCGTGACTGCCGTCCTGTAGATAGATGCGAATCGGCTTGATCGGATTTTTGCGGATCAAGGTGGGATAAAGATCGCCGCCCGGCACCATCGGCTTGCCATCCGTGGCCGGACCAGTCTGAGCGGGTGAATACCCGATGGACGTGTAGCTGCCGATCATGCTGATCACGCGGCGGAACATGTCCGGCCGCTGCCAGGCCACGGTGAACGCGCAGATCGCGCCACTCGAAGTGCCGCCGATCACGCGTTTTTCCGGATCGTTCGTCAGGTTGTAGCTCTTGGCCACTTCCGGAAGCATCTCCTCGACCAGGAAGCGCGCGTAGCTGTCATTGAGCGCGTCATATTCCTCCTTGCGATGATTCGGGTTTTTCACGTCGAGATCGGTGGGGTAGGTCTCGCTCAGGTTTCCCGGCGTGATGAAGATGCCGATGGTCACGGGCATCTGGCCCTTGCCGATGAGGTTTTCCATGACCTGCGGCACCCGCAACGAACCGTTCGGATTCGTGGCGCGCTGGCCGTCCTGGAACACCAGCACGTTGGCCGGCTTCTTCGGGTTGTATTGCGCCGGAACCCAAATCCAATAACGCCGGACGGTGCCGGTGATGATCTTGCTGCGGAATTCGAAAGGCCCTTCGAGACGGCCCTTCGGGATGCCTTCCTGCGGCAGCGAATCCGCCATCAACGTGTATTCACCCGGGCGGCGCATGAGCGGCTTCACGCCGTCGGCGAACTTGCAGTCCTCCGGCACGGGTTTGAGGTAGTAACTCTTGTAGTTAGTGGCGTTCTTGTCCATGCAGCCGGCAAGATTGAGGATCTCAACTTTGCGGAAATCGACCGGGTGCGATTCACTCTGCAGCGAGATGTAGCCGCTGTCGATCAGCGTGCCATCGGGCTTGGTGGTGGTGTTGTAGGAGTCGACCTGGCCGCCACCGTACTGCGGCAGCTCGAATTGCAACACCTGCTTGCCATTCACGAAATTCGTCATGGTCCCCGCGCCATGGACTTCGAACTCGGCGCGTACCCATTGGTCGCCGTCGAAAGTCGGCGAGGTGGAATTGAGGCAATGATCTTTGTAGAGCTTGCCTTCGAAGACGATTTCCGTACCCGGGCTGCACATGTTGGCGGTCGGGCGCGGTTTGCCGTCGCTGTTGCCGCCCAGCAATTGCCCTTCGATCGAGATCGGGAAGGTCTGATCGCGCGGCATGGTGCGTGGATCGGGTGAATGCAGCATGGCGCCGCTGTTGCGCAATGCCCAGGCCGGGCCGCCGGCGACCTGTTCGCCGACAAAACGGTATTCCACCACCAGGCGGTAGTAAGAGAAGGGATCCTTGTAGAAGAGGTGTCCGAACTGATTGTCGAAGTTCGGGTACTTCTTCTTGTCGTAGCGCACTTCGAGCAGGCCGTTCTCGACGCGGAAGGTATTGGCGAAGTTGTCGCCGACTTCGTGTTTGGCGATCTTCGGCGTCCAGCCGGTCAGATCGCGGCCGTTGAACATCACGATCCAGTCCTGCTTGTCCGCATCCGGATTCGCGACCGGCGTCTGCGAGTTCGCGAGGCCAGCTACGAGCAACGCGCAGAGCGCGAGAAATCTGTTACGCATTTTTATTCCTGTCTTGCGAAGGGGCCTGACACGGTGCCGGCGAGATCTGTCCGTTCAGCCATCCACCGGCGCGGCTGGCGTCGCGAGTATGCGCTGATAGAACGCGACGTCCAGCCAGCGTCCGAACTTGAAACCGGATTGCTTCACGGTGCCGCAGTGAGTGAACCCGAGACTCTCGTGAAGTTTGATGCTCACGGCATTGGCCGCGTCGATGCCGCCGATCAGCACGTGGAAATCCTGCCGCGTCGCCGCGTCGACGATTGCTCCGAGCAGCACTCGCCCCGCGCCCTGGCCACGAAAGCGTGTATCGACGTACACGGAATGTTCGACGGTGTACTTGTAGGCCGGGCGCACACGCCACTGACCGAAGGTTGCGAAGCCCATCAATTCCCCGGCGTCGTTCTCGGCGACGATGACGGGATGGCCCCTGGCCGCCTTGTCCGCGAACCATGCGGTCATGTCGGCATCAGTGCGCAACGCGTAGTCGTACAACGCCGTCGAGTTCGCGATGGCTTCATTGAAGATCGCGAGGATGGCCGCGGCATGACGCCGTGGCTCGCAGGTCATGAGATTCATGCGGGTATGCCGGCGATGGCCGCCGGTTTGCGAATCGGCGCGGCGCGCAGCGCGGCATCGATGGCACCCCGCAGCGGCTTCGATAGATAGTGGTTGTCGTACGGAGTGGGGCGCTTCGGCATCCCGTCCTTGCGTGGCGTGCGACTCTGGAGCCAGGAGTGGCTGTCGATGAGTCCCCAGCACATCACGGCATTCACCTGCTTGAATGACAACGTCAGGTCGAGAAACGCACGGCCGAGCGCCGCGACTTGTTTGTCGCGCAGGTCGAAATCGCCGGGCAGTGTTGCGTCGTGTACGTCGAACTCGGTGATCGACAGCGAATAACCCATGCCGGTGACGTCGTCGAGGAACTTGCGCCAGGCCTTTTCGTCGCGTGCGCCGAAGGTGCGGCCCGCGTTGCTGTCCTGGTTGCCCGAGCCGATATGCGCCTGGACGCCGAGCGTATTGACGGGCACGCCGCTCTTGCGGAAGCGCTCGAGCAGGCGCAACACGCCGTCGCGATGCGCGGCGCTGGTCGCTTCCCAACCCATGTAGTCGTTGTAGACGAGTTCGGTTCCCGGCAACGCGGCACGCGCGACGTGGAATGCCGTCTGCAGCACCTCGTCTGCCGAACCCATGGCCTTCGAGAGCGGCGTTTCGCGCATTTCGCCGGTGACGTCGTTAACCGCCTCGTTCACCACGTCCCAGGAAACGATGCGTTTGCCGAAGTGAGTGGAGGTCGTGTCGATGTGATCGGTCAGCAGCTTTTTCGCCGCCGCCGCCGGTTCGGCGCCGAAGTCGTACCCGTCCATCCACTTGGGCAGCCAACGCGGGTGATGCCACAACAGGCAATGGCCACGCGTAAGCATCTTGTGGGTCTCGGCAAACGCGAGCAACTCTTCCGCCCGTTCGAAATGGAACTCGCCCGGTATGGGCTGGATCGCCGGCATCTTGAATGCATTCTCGGGAACGATGACGCCGCACTGCGAGCGCACCAGTTCGAGATAACGCGGATCCGCGAGGCCGCGCCCGCTCAGCGCGGTACCGAAATGCAGGCCCTTCGCGTGCGCCAGCGATTCGAGCGAGTCGGCGCCAGACTCGGACACGAGGTCATCGGCGTGCAGCGGCACGGCGGCGAGCCCCGTGGACAAACCGGCTCCGAGAACTTCGCGGCGCGACCAGTTCGGCATCGTTCAGCTCTGCAGGTACTTGGCCAGATCCGCGCTGCCGATACTTTCGTCGACGAAGCCGAAGGTGCCTGATTCGCGCACTTCCTTCGCGGCTTCGACCAGGCCCGTCATCGCAGCGCGGTACAGGGACGTGGCGAGGCTGATGCGGCGCACGCCCGCATCGGCGAGTTCCGCCGCGGTGAAAGACTTGCCGCCGATGCCAACCATGAAGTTGACGGGTTTGCCCAGCGACGAACACACCGTTCGCACCGCATCGAGATCGGGCAGCGCCGGCGCGAACAACACATCGGCGCCGGCTTTCTCGTAGGCCTGCAGGCGCCTGATGGTGTCTTCCAGGTCGTTGCGGCCGTGTAGATAGTTCTCCGCGCGCGCGGTGAGCGTGAACGGGAATGGCAACGTACGTGCGGCCTCGGCCGCAGCGGCGATGCGTTCCGTGGCGAAGTTGAGATCGAAGATGGGGGACTCTTTTCTGCCGGTGGCGTCTTCGATCGAGCCGCCGACCAGGCCGACCCCCGCAGCCATACGAATGGCTTTCGCGGTCGCATCTGGCGCATCGCCAAAGCCCTTCTCGAGATCCGCGGAGACCGGCAACGAGGTCGAGCTGCAGATGAGTTTTGCATTCGCGAGCGACTCTTCGATGGAGATGCCGTGATCGAGTCGGCCGAGGCTGCCGGCGGCCGCGCCACTGGAGGTGGCCAGCGCGGGGAAACCGAGCGAACTCAGGATTCTCGCGGAGCCGCCGTCCCAGCAATTCGCGATGACGAAACTGCCCTTGGCGTGCAGGGCACGAAATCTTTGCGCGCGTTCTGCCTGTGCTTTCTCGTCCATGACGCCCCCGGATTGAAGGCCCCGAGTCTAGCGTTAATCCAGCCGTTTCTTGAAGCGCGCGACCGCGATGCTCAGCATCACGGTGAGAAACACCGCGAGTTTGGCGAGTTGCGGCCACACCTCGGGCAGGCTGGCGCCGCGCAACATGACGCCACGGATGATCACGTTGAAGTGTGTCAGCGGCAGCACCTGTGCAATCCACTGCGCGGCGACCGGCATTCCCTCGAAGGGAAACATGAAGCCCGACAGCAGGATGGACGGCAGCAAGGTGATGAAGGCGAGCTGAAACGCCTGGAACTGGGTCTGCGCCAGCGTGGAGACGAACAGCCCGAGGCCGAGCGACGCGGCGATGAACATGAGCGTGGCGAGGTACAGGTTGGCGAGATTGCCCGCCACGGGCACATTGAACAGGTACGAGCCCACGATGAGGATCAAGGTGGTCTGGATCAGGCCGATGCCGACATACGGCAGTAGTTTGCCCACCATGAGCTCGAGCCGGCCGAGCGGCGTCGCGATGAGCAACTCGAGATTGCCGCGCTCGCGCTCGCGCACGATGGCGCCCGAGGTGAACAGCACCATCGTCATCGACAGGATGACGCCGATCAACGCGGGCACGATTTGCACCGCGGTGCGCTTTTCGGGGTTGTACAAGGTGCGAATCTCGATCCGGCGCGGCTCAAGACGCTTGCCGCCGGAATAGGGGCCTTCGCCGTGCCGCGCGAGAATGGGCATCGCCGCGATGCCGCCGGCCACGCCCGCGATGCTGGGTTGCGCGCCATCGACCAGGATCTGCACCACGGCTCGCGTGTCGGACTGCAGGCGCCTCTCGAAATCGTGCGGGATCACGACCGCCATGCTCGCGCGTCCCTCGCGCATCAGCTTTTCGAGCTCCGCCGACGAGGCGGTGGTGTAACTGACACGCACCACCTGGGTGGCGCGCAGTTGCGCGATGAACTCGCGCGACATCGATGTGTTGGCATCGTCCTGGATGACGGTGGCCAGATTGCGCACGTCATAGTTTATGGCGTAACCGAACAGCGTGATCTGCAACAGCGGCACGCCGACGATCATGCCGAAGGTCACACGGTCGCGGGACAACTGCCGCACTTCCTTGATGGCCACGGCGCGCAGGCGGCGCAAAGAGGCGAGAAAACGGTTAGCTGCCACGTTTGTCGGGCCTCGTCGCGACCACGAACACGTCTTCGAGGCTCGCCTGCGTGCGCTCGATCTGCGCTTCGATGCCGTTCTGCCTGAGAAGGGCCCGCAGCTTGGCTTCGGCATCGCGTTCACCGCGATCGGCGAGCACGCGCAACCGGACGCCGAGTTGCGTGACGCCGTGCACCCATGGCAATTCACGGATCAACCGCGGCGCCGCGCTGCCGTCGGCGCCCTCGATCTCGAAGATGTCGGCTTCGACACCCGCCATCAACTTGCGTGGCGTGCCTTCGGCAACGACTTTGCCTTCGGCGATGATTGCGAGGCCGTGACAGCGCTCAGCCTCGTCCATGTAGTGAGTCGACACGAGAATCGTGGCGCCGGCTTCGGCGAGCTGGAACAGGCGTTCCCAGAAATCGCGGCGGCTCTGCGGGTCGACGGCGCTGGTTGGTTCGTCCAGCAACAATAACTCGGGCGAATGCAAGGTCGCGGCCGCCAGGGACAGGCGTTGCTTCTGGCCGCCGCTCATCGTGCCGGCGCGCTGCTTACGCAACTCTTCCAGGTTGTACGTTTCCCGCTGCTGCGCGATGCGCGCATCGACGTCGCCTTCGAGGCCATACAGGTCGGCGATGAACCGCAGGTTTTCATCGCAGGTGAGGTCTTCCCACAAAGAGAATTTCTGCGGCATGTAGCCGAGCCGGCGGCGGATGGCTTCCGCGTCCTTAACGACCGAAAGGCCGAACACCTCGGCGTGCCCATCACTCGGCAGCAACATGCCGCACAACATTCTCAGCGTGGTCGATTTTCCCGAACCGTTGGGGCCGAGAAATCCGTAGATGCGTCCCTGCGGGATGTCGAGGTCGATGTGATCCACCGCGATCTTGTCGCCGAACTTTCGCGTCAGCTGCCGCGCGGTGATCGCGGTTCCGCTGCCGGTCACGGCGCTGCCAGATCCAGTGTCACATCGACGGGCACACCCGAGGGCAATGTCGCCGCTGCCGCGTCGTCGAACACGACTTCGCAGAGAAAACTCAGGCGCGAACGGTCTGCAGCAGTGAGCGAGTAGTAAGGCGTAAATTCGGCGTCGCTCGCGATGTAGCGCACTTGACCCTTGAAGGTGCGATCCACGCCATCGACGACCAGGGTGGCCGGGGTGCCGATTTTCACCTGCGCGCGGATAGGCATTGGGACGTGAACGCGCGCGAACGGTGCCGTGGAGGTGAGCAGAACCGCCACTGTGGCGCCGCGGGCGGGCTTTTCCCCGAGATGGAACGGCAGCGAATCGATCGTGCCGTCGATGGGCGAACGCACTTCGAGACGGGAAGAGGTGGTCTCGAGACCGGCCAGGTTGGCGCGCGCGCTGTCGGCGGCCTGCTTTCCTTGCGCGAGTTGCTCGCTACGCGTGCCTTCCTGCATCTCGCGCAGGTCGGCTTCGGCCTCGTTGAGATTGGCCTCGGCGGTGTGCGCCGCGGCGACCTGGCGGTCGGCCTCGGATTTGCTGACCAGGCTGCGCGCCACCAGGCCCGTCAGACGGTCGCGCTCGCGCACGGCGTCGTCGCGTTGGGCGCGGGCTGCGTCGCGGCGCGCGGCAGCGGCGCGAATGGTGGTGACGCGCGGGCCGTTCTTGAGTTCGTCGACGCGCGCCTCGGCTTCGGCCAGCTGCGCGCGGGCCGCATCGAGCTCCGCCTTTGAAAGGGCGCGGTCCTGCACGACGATGACATCCCCGACCTTGACGCTGGCGCCTTCGGCGAGCGGCAGGGACACGATGGATTCGTTGGCGTCGGCGACCAATTCAACGCGATCGCGTTCGACGGTACCGGGCAGCGTGTCTTCGTCATGCCGCGAGCAGGCGGCGAGCATCGAGGTGGCTAACAAGACGGCCAACGGGCGCATTTTCATGTGGCGAACTCGAAGCGCATCGAAAGATCGACCGCCTGTACGTGTTTGGTGATGCCGCCGATGGAGATGTAGTCGACGCCGGTCAAGGCGACGTCGCGTACCGTGGCCAGCGTGACGCTGCCCGATGCTTCGAGCTTGGCGCGCGCGCCGTTCGCACGATTACGCTGCACCGCGATGCGGATGTCGTCGAGGTCGAGTTCATCGAGCATGATGATGTCCGCGCCGGCGGCCAGCGCCTGGTCGAATTCATTCAGGGATTCCACTTCGACTTCCACCGGCAGGCCGGGAGACGTTCGTCGCGCCGTCGCGATAGCGGTGCCGATGGAGCCCGCGGCGATGATGTGATTTTCCTTGATCAACACCATGTCGTAGAGCCCGAGACGGTGATTCTGCGCGCCGCCGCAGCGGGCCGCGTATTTTTGCGCGAGACGCAGACCCGGCAGCGTCTTGCGCGTGTCGAGGATGCGGCAGCGTGTGCCGGCAACGGCTTCAACGTAGCGGCTGGCGGCCGTCGCGGTCGCTGACAGGGTCTGCAGGAAATTGAGCGCCGTGCGTTCACCCGTGAGGATGGGGCGCGCGGAGCCTTCGATCTTGAGCAGCGGCATGTCCGCGAGGATGCGGGCGCCGTCGGCCACCTGCCATTCGAGCCGGATCGCCGGATCGAGTTGCTTGAACGTGGCTTCGACCCAGTCGGTGCCGCAGAGGATTGCCGCCTCGCGGGCGAAGACCGTAGCGTGAACTCGCTGGTCTTCGGGAACCAGGGCGGCGGTGACGTCACCGCCGCCCAAGTCTTCAGCAAGCGCGGCTGCAACCTGCCGCGCAACGATGTCGTTAGGGACTCGTTCGATCAGAACGGAAGGCCGTGTGTCGCACCCGCCATGCACAGCAGCATGGGGAACGAGAGAATGTAATTTGTACGGGAGGCATACAGGGCAGCCTTTCGCGCTTTGGCTTTCTCTTCGTCCGATGCCGGGACCATGCCCAGGATTTTCTTCTGGTTGGGCCAGATGATGCCCCAGACATTGAGCAGCATGATCGTGCCGAGCCACGCGCCGATTCCGATCTTCAGATGGTAGATGCTGCCGCCGTCGATCGTGGCACCGAGCGTGAATGCCGGAACGAAGTTGGCGCCAAGGAGCCACGCACCCGCCAGCCACGTCGCGAGCGCTGCCCAACGGAACCAGAACAGCGCACGCGGGGCGATGTATTTGTTGACGCCAGCGCCGCCGGGGCCGCCCTTGTCCGCGGCCGCATCGGCCATACCCGGGGTCTGAACCGCGTTGAAGTAGTAAAGCAGGCCGATCCAGAACACGCCCGAAATGATGTGCACCCAACGGGCGAGCATGTTTTCGTTGAAGCTGATTCCGCCATGAGTGCCTGCGATGACCAGCCCCAGCACGATAGCGAGGACGATGCCGGTGACCATGGCATAACGGTGATTCGTGAATATTTTCATTGTCTTAATCTCCCCGGTGAGCGGTTTGAAGAATAGGGGACGAGCCCCCATAATTCAACGCGCTCCGCGTGGCTGAACCGAATGATTGAACGCCCGCAATCCCCCTGCATTAAAGTCTGTGTGCTGACAGGTACTCGATGCGTCGGTTGTTTGCGGACGGTCGATGAAATCGCTGCCTGGGGCACGATGAGCGCGGAAGCGCAGTGGGCACTCATCAGGGTGCTCGAAGAAAGGAGAGAGATCGTGGCAGAAGACGTCGTCAATCGAATCAAGACTCATATCGGATCCAACCCTGCGGTGCTGTTCATGAAAGGCACGCCGGATTTTCCGCAGTGCGGGTTTTCCGCCCAGGCCGTGGCCGCGTTGCGCGCGTCCGGGGTCGACGGATTCCATCATGTGAATATTTTCGAGGATCCCGAGCTGCGAGAAGCGCTCAAGAAGTTCTCGAATTGGCCTACCTACCCGCAGCTGTACGTGAACGGCGAGCTGCTCGGCGGCTGCGATATCGTGCTCGACATGCATCGCAGCGGCGAGCTCAAGAAAGCGCTGGCCGAGGCCGGCGCCAAGTAAGCGAGAGGTGTCAGGCGGGGAAAGTCGGGATAACGACAGACCGCCTGCGCGAGGTTGTAAGGTTCTCTGGCGGAGCGATGTCGTTATCCCGACTTTCCCCGCCTGACACCACTTCCTATACCTTACCCTCCGACCGGTTCTTCCGGGAGCGCGGTGCCGCCCCACAACGCCTGCGCGCGCACATCCGCCTTGCGCCACACGCCATCGAGCGCGTTGCACACTTCGCAGAAGATGTCCGCCGTGCGCTCGGCGTCGTACTTGGCGGAATGCGCTTCGCTCGAATCCCAGTTGACCCCGCAGACTTGCGCGGCCTTGGCGAGCACGGTCTGACCGAACGCGGCGCCCGCCAGCGTCGCCGTGTCGAAACACGAGAACGGGTGGAATGGGTTGCGCTTGATCTCCGCGCGCGCGACCGCCGCATTGAGGAATCCGAGATCGAACGCGGCGTTGTGGCCGACCAGGACCGCGCGGCGGCAGTCCTGCAGTTTCATCGCCGTGCGGATTTCCGTGAAGACCCGCCCGAGCGCGTCCTTCTCGGGCAGGGCCGGGCGTAATGGATGAAAAGGATCGATTCCGTTCACGGCCAGCGAGGCGGGTTCGAGGTTGGCGCCTTCAAATGGGCGCACGTGATACGAATGTGTTTCACCGCGCCGTAGCTTGCCGTCCGGACCGAACTCGATCAGTACCGCGGCGATCTCGAGCAACGCATCGGTGACGGAGTTGAAGCCGCCGGTTTCGACATCGACGACCACCGGCAGGAACTGCCGGAAGCGTCGGCTCATCAACGGCACCGCCACGGGTGCTGGCTCAGGAGCGGCATTGCCGGGCGGAATCGTCGGTGGCAGCGCGTCTTCCATCAGGACACCAATTGCCAGGCGACCGGCTCATTCGCGCGCATCGGCACGAGTTTTCCGTCACCGAGAGAATAGTTAGCGGGCGGCCGCCAGTCACGTTTCGCGAGCGTGATCGAGTCCGTGTTGCGCGGCAGCCGGTAGAAATCGGCGCCGAAGTCGGACGCGAAACCTTCGAGCTTGTCGAGTTTGCCGACCGACTCGAACGCCTCCGCGTACAGCTCGATGCCCGCGTGCGCCGAAAACATCCCGGCGCAGCCGCAGGCATTTTCCTTGGTGGTTTGAGCGTGCGGCGCGCTGTCCGTGCCGAGGAAGAAACGAGGATTGCCACTCACCGCTGCCGCGAGCAGCGCTTCGCGATCGGGCTCTGTCTTGAGAATGGGCAGGCAGTAGAAGTGCGGCCGGATGCCACCTTCGAAGATCGCATTTCGGTTGTGCAGCAGATGCTGAGGCGTGATCGTAGCGCCGACACCGTCGCGCGCGCCCATCACGAACTCGGCGGCGGTCTTCGTGGTGATGTGCTCGAACACCACGCGCAACCGCGGGAAACGCTCGATCGTCGGCGCCAGCACTACGTCGATGAAGCGCGTCTCGCGATCGAAAACGTCCACGTCACGCGCGGTCACCTCGCCGTGCACCAAAAGGGGCAGGCCAAGGTCACTCATGCGCTCGAGCACGGCATCGATGCGGCGGATGTCCGTTACGCCCGAATCCGCGTTGGTGGTCGCGCCCGCGGGATACAACTTGCACGCGAACACGGCGCCGCTTTCCTGCGCGCGTGCGATTTCAGCCGGATCCGTCCGATCGGTGAGATACAAAGTCATCAGCGGCGTAAAACGTGCGCCGGGCGGCAAGGCCGCCAGAATGCGCGCTCGGTATTCGAGCGCCGCGCCGGTGGTCGTGACCGGCGGTTTGAGATTCGGCATCACGATGGCACGCCCGAATCGCGCCGCGGTGAAGGGCAGTACGGCGGTCAGGGCCGCGCCATCGCGCAGGTGCAGGTGCCAGTCATCGGGGCGGCGAATCTGGATTTGCATTCAATGTCCCGCGGAGACTGGCGGTGGCCTGCAAAAATGTCATGGGTGGGACGCGCGGTACGCGCCGTAAGCTGCTGTCTGGATTGAGGTTTGCTTGACCGGAGGCACTCAAGACACGATCATATCGCGCCTTGTTTTCCCCGCCCCCTCACCTCATTTTCAACGCGGCGCATGCTATCACAGCAGGCACTGCTTTCTTTACGTCGCCGTTGGTCGGAATTGGATGCGTATGACGGAAATTATGAAGCTCGAAGACATGGATCCGATCGAGACACGCGAGTGGCTCGAGTCGATCGATTCAGTATTGAAAACTCAAGGTGCTGAGCGCGCGCACTACCTGCTCGAGCAGTTGATCGAATACACGCGCCGCTCCGGCGCCTATCTTCCGTTCCGTCCGAACACCGCTTACCTGAACACGATCTCTCCCGGCCAGGAACCTTCTTATCCGGGCAATCGCGAGTTCGAAAAACGCATCGAGGCGTACATACGCTGGAACGCGCTGGCAATGGTGCTCAATGCCAACAAGGTGTCGAGCGAATACGGCGGACACATTTCCACCTACGCATCGTCGGCCACGCTGTACGAAGTCGGCTTCAACCATTTCTGGCGCGCGCAATCCGACAAACATCCCGGCGACATGGTGTTCGTGCAGGGGCATTCCTCCCCGGGTATCTACGCGCGCGCCTTCCTGGAAGGGCGCCTCTCCGAGAGCCAGCTGAAACTGTTCCGCCAGGAAGCTTCCGGCGACGGCCTCTCTTCGTACCCGCATCCCTGGCTGATGCCCAACTTCTGGCAGTTCCCGACCGTCTCGATGGGTCTGGGGCCGATGATGGCCATCTACCAGGCGCGTTTTCAGCGGTACATGGAAAACCGCGGCATGGTGCCCGAGTCCGATCGCAAGATCTGGGCGTTCCTCGGCGACGGCGAGATGGACGAGCCCGAATCGATGGGCGCATTGACGCTGCCCGTACGCGAGAAACTGGACAACCTCGTGTTCGTCGTCAACTGCAACCTGCAGCGTCTCGACGGACCGGTGCGCGGCAACGGCAAGATCATCCAGGAACTCGAGGCCGCCTTCATGGGAGCCGGCTGGAACGTGATCAAGGTAGTTTGGGGCTCGCGCTGGGATCCGCTGCTGGCGCGCGACACCGAAGGTCTGCTGCGTCGCGTGATGGAAGAGTGCGTCGACGGCGAGTACCAGAACTTCAAGGCCAAGGGTGGCGCGTACACACGCGAGAACTTCTTCGGCAAGTTCCCGGAATTGAAGGAGATGGTTGCCAACATGTCGGACGACGACATCTGGCGTCTGAACCGCGGCGGCCACGACGCGCAGAAGGTGTTCGCCGCATACGCGGCGGCCCAGACACACAAGGGCCAGCCCACCGTCATCCTCGCGAAGACCGTCAAGGGTTACGGTCTCGGCAAGGCGGCCGAGGGCCAGATGGTCGCGCACCAGCAGAAGAAGATCGACGAAGTCGGTCTCAAGGATTTCCGCGACCGCTTCAACATTCCCCTGTCCGACGAGCAGGTCGCCAAACTCGCGCTGGTCAAGCCGGCCGACGATGCGCCGGAAATGAAATACCTGCACGAGCAGCGCAAGGCCCTCGGCGGCTATCTACCGACACGAAAGGTCACGGCTTCTGCGCCGGTCATCCCCGAGCTCTCGGCCTTCAGCGCCATGCTCGAAGGCACGGGTGATCGCGAGATCTCGACGACCATGGCTTTCGTGCGCATCCTCACGATGCTGCTCAAGGACAAGAACATCGGCAAGAACGTCGTGCCCATTGTTCCTGACGAAGCGCGCACCTTCGGCATGGAAGGCCTGTTCCGCCAGATCGGCATCTACAGCTCGGCGGGCCAGCTCTACACGCCGGTCGATTCCGAACAGCTCATGTCCTATCGCGAGGACAAGAAAGGCCAGATGCTCGAAGAGGGCATCAACGAAGCCGGTTCCGCGTGCTCGTGGATCGCCGCCGGCACCGCATATGCGAATCACGGCATTCACATGATGCCGTTCTACATCTATTACTCGATGTTCGGCTTCCAGCGCATCGGCGACTTCCTGTGGGCCGCCGGCGACCAGCGCACGCGCGGCTTCCTGTTGGGCGCCACCGCCGGTCGCACCACGCTTGCGGGCGAGGGCCTGCAGCACCAGGACGGTCACAGCCTGCTGCATGCGGCCACCGTGCCCAACTGCGTGGCCTACGACCCGACGTATGCGTATGAACTCGCCGTGATCATTCACGACGGAATGAAGCGGATGTACGCGAACGACGAAAGTGTTTTCTATTACGTCGCGGTGATGAACGAAAACTACGTTCAGCCGGCGCTCCCGAAGGGCGTGGAGGAAGGCATCCTCAAAGGCATGTACCTGTTGCAGGCGGGCGGCGCCGGCAAGGTGCGCGTCACGCTGATGGGTTCGGGCACGATCCTGCGCGAGTGCATCACGGCGGCCGAGATCCTCGCGAAGGATTTCAACATCCCCTCGGACATCTACTCCGCGCCGAGTTTCTCCGAGCTGCGCCGCGAAGCGCTCGAGATCGAGCGCTGGAACCGGCTGCATCCCGGCGAAAGCGCGCGCGTGCCGTACGTCACGCAGGCCTTGTCGAAGGCGACCGGTCCGTTCATCGCGGCCACCGATTACATGCGCGCCTGGCCCGACATGGTGCGGCAGTGGGTTCCCGGAAAGTATCTCGTTCTGGGAACGGATGGTTTCGGCCGGTCTGATGGCCGGGCCGCGCTGCGCAAACATTTCGAGGTCGACGCGAAGAACATCGCGTACGCGGCATTGAGTGCGCTTGCTGATGAGGGCGCGATCGACAAGGGCACGCTGAAGAGCGCGCTCGGCAAGTTAGGCCTCGACCCCAACAAGCTGGACCCGCAGCACGCATGAGCACCGAAGTACGCGTCCCCGACATGGGGAATTTCGAGTCGGTTACCGTGATCGACGTTTTGGTGAAGCCCGGCGATGTCATCGACATCGACACGCCGCTGGCCACTCTCGAGACCGACAAGGCCACGATGGACATCCCGTCGACGGCGAAAGGTGTGGTCGAGAAAGTCCACGTGACCAAGGGCGGCAAAGTGGCCGCGGGTTCACTGATCGTTACCGTGAAGGGTGACGGCGCCGCTGCGAAGCCGGCTGCAACTGCCGCGGCTGCGACTGCCGCGCCGGCCGCCGCGGCGACACCCGCCGCCAAACCCGCCGCCGCGCCCGCCAAGGAAGGGCCGGTTGAGGTTCGCGTGCCCGACATGGGCAATTTCGAATCCGTCGCGGTCATCGAAGTCATGGTGAAGCCCGGCGACACGGTCGACTTCGAGACTCCGCTCGTCACGCTCGAGACCGACAAGGCCACGATGGACGTGCCTTCGACCGCCAGGGGCGTGATCGAAAAGGTGCACGTCCAGAAAGGCGGCAAGATCGGTCCCGGCGGTCTGGTCGTGACCGTGAAAGGTGTTTCCGCCGCGACCGTGACCGCCGCCGCGCCGGCGCCCGCCGCGGCTCCTGACAAATCTGCCGCCGTGCAGGCCGCGCGTCCCGCGGCGCCGCAGGGCGTTCAGCAGGTCATGGCGCCGCGCGGATTGCCCGCGATCGACGAGGCCTCGTTCAGCGCCTCGCATGCTTCGCCCTCGGTGCGCAAGTTCGCGCGCGAACTCGGCGTGAATCTCGGCAGCGTGCGTGGCAGCGGCGAGAAGGGCCGCATCCTGCTCGACGACGTCAAGGCGTTCGTGAAGATGGTCATGGCGGGTGGCGGGCCGGTCGCGGCCGCGGCGCCGGCATTGCCCAAGGCCCACAACTACGATCCGTCGGCGTACGGCGCGGTCGACGTCAAGCCGCTCAACCGCGTGCAGAAGATTTCCGGTCCGCGACTGCAAGCGGCCTGGATCAACATCCCGCACGTCACGCAGTTCGACGAGTCGGACATCACCGAACTCGAGACAATGCGAGGCTCACTGAAAGAAAGGGCCGCGGCGGCGGGCGTCAAGGTGACGCCGCTGGCGTTCATCATCCAGGCGGCCGCGCGCGCGATGCGCGAATTCCCGATGCTCAACAGCCAGATGGATGAAGCCGGTCAGAATCTCATCTACAAGAAGTTCTTCAATGTGGGCTTCGCGGCGGATACACCGAACGGACTGCTGGTGCCGGTCATCAAGGGCGCGGACAAACTCGACATATTCGCCATCGCCAGGGCGCTGGCCGATCTGAGCTCGAAAGCGCGCGAGGGCAAACTACCCGGCGCCGACATGCAGGGCGCGGGGTTCACCGTCTCGAGCCTGGGTGGCATCGGCGGCACGTTGTTCACGCCCATCATCAACTCACCCGAGGTCGCCATCCTCGGCGTCTCGAAGTCCGCGATGAAGCCGGTCTGGGACGGCAAACAATTCGCGCCGCGCTTGATGCTGCCGCTGTCGTTCTCGTACGACCATCGCGTCATTGACGGCGCGCTCGGCGCACGCATCGCGAAATTCCTGGCGGATACGCTGGCGAAGCCCGCCGACCTGGTCGGGGCGATGTCTTGAGCAAGATCGACCTGACCGTTCCCGATCTCGGCAATTTCGACGAGGTCGCAGTCGTCGATGTGCTCGTGAAAGTCGGCGACAAAGTCGAAATCGAAACGCCGCTCGTCACGCTGGAGACTGACAAGGCCACGATGGACGTGCCCTCGACGGCCGCGGGCGTCGTCACCGAAGTTCTGGTCCAGAAGGGCGGCAAGATTGCCAAAGGCGGCTTGATCGCCCGCATCGAAGGCGTCGCGCCCGCGGCGAAATCCGCTGCGGCAGCGCCTGCCGCGAAGGCACCTGCCAGCGCGCCGGCAGCGCCCGCTGCCGCTGCCCCACGCGCCGCTGCGCCAGCGCCGGCGCCGAAACCTTCCAGACCTCTCAAGCCCGACGTGCCGCACGACCGCGAAACACAGTTGCTGGTGCTGGGTGCAGGTCCCGGCGGCTACACCGCCGCGTTCCGCGCCGCGGACCTGGGGCTCAAAGTCACGCTGGTCGAGCGCTGGCCCATGTTGGGTGGCGTCTGCCTGAACGTCGGATGTATTCCGTCGAAGGCGCTGCTGCACGCGGCCAGGGTCATCGACGAAGTCGGTGAAATGAGTTCGCACGGCGTCGAATACGGCCCGCCCAGAATCGACCTGCCGAAGTTGCTCGCCTGGAAGAACGGCGTGGTCAAGAAACTCGTTGGCGGGCTCTCCATGCTCGCGAAACAACGCAAGGTGGAAGTGCTGCAGGGCACCGGCAAGTTCGTGAGCCCGCATGTCGTCGAAGTCACCAGCGCCGATGGCAAGAGCCAGACGATCCGCTTCGAGCAAGCCATCATTGCGGCCGGCTCCGAGGCCATCAAACTACCGTTCATCCCGCACGATCCGCGCGTGCTCGATTCAACCGGCGCGCTCGAACTCGGCGGCGTGCCGAAGCGGCTGCTGGTGATCGGCGGCGGCATCATCGGCCTCGAAATGGCGACCGTGTATGCCGCGCTCGGTGCGAAGCTTTCCGTGGTCGAGCTCACCGGGCAGCTCATGCCGGGCGCCGATCCGGACCTGGTAAAACCGCTCGAGAAGCGACTCAGGGCGCGATACGAGCAGATCCTGCTGAACACCAAGGTCACAGGCTGCGCGGCCGGACCCGAAGGCCTGGCCGTTGAGTTCGAAGATGCCAGCGGCAAACGCACCGACGTCTTCGACCGGGTGCTGGTGGCCGTCGGCCGCAGCGCCAACGGCAAGCGCCTGAACCTCGAGTCCGCGGACATCGAGGTGAGCGACCGGGGCGTCATTCCAGTCGACAAGCAGATGCGCACCAACCTGCCGCACGTCTTCGCCATCGGCGATCTCGTGCCCGGCCCGATGCTGGCTCACAAGGCGATGCACGAAGCCAAGGTGGCCGCCGAAGTGGCGGCGGGGCAGAAAAGTTATTTCGACGCTCGCGTCATTCCGTCGGTGGCCTACACCGATCCGGAAGTGGCCTGGGTGGGTCTCACCGAAACCGACGCGAAGAAGAACGGCACGGCATACAAGAAGGGGCAGTTCCCGTGGATGGCGAGTGGCCGTTCGCTGGCGCTCGGCCGGGATGAGGGCTTCACCAAGCTGTTGTTCGACCCGGCCACGCATCGCGTGCTCGGTGGCGCCATGGTGGGTCCGAACGCGGGTGAACTCGTCGCCGAAGTGGCGTTGGCGATCGAGATGGGCGCGGATGCAGCCGACATCGGCCTCACCATCCATCCGCATCCGACCTTGTCCGAAACGGTGGGGTTGTCGGCCGAGGCGTTCGAGGGGACGCTCACCGACCTCTACATCCCGAAGAGGCCCTAACTAGAGCGTGTGGGCGGTAGGCGCGGCGGCGGTCAATTCGCTGGTCGGCGCGGCGCCGAATGCGTAGTCCACGATGACTCGCACGGCCATGGAGTCGTCGACACTCCAGTTCGAAACGTCCAGGCATACCGAGCGCTGATCCGCGCTGACCGGAGATTCGGTGGTCGCGGAACCCACGTGCAGGCTGCCGAGAGTCGGGGCACCGGCGTCTCGTTCCAGCCAGGGTGATTCACTCTTCGGCACACGCGCCTGAACTCGCACGTTGGCGATTCGCGCCGCCGATGGAATGGCCGCGCACAAATAAATGGTCTGGGCAACCCGCTCGCTGCAGACGACCGGGCCGACTTCGTCGGGTTGCGCGACGATGCGGCACGGCGGCAACTGCGCCAGCGATTCGGCCGAACCCGTCTCGCCATTACGCGCCGCGATCGCCGCCCCATTGCCATTCGTTCCGGCGGTTTTACCGGCCTCAACCGTCTGCTGACGCTGCCGCGCGGCAAAATCCGCGAACTGCCTCGTCAATTCAGCTTCCATTGTGGTCCGCATTTCGTCCTTGGCGCTGATCGCGCGCAGTGACGACCAGCCATAGCCGCCCACGATGCAGCCGATCATCAAGGCGATCGTCGCGACCAGCGAACGCAGACGTTTTTTCTTCGGCCGCGTTTCGCTCGGCGCGCGATTGCGAACCAGCTGAAAAATGGCCGTCAGCATGGTTGCAAGCGCGCCGATGATGGCGGCGACAACGGTTTCGGAAATACCCATCGGAAACCTCAAAAACAAGCGCGCGGCCAGTGTAGACCGCGAATTTGGCGTCGCAGCGCGGGGGCTTGCGGCAGTGGGTACTGGTTCACACTTCGGAAGGCACCCATTCAAGGGGCGCCACAGGAGCCTTCAGGCGAGGGTCCGAAGACGCTCGAGATAGGCGTTTTCGTCGGGCGACTTGCCACCGCGCTGCGCTTCCCACAGGGCCTCGGCGAGGGTCTCCAGCATGCGATGTTCGGCCTCGTGAGCGCCGCCCAGGCTGGTTGCGAGTTTCTTGTGGATCTCGGCGATCCCGGCCGGCCGATTGGTCGCCACCTGTTCGCGGATGGCCAGGTGCAGCCCCATGTGCAGCCACGGATTGAGCTGGCCCGAACGCGGTGAGTAGTTAGCGAGGTCGGCGGCCGCCGATTCGACGATGACGTGATACTCCGGGTGCTCCGAGATGATCGCGACGATCTGCTTGTCGAGCGGCGAGAGCGTGTGCTGGCCCTTGAATTTGCGCCATGCCGCGCGATACGACTCGCGCAGCTGGTCGCGCGATTGCCCGGCGAAAATCATGCTGTCGTGCCCGCGGCCGCGATGATCTTGCGCCGCAAGGGGTATTCGCACATATCGTTGACTAGGCACCGGGCACATGCGGGTTTCAGTGCCTTGCACGTATAGCGGCCATGCAGGATGAGCCAGTGATGAGCTTCATGAGCGAATTCCCCGGGCGTGAACTTGATCAGCGCGTCTTCCACTGCGCGTGGAGTCGCGCCTGGGGCGATTCTCGTGCGGTTGGCGACGCGGAAGATGTGTGTATCGACCGCTATTGTCGGCGCTCCGAAAATTGTGTTCAGGACGACGTTCGCAGTTTTGCGACCGACTCCGGGCAAACTCTCCAGGGCGTCGCGATTTGGCGGCACTTCTCCCGCGTGTTGCTCGAGCAGGATTCCGCAGGTGGCGATGATGTTTTTCGCCTTGCCCGCCCAGAGTCCGATGGTGCGGATGTATTCCGCGAGGCCATCGACGCCCAATTTCTGGATTGCCCTAGGTGTTCGCGCCACCGGAAACAACTTGCGCGTGGCGGCGTTCACACTTTTATCGGTGGCCTGCGCGGAAAGGATCACCGCAACGAGTAGTTCGAACGGCGATTGGTATTCCAGCTCCGTGGCCGGGTGCGGATTGGCCGCGCGGAAGCGTTCGAAGATCTCGCGGCGCTTGGCGGCATTCATGGATGAGGTTTCATCGCAAGGGTTTCACGGCGCCGGGCGGGCGCCGCGTTTCTTGGCGGCAAGCGTTGCGGCGCGTTCCGCCGAGCGGCGTGCGACGCGTTTGTTGTGAGCGTCGTAACGTTCGCGAGAGTCGTCGGAATCGGGCAGCGATAGTGTAGGCCAGACGCCTTGCAAGACCGGAATCATGATGATGCAGTCCACCGGGCAGGGCGCGACGCACAGCTCGCAGCCCGTGCACAGTTCCGCGATGACCGTGTGCATGCGACGCGGTGCACCGGAGATCGCATCGACCGGGCAAGGTGGCAGACACTTGGTGCAGCCGATACATCGGGCTTCATCGATGAATGCGACGGTGGGCGCGGTCTCGACACCGTTGTCGCGATTGAGTTGCTGCGGCGCCTGGCCCAACAGCTGCGCAAGCGCAATAACGGTCTCGGTGCCGCCGGGCGGACATTGATTGATCTGCGCTTCGCCGCGCGCGATCGCTTCCGCGTAAGGCATGCAGCCGGTATACCCACAGCGCGTGCATTGCGTTTGCGGCAGCAATGCATCGATGTCGGCGGCGGCAATTTCCGCGATCATGAGCGAGTCATCGCGCGCAGGATGTCCGAGAGTGTCGCGGGGCCACCATATACGAAGCCTGTATACAGGCGCCCAACGCATCGAGATAGTCGCCGTCCTTGTCGAATCCCGCGGCCAGTCCGACGGGATGGGCGAAACGCAGATTGAACAGTTCGACGCCGAGTCCGGCTGCGACTTCGGAAGCGGGCCAGGCGCGTCTCATCAGCTGCAGGCCGCGCAATGCCAGCGCATGCGCGCGTTCCGGATCCATGCGCAGCAGCATCGGCAACGCGGCACGCGCGAGCGTGGCGGCAGCGCCGGCCGGCAGGCCCACGATTCAGGTAACCTTCATTCCCGGCAACGCGCCGTTATCGGGCGAGAGCAGGAACACCGAGGGGCCATCGTCGCCGCTGGCGCACAACACCATGCCTTCGGACACGCCGAAGCGCATCTTGCGTGGCTCGAGATTCGCGATCATCACGACCTGGCGGCCGACGAGCTTGGCCGGGTCATAAGCCGAACGAATCCCCGAGAACACGTTGCGCTGCTCGCTGCCGATATCGAGCGTCAGCTGCAGTAGTTTGTCCGAACCTTCCACGAACTTCGCATCCAGCACGGTCGCGATGCGCAGATCGAGCTTGGCGAAGTCACCGATCGTGACCTTGCCTGCGGCAGTGGGGGCGGCAGCGGGGGCGGCAGCGGGGGCGGCGGGTGTATTCACTTCGGTGCTCTTCTTTTTGGCGGGTTGCGCTTCGGCCTTCTTCTCGGCCGCCGGCGGCGTGGCGATCAACTGCGCGACGACTTTCGGGTCGAGGCGCGTGGCCAGCGGCTCGTACGGCTGGATCGGGTGATCCAGCAACGGCGTGGCGGCCGACTCCCACTCGGCGAACGAGATATTCAGGAACTTGCCGGCCTTCCCGGCCATCTGCGGCATGACCGGCGCGAGATAACTCATGAGGACGCGGAACAGGTTGATGCCCTGCGTGCACACGGCCAGGACTTCGGCGGCCTTCGCCGGGTCCTTCGCCAGTGCCCAGGGTTTGTTCGCATCCACGTACTGATTGGCACGATCCGCGAGGCCCATGATGCCGCGCAGTGCCGCTGAATTATCGCGCGCCGCGTACAGGTCCGCGATCGTGCCGCGCAACGCCGCAAACTCCTCGTACAACTGCGGTTCCGGTAGTTTGGCGGCGAGACGGCCGCCGCCGCGCTGGATGAACCCCGCGCAGCGGCTGGCGATGTTCACCAGTTTGCCGACGATGTCTGAATTCACGCGCGCGACGAAATCCTCGAGACTGAAGTCGATGTCGTCGACGGCGGCACTCAGCTTGGTCGCGAAATAGAACCGCAACGGTTCGGGCGGCAGCAGTTCGAGATAACGGCTGGCGGTGATGAACGTGCCGCGTGTCTTCGACATCTTCGCGCCGTTGATGGTGAGGAAGCCGTGCACGAACACCGCGGTCGGTTTGCGGCAGCCAGAGCCATGCAATACCGCGGGCCAGAACAGGTTGTGGAAGTAGCTGATGTCCTTGCCGATGAAGTGGTACAGCTCGGTCGTGCTGCCCGCTTTCAGGTATTCGTCGTAATCGAGCCCGCGTTTGTCGCACAACGCCTTGAAGCTGCCGAGATAACCGATGGGCGCGTCGAACCACACGTAGAAATACTTGCCGGGCGCGTCCGGGATCTCGAAGCCGAAGTATGGCGCGTCGCGCGAGATGTCCCAGTCTTGCAGGCCGGTCTTGAACCACTCCGCGAGCTTGGCGCGCACTTCGGGCTGGCCCGCCCCGCCGCCGTCTAACCACTCTCGCAAGACCTGGTCGAAATCGCCGAGCTTGAAGAAGTAGTGCTCGGACTCGCGCCACACCGGCGGTGTGCCGCTGATGGTCGAAACGGGATTGATCAGCTCCGCGGGTGTGTAGGTGGAGCCGCAGTTCTCGCAGGAATCGCCGTACTGATCGGCCGTGTGGCAGACCGGGCATTCACCTTTCACGTAGCGATCGGGCAGGAACATGCCGGCCTTCTCGTCGTAGGCCTGGCGCACGCTGCGAGTCGTGATGTGCCCGGCCTTCCTGAGTTTGCCGTACAGGTCCGCGGTGATCGCCTTGTTCTCGGGCGAATGCGTGGAATGGAAATGATCGTGACCGATCAGGAAGCCGTGATAGTCGGCCTGGTGTTCTTTCGCGATGCGGGCGATGAGCTCTTCGGGCGTTACGCCCTCGGCTTGCGCCTTGATCATCACCGGGGTGCCGTGGGTATCTTCCGCGCACACGTAGATGCAGTCGTGACCCTGCATGCGCTGGAAACGCACCCAGATGTCGGTCTGCACGGCTTCGATGATGTGACCAAGATGCAGCGCGCCGTTGGCATAGGGCAGCGCATTGGTCACCAGGATTTTGCGAGGCATTGAAACCGCGGTCCGAAAAGGGGCCGCAAGTATAGACGGCGCGGGGCCGATCTGGTCTTAGCCCTGATCCTTAACCGGCTCGAACTTCGACTTGCTGATGCCCTTTTTATAGGCTTCCTTGCCGGTGATCAGCCGTTGATTCAGCAATGCTTCGATCGCGCTGTCCATGGTGCGCATGCCGTGCTGGCTGCCCGACTGCATGGTGGTTTCGAGCTGATCGAGTTTGCCCTGGCGGATGAGGTTCGATACCGCCGGCGTATTCACGAGTATCTCGAGCGCCGCCACGCGGCCGCTTTTGTCGGCCTTCTGCAGCAGCTGCTGGGAGACCACGCCGCGCAAGGAGGTCGACAACATCGTGCGCACATGACTTTGTTTGTCGGACGGGAATACGTTGACCATGCGGTCGACCGTGGGCGCCGCGCCGTTGGTGTGCAGGGTGCCCATCACCAGGATGCCCATCTCCGCCGCGGTCACCGCGATGCTGATGGTTTCATAGTCGCGCAACTCGCCGACCAGCACGACGTCCGGGTCCTCGCGCAAGCCCGACTGCAGCGCGGTCGCGAACCCCTTGGTGTGCACGCCGACTTCGCGCTGGCTGATCAGGCATTGTTTGCGCCGGTGGACGAACTCGATCGGATCCTCGATCGTGAGGATGTGTCCTTTCGTTCGGCTGTTGATGTCGTCGATCATCGCGGCGAGCGTCGTCGACTTGCCGGAACCGGTTTTCCCGGTCACCAGGATCAAGCCATTGTTCGCACGGCACAACGTATGGATGGCCGGTGGCAGCTTTAGCTGCTCCATCGTCAGCGCCTGTGAGGGAATGGCGCGCATCACCGCGCCCATGCCATTCAGCTGGCGCATCACGTTCACGCGGAAGCGTCCGTACTCGCCCATGTTGTAGGCGAAGTCGGCGCCATCGTGTTCTTCGAAGCGCTTCACCGCCGTTTTCGGCATGATTTCGTACAACGTCTGCTGCACGAAATCCTTCTCGAGCCGATCGGGTCGCAGCGGTTGCAGATCGCCATACAGGCGGATGCGCGGCGGATCGCCGGCGAGAAAATGCAGGTCCGAACCCTTTTTCTCGAGCACCTGCTTCAGGTATTCGTCGATGGCGGGCATGGCGATCTCTAACTACCCGCCAGCGGCCTGGGAGGTCGGCGCGGTGACATCGAGCTTCGGCATCAGCGACGTGTCCGTCACGTAGCGCTGGAACGCGCGGCGATCGCTGGCATAAGTCACCGCGTCGTCGGGGTCGATTTCCTTCAGCGCCAGGGATCCGAGCAGGGCCTGGTCCATGAGCTGCATTCCCAGATCCTTGCCGGTCATGATCTGGTTCGGAATCTGGTGCGTCTGGTCGGTCTGAATGAGCTTGGCGACGGCGCGGGTCATGACCAGCGTTTCGCAAATTGCCTTGCGTGAACGCGCATCGGCGGTCTTGACGAGGATCTGCGTGACCACGGCCAACAAGCTCTGCGACAGGAAGCTCTTGGTCTGTTCGCGTTCCTCGATGGGCAACGCGTCGATGATGCGGTCGATGGTCTTGGACGCCGACGTGGTGTGCAAGGTACCGAGGACGAGGTGGCCGGTTTCGGCGGCGGTCATCGCCATGGAAATCGTTTCGGCGTCGCGCAACTCGCCGACCAGGATGACGTCGGGGTCTTCGCGCATCGCGGCGCGTACGCCCTCCGCGAACGACGGAATGTGCGTGCCGAGTTCGCGCTGGATCACCTGGCTCAACTTGCTGCGGTGGACGAACTCGATCGGATCTTCGAGCGAGACGATGTTGAGACGGCGTGTGGTGTTGAGGTGATCGATCATCGCGGCGAGTGTGGTCGATTTGCCGGTACCCGTGGCGCCGGTCACCAGCACCATGCCCTGGTGGTAGTCGCACAGTTTCTTGACGATCGGCGGCAGCGCCAGCTTGTCGATGCTGGGGATGTCCTGCGGGATCGCGCGGAAGGTGGCGCCGAGGCCGGTCTCCTTGCGGAAGACGTTGACCCGGAAGCGGCCGCCATCGGCCGACACATAAGAGAAGTCGAGGTCGTTGCCCTTGCCGAAATACTCGTGCTGATTCTTGGTGAAGATCTCGGTGAGGTAACTCTCGAGCTCCGCGTCGCCGACGTCGCGGAATTTGATCGGCATGAGATCGCCGTTCATGCGCAGCATGGGAGGCACGCCGACGGCGAGATGCACGTCGGAGCAACCCTGTTGCATGCCAAGCTTCAGAAACGCGTCTATGCGAGCCAAGCGGCTAATTCCTCTGGATTTTCGGAGCTCACCCAAGCATGCGACGGTGAGCGGGGCGCCCAGTGTGACGCAGTGCGCGATTCTTCGCGAGCAATGGGGACAATCAGCGGTATTTTTCGAGCGCGTCGCGCAGCAGCGGCATGGTCTGGTAACGCTTCTCTTTGTCGACCGACATGGCCTGCATGATCACTTCGGGCAATCCGGGGGGCAGTCCCGGATTGATATCACGCGGCGGCCGGGCCTTGCCCTGCACGTGCTGGTACATGACCGACATGTGATCGCCGCGCGCGTACGGCGGCACGCCGCACAAGATTTCGTAGAGGATCACGCCGAGCGCGTAAACGTCGGCGCGCTGGTCGACTTTCTTGCCGAGGATCTGCTCGGGCGCCATGTACTTGGGCGAACCGATGACGTAGCCGGTTTTGGTCAGCTGCGTGTCGCCTTCGCGCTGCGCGGCGGCGACACCGAAGTCGACGATCTTGAGCAAGCCTTCCGCGTTGATCAGCACGTTCGCGGGTTTGAGATCGCGATGCACGATACCGACCGCGTGCGCCACTTCCATGCCGGTGCAGATGTCGATGCCGAAGCCAAGCGCGCGCTGCAACGGCATCGGCTTCTCGCCGACCACTTCGCTGCCGAGCGTATGCGAGGGGAAATACTCCATCGAGATGGCGTAGTTGCCCTGGATGAACAGGAAGTCGTAGATGCGGATGACGTTGTGGTGCGTAATCTTGCGCGAGTACCGCAACTCGTGGACGAAGCGCTTCATGATCTCTTCGTCTTCGGAGACGTTCGGATTCAGGAATTTGAGGATGAGCCGCTCGTCGACGACCGTGTCTTCCATCAGCAGCACGGTGCCGAACGCGCCCTTGCCAATCTTTTCGACGTATTTGTAGCGGCCCTCGATGATGTCGCCGGGCTTCAAAGTCGTGATGTCGAGCTTCTGCGGCCCGGCCATCTTTTCCGCCTCTTTGACGGCGCGCTGCACTTCCTGCTCGGACATCAGCTGCGTACGCGCGGCGGTCTGCGCGCTGACCGGTTGCGCCGCGGCCGGCGCTCGAGGCGGGGGAGGGGTTTCGACGCGCGCACGCGGTGGCGGAGCCGGCGGCGGTGCCCCCTGTGCCGCGCCCGGCGCCTGCGTGGCAGACGCAGGGCGATCCCTGGGCGCGATGTCGGGGCCACGATTCTGCGTGGACGAGAGACGCGAGCCGCTCACCGAGAAGCGTGAATCGAGATCCGACAGGGCGCGCAACGCCGCCTGCGCGACGGTTTGTTCGGAGGTCGACGACTGGGCCTGGATCTGGACGCGGATGTGCTCGAGCCGGCGTTCGTCCGCGAGCTTGGCGAGCGAATTGATGGCTTCGAGCCGGATGTCCTTTTCTTCCCGCGACAGCAGCGGCAGGACCGAATCGATTACCTTGTAGTCGCCCAGGCGACCCAGCGCACGCACGACCACCGGCAGTGACTTGGCGGGAGTCGTCTCGAGCATTTCGATCAGCCGCGGTACCGCACGCTTGCTGCCGATTTCCGCCAGGGCGTCGACGGCGCGTTCGCTGACCCACCAGTCCTTGTCCTTGGTGGCTTCGATCAGATGGCCGACCGCGCGGTCGTCCTTGGTCTGATTGAGGATTTCGACCGCCGAGCGCCGGATGTCTTCATCCTGGTCGCCGACCAGCTGCAGGACGGCATCGACCACCTTGGGGCCGCCGATCTTGCCGAGCGCATCGGCGGCGCGGCTGCGCACCCACCAGTCGTCGTCCGAAACCGCTTCGAGCAGTTCCTTCACCGACTTCGCGTTGCCGATTTCGTTGAGGACTTCGACCGCGGCGCGGCGTGCGTATTCGTTTTCGTCCTTGAGCACCGGGATCAGGTACTTGATCGTCTCCGGATCGTTGGCGCGGATGACGACGTCGATGGCCTTGTTCTGCACGTCGATCTCGGGATCGCGCAGCAGCGCGCAGACCTTTTCGATGTCTATCGGGCCATCCATGCGGGCGAGGGCGGACAAGGTCGCGGCGCGCACCAGCTTGTTGGTATCTCCGAGCTGTTGCTGAAGTGCGCGCTGAACCTCCGGTTTCGGGAAGCGCGACAGGATGTTGATGATGTGCAGGCGCGCGACCGGATCCTTGCCGTTCAGCCGGCCCACGAGTTCCGGCAGATCGTTGTCGGTTGCCAGCTCGCCGAGGATGCGGAACAGCGCGGCTTTTTCGTTGGCTTCCTGCTTGTACGCGGCCGCCAGGATTTCGCGCACCGACAACCGCGCGCGATGCGCGGTGATGACATCGAGCAGGGCCGACTTCGCGATCCCCTCGGTGCCGAGTGCATCGAGCAGCATCGTCGGTGGATAGGCACGGCTGCTCGAGAGCGCCCACGCGACGCCCGCGACCACGCGCGGGCTGCCGGTGACCATCGACTCGATGAACTTGGGAAATGTCTTCTGATTGACGAGGTGGGTGAGCACCTCGATGTAGGCGACGGTCGCGATCTTGTCCGCATCGACCAGCGCGGCGGTTACCGGTTCGATGGCGCCAGGCCCCAGCTCGCGAAGTTTCGCGATGGCCTTTTGTGTCTGCGGAGCGGCCACATCCTTCGCTTCCTTGAGCTCCGTGATGAACCGATCGGCCCGGATGTTGGTGAAAAAACTCATGAAACGGATGTTCCGCGTGCAGCGCGCCGGGCGGCCCCTCGATGTGCGCTGGCAGAATGAATCAAGCCTGTCGTCCTTATGTGCCCGAACCCTATTACAAAAATTATGCCATATGTGCCGTCGAGGCCGGCCGATCTAGACCGCATCAATGGGATTTTCGCTAGAATCGCCGCCCCTTCTGTCCCGGCGGACAATTTCATAACTATGGCCCCCATGGCATCCGCCGAATTTCGCGCACTGGTCGAAAAATATCAGGACCCATATCTCGGTCAGAGCCTCGGAAGTGCCCAGGCGGTCGAGTCCGCAGAGTTGAAAGGTGATCGGGCTCACGTTCGCGTGGCGCTCGGCTTTCCGGTCGGCGGCTATCAGGACGAGTTCACGCGCGGCCTCGCGGCTCACCTCGCAGCGGGCGGTGGGCCCAGCGACGTCGTCGTTGAGCTCACGGCCAGAATCACGGCACACGCGGTGCAGCGGCAGCTTTCTCCGCTCGCCAGCATTCGCAACATTGTGGCCGTGGCCTCGGGCAAAGGTGGCGTCGGCAAGTCGACGGTCGCGGCCAATCTTGCACTCGCCTGGGCCCGTCAGGGCGCGAAGGTCGGCATTCTCGATGCCGACATTTACGGCCCAAGCCAGCCGATCATGCTCGGGCTCACGGGCCAAAGGCCCGCCTCACTCGATGGCAAGCGCATCAAGCCGCTGCAGGCCCATGGCCTCTCGGCGATGTCGATCGGGTTCCTCATCGATCCCGAACAACCCATGGTCTGGCGCGGTCCGATGGTCACCCAGGCGCTCACCCAGTTGCTCGGCGACACGGATTGGGGGGACCTCGACTACCTGGTCATCGACATGCCGCCCGGGACTGGCGATATCCAGTTGACGCTCGCGCAACGGGTGCCGGTGGCGGGCGCCGTGATCGTCACCACGCCGCAGGACATCGCGTTGGCCGACGCTCGCAAGGGCCTCAAGATGTTCGAGAAGGTCAATGTGCCGGTGCTGGGCATCGTCGAGAACATGAGCGTGCACGTGTGCAGCAACTGCGGGCATGTCGAGCACCTGTTCGGCGCCGGCGGCGGCGCGCGCATGGCCGCGCAGTACGGCGTCGAATTGCTGGCTGAGTTGCCGCTCGATGTGCGGGTGCGCGAAGAAGCCGATGGCGGCGCGCCTACGGTCGCCGCCCATCCGGATGCCGCGCATGCCGCGCCGTATTTTGCCATGGCGCGCCGTACCGCCGCGGCACTGTCGCGGCGCGCGAAAGATCGATCGACCCTGTTTCCCAAAATCGTCGTGGAAGAGTCATGAGCATCAAGTCGGACAACTGGATTCGCCGCATGGCGACCAACGAAAAAATGATCGAGCCGTTCGCGCCGGAGCAGGTCCGCCACGCGGATGGCCACAAGATCGTGTCGTATGGCACGTCGAGTTATGGCTATGACGTGCGTTGCTCGCGCGAATTCAAGATCTTCACGAACATCAATTCGACCATCGTCGATCCGAAGGCGTTCGATGAGAAGAGTTTCGTCGACGTGCACGCGGACGTCTGCATCATTCCGCCGAACTCCTTTGCGCTGGCGCGCACCGTGGAGTATTTCCGCATTCCGCGCTCGACGCTGGTGGTGTGCCTCGGAAAATCGACGTACGCGCGTTGCGGAATAATAGTGAACGTAACGCCTTTGGAACCGGAATGGGAAGGTCACGTCACGCTGGAATTCTCGAACAGCACGCCGCTGCCGGCGAAGATCTACGCGAACGAAGGCGTGGCGCAGATGTTGTTCTTCGAGTCGGACGAGATCTGCTCGACCTCGTACAAGGACCGCGGCGGCAAGTACCAGGGCCAGAAGGGCGTCACTCTCCCGAAGACCTGAAAAAGGGTCCCCTTTTTCTACCGATCGACGGACTGGATCAGGAGAGTCACCTCGACTTTCTTGCCGCGGATGCTTTCGGCCTTGACGGGTAGATAGCCGAGGGTCGGTGCCACCCAGGTCTTCGTGTAGCGATCGGTGTTCTTGCGCTGACTTACGTAGACGACGGTGTCGAGTTCGCCGAGTTCGGTGTCGATGCGGGCATTGCCCTCGAGGCGCAGTTCGTATTCCTTGAGCTTGTTCGCGTCGATCATCCAGACGCTGCTCTGCAACTTGTTGGCGGCGAGATTTCGCATCGAGGCGATCTGCAGCGACATGGCGTCCTGCGCGCCCTCCGGCAGCTCGAGATCGACCGCGCGTTCCTTCGCCGTGCCCGTGACGCGCTTCTTGTCCCAGTCGAATTTCAGGTCGATCGGCCGTTCTTTTTCGTCCGTCCCGCGAAACGTGAGCGGTACGACCTGGCCGCCCACGATCCTGAAGGTGCTGGTCTGGGTCAATGCGTCGGGGAAAGCCAGCCGGAACAGGCCGCGCGCTGAATTCACCGACGAGTAGGCGTAGGTGTCGCTGCCCGAACGGATCAGCTCGACGGTCGAAGTCGCGGCCGTAATGCCCTTCCATTCGGCGACGTAAGTGGCCTTGAAGGGCTTGAGGTCGACGGGATCGGCGCTGGCCGTACCGCAGACTGCGAGCAGCAGGAACAACAGAAATGCGTCAGGCCGCCGCATCGTTTTCCTCGATGAGCGGGGCGGCGAGGGGCGAACCGTCGAACCACACCTGGCCGGCGCGGCATTCGATGCGTCCAGCGGCAATGAGCGAGCACACATGGGGGTAGATGATGTGTTCCAGCGCATGAACGCGCGCTGAAACCGTGTCCGGGGTGTCGCCGCCGCGTATCCGCAGGCGTCCCTGCATGATCACGGGGCCGCCGTCGAGTTCGGCCGTAACGTAATGGACGCTCGCGCCGTGATGCGAATCCTTTGCCGCGAGCGCGCGCGCATGGGTGTCGAGGCCCTTGTACTTCGGCAGCAGCGACGGATGGATGTTGAGCAGACGGCCCTCGAAACGTTCCACAAACCTGGCAGAGAGAATACGCATGAAACCCGCCAGCGCCACCAGGCGAGCGCCGCTTTGGTCGAGTTCCGCGGCCAGCGCCGCATCGAAGGTTTCACGATCGGGAAACTGCTTCACCGGCACCACAGCCGTGCGAATGCCCAGCGCCGCGGCGCGGCCCAGGCCGCCGGCACTGTCGCGATCGGCGATCACCCTAACTATCTTGAAACGGCTGCCATGAACCTGCGAGGCGCGCACGATGGCTTCCATGTTGCTGCCGCGCCCGGAGATGACCACAGCAACCGGCAGCATCGCCTACTCTTCGATGACGACGCCGCGCGAGCCGCGCCCGACGCCGCCGATGACAGTGGCGGTTTCACCCGCGGCCGCAAGCTGCGCCAGCGTTGCGTCGACATCGGCGGGCGCGACCACCACGATCATGCCGATGCCGCAGTTGAAGGTGCGATACATCTCGGCGGAGGCGATCGACCCCGTCGCGGCCAGCCAGTCGAACACCGGATCGCGCGCCCAGCTGCGCCGCTGCAACACGACCTCGAACCCATCGGGCAACACGCGCGGGATGTTGTCGGTGATGCCGCCGCCGGTGATGTGCGCGAAGCCCTTCACGTTCACCTTCTGCGCGAGCGCCAGCATCGACTTCACGTAGATGCGCGTCGGGGTGAGCAGCCGATCGAACAGCGACTTGCCGTCGACCTGTGTCCGCTCGTGGGCCGAGGCGACGGAGACCAGTTTGCGGATCAGCGAATAGCCATTGGAGTGCGGGCCGGAGGAGGCGAGCCCGATCACCACGTCGCCCGGGGCCGTCTTCGTGCCGTCGATGATCCGGTCGCGTTCCACTATTCCTACGCAGAAGCCGGCGAGGTCGTAGTCGTCGCCGTGGTACATGCCGGGCATCTCGGCCGTTTCGCCGCCGACCAGCGCGGCGCCGGCAAGCGAGCAGCCCTCCGCGATGCCGCGAATGACGGCTTCCGCGACGTCGACGCGCAACTTGCCGGTGGCGTAGTAGTCGAGGAAGAACAGCGGCTCCGCGCCGGAGACGGCGACGTCGTTGGCGCACATGGCGACGAGATCGATGCCGATCTTGTCGTGCCGTCCGGTGTCGATGGCGAGCCTGAGCTTGGTTCCGACGCCATCGGTGCCGGAGACCAGCACGGGTTTGCGGTAACGATCGAGTGGCACTTCGACCAATGCACCGAAGCCGCCAATCCCGGCGAGCACCTCTTTGCGCATCGTCCGTTTGACCATGGGTTTGATGCGTTCGACGAGTTCGTCACCCGCGTCGATATCGACGCCGGCATCGCGATAGGTGAGTCCGGATTGAGTCATTGAGAGTGGGGGTGCCGGCGCGGCAGCTCAGGAAAAAACGTGCGATATTGTAGCCAATGCGAACATTTATCGTGAGTTTGATCGCGGCCCTGCTGCTCGGTCTCGGCCAGCGCGCCGAAGCCACGCGCCCGGTGCGCGTGTATGAAGCAACCGTCTCGGCGCAGACGGAAGCTTCTGTGCAAGCGCAGGCCGCATTGCGCCAGGTGCTGGTGCGTGCCACCGGCGCGCGCGACGCCGCGAACGATCCGGCCCTTGCTGGCCTGCTCGCGCAGGCACAGCAGTACGTGCTTGGCACGCGGCCCGCGGCCCGGGGTACCAGCACCCACGTGTTGATGTTCGATGGCGCTGCGGTCGAGCGCGACATCATCGCGGCGGGCCGCTCGATCTGGCTCAGCGATCGGCCGCTGGTGTTGGTCATCCTGACCGGTGGGCCGGCCGCCGGCGTATTCGAGAGTCGGCGCCAGGTCGAAGGCGTGCTCGCTTCGGTCAGCGACCGGCGCGGTCAGCCGATCAGGGTGGCGCGACCGGAAGCGGTCGGGATCGCGCCAGCGGGTGACATTTCCGTCGAGGTTGCGCTCGACGCCGCGCGACGCATGAACGCCGATGCCGTGCTGGTGGGTTACGGGGACTCGGTGCCAGGAGGCGGGCCGTGGCGTTGGGTGCTGAACGCCTCCGGCATCAGCGAAACCTGGAACGGCTCGCTGGATGAAGCCATCAACGCCCTGGCCGATATCATGGCCCGCAATTCCGCGGCCTATGCGGCGCTGCCGGAATTCGCGATCCTGGTGGAGGTGGAAGGCATAACCGCGCTCAAGGATTACGCGCGGGTCTCAGACTTGCTCGGCGCCGCCAACGGCGTGCGCAGCGTGCAGCTCGCCGAAGCGTCCGGCACTCGCGCCACGTTCTCGGTGGTGACGCGCGGCGGCGCAGACGTTCTGCAGACCGGACTTGGCGGCGACACACACCTCGAACGTGCCGATCCGCGCGCGGGCGGCGCGATCGCTTACCGCTACCGTCCTTGAAGGGGCCGGCGATCCCATGTTGCGGCACCTGCCCAATTTCATCTGCCTGGTGCGCATCGCGCTGATCTGGCCGACCATCGACGCGCTGCAATCGGCCAACTACTGGACGGCGTTGGTGCTGGTGGCGGTTTGCGCCGTCTCCGACGGACTCGACGGCTGGCTCGCGAAGCGCTTCAACTGGACCTCGCACCTCGGCAAGCTCCTCGACCCGCTGGCCGACAAACTACTGCTGGTGGCGCTGTTCCTGACCGCAACCTGGATGAACCTCGTGCCGTGGTGGCTGACCGCGGTCGTGGTCGGGCGCGACGTGTTGATCGGCAGCGGCGCGGTCGTTTACCGAATCTGGATCGGTCCGCTGCACGGCCGGCCGACCATCCTCAGCAAAATCAACACCGGCATGCAGCTCGCGGTGGCGTTGGCCGCGATTCTCGGCGCCGCGGCCGGACTGCCGACGCGCGACATGGTCGTGGCGCTCGCCTGTGTAACCCTGATCACGACGCTGGTGTCGGGGGCTGACTACCTGGCGGTTTTCACGCGCCGCGCGCTCGCGAACTGACCGCCAGACGCCAGCCTGTCATGCGTCAATTGATCCTCGGCGTGCAACTGAAGGAGCGCGCCACTTTCGCGAGCTTCCTGACCGCGCGCAACGTCGAGCTGGTGGCGCACCTGCGCAATATCGCCTCGGCAAAGTCAGCGGGCGCGACCTGGATCGCAGGGCCCCACACCGCCGGTAAATCCCATCTGCTGCAGGCAGTGTGCGCCGGGGTCGGTCAGGCCCGGCGCGCAGCCTATCTACCCCTGGAAAGCCTGCTGCCATTCGGGCCGGCTTCTCTCGACGGCGCGGATACGCTGGACGTCGCCTGTTTCGATGACGTGCAGACCGTCGCGGGCCTCGCGGACTGGGAAGAACGCCTGTTTTCGCTGTGGCAGCGCGCGCTCGAGCGCGGCAGCACATTGGTGTTCGCGGCGCGCGAGAATCCGGCGCACGTCGATTTCGGACTGCCGGACTTGAAGTCGCGGCTGGCCTCGTCGGCGGTATTCGCGGTGCGTGAGCTCAACGACGAGGAGCAGCTCGAGGCGCTGCATCTGCGCGCGCATCTGCGCGGCTTCGAGTTGCCGCCGGAGACCGCCCGCTACCTGCAGCGACGCTTCCCGCGCGACATGCGCACCTTGTGCGAAATTCTCGACACGCTCGACGATGCGGCGTTCGCCGCGCAGCGCCGCATCACGGTGCCGTTCATTCGCGACGTCGTGGACGGCAAGAAATCCTGAGGGTCTAGCGGCGCGCCGCGCGTCCCGCGGCGAGCGCCGCCGCGATTTCCGCCACGCGTTTGCCAAGAGCCTGGGCGAGCGCACTCTCGTCTTCCGACAACGCGCCCGGTTGCGGCGCCATGCCCGCCACGTGTGTTGCGCCGTAAGGTGTGCCGCCGGTGCGCGTCTGGTTGATGCCGCGCTCGGTGAACGGAATTCCGGTGAGCAACATGCCGTGATGGATCAGCGGCAGCGCCATCGTCAGCAGCGTGGATTCCTGCCCGCCATGCAGCGTGGTCGACGACGAAAACACCGCTGCGGGTTTGCCCGACAACGTGCCGTCGAGCCAGATGACGGAAGTGCCGTCGAGAAAGTATTTGAGCGGCGCCGCCATGTTGCCGAAGCGGGTCGGGCTGCCTAACAACAAGCCGTCCGCACGCCGCAGGTCGTCGAGCGTCGCGTAGGGCGCGCCCGTATCCGGTATCGCTTTCACCGGGCGTTCGTTCTCGGCGCTCACGGGCGGCACGGTGCGCAGCGTAGCCGTGCATCCGGCGACGCTTTCGACGCCGCGGGCGGCGTGGCGCGCCAGCGCGGCGGTGGCGCCGTGCCGGCTGTAATAGACGATGAGAACTTCGGTCATGGGTTTCCTCGGGCGGCGACTATGATGCCCCATGGTCTGCCGTCGTTCATTCGTTTCGGGCCGCGTTCAGGGCGTCTTCTACCGCGCCACCTGTGTTCGCAAGGCGCAGACGCTCGAGCTGACCGGCTATGCCCGAAACCTGGGCGATGGCCGCGTGGAAGTGCTGGCCTGCGGTGAGGCCGCAGCGGTGGCGCAGCTCGTCGCGTGGTTGTGGGAGGGTTCGCCGGCGTCGAAAGTGACCGCCGTCGATTCGACTGAAGCCGACCCCGCGTCGATTCAGCGGACGACCGTCTTCGCCTCGGCGTGACGAGTGTCGCGGCCGAGATCGTCGGCGCCATTCCAGCGCGTCCATTGATCGATGACCTTGTCGGAATACCAGCGTTTGCCCGTGCTGCCGTTGTAACGCGCCAGTGCGCGCGCGATGTTGCTGTTCTCGCGTTTGAGGTAGGCCCGGAAGATCGCGCAGCCCATGCGGATGTTTTCCGGGGACTTCGTCAGCTGGTGGCGCCGCATGCCGAGGGTTTCCGGCCAGAAGGGCATCACCTGCATGAGGCCGACGGCGCCCGCGTATGAAACCGCGTATCGGTTGAAACTGCTCTCGATGTCGATGATGGCCATGACGAGGCCCGGCGGGATGCGCACTTCGCCGCCGCGGTTCGCCTCGCAGAACACGTTCTTGAGGATCGCCATGCGCTCTTCGCGGTCCGGCACTTTCTTGCGCAGGCGCGGCTCCATCATCTTGTACCAGACCGCGGAGTCGTACCGGTCTTCGAAACATTCGGCCTGTTCGATGGCGTGCTGAACGGCGCTTTTCACTTCCGGCTCGCGCTGCGCGTCCGCGGTGGGCGCGGCCAGCGCCGCGAGCGGCAGGCAACACAGCAGAGGCAGGAAGCACTTCATGCCCCGCGCCGCGTAACTAGTTAGCCAGCCTGGCGCGAATGAACGCCATGGCGTCGGCCAGCGGAAACTCCTCGGCCGCTTCCGCGCGTCGATGGCGGTATTCGAGTTTGCCGGCGGTGATGCCGCGGTCGCCCACCACCACCCGGTGGGGAATGCCGATGAGTTCGGTGTCCGCGAACTTGACCCCGGGCCGCTCGTCCCGATCGTCGAGCAACACGTCGACTCCCGCGGCAACGAGCTCGGAGTACAGGCGTTCTGAGGTTTCACGGACAACTTGTGATTTGGGTGCATTGATCGGTACCACGACCACCTGGAAAGGCGCGATCGCGTCCGGCCAGATGATGCCGCGTGAATCATGGTTCTGCTCGATCGCCGCGGCAACGACGCGTGTCACACCGATGCCGTAACAACCCATGAAAAGCGTGGCCTGCTTGCCCGCTTCGTCGAGCACCGTGGCGCCCATCGACTGGCTGTATTTCTGCCCCAGCTGGAAGACGTGGCCGACTTCGATGCCGCGCGCCATCTGTAGTTTGCCCGTGCCGGTCGGCGAGGGGTCGCCCGCGACCGCATTGCGGATGTCGGCGGCGGTCGCCTCGGGCAGATCGCGGCCCCAGTTGACGCCCGTGAGGTGCGCGTCTTTCTTGTTGGCGCCACAGACGAAGTCGCCCATCGCGAGCACGGAATGATCGGCATAGATCCGGCCCTTGAAACCGATGGGACCGAGAAAGCCTGGCTCGGCTCCGGTCGCTTTCGCGATCGTGTCGTTCGACGACATACGCAGCGGCCTGGCGACGCCGGGCAACTTCTGCGCCTTGACGGCATTCAACTCGTGATCGCCACGCACCAGCAGCGCGACCACGCCGCCTTCATCGCCGTCGACTAACAAGGTCTTGACCAGCCGGCTGGCCGCAACCTTGAGCAGCTGCGTGACTTCGTCGATGGTTTTTGCGCCGGGAGTCGCGACTTCGGCCAGCGCGGCGACGGCGGCCGGGCGCGGCGCCGCGGGCGGCAGCGCGACCGCCATCTCGACGTTGGCGGCGTACGCGTCGCCATCGGAGAAAAGTATCGCGTCTTCGCCGGACTCGGCGAGCACGTGGAATTCCTCGGAGCCGGTGCCGCCGATCGCGCCGGGATCCGCGACTACCGAACGGAATTTGAGGCCAAGCCGGGTGAAGATCGCCGTGTAGGCGCGATGCATCGCATCGTATCCCTGCTGCAGCGACTCCTGCGTCAGGTGGAACGAATAGGCATCCTTCATGAGGAATTCGCGCGCGCGCATCACGCCGAAGCGCGGGCGGCGTTCGTCGCGGAACTTCATCTGGATCTGGTAGAAATTCGCCGGCAGCTGGCGATAACTCTTGAGATCGTTGCGCGCGATGTCGGTGATCACTTCCTCGTGCGTGGGTCCGAGGCAGAAGTCGCGCTCGTGGCGGTCCTTCAGGCGCAGCAGCTCGGGCCCGAATTGACCCCACCTGCCGGATTCCACCCACAACTCGGCGGGAATGACGCCCGGCATCAGGACTTCCAGCGCGCCGGCACGATTCATTTCCTCGCGCACGATGTTCTCGACCTTGCGCATCGTGCGCAGGCCGAACGGCATCCAGGTGTACAACCCGGCGGCGAGTTTGCGAATGAGGCCCGCGCGCAGCATGAGCTGTTGGCTCACGACATCGGCGTCGGCGGGAGTTTCCTTGGTCGTGTTGACCGGGTATTTTGACCAGCGCATAGAGGCGCGAGAGTGTATCAGGTGGGGGATTCGCCTATGATGCCGGCCGTGAAGCAAGAGCCCAACACGCCAGAGAATTGGCCGCCGGAATCGGCTCCGAAGTCGCTGCCGAATCCTCCAAGCCGCGGCATTTATCTGCTGCCCAATCTGCTCACCACCGGTTGCCTCTTCTCGGGCTTCTACTCCATCGTCGCTGCGATCGACCGCAACTTCGCCCTGGCGGGCGGTGCGGTGTTCATCGCGATGTTGTTCGACGGTCTCGACGGCCGCGTGGCGCGCTGGACGCGTACCGAGAGTTCCTTCGGCAAGGAATACGACAGTCTCGCCGACATGGTGGCCTTCGGGGTTGCACCCGCCGTGCTGGTCTATCAATGGGGCGTGGTGCGCATCGGAGAGTACGGCCACGAATGGCGCCAGTTCGGCTGGGTGGTCGCGTTCTTCTATGTGTGTTGCGCGGGGATGCGTCTCGCGCGCTTCAACACCGCGGTCGCGGGTGGCGATAAACGTTACTTCCAGGGCCTGCCGAGCCCGTCGGCCGCCGCGGTGGTGGCGGCCTTCGTCTGGTTCTTCAGCAAGTGGCGCGAGCCGGGTCTGCCGGGACTGCTGCTGGCGTTCGCCGTCACCGGTTATGCCGCGGCGTTGATGGTCTCGGCGTTCAGCTATCTATCGCTCAAGCAGATCGACGTGAACCAGCGCGTAAAGTATTCCTACCTGGCGTTCGTGATCCTGCCGATGCTGATCCTGATCCGCCTCGATGCGCCGACGATGTTGTTTGCGATGTTCGTGTCCTACGCGACCTACGGACCGGTCCAGTGGTTAGTCCGCAAGATGCGCCGTCCGCGCGTCGTGAACACCGGCTGACGACATGCGACCCGGTCAGTTGCGCAACGCCTATCTCGACGTGCTCGGCATAGATCGCTGGGTGACTCGCGACGCGGTCGAGCCGGGCGCCGATGCATCGCCGATCGTTCAGCCCGCTTCGCGCAGGTCGGCAGTGACCGCGCGTGCGCCGGCGGCCGAGCCCGCCGCTCGCGCCCCGGTCATCGCCCCGACGCCACTTCCTGCGGGTATCGACTGGGAGCCGCTGCGCGAGCGCGTCGCCGCCTGCACGCTCTGCGACCTGTGCAAGACTCGCACGCAAACGGTGTTCGGCGTGGGCCACCGCCAGGCGGAATGGCTGGTGATCGGCGAAGCGCCCGGCGCCGAAGAAGACCGTCAGGGCGAGCCGTTCGTGGGGCGCGCGGGGCAGTTGCTCAACGCCATGTTGCTCGCCATCGGGTTGCCGCGCGAAACCGTGTTCATCACCAATGTGCTCAAGTGCCGGCCGCCGGGCAATCGCGACCCCAAACCGGAGGAAGTGTCGCGCTGCCTGCCGTACCTGTCGGCGCAGATCGCGCTGCTCAAGCCGAAGATCATCCTGGCGGTCGGCCGCATCGCGGCGCAGAACCTGCTCGCGACCGATGCGCCGCTCGCGCGACTGCGCGGCAAGCTGCACACCTTTGGCGAGGCGAACACGCCGCTGGTCATCACCTATCATCCCGCCTATCTACTGCGTACACCCGGCGACAAACGCAAGGCCTGGGAAGATCTCAAGTTCGCGCGGGCAACGTACCAGAACGTCGGGGGCATCGTGGGTGGAGGGGTCTGAGGTGGCCGCCGCGCCCGAGGACCTGCGGGAAGTGCCGGAAGTCGTCATCCGGCCGATGATGGAGCTGGATCTTCCCGACGTCGCCGGCATAGAGCAGACGAGCTACACATTTCCGTGGAGCGAGAACATTTTCCGCGACTGCCTGCGGGTGGGATACACCTGCCGCGCGCTCGACCTCGCCGGGCAGATCATCGGTTACGGCGTGATGAGCCTGGGCGCGGGTGAAGCGCACATCCTCAATGTGTGCGTGAAGGACGAATACCGCACCGTCGGCTTTGGCCGGCGGCTGCTCGAGAACCTGCTCGAACGTGCCGCTGCCGCCGGGGTGATCGAAGCGTTTCTCGAGGTGCGGCCCAGCAATCTCGCCGCCATCAGGCTGTATCAACGTCTCGGCTTCGAACAAATCGGCATTCGCCGCGGGTATTATCAGGCCCCCGATGGACGTGAAGACGCCATCGTGCTGAAGCGAGAGCTTCGGCCCTCCTAGACACCTCGAGAGTTTCATGACTTCTGCCGGGCAGGAAACGGCGCGGCGCTATCGAGGGTCAGGTCGCTCGCGCGCGGCATCGATCATTTGCGCGGTGCGAGATCCGCCAGCGCCTTGCGCAGCTCGGCGAGTTTCGGCGGCTTGCTGAGCACTCGATCCACGTGCTCGGGCCGTTCGCCGTCCGCGACCAGGCGATGGCCCCAGCCCGTGAGCATGATGACCGACACCTCGGGCGTCATTCCCTTCACCGTAGTCGCGACCGTGCGTCCATCGATGTGCGGCATGCCGAGATCCGTGATCACCATTTCGAACGGCTCGCCGAGACTCTTCGCCGCGAAGAACTTGTCGATGCCCGCCTGGCCGCCGTCGGCGATTTCAACCGAGTGACCGTCTGCTTCCAGGATGTGCCGCACCGACTGCACGATGAGCGGGTCGTCGTCGATGATCAGCACGCGCAGTGGCGATGCGGCGGTCGGCACGTTCGCGAGGTGCAAGGCCGCGGCCACTTTCGTGCCTGGAAACAGCAGCCGCATCGTGGTGCCCTTGCCGGGCTCGCTTTCGATCTGCAACTCACCGCTGTGACGCTGGATCATGCCGTACACCATTGCCAGGCCGAGGCCCGTGCCGCGTTCGCCCTTGGTCGTGTAGAACGGCTCGAGGCAGCGCGCGCGGACCTTGTCGTCCATGCCGAGGCCCGTGTCTCGCACCTCGATGCCGATGCGCTCGGTGCGCGGCTCGCGGAACGTGCGCAGCGTGAGCGTGCCGCCATCGGGCATCGCGTCGACAGCGTTCAGGATCAGGTTTGTCGCCGCATCACGAATCTCACTGTCGGCGCCCGTGACCGCGGGCAGCGTTGGGTCGAACTCCGTCACCAGCTTGATCACGACGCCGCGCTCCAGCGGCATGTCGCTCCAGCGTGCGCGCGTCAGATCGGCGACCTGCTTCAACAGGCTGTTGGCGTCCACCGGCGCGTGGGCCAGCTGCGGCGCGCGCGTGCGATAGAACTCGCGCATGCGCGCGACGGTGTTCGCCACGTCGTCGATCGCGCGCTGGATGATGACGAGTTGCTCGCGCGCCCGCTCGCTCAGCGACTGGTCGGACTCGAGCAGCGACTGCGCATAGATCGCCGCCGGCGACAGCGCGTTGTTGATGTCATGCGCGATGCCGCTCGCCATCTGGCCGAGCGCACGCAGCCGTTCCTGCTGCAGCACCGTCTGCTGGGATTGCTGCAGGTCGTCGTAGGCGTGCTGGAGAGAGTCGTAGATCCGGGCCTGGTGCGCGGCGAGTGCAACGTGCTGCGTGAGCTGGCGCAGGAACTCGCAGTCGCTGCTGCTGAATCCGTGCGCGGCACGATGCGCGCAGATCATGAAGCCCATGACCTTGCTCTCGACGATCAAGGGCGCTATGACCAGCGACCCGAGACCGTGAGTCGCGAGCAGTACGGAAAACTTCGCTTTCGATGCCGACAGATCGGGCTCATGGACGAGTTCGCCCTCCAGGCAGCGCGCCAGCCCGTTCTGATCGAGGGCTAGCTTTGTCTGAGGTGTGAGCCCGAGCCCGTTGGCCAGAGGCAGGCTGCTGGCGCCGACACAGGTGACGCTGACCTCCGGGCCGTCGCCTTCGCGTGTGCAGAACAGTGCGAGCTCGATCGCCAGCGCCTCCTCGACGCTGCGCAGGACCACGCGATAGATGCTGAGCAGATCCTGCCGCTCGCCGATGGCGCGTGCGGTGCGATCGAGCAGGTTGAGCCGCTCGAGGTGCGCCCGCTGCCGTTCGGCAGCGTGCTTGCGATCCGAGATGTCCGTGGCCACGCCGAACATTGCGTACGGGTTGCCGGCGGCGTCGCGCAGCACCGACTTCAGCGATAGATAGGTGTGCGGCCCGTCAGGGAGGGCGGCGGTCTCTTCCTCGACGATGGCGGCAGGCGCCGCGATCGCCCGACGGTCATTCGCTCGATAGATCTCCGCGGCCTGCGCGCCGAAGAGCTCGACGTCGGTGCGGCCGAGGACGTCTTCGCGTTTGCGGTTCCACATCTGCTCGAAGGTGCGGTTGATGAGCAGGTAGCGGCCTTCGAGGTCCTTGGCGAAGATGACCGCGGCGGTGTTGTCGATGATCGCCTCGAGCAGTTGCCGACTCGAGCGCATCGCTTCCTCGGCCTGCTTGCGATGCCGAATCTCGTCGCGCAGGTCGTTGTTGGCCGCTTCGAGCTGCGCCGTGCGTTCCGCGACGCGCACTTCAAGCTCGTCGTTGATTCGCCGCACCTCGAGCTCCGCGCGTTGCCGCACTTCGATCTCACGCTGCAGGGCCGCAGGGCTCGGCAGGCGCAGCGCATCGGGGATCAGCTTGAGCAGCAGGAAGGCCGTTGGCAGCGACGCCGCCGCCGTGATCGCCTTGACCGACCCCGATAGCCAGTACACCGGGTTCCAGATCGTGACGATCTCGAGTACGTGGGTGGTGCCGCAGGCGACGATGAAGACCGCGAAGCAGACGAACATCCAGTTGAACTGCATGTCCCGGCGCTTGCGCACGAAATAAAGCAGGGTAAAGGGAATGGTTGCGTAGGCCAACGCGATAAGCCCGTCGGAGACGACGTGCAGCGCGAGGATGTCGGGTTGCCACAGGTAGCACATGCCGTGCGGCATGAAGCCGTCGCTGGAAAATGCGTGGCGGATATGATCGAACATGGCTCCCCCAAATTTCGCGGCGTTGCACGGAGCGCCTCGATACCTTAGCCCAGTGTGCGGGCCGTGCGATTGCGGTTAACCCTTAGCGATGGTGGCGCGTCGGTGGCAGGATCCTCTGGCGGACAACAAAGGGGATCCTCATGTCACGATTCAACGAACGTGCGGCCGCGCTCGGCGCCGCGATCCCGCTCAACACCGGCGGCATCGAAGGGCAGACCGCCCAAGAAACCAGATACAAATAATCGGGCGACCTATTCGTGCGCAAAGTCTCGCGCGCAACCCTCACGCCTTTTCTGCCGGACCCTGCAAGGCGAACGGCGCAGCGGTAATCGTGGCTCCCGGCGCAGGCTTTCAATCCTGTCGATGGGAAACGAAGGCTGGGAGGTCGCGACGCAGGCCTAGATGCGCTTCGAGTGGTGCGTCGCCAGCATCCATCCGATGCCAACTGCGAAATAGCCGAGACACGCGACGCTGGCTTCGGGTCCTTGCGCACCACCCGTGAGCCAGAAGGGCCCCACCGGGTCCATATCAGCCAATAGCGCGGGAATTCCCACGTCGAGCCCCGTGACCGGCAGGCCAAAGCCGACGGCCAGCAACCAGTTCCAGCCTGCGTGCCACCCCATGATGCCGAGCACGCTGCGCATGCGCAGCACCCAGGCGCATGCAAACAACGCGAAAAGGAAAGTGCCGATGGTGACGAGCCAGTGTTGACCGGGACTGAAGTGCAGCAGCGAAAAGAGCGCTGAACTAACTACGATAGCGATGGGCAGGTTGAATTTCTTGGTGAGCACCGACAGCAACCAGCCGCGGAACAGGATTTCTTCGACACTCGCCTGCAGCGCGAACGTGAACAACAAGAGCAGGATCGGCACGAGAGACCCAGGTTGTGAAAACACGGGCGCCACCACCACGAGCCGCACCCCACCCGTGATCCACATGACTACGACAATTCCGGAAATTCCCGCGAGTCCGAACGCATGGCCACGAAGGAAATCGCGCACCTTGTGTTTGCCGCGAATGCCAATGCTCTCGAGGGTCCGCCGCTCCACGAAGCGCACCCAGGCCAGCAACACCAGAGCCAGGAAGCTGAACGGAACCAGCGTGAACGCCACCAGCGCGGTCGCGTCCAGGGGATTTCCCTTGGCATCCATGTGGACGAATTTCGAGATCAACCCGTCACCGAGCAGCGCCGTGGCGATCACGAATATCAGCAACAGGAATGGCGCGAGCGCGCCCCAGGGGATCCAGCCACGTGCAGGCGCTGCCGGATACAGGTCCTGCGATCGTAGAAAGGCCATCGAGCTCACATTCGGCTATTGATCGACGAAGACTAACAGCTCCGCGCCTTCGCGCATCTGTCCACCCACCTCACACAGCACGCGATCGATCTTGCCCGCGGACGGAGCGATAAAAGATCTTCCAGTAAGTCGGAGTGCGAGCACGACGCGGCGCAACAGATCAAACGAGGTTGGAGAAGGCTGTTAGAGCTACCTGGATGGAGAGCGGTTACAAACACGAGAGGGGCCACAATGCCTACCTCGACCACTATAACAATAGTCCGTGCCCGTTATGAAGCTTGCGATCGCATGAAGAAAAGCACGATGCGAAGGTTTGCAGCCGCGCTTCTCGCATTCGCGGCATCACTGGCCTTGTTGTGTCTCATGTAAGTCCGACGGCCTGCTGTTCAGACTGTCCAATCATTCGAGTCAAGCGGTCAGCTTTCGCGGAACGTAGGGGCCACTCGCAGCCGACCCCTGGGACAGAATGTTCGAATGCGAGCCCGCTGACTCGCCTCACTGGGACCTGGAGACTTTTGGGATGGCCGATGGAAAATATCGCGACATCGAAGTATTGCCCGGCAAGTCTGTGCTGCTGAACATTCGCAGCGAATTTGCAAGCCGTTATGCAGGGCGCCCCTGACACGTCAGTGTTCGCTTCATGACGGCAAGTTCATTCAGTCGAACGACTTTCGCCCATAGCGCAGTGCCCCGCGGCCACGAACGCGGGTGAATGCCCGAGCGACAGCATCTCGCGCGACCGCGAAATGCGCAGGTGCATCTAATAGCGGTGCGGTGACACTCCCACTTCCTCGGTAAAAGTGCGCAGCAGCTGACAACGGCTGATACCCGCCTGCGCGATCAACTCGTCCAGCGTGATGGCGGTGGCGAGCTGCTCGTAGCTCAGCTCGCGCGCGCTGCGCCGCCGTATCCACGAGCCCTATCGACGGAGGTCTATTGCCGGCCTCAGCGCGACAAGATGACGCGCTCGCCGTTCAGCAGATCCACAGCGAGGATGGTGTCTTCGTTGGACAGCACATAGACGAGGTCCCGCGCGAACTCGCCGGCAATCCGCGCAAAGCCCGGCATGATTTTTGGACCCTGGCCCACGGCAAGTCCGGACACCGTCGTGTGGCCACCTCCGGCGAGATCGAGCCGGATCAAGGTGTGGTCGGACCCGCTCACGAGGTAGGCCAGGCGGCCGGGGCTGTTGATGTCCATCGCGTCGATATAACCCAGGCCTTGGCCGATTGGAGTTCTTGCGCCACTCGCCAAATCGAAAGAGTGGGCGTTGCCGCCGCTGTCAGCCGCGAGCAGTCGCCGCGAGTTGCCCACGGTATCGAGCGCCAGCGCGCGCACCTCGCTGAACGTCGGAGCGCCCCACGGAGATTCCGCGATGGGCGTGCCTAGAGTCCCCGTCGTGACGTCCATGGGCTGGATGACGAATCGGACGCCGGGCTGCGTGTACGCGAGGATCATGCGATCGTTCGGCGCGTCGTACTGGAACTCTGGACCCGGAGCGGTGAATGGAAGAGTTGCATGCGACTGGCGCGTGAACACAGCGTTGCTGTCATACGTATAGAGATGGAACGTGCTGCCGGTATCGTCCATGATCACGCGGTCGGCAACCGGCGTGTTGCGCAGGTCGAGTTGTAGATGACGCGCGGTGAACTGCGCGCCTCCGGGCGCCACTGTCGTTGCCACGACGTCGGTGCGATCGCCGGTCAGCGAGTTCACGCGCACCACGAGGCCGGTCGTCGTTGCGAGCAGCGTCGGAGCGACCGTGCGCGGATCGAGGATGAGCGAACTCAGGGACGTGAGCGCTGCCCCAGTCCCCACAAAGCTGTCGGAAAGGCGATTCACCGCAGGAGCATTCAGCGGCACCTGCGACACGCTCGAGGGGAACTGCGGAACCAGCAGCCGATCGTTGGCCGTGTCGTATCTCAGATTGAAGATCGATTTGAACGTCCCACTCGACGGGGGCGCGACGATCGTCGTGCGGTTGCCGTTCGCAAGGTTTACCTGAAAGACGCGGCCCACGTAGGGAGACGTCGCATTGTCGCCGACGAACAACCGGCTGGTTGCCGGATCGAGCGCAAGACCGGCGGGCCCTTCCATTGCGGTGCCCGTGCCAACGGACGCCGAAGAGAGGACGGTGCGCGCACCCGTCGCGAAATCCACTGCGAATATCGCATCGGCTGCGTAGTCCGAGACGAGGGCTCGCAGCGTGCCGGTCGAATTGTCGAGGACCATGCCGGACGGGTTTATGAGCGCAGGTCCCGTGCCTACGGCGAAGTCGCCACCCGAGATCACATTCTGCGCGCCGGTTGCGAGATTGATCGTGAAGACGGCCGACTGCCAGACGATAGTTCCGGACGGCATTCCGGTCGCGTACAGCTGCGTGCACGGAGATGCGCAGATCATGTGCGCGACGTCCGCCACTTCGTTGAGGCCCGGGGTCGCGACGACTGTCGTGCGGCTGCCGGTGGTGAGGTTGATCGCGATGACTTCGGATTCTCCGAGCGCGAGCACCCGGTTGTTCGCGGCGTCGAGCGCGAGCGGTGAAGAGCCAGAGAACCGGGCGCCGGTGCCGTGATCGTCGTCGGACAGGATGGTGGCGTAGCCATCCGTTCCGCGCAGCGCGAGTAGCGCGTGCCGCTCCGAGTCCGCCACCAGCGCGCGGTTTCCCGCGGCATCCCAGACCATGGCGGCCATCTTGTAGATGACGGTGTCGCGGTTGGCGATGCTCGCGGTCGCCGCATGCGCGTCCGAATTTCCAAGATTGTCGGTAGTCGATACGGTCAGCGTGTTGTCGCCTGGCGAAACTGGCACGCGCGCGGTGTATGTATTGCCGGACAGCAGCGTGGCCGCAACACCGTTGATGCGAACCGCCGCGATCGTTCCTGCATCGACGACCGTCGCTCGCACCGCGATATTCGCTTCGTCGGTGTACGACATTGGCGTCGGGAACACGATCTGCGCAGTCGGGGCCGTCGAGTCGACCCGCCACACGCGTTCCGCCGCCACGAGTTGCAAGTTGCCGGCGGCGTCGCGCGCGCGCAGCGATACCGCCTTCATTCCGTCGGTGAGTCCGGTGAGTTGCAGCGGCGAGGCGACAGTGGTGGGTCCGCCGGACGGCGTGAATGCCTCCACCGTCGTCCCGGCTTCCGTCGTGAAGGTTATCGTCGCGGAGGTCGACGCGGTCTCGGCCGACGGTCCGCTCGTGATCGTCGCGACGGGGGCGACCGTGTCGATCGTCCAGGTGAGCGAGGCCGGCGTCGCATCGACATTGCCCGCGGCGTCGCGCGCCCGCACCGCCAAGGTGTGTGCACCATCGGCCAGAGCTGCCGTCACGAACGGGCTTGATACTGTCGTGAACGCGGCTCCATCGAGACTGCCTTCGAACGTCCCCGTCTCGGTCGAGGTGAACTGGAACGTCGCCGTCGGTTGATTCGTGAGCGCATTCGGCGTTGCGCCAATCGTGGTGTCCGGCGCGGTGGTATCCCCGGGAGGGCCAGGCGGATTGGTTCCGCCGCCACCGCCACCCCCGCAGCCCGTCAAAGCCGCGAGCGCACCCACGACGACGATGCGAAGAACTGATCCCGACCACATAATGCTGCCCCGCCAGTCGCTGCTGGCCAAACCTTGCCTCTGCAGCGAGCGTCGCATTGATGACGTGCCGTGGCAAAGTGTCGGTCAGAAAAATTCGATAGAGGGTCAGGAAGTCGTGGCCCCGGCATGCGAGCGAGGAGTGCGTGCGGAAGATTCGGCCGGCCTCGTCCTTGAAGTAGACATTGTCGCCCGCGAGATCCTTGATGCCAGCGTCGCAGGGCTCATAATTTTACTGGGCGCGCCCTGCCGTCAGGCTCCCATCGGCGCAATATCTGATCGGCAGACTGCTCCTTTCGGACGCCGAGGCTGGATCTGACGACACCGATGCACATGCCGTCCGCGGCGGTTTGTTCCAACGCGCTGAGACTGCACAGATGACCGCGGCTGGATCTCATCGCGAGAAATTACGCTCCGGAAACTCGACGATGGCCCACTGGTGATTGGGTCGCTTCTCCCGGATGTGACAAATTCCCGTGGCGAAATGCGGGATGGGTAGATTTGGCCAACGCTCCAGCGTTGCTATCCCTGGATTTCAGAGTGGCGGCGCCAGCGCTGATATCATGCGCGACCTCTTCTGGCCCCGATGTACCCGGCTGGCCTTGGAATTTGTGTCCCTATATGTGTTCTTTTTGTCGAGCGTTGGGCTATGACGACTGATGTAAGTGGCGGAGAAATAAGGAAAAGAAGAACTTTTGCCATCATTTCGCATCCCGACGCAGGCAAGACGACACTCACCGAAAAGCTGCTGCTGTTCGGCGGCGCGATCCAGCTCGCGGGTACCGTCAAGGGGCGCAAGGCGGCGCGGCACGCCACCTCCGACTGGATGGCGCTCGAGAAGCAGCGCGGAATCTCCATCACCTCCTCGGTGATGCAGTTCCCGTTCCGGGACGAGATCATCAATCTGCTCGATACGCCGGGCCACGAGGATTTCTCGGAAGACACCTATCGCACGCTCACCGCGGTAGATAGCGCGCTCATGGTCATCGACTGCGCCAAGGGTGTCGAGGAACGCACCATCAAGCTGATGGAGGTGTGCCGCATGCGCGACACGCCCATCATGACCTTCATCAACAAACTCGATCGCGAGGGCCGCCCCCCCATCGAACTACTCGATGAGATCGAGAGCGTGCTCAAGATCCGCACCGCGCCCGTCACCTGGCCGATCGGAATGGGCCGCGACCTGGCGGGCGTTTATCACCTCATCGAAGACCGCATCTACGTTTACGAAGCGGCGGCGCGTGGCGAGCGTGGCACCAACCGCACCATCGAAGGGTTGCACAGCGCCGCGGGACGCGAGTTCCTCGGCGACCGCGCCGCGCGCTTCGATGATGAAATCGAACTGGTGCGCGGTGGCACCGCCGAGTTCAACGTCGAGGCTTACCTCGAAGGCCGGCAGTCGCCGGTGTTTTTCGGCTCCGCCATTTCGAACTTCGGTGTCGAGGAGTTGCTGGCGCATTTCGCGCGCCATGCTCCGGCGCCGCTGCCGCGTGCCGCCGTGCAGCGCGAGGTCGAAGCCGGCGAGGAAAAGCTCACGGGCTTCGTCTTCAAGATCCAGGCGAACATGGATCCGCAACACCGCGATCGCATCGCGTTCATGCGCCTGTGTTCGGGGAAATACACGCGCGGCATGCGCATGTTCCACGTCCGGCTCGAGAAGGAAATGCGCATCGCCGATGCGCTCACGTTCATGGCGGCAGATCGCTCGGCGGCGGACGAGGCGTTTGCCGGCGACATCATCGGTCTGCACAACCACGGCACCATCAACATCGGCGACACCTTCACCGAAGGCGAGAAACTCACCTTCACCGGCATCCCCAACTTCGCGCCGGAAATGTTCCGCCGCGCCGTGCTCAAGGACCCACTCAAGGCCAAGGCCCTGAGCAAGGGGCTCGGACAACTCTGCGAAGAGGGTGCCACGCAGCTGTTCAAGCCGCTGCGCAATAACGACATGATCCTGGGCGCCGTCGGCCAGCTGCAGTTCGAAGTGGTCGCCTTCCGGTTGCAGGATGAATACGCCGTCGCCTCGGTGTTCGAGACGATCGGCGTACACACCGCCCGCTGGCTCTACTGCGAAGACGAGAAACACCTCGAGGAATTCCGCACCAAGGCTTACGACCATCTCGCCATCGATCATTCGGGCGCGTTGGTCTACCTGGCTCCTTCGCGCGTGAACCTCGAGCTCACCATCGAACGCTGGCCGAAGATCTCCTTCCGCGCGACGCGCGAATCGCAGTAGCAGCCGCCAGTACCGACAACGCCAGCAGCAGCCATGCATCGAGTGCGCCGCCACCGCCGGCCTTTGCGGCACCATTCGCACTGCCGTTGCCACTCGGGGCCGGGGGAACGGGTGCCGGAGGAGGCGTAACCACCGCCACCGGCTCCGGCGCCTCGAGCTTGTATTCGTCGATCTGATCCGGGTTGGTGAAACCTTCGGTGACCTTGTCGACGGGGTTCCCATCGGCGTCGAAGGTAGTTAGCGTCAGCGTGTACGGTCCGGCGCGCGTACCCACCAGCTTTACGTCGTAGTCATCCGGCGGCAACACCAGCGTCCAGGCGAATGTGCCATCGTCGTGCGGGAAGGCCATGCTGTGGATGCCGCTGTCCAGTTCCTGCGCCACGATCGCGCCATCTTTTGTTCGCACCTGTTTTCCGCTCGAGCTGGTTGCGATGATCTCCACCGGACTCTGCGTCGTGATCACCACGGCATCTGGCGTAAACGGGCAGGTCGCAGGATTGCTCGGTGCGCCCCCGGCCGGTGACACGCCGCCGACAGTGAAATCGGTGACGTTTTCCGGGTAACTGCCCTCGAAGCCGAAACCGCCCGGCCCCTCCTGATGCGGTTTGCCCGGAAACTTGTTGGCGGGTGTGCGCAGATACCATCCGTTCTGGCCCGTCCAGCCGCCGGCCCCAAAGCCATTGCCCGGATCGTTCGGGCCAATATCGCTCACCGAATTCAGCGGCGAACGGATCGGAGTGCCATGTTAGGCGCGGCGAAACCGGACTCCCTCGGCAAAGACGTGAAGGTGCGTGAAGTGCTGGACTCGGCAGCCGGGCGCGCCGAGACACTGAATGCGACTTCCGAACTCGAAGCGGAAATCGGCACCATCATCGGCGATACGTATGTCGCGCTCGGCGAGTATGAATCCGCAGAGACGCAATTCAAACGCGCGCTGGACGCGCAACGTCTGCAATCCCCGCAGGGCAGCCGTGCCTTGGTCCAGACGCTCAGCCGGATCGGTCATGCGCAGGAGTTCGACGGCCGATTCGAGGATGCAGCCGCAACGGTGCATGAGATGAACGTACTGGTCGATCGTTATCCGTTCACCACGACGGAGGACCTCGCGGATCATCTCGATCAGCAGGGACGCATTCTCACCCGCCTCGGCCGCAGCACCGAGGCCGAGGCCTACCTGGAGCGCGCATTGAGAGTCCTGCAGCAAGGCTCGCCGAGCGACGCTTCGCTGTCCACCAAATACACCAACCTGGGGATGGCGAAGGCCGAGCTCGGCAAGAACGACGAAGCGCTGGCGATGTTCACGAAAAGCGTGGAAGCCGCGCGGCGTGCCTTCGGTCCGAATGATCCGCTGCTCGCGGAGAAACTTTCGCCGTACGCATCGATGCTCGAACTCGTTGGCCGCTGGGACGATGCGGGCAGGACTTATCTCGAGGCCATCGCGATTCGTCGCAAAGTGCTGGGGCCCGAACATCCCGAGTATGCGTGGACACTGAACAACTACGCAGATCATCTGGTGCGGCGCCAGCGTTACGCGGAGGCCGTGCCATTGGCCCAGGAAGTCCTGGCCCTGCGCGGCAAGACGCTGCCGGACACGAACGTCATGGTCAGTTCGGCCATGACCGTATTGGGTCGCGCGTTGGGGCCGCTCGGCCAGACCGAAGAAGCCGATCGGCTGCTGCGCGAGTCGCTGGCACTTCGACGTCAACACCTGCCGGCGGGGCACTGGGCCACCGCGTCGGTCGAAAGCATGATCGGCGCAAATCTCACGCTGATGAAGAGGTACGACGAGGCCGAAGGAATGCTGATCTCGTCGGAACGGCAACTGCTCGCCGCGCGCGGAGAAAACGCGCCCATCCTCGCCGACGCGCGCCAACGCCTGGTCGATCTCTACGTCGCGTGGAACAAGCCGGAAGAGGCTGAACGTTGGCGAGTCAAACTGCCTGCGGCTAAAAGAGCGCCCGTGCGTTGATCGGCTGTGTCGCGGGCGGGGACGGCGGCGCGGCTCGCGCGAATCGCGGCAAGCCAGAGGCAGGCGCCTAACAGCGTGAGCAGCAGGGGGTCGAGCGCGCCGACGCCGCGTTCCGATCGGTGCGCCATCTTCACGGGCGCGGTCCCCGCGCGTTCTCATGGCGCTGTGCATCGATGAGGGTGGTATTGCCGCCGAGGCTGCTGGTCCCGCCGGCGCGCAGCACCAGCGAACGGGTGGCGGGATCGATCACCGCGAGGTCGATCAACGTATGGGTTTTGTGCCGGTTGCCGCGCACGAAATATGCGTCGACGATCGTCAGGTAGGCGATGGAATTGCGGTTCTCCATCGCGTCGACCATCTGGTCGTACGAAACCAGCGCAAACAGATCCAGAATGGGGACACTCCCCATTTCCGGGAAATGGGGAGTGTCCCCATTTACACAAATGGTAGCCTCCGATCCCGTGCGTGACCTCATCAAGAACCGGCCCATCTTCGCCTGGGCTTTGTACGACTGGGCCAACTCCGCGTTCGCCACCACGGTGATGGCGGGCTTCTTTCCCGTGTTCTTCCAGAAATTCTGGAGCACGGACGTGACGCCTGTCGAAACCACGGCGCGCCTCGGTTACGCCAACGCCGCGGCCGGCCTCGTCATCGCGATTCTCGCGCCCATCCTCGGCGCCATCGGCGATCGTGGCGGACGCCGCAAACAATTCCTGTTCGCCTGGACCTTGTTAGGCGTGGGCGCAACCGGCGCGTTGTACCTGATCCAGCAGGGCGACTGGTTGTCGGCCGCGGTGTTGTTCGTGCTGGGGACGATGGGCTTCAACGGCGGCATCGTCTTCAACGATTCGCTGCTGCTCGACGTGGCCAAACCCGCCGAGCTCGACCGGGTCTCCTCGTTTGGCTACGCGCTGGGTTACCTCGGCGGCGGCCTGTTGTTCCTGGTCAACGTCGTCATGGTCAGCAAACCGGCGTTGTTCGGCCTCACGGACGCGAGCCAGGCGGTGCGCGTCTCGTTCGTCACGGTGTCGCTGTGGTGGCTGGTCTTCACGATCCCGCTGATGCGGCGCGTGCAGGAACAGCAACGCGGCCCGCACCTGAAGTTCCTCGAGGCGACGCGCGTCGGCTTCCGCGAATTGAAGAACACGATCTCGCACGTGCGGCAGTACAAGACCATCGCGATGTTCCTGCTCGCATACTGGTTCTACATCGACGGCGTGAACACCATCATCAAGATGGCGGTGAACTACGGCGTTTCGCTCGGCCTCGACACGAACAGCCTGCTGACCGCATTGCTGGTCACGCAGTTCGTGGGTTTCCCGGCGGCGCTATTTTTCGGCTATCTCGGCGATCGCATCGGTCCGAAGCGCGGCATCCTCATCGGCCTCGTGGTGTACGCGGGAATCACCGTGTATGCCTACTTCCTCAACTCGGAAGCGGAGTTCTTCGCGATGGCGGTGGTCGTCGGCCTGGTGCAGGGCGGCGTGCAGAGCCTGTCGCGCTCCGTGTTCGGTCGGCTGGTTCCCGAGGGGAAGAACGCCGAGTTCTTCGGCTTCTTCAACATGATGGGCAAGTTCGCGACGGTGCTCGGTCCGTTGCTCATCGCCATCGTCGCCGGTGTCACCCACAACGAGCGCGCCTCGATCATCTCGCTGGTGCTGCTGTTCGTGATCGGCGGCGTGTTGTTGTGGCGCGTGCGGCTCACACCGCAAGCTGGCTGACCTCGCGCTCGAACTGCGCGATCTCGTTCTTGTCCGCTGGAATGCCAAACCGCAGCCGCGCGTACCGCGCCGCGAGTGCCTCCACCCGCGGCCCGAGTTCGGGTCGCAGCGCGCCGACCCGGCGTGCGTAATCCATCGGTCCTTCATGTGCGGCGCGCGGCGGCGCCACGCGGGACAGCCGGCGCGTGGCGCGCAACCAGGCACGCGCGAGGCGGTCGGGCTTGAGGCGCGCCACGCTGCGCCGCAGCGACAGGCTCACCCACGCGATCCAGGCCAGCAATCCGATGGCGAACGCCCACCCCAGGTGCCCCCAGTCCGGCGATTCGATGCCTAACTTCCGCAGCAGGTTGAACTGGGAGCGGAGGTTGAATTCGACCACGTGGTCCTGCCACCACTGGTTGGCGCCGTCCCACACGTGATTGAGCCGGGTCAGCCAGGCGTTGCGCAGGAATGCGGTGGCAACCGGCAGTGAATCGGTAAACAGATCGAGGATGCCCTGCTGCAAACGTTCCGGCGCGACCACGGTGGTGGGATCGATGCGCGTCCAGCCGCGGCCGTCGAGCCAGATCTCGGTCCAGGCATGCGCGTCGGACTGCCGCACGATCAGGTAGCCACCGACCGGATTCCATTCACCGCCCAGGTACCCGGTGACTACACGGGCAGGCACACCCGCCGAGCGCATGAGCATCGCGTAGGCCGACGCGAAGTGACCGCAGAACCCGCGCTTCGAATCGAACAACACGGTGTCGACCGAATCGAGACTGGTCGTGCCGGGTTCGAGCGTGTATTCGAGGCCGTTGGTGCGAAACCATTCGAGCACGGCGCGTGCGTAAGCAGCATCATCCGGCGTACGCGCGCGCAGCTCCTGAGCCAGCGCAAGCGCGCGTGGATTGCGTGCCCCGGGCAGCATGGTTTCGTACCGCCGTCCAAGTATCGACAAGTCGCCTGACGAACGGGTCGCGAGGTGCGAGACGGCGTCGTAGCTGGTGACATCCGTGATGCGATCCATGGCCGACAGCTGCCGGTCGTGCGACATGAAAACGTCGCGCCGCGGGCTGGCGTCGACGGTGTCGAGCGCGAACATCCACGGCTGATTGGTCGGCTCGAGTGTCACGCGATAACGAATGGGATCGCCGAGCATTTCGAGCGGCGTGCCGCGATAGAAACGCGCGCGTTCGCGCCGCCAGGTGAAGCCATCGAAGCTGTTGAGCACCGGCCCGCGCCAGTACAACGTCTCGCGCGACGGCAACTCGCCCGCGAAGCGCACTCGAAAGGCCGGGTCGTATTCGTTGGCGAGTTTGCTGATGCTGCCCGGGGACATTTCATCGGAAAGGCCGGTCGCTCCCTGGCTGCCGCGTTCGAGCGCCCAGAACTGGCCGGCGACCCGCGGAAAGAACAGGAAACACGCGGCCGCCAGCGGCACGGACATCGCCAACGCGCGCCCGGAGAGCCGCAGTGCCGCACGTGTCCGCAGGGCTTCGCCCTGATACGCGATCAGCGCGATGGCGGTGCAGGCGCCCCACAGGATCAGTAGATAGAACGGCAGACGCCACAACGACTGGGTCGCGAGCGCCGCGGCGAGCAGCAGGAACAACGAGACGCCGACCACTATGCCATCGTCGCGGCGGGTGCGGGATTCGATGAGCTTCAGCGCGCCCATCACCACCAGCAATGCGGTGCCCGCTGCCAGCCCGTTGATCGTGCGGAAATTCGCGATCACCGCGATGACCAGCAGCGCCGTGACCACGCCGAACAGGAAACGCATGCCGCGGCGCTGGCGCGCAGGCTGCAACCAGCCGAGCCCGATGGACAGGCGCCAGGCTACGCTTGCCAACGCGATGGCCGTACACCACAACGGCGCGTGCGCGGCAATGAACAACACGCAGGCCAGAAAAACCAGCGTCGCCGCGATGTGGGCGCGCGCGGCCGTGGTCACCATGGATCACCGTTGCCGTACAAGGCGAGCCCGTCGAGGCAGCGCGTGCGGTGGTTTTTGCCGCCATCGGGCGGCAATTCGTGGGATCCGAGCCGCAGGCCATAACGTTCGCCGCGCGCGTGTGCGGCGACGATCCAGGCCGAAAGCTGTTCGAGGCGGCTTTCGAGGTCATCACCCGCGACGGTGGCCAGGTCGAAGGTGCGGTGATGCGCCACCGAAGATTGATAGGTCTTCACGAGCAGGCCGCGGCCACGCGCATACGCGCCCCAGGCAACCTGGCGCGGCGAATCGCCGCTGCGGAATTCCCGCAGGCCGGACCATTCCTCGTCACCGGCCCGATGCAGAGCCGGGGCATTGCCGTGATTGGCGGCCTCCGCGGGCGGCTCGCGCCGGCCGCGCGGCGTCGGCCATGCCAGCACCCCCACGCGCAGGTGGACATAGGTCCAGGCACGGAACAGCCCGAATGGAAACGACGTGGATAGTTTGAAGCGGTCGATGTCGATGCGGCCGCGCCGCGGCAAAGCCAGCGCGATGTCCGCGCGCGCGCTGCCGCCAGCCGGCACGTCGATCGCGGCCCGTTCGCTGTCGGCGGCTTGGGCTTCGATGCCGATGCGCGGCGTGTCAGCTGAATTCTGCAAGGTCAGGTGCAACATGCCGTGTTCGCCGACGAATGCGTTCGCGGTGGAGATCGCGCGGACCGAGATCCGCACGAGGTTGCGATGCGTGAGATGCATCGCAATCATCCCGAATCCGGACAGCAGGAAGGTGAGCATCAGTGCCACGCTGTTCGCGTAGTTCAGCCCGCCGAGCAACATGACGAACGTAAGCGTTGCGAAGGCCAGTCCGGCGCGCGTCGGCAGGATGTAGAGGCGCCGGCTCGAGACGATGATGGGCAGGCGATCGTCGCCCTGGCGGCGGCGCACCCACGCCGCGGCCCGCTTGCGAAGGTTCGCCTTCAGGGTGCCCGTTCCGACACGCGCCGCGGCGAACATGGCTCTAGATAGGCACTGCAACGCCGCGCGCCAGCGCGGCGATGAACGCCGCGTGGTCGGCGGCGCTGTTCAGGCCGGCGTCGAGCCGATGCGATGCGATCGGCGCGAATACGGTCTGGACGTCTTCGGGAATAACCATGTCGCGGCCCGACACCATCGCCCAGGCGCGCGCGGCGCGCACCAGACCCTGACCGGCGCGCGGGGACAGCCCGATCTGGATATCGGAGCGCTGGCGGGTGCTGGCCACCAGCGTTTGCACGTACTCGAGCAACAGGGGAGATACATGTACGCGCTGCGCCGCCGCCTGCAGTTCGCGCACGGAGTCGGGGTTCAGCGCCGGTAACATTCCCGCCAGCAGCTCGCGCCGGTCGCCCTCGGCCAGCAGCAGGCGTTCGTGCGCCGCATCGGGGTAGCCAAGCGAGATGCGCATGAGGAAACGATCGAGCTGCGACTCGGGCAGCCGGAACGTGCCTAACTGCTCGAAAGGGTTCTGCGTGGCGACCACGAAGAACGGGTCGGGCAGGCGATAAGTGGTGACATCGACGCTGACCTGGCGCTCCTCCATCGCCTCGAGCAGCGCACTCTGCGTCTTCGGACTCGCGCGATTGACCTCGTCCGCCAGCAGCAGCTGCGTGAACATCGGGCCTTTCTTGAACGAGAAGGCGCTGCTGTTCGCGTCGAATATGGACACGCCGATGATGTCGGCCGGCAGCAGGTCGCTGGTGAATTGCACGCGCTGCCAGGCGAGTCCCAGGACATGCGCGAGTGCGTGAGCGAGGGTCGTCTTGCCGACGCCGGGGACATCTTCGATGAGCAGGTGACCGCGCGCCAGCAGGCAGGTGAAGGCGAGCCGCACGGCCTCGGGTTTGCCGAGGATGATCCGGTCGAGAGCGGCCAAGGCGTTGATGAGAGCGTGGGTCTGTGCGGTCGTTGTGGCGTTCACGTTTCGACTATAGCCCGCGCCGCGCCGGGCGGCTCGTGATGCGGTTCAGGTTCCGCCGAGGCGACGGACTCGTTCGAGCTGCGCCGCGAGGCTCAGATTTTGCGATTCGAGCTCCGCCAGTCGCGCCTGGTCGGCGGCGACCACGTCGGGCGGTGCGTGCTTCACGAAGCTGGCGTTGCCGAGTTTGCCCTTGAGTTTGCCGACGTCCGATTCATTCTTCGCGATGCGCTTGGTCAAACGCTCGGCTTCGGCCTTAGGGTCTATCAACCCCGCCATCGGCACGAGCAACGTCAGGTCACCGAGCATTGCGGTGGCGGATTCGGGTGCGGCGTCGCCGGCCGACAGTGGCGTGATCGCCTCGAGGCCCGCGAGCCGCGACAGGTATGCGAAATGTTTCTGCGTCAATGCGCGGTCGCGCTCGCCGGCGTTCTGCAGCAGCAGCGGAATCTTGCGTGACGGGGCGATATCCATCTCACCGCGGATCTGCCGCACGGCCAGGATGAACTGTTTCATCCAGCTCACTTCGGCCTCGGCCTGGCTGTCGGCGGCGTAGTCCGTTGACGCCGGGTAACGCGCCTGCATCAGAAGCTCGGTGCGGCTGGTGGTTGCGCGAACGTCGGCCGCGGCCGCGAGCGGTGCGACCAGCGGGATCACGCGTTGCCAGATCTCCTCCGTGATGAACGGCATCAGCGGATGCAATGCGCGCAGCAGCGCCTCGAGCACCGTTAGCAGGGTGCGGCGCGTGCCGCGCTTCTGCGCCTCGGTGGTCGCCTCTCCCTGCAGCACCGGCTTGGTCAGCTCGAGATACCAGTCGCAGAATTCGTACCAGGTGAATTCGTACAGCGCCGTGGCGGCGAAGTCGAAGCGGTATTCCTTGAGTGAGCTATCTACCTGCGCGAGCGTTGCGGCGAAGCGCGAGACGATCCAGCGGTCGGCGATCGAGAGTTCGGCCGCTCCGCTCAGATCGCCCTGGCCCTCGACCGTCATCAACACGAAGCGCGCGCCATTCCACAACTTGTTGCAGAAGTTACGATAGCCGCCCACGCGGCCGAATTCGAAATTGATGTCGCGCGAGGCGCCCGCGAGCGATGCGAAAGTGAAGCGCAACGCGTCGGTGCCGAACGGCGCGATGCCGTCGGGAAACTGCTTGCGCGTGGCCTTGTCGATCTTGTCCTTGAGGTGCGGCTGCATGAGGCCGCTGGTCCGCTTGGCGAGCAGATCCGCGAGGCTGATGCCGTCGATGACGTCCAGCGGGTCGATGATGTTGCCCTTGGCCTTCGACATCTTGTCGCCGTTCTCGTCGCGGATGAGCCCCGTGATGTAGACGTCGCGGAACGGCACGTCGCCCATGAACTTGAGACCCATCATCATCATCCGCGCGACCCAGAAGAAAATGATGTCGAAGCCCGTGACCAGCACGCTGGTCGGGTAGAACTTCTTGAGCGGCGCGGTGGTGTCGGGCCAGCCCAGGGTGGAGAACGGCCACAACGCCGATGAAAACCAGGTGTCCAGCACATCATCGTCCTGGCGCAGCCGCAGATCGGGCGCCAGTGAGTGTTTCTTGCGGACCTCCGCCTCATCGCGGCCCACGTAGATGCTGCCGGCATCGTCGTACCAGGCAGGGATGCGATGACCCCACCAGAGCTGGCGGCTCACGCACCAGTCCTTGATGTTGCGCATCCACTCGTAATACGTCTTCGACCAGTTTTCGGGCACGAATCGCGTGCGGCCCTCTTCGACTGCCTTGAGCGCAGGCTCCGCCAGCGGCGCGATCTTCACGTACCACTGGTCGGTGAGATACGGCTCGATCACGGCGCCGGTGCGATCGCCGCGCGGCACTTTCAGCTTGTGAGGCTCTATCTTCTCGATCAGCCCGGCGGCCTCGAGTTCGGCGACGATCTGCTTGCGCGCATCGAAGCGATCGAGCCCGCGGAATCGTTCGGGCGCGTTTTCGTTGAGCTTCGCGTCGGGCGTGAAGATGTTGATCTGCGCCAGGTTGTGCCGCAGGCCCATCTCGTAGTCGTTGAAGTCGTGTGCCGGCGTGATCTTGACCGCGCCCGACCCGAATGCCGCATCGACATAACCATCGGCGATCACGGGAATGGTGCGGCCGGTCAGCGGCAACGTGAGTTGTTTGCCGAGCAGCGGCTGGTAACGCTGGTCGTCGGGGTTCACGGCCACGGCCGTGTCGCCTAACAAGGTTTCCGGACGCGTGGTCGCGACCACGACGTGCCCCGCGCCTTGGGCGAGCGGATAACGGATGTGCCAGAGGCTGCCGTTTTCCTCTTCCGACAACACCTCGAGATCGGAGACGGCGGTCAGCAGCACCGGATCCCAATTGACCAGGCGCTTGCCACGATAGATGAGGCCTTCCTCGTGCAGGCGCACGAAGACTTCGGTGACGCCGCGAGAGAGCTCGGGATCCATCGTGAACTTGTCGCGCGACCAGTCGACCGAGGTGCCGAGGCGGCGCATCTGGCGGGTGATCGTGCTGCCGGATTCAGCTTTCCACTTCCACACGCGCTCGAGGAATTTTTCGCGGCCGAGATCGAGGCGGTGTTTACCTTCCGCGCCGAGCTGGCGCTCGACCACCATCTGGGTGGCGATGCCCGCGTGGTCGGTGCCCGGCTGCCATAGCGTCGAGTAACCGCGCATGCGGTGCCAGCGGGTGAGGGTGTCCATCAGCGTGTGCTGGAACGCGTGTCCCATGTGCAGCGTGCCGGTGACGTTCGGTGGCGGCAGCATGATGCAGTACGCCTCGCCTTCGCCCGACGGGGCGAAGGCGCCCGAAGATTCCCAACGCTGGTAGGTCCGGGTCTCGATTTCGCCCGGTGAGTAAGCTTTTTCCATGAGGGCGCGGATTATACCGGTCGGCGCCAGGTCCTGGCGCAGTGCTCTCAGGCCCCGACGTTGTGGGTCTGGGGCTCGATCGATCTGCCGCGATAGAACTTGAAGCGTTCGCGGCCGGCGGTGCGGACTTCCGGACGGGCGTCGAGGAATTCGGCGACGCGCGCGAACTTTTCGAAGAACGGCGGCACCTCGTTGCCGAGGTTGATCAACACGTCGGCGTGTCCGGCGGGCAACGCGGCCGTAGTTAGAGCCACGGGCGCCTCGCAGGCCGCGCCCGCGGCAGTGACGGTGTCGTGTGGCACGAAGGTGCCGTCGCCGAAGGTCCACAACATCTCGTCGACCTTCGTCAACGAGGTCTCGTCGCAGTACACGACCACGCTTTGCCTGGCGAGATAGGCCTTCTCGGCGATGCGGCAGGCGAGGCGCACGCGCGCGTCGAGGCCCGCCGCCTCGCTCACGTAGAAATCAACGCGGGGCGGCACCTTGAGTCTTCAGCGCGCTCCGGCGCGACGCAGCAGGAATTCCAGGAGCATCGCGCTCGGGCGTCCGGTGCTGCCCTTGCCGGCGCCGCCCTGGTAGGCAGTGCCAGCGATGTCGAGGTGCGCCCAGGTCAGGCCTTGCGTGAATTTCGAGAGGAACGCCGCCGCCGTAATCGAGCCGCCATCGCGGCCGGCGACGTTGGCCATGTCCGCGAAGTTGCTCTTGAGCTGCTCGCCGTATTCCTCGGTGAGCGGCATGTGCCAGGCGCGATCGTCGACGACGGCGCCGCAGTCCACCAACTCGCGCGCCAGCGCGTCGTCGTTCGAGAACACGCCGGTGTGGTGGGTTCCGAGCGCGACGACAATGGCGCCGGTTAGCGTCGCCATGTCGATGACGACTTCGGGCTTGAAGCGCTTCGCGTAGTGGAGCGCGTCGCAGAGGACCAGGCGGCCTTCGGCGTCGGTGTTGAGGATCTCGACGGTGAGTCCCTGCGCGCTGGTGACGATGTCGCCGGGCTTGATGGCGCGGCCGTCAGGCATGTTCTCGCAGGCGGCAACCAGGCCCACGACGTTGAGTGGCAGGTTGAGCTCGGCCACCGTGTTCATCGCGCCGATGACGCAGGCCGCGCCACTCATGTCGAACTTCATCTCGTCCATGAGAGGGGGATCTTTCAGCGAGATGCCACCGGTGTCGAAGGTGATGCCCTTGCCGACGAGTACCACCGGCGCGTTACGGGCTTTCGGGTGACGATGCTCGATGACGAGGAAACGGGGCGGCTCTTCGCTGCCCTGCGTGACCGCCAGGAAGCAACCCATCTTCTCGCGCTTGATCTCGGCCAGGCCGAGCACTTTGACCTTGAGCGACTTGTGCGCCTTGGCGAGATTTTCGGCGGTCCTCGCGAGGTAGGTCGGCGTGCAGATGTTGCCCGGCAGGTTCGCGAGGTTGCGCATGAGCGCGGCGCCGCCGGCGAGGGCGCTTCCCTGTTCGAAGCCTTTGGTGATCGCTGGGGCGCCCTTTGCCGTCGCGGGCACGACGATGCGCGACAACGCGGGTGGGCGCGGCTTCTTGGCGCTCTTCAGATCGTTTACGCGGTAGAGGCTGTTGCCGGCGAGCTCGGCCACGGCGCGCCCAAGGCGTTCATCCGACAGCAGTTTCGCGGCGGGGCGTGGCAGCGCGAGCGCGAGCGCCGTGACGCGGGTGCGGGTCGCGGCGCCGATGGCGGCGAGCGTGGCACGGCGCCAGGCCTTGCGGGCGAGATCGCCTTTGGCGCCGATGCCCACCAGCAGCACGCGTTCGGCGCTGATACCTTCGAGGTCGGTGATGAGCCACGTTTCGCCGAGCTTGGCGGTGAAGTCGCCGCGCTTGACGAGGCGGGAGAGCTTTTCGCGGCACCTCAGGTCGAGGGCTTTGGCTTCGGGGGTCAGGTCGCCGTCTTCGTGGACGCCGACGGCTACACAATCGATGGGCAACTCCGAGAGCGCCTTCGTCCAGGTTTCGAACTGCATTATTTTGAATCCCCGCTCGGGCCGGCCTCTTACGCGACTACACAGCTATTTGTCGCGGAGGGCGGCGGTGCTTTAAGGTCGCGAAGTGTAACTCAAGTCAATTCAGGTGGTCTGTTGCTGCGGATTCTCGATCGCTACATCCTGCGTGAAGTCGTCGTCAGCTGGCTCGGAGTAACTGGCGTATTGCTGGCGATATTGCTGACAAATCAGGTCGCGAGTGTGTTAGCGCGCGCGGCCGAGAACCAGTATCCGCGTGGCGTGGTGCTCGAACTCATCCTGCTCGGCGCACTGCAGAACGTGCCGTTGGTCGTGCCGGTCGGTCTGTTGCTCGGGGTGGTGCTGGCGCTCGGGCGGTTCTATCACGACAGCGAGATGACGGCAGCGCAGGCCTGCGGCGCAGGCCTGCGTCCGATCCTGTTGCCGGTACTCGGCTTCACGGCCGTGCTGGCCGTGGCGCTGGCCGCGTTGTCCCTGCTGGTGGCGCCGGGGGCGTCTGGCCGCGTGCTCGGCTTGCGCAGCGAGGCATTGCGCGCCGGGCAGTTCTCGCCCATCACCTCGGGCAAATTCCGCAGCTTCGGCGGCGGCAGCACAGTCGTGTATGCGCAGGGCGCGGAGAAGGACGGCACGCTCACGCGCGTGTTCGTCGAACGCGACCGGGGCGATCACATCGAGGTCGCGCTCGCGCAGCGCGCCACACACCGGTACACCGAAGACGGCGATCTGCAGATCATCACGTTGTACGACGGCGAACGTTACGAAGGAATTCCGGGAGAGCGCCGCTTCCGCATCGTTCGTTTCGCCGAGAACACCATCCCCGTGCGTTTGCCCGCGCTGTCGGACGGCGCGATGGCACTGCAGGGCTTGCCGACCGCGCAACTCATGAGGTCGCAAGACAAGGCGCAACGCGCCGAACTCAGCTTCCGCCTGGCGTTCCCGGTGATGACCCTCGTGCTGGCGATCATCGCGGTGCCGATGGCGCGTCTGCGGCCGCGCCAGGGGCGATACGCTCGCATCGGTTACGCGGTGCTGATTTTCTTCGTGTACATCAACCTCATCATTGCCGGCAAAGTCTGGATCGTGCGCGGCACGATGCCGGCCTGGCTCGGTTTGTGGTGGGTGCACGTGGTCGTCGCGTTGCTGGCCACGGCCATCCTCCTGGTGCCGCGCTGGCTTGCGCAGGTGCGTTACCGGCGCAACATGGCGCTCCTGGCCCGGACGGTGTCCGCATGAACCTGCTCGACCGCTACGTGATCCGCGCCTTGTTAGGCGGCGTACTGGTGGTGGTGGCCGTGCTGGTGACGCTCGGCGCGATGTTCCTGTTCGCAGGCCAGCAGGACGACATCGGTGTCGGCAGCTACAGCGCGCTCGACGCGCTCTGGTTCGTGTTGCTCAACCTGCCGCAGCAGATCTACGAAATCCTGCCCATCGGTACGATGATCGGCGCGTTGCTCGGCTTGGGCACGCTGGCGCGCGGCAGCGAACTCACGGTGATGCGCGCGGCCGGCATCTCGGTGTGGCGCATCGCAGGTTCGGTGGCGATGGCGGGGTTCCTGCTGATATTCCTCGCGGTGATCTGTGGCGAATTCCTTGCGCCGCCGCTGCAACAGATGGCGACCCGCCAGAAGGCGATCAGCAAATTCGCGACGATCAGTTACGCCGGCCGCGGCGGTTCCTGGGTGCGCGACGGCGACGTGTTGATCAACGTGATGGAACAGTCCGGCGCGGGCGAGTTCGGCGGAATGCGCATCTTCGAACTGACGCCGGAGCATGAGCTGAAGTCGGTCGCGACCGCCTCGACGGCGACCGTGCGGCCCGACGGCACCTGGAACCTGACGCGGTATGCGGCCACGCTGTTCGGCGGCGCGACCATCGACTCGAAGAAGGAGGCGAGCCGCGCTTTCAACTCCACCATTGGCGGCGATTTCCTCGCGCTCACGGTGCGCGAGCCGCGCCAGCTCGAGTCGCGCGTTCTGTGGGGCCTGATGCGTTATCTCAAGGAAAACGCTCTCGATTCAGGGCCGCAGGAATTCGCGTTCTGGTCGCGAATCGCCCGTACCACGGCGATCCTGTTCGCCGCGTTACTGGCCGTGCCGTTCGTGTTCGGCAGCCTGCGTGCTGCCGGGGCCGGTTCGCGCACGCTGATCGGCGTGTTGATCGGCGTCAGCTTCTTCTTCGTGCAGCGCATGCTCGAGAGCGGCGCGGTGGTATTCGATGCAAGTCCGATCGTGCTCGCCTGGTTTCCGACCGTGCTGCTGGGCGGAACGTCGCTGATCCTCATCGCGCGAACCCGATAGAGGCTATTTCTTCGCCGCCTCGGGTTTCTTCTCGAGCAACTCTTCCTGCGGCTTGAAGATCGCTTCGTACTTGTAGACGGGAATCTCGTATTCGACGCCCTTGGCGCGCGTCGCCAGGCGCTCGATGCCGGCGGGGGCTTGCGCGGCCGGCGTTTTCATCGCAGGCGTAGCGGCACTGGTTGCCGCGGACTTGGCGGGCTCTGGTGTCGCGGGCGGCGCGAATTCGGCCGCGAGCGCCGCATCCTGGCTCACAGCCACTCGCAGTAATGCTTTCTGCCCGTCACGCCGACCGGAAAACTCGAGCACCTGACCATCGAAAGTGCGATAGGTCGCATGGTCGGTGGGTGCGGGCGTCGTTGGCGTCACCGCGCGCACGTCATCGAAATTGAACGCCACCAGCGCATCGCCCTGGGAATCGATGGACATCTCGCTTGCGGCCTTGCGGCCTTTCGGGATCGGACTCAGGTCGAGATTGGCATCACCGCGTTTCGCCCGCGTCAATAGATAGGCGGGGCCGGCGGCGGGTTTGACCGCGATGTCGTGCACATGGGCGCCCGGCAAGTCGACGATGGCCCGATCGACCCAGCGCTTCTGATCCGGATCGGCGGAGACACCGGGCTCGGCCAGGGCGCTCACGGCTTCGCCGGGCTTGCGTACGTACAGGGCCCGGCCCTCGGCGCTCTTGCCGACGATCAGCGACCAGGTTTTCTGGCCGGCGACGACTTCGAGCAGCGTGCTCGACGCCGTGGGAGTGTCCGGCGTTTCGACGCCGAGCCGCGCGTAGTTGGCGGGGTCGCTGGTCTTGCGTTCGATGATCTTCATCGCGACCAGGTTCATCACGAGTTCGCGTACGCGGCTGCCATCGGCCGGGTATTCGCGCTCGACGACCGTCCAGCCGTTCGCGCCCTTGCGCAGGGTGGTGCGGCTGCCGTCGCCCTTCGAAAGGCGGATTTCAGCGACGTCGCCGAGCGCCGCCTTGAGATCCGGGAACACGGCGCTGGCGCCGAGATTGCCCTGCTGCCCGCGATGGATCCACACCCAGATGCCGGCGCCTAACAACACGACCGCGGCGGCCGCCACGATGAGCAGATTCTTCTGGTTCACGTCGCGCCTCCTTTGCGCAACATCGCGATCGCATGGCGGCGGCGCCGATGCCAGGAGTTGACGAGCAGGGCCAGCAGCGTGAACACCACCGGCATGACGAGGATGTTGATGAACTTCATTTTCATGCCGAGCGACTGGATGTCGGTCTCGAGGTCGGACTTGGTTTTGCGCAGTTCCTTGCGGATGCGCACCTTGTCCTGCTGGAATTTCTCGATCGCGCTGGCCGAGTCGGAAGAGAGCGTCGCCTCGCTGCCGGCCGGTTGTGCCGCCTGCAGCTTGGAGAGCTGGTCTTCGGTCTGTTGCAACTGCTGCTCGAGCTCCTGCTCCTTGGTGCGGAACTGCGCGTCGGCCGTGCGACGCAGGGCTTCGACGCGTTCGAACGGACGCGAGTAGGCGGCGCGGCCGCGGATGCTGATCAGGTCGGCGCTGCCGGCGAGATTGTCGAGTGCATTCCAGACGAGTTCGCCGTTGTTGGCGAACGGCTGCGCCATCGACTGGCCCATGAAATTGCGCACGCTCACCCACATGAAATCCTGCAGCAGATCGGTGTCGGCGATGACGATCACGTTGAGCGGCTTGGCGGAGGCCTTGAGCGCAGCCGGATCCGCGGCGACACCGGCGGGTGGGCCGTTGGCGAATGCGCTGGTGGCATTACCCGAGATACGCGCGGCAACGGTGAGTTCGCCTAGGGGTTTGAAGCCGTCGCGCAACGATGCGGGGTCGCTCATCATCGCGAAGCGCTGCGCGGGCAGCAGGCCCGCCTGCTTGCTGGTCTTGATCAGCGGCTCGAACTCGAGTTTGCTGCCCGCGACCGGCTTCAAACTACCGGCGGTCGCCATGTTGATGCTGTCGAGGTGCGTGGTGATCACGTCCTTCGAGACACTGGTGCCGTCGAAGCCGAGCACGGCGATGTGCTGCGACGGCGGCTCTCCCTCGCGCATGGACACGCTCAAGCCGCGTTCGAGATCGCCCACCACCTGGTCGGATTTGAAGTCGACACCCCAGGACGCGAGCAGCGGCTCCAGGTGCGAGGATTTGTCGGCCTGCATCTGCGCCATCGGGTTGTTTGGGTCGTTGCCGGACTGATCGGCCTGGGCATTCGGATCGACGAACGCGAGAATGTGCCCGCCGCGCATCGCGAACTGGTCGATGGCGTACAACGCGGCCGGCGGCAGTTCCTTCGGATGCACGAGCACGAGTACGTCGATATCGGCATCGACCTTGGTCAGCGTCGGCTCGAGCGCCTTCACGGTATAGAGCTGCTCGATCTGGCCGTAAACCACCCACGGCGCGCGCGGGCGCTGCGTCTGCATGTCGAAATCGCCGCCCATCGGCAGCGACGAAAGCCAGCCCACGACCGGTTTCTTGGTGGTCGACAGTTTGTGGATGATCTTGGCGACGTCGTACTCGAGCTGCTCTTCGAGGCTCGGGTCGAGATAGGGGATCGCTTCCTTGCCGTCGGTCGAGTTGGTGGCCGCGAGACCGAGATAGAGCTTCTCGCCGCTGGCATTCACCGGGACCGAGCTGATGCCGAGTTCGGTGGCGCGGTCCTCTTCTTCGGAGAAGGGCTGCGGATCGATCACTTTCAGGGTGAGTTTGCCCTTGGAGCGAGCGGCCAGCTCCTCGAGCAGCTCGCGCACGCGGATGCCGTGGTTCTTGATCTGCGGAATCGGCGTGGCGGTGCGCTCGGAGAAGAATAGATAGAGGTTGATCGGCTCTTTGAGATTCTCGACGATGTGTTCGGTGCCGTCCGAGACGGTATAGAGCCGGTCGGCGGTGAGGTCGACCTGCGCGCCGCGCAACAGCAGGTTGGCGAGCAGCATGACGCCGACGAACAGGATGCCGATGACCGCGAGGCCGGTGGCGCTGAGTTGTGATTTCTTGAACATCAGATTGGCCCGTTAACTCGATTTGCGCGCTTCGAGCACGACCGTGCTCGCGAGCAGGAAGAAGACTCCAACCAGCGCGAAGTACAGGAGGTCGCGCAGGTCCAGCAGGCCCTTGATGATGTTCTCGAAGTGCGCGAGGAACGACAGCGATACGATGCTGCTCACCAGCCACTGCGGTGCCCAGGAGTCGAACCACGCGGTCACCATTCCGTGGCCCGCGAGCAGCAGCACGAAGCAGATGGCCGCGGCCACCAGGAAGGCGATGAGCTGGTTCTTCGTGATGGCCGAGGTGAACGAACCGACGGCGAGGAAGCCGCCGGCGATGAAGAAGCTGCCGATGTAGGCGGCGAAGATCGCGCCATTGTCCGGATTCCCGAGGTAATTGATGGTGATCCACAGCGGGAAGGTGAGCAGCAGCGCAAGGCCGACGAACAGCCAGGCGGCAAAGAACTTGCCCAGCACCGCCTGCCACAACGTGATGGGTTGCGTGAGCAGCATTTCGATGCTGCCGTTGCGGCGTTCCTCGGCCCACAGCCGCATGGACACCGCCGGACACAGCAGCAGGTAGAGCCAGGGCAGGAAGGTGAAGAACGGCGTCATGTCCGCCTGGCCGCGTTCGAAGATCGCGCCGAAAAAGAACGCGAACAGGTTGGCCAGCACCAGGAAGAACAGGATGACGACGAGGGCGAGTGGCGTCGCGAAGTAACTCGCGAGCTCGCGCCGCAGGATGATTTGCACGGATTTCAAGGAATCTCTCCGGAAAGAGTTGTCAGGCGGCCACGTCGCGGAACACGTCTTCGAGCCGGCCCGTCGGCGAACGCGCCTTGAGGCCCGCGGGCGTATCGTCAGCCACCAGTTTGCCGCGCGCGATGATCACCGCGCGCGTACACACCGCGTCGACTTCTTCGAGGATGTGCGTCGATATGACGATGGTCTTTTCACGCGCGATCTCGCCGATCAGCGTGCGCACTTCGTGTTTCTGCATCGGGTCGAGCCCGTCGGTGGGCTCGTCGAGGATCAGCACCTTCGGATCGTGCACGATGGCCTGCGCCAGGCCGACGCGGCGCTTGAAGCCCTTGGACAGGGTTTCGATGGTCTGTTCATACACGGCCTCGAGCTGCAGGCGCTGCATGACGTAGTCCAGGCGCGACTTGCGATGCGCCCCCGTGAGGTGGCGCAGGTCGGCGATGAAATCGAGAAACCCGCCGACGCTCATCTCACCGTAATGCGGCGCGCCTTCCGGTAGATAGCCCAGCGCCGCCTTGGCCGCCAGCGGATCGGTTGCGACGTCGTGGCCGCAGATGCTGGCGCTGCCGCTGGTGGGGGCGATGAAGCCCGCGATCATGCGCATGGTGGTCGACTTGCCGGCGCCGTTGGGGCCGAGGAAGCCGAGCACCTCGCCCGGTTCGACCGAGAAGGTAAGGTTGTCGACTGCCAGCAGGCCGTCGTAATTTTTAACCAGGTTTTGCGTCTTGATCATGGCGCCTGATGAGATCGGGACGCCTTGGGGAAGTTCCGTCGGCGCCGGGGCGCAGATTTTGCTGAGGAGCGGGTCCGCGCGCAAGGCGCGCGGCGAATTACCACGGTCAGATTACGCTGTTGTAATCCGCTTCTTATCCGCCACGCCGGGTGGCGATGGCATCGATGTGCTCGCGGTAGGTCTTGAGCACACGGCGGATTTCGGCCGGCGCCGGCCGCTCGGCCAACCGCCCGATCATGTCGGCGAGTTCGTGCCACTGCCGGCCCCAGCCTAACAAACGAACCGCGTCCGCGATCACCACGTGTTCCTCGGGCGAGATCGTCGTTGACGCTTTCTTCGGTTTGATCGTGGCGGGGCGCGCCGGATCGCGGCGCGCTTCGCGTTTGGGTTCGGCCTTTGGCGCCGCTTCCTTCAGTGGAACGCCGGCACGTTGCGCCGCCAGCATGCGGTACACCTTCGAGTTCGGCATGGCCGGCATCTGCCGGGTCGTCTCGGCGGTGCGCTTGTGTTCACCGGTGCGCGAATGCGATTCGACGGCTTTGCGATTCTCGGCGGTGCGCGAAGTGGGCTCGCGCTCACGCGCGGCCGGCGGCGTTCGGGCGCGCGGCGCTTCGGCGCCGGGAATGACCTTCGAAAGCGGCGCAGGCCTGGCTTGCGACGCTCGCGCCGCGGGTTGTTCGGGTTTGGCGGCGAGCACGTCGCGACGTTCGGTTTCGTGGGTCGCGAGCGGAATGAAACGTTCCACCGAGGTGAGGCCGACGAGGGTCGCCAGGAAACTCATGATCTCGATGCCTTCGATGAAGGCGCGATCACCTTCCGTCTGGCGCTGCTGGACGATTCTTTGGAGCGCGAGGATGCGTTTGCGCGCGAGCTGGATGATCCAGCGCTGCGGCCGCTCGTGTTTGGGCCACGGCTGCACGTGCCAGTAACGCTCCTCGTCGAGCGCGGCATATTTGGCGTGCAGGTCGAGGCTGGTCTGCCAGCGTTCGAGCAGCGATTCGAGTTGACCGGTCTGTTCGCCCGGAAATTGTTCGTTGGCCATGCAGCGCAGAGAGTAGCTCCAGACGCGGGAGGCCATTCAACAATAACTATCCACTCTTATTAATGGCGGTCGAATCAGATATCGACTGCGTTGCGTCATCGGGGACCGGGGCGGGCGCGGGGGCGCCGGCGGCGGTTTCGATGACCATGCGGTATTGGAGGGCAAGGTTCGACCAGCGGAAGCGGTCGACGCGCGCGCGGACGGGCGAGGCGTCGCCGCAGAGGAGTTTTTCGAGGGCGGTTTCGATGCCGGTCTCGTCGCCGGGTTCGAGGCACTGGCCGGCGCCGCTGTCGGCGAGCAGGTTGAACAACGCGGCGCCAATCGGCGCGAGGCCCAGGATGGGGCGGCCGGTCGCCATGTAGTCGTAAACCTTGTAGGGCGTCGAATACAGCATGTGATCGCTGACCACGGCCAGCAGCAGGTGGGCGCGTTGCAGGGCGGCGAACAGTTGGTCGAACGGGATGCGCGGGCGGACCTGCACCAGCTTTTCGAGTGAGGCGGCGCGGATGCGTTGCAACTCGGCGGCCGGCAGGTCGCCGTAGGTAGTCAGGCGCAGTTCGCGGCCGGGGTGCCGCGCCGCGACGCGTTGCATGGCGCGCAGGACGGGCACCAGGGTTCGTCCCGCGAAGATTTCACCGGCGTGCACGATCTCGATGGGGCCGGTCGTGTCGGGCGCGGATGCGGCGGGCGCGGCGTCGAAACCATTCGGGATCACGAAATTGCGCGCGCCAGGTGAATGCGGGAAGAACTTCTCGAACCAGTCGCGCATCGCGGGTGTGTTCAATACCCGCGCATCGCTCTGTCGCACCAGGCTTTGCTCCAGCCGCCGCGCGAACCACTGCGTGACCTTGCCGCGCCGCCAGCTCGGCCATTCGTAGGCGCTCCACGGATCGCGATAGTCGAGGATCAACGGCCAGCCGAGGCTGTCCGCAATGCGTCCGCCAGCGAGGATGGCGGCGTGTGCCGGAGACGTCGCGATGACGATACCGGGAGGCAGGTCGCGCGCGACCTCGAGCGCCTTGCGCGTGGCGGCGCGTGCCCAGAAATATTCGAAGCCCACGGGCGCCAGCAACTTGCGCAACACGGCGTTGATCGCGCGCGCGAAGAAACCTTTGCCCGGCAGCGGCAGGCGGATGGAATCGCAACGATGGATCCGGCCGGCGACCGGCAGCGACGAATCCGCCTTGCCATAGGTCCACTCGCGCATCTCGTGCGTGATCACGTGTACGTCGTAACCGAGGCGCTCGAACTCGCGCGCCAGGAAACTGAACCGTTTGGCGCCCACCGCCGGGCTCGGCGCGAAGTAGTAAGAAACGATCAGGACGGTGCGGCGCGCGCTCATGTGGTCTGCCGCTTTCGGGTCAGCGCCCGCAACACGTAGCCGTATTCCTCACTGAGGATGAAGCGCGCGGCGACCGTGTAGACGATGCCGAACAGGAACACGCCGGCCGCGGCGCTCAACGCCGTGTGCGGTAGATAGGCAATGGCCGCGTGCATCGCGCCCAGCGCCAGTGCGGACGCGAAAATCGACAGCCAGAACTTGCGCCACTGGTAGATCTCGCCGAGCGGGACCCGGTAACGCTGCATCACCCGGCGGCCGAGGTAGAAGCCGCTCCACATCTGCCCGGCGACCAGACCGATGGTCGGCCCCCACAAACCGTATTTCGGCATGAGCGCGACGATCAACGCGATGTTGATGCCGAGCGAGACGGCGCTCGAGGTTGCGAACGAGGCGTTGTCCTCGACACTGCGCAGCAGGGTGGAGAACTGGAAACACTGGCGCAGCATCAGCAGCAGGAACACCTGGAAATACGGCGTCGCGGCGGCGTACGCATCGGTGAACAGGATGCGCACCAGCGGTTCCGCGAAGTAGCTGAGCAGCAGCCACGACGGACAGATCACGGCGAACACCATCATCTGCGCGCGTTTCCACAGGCGCAGCCCTTCCATCGGGTCCTTCTGCGCGCGTTTGACCATGTCGGGGAAAATCACGTCCGACAGCGAAGTCTGCACGATGTTCACCAGCGGCACCTGGTAAGCCGCCGTCGTGTAGATAGCCGTGGGCACCGGGCCCATCTGCATGCTGACGACGACGCGGCCGAATTCGTTGGCCTTGTTGAGCACCGACCCCAGGCCGAGCGGCGCAACCAGCCGCACCTGTTCGCGCAGCACCGCGTGTTCCCAGCGGAACACCAGCAACCCGCGAGCGCGCAGCCACAGGTAGATGGCGACGTTCTTGAGCGCTTCGGCGCATACGATCGTCATGAAGATCATCTCGACATCGCGGAAGTACAACGCGGCGCCGAGCAAGGTGGCCAGGCGCCACACGGTCACGACCAGCGTATACGTCATCACCTGCGCCGAGCGCCGTTGCGCCAGCCAGTACGCGACGATCACCTCGAGATTGAGGAACATGAACACGTACAAGGCGAGCGGCAGCCAGCTGTCCGCGATTTCCGCCGGCACGATCCACGGCTTGAAGGCGACGATCACCAACGCGCTGAGCACCGACACCGCCAGCATCAGCAGCGAGGTCTTGGTGATGTCCGATGCGGCGCGCGCGGGGGTGCGCGACAGCAGGTAGGTGAGATTCGCCGAGAGCGCAAAGCCGCCGAGCGATGTGACCAGCATGGCAATAGCCATGAACTGCCGGTAGCGGCCGTACTCGACGATGTCCAGCAGGCGCACCAGCAGCAGAGGGCTCAAGAGCGCCAGGGCCTGATTGAGTAGGCGCGCGCTGGCGAGCACGGCGCCTCTCGATACAAATGAACTCATGCGGGTGCCGAATTGTGGGGCGGCGCGCCGCGCTTCACTGTCGGCGTAGGGTTTGGTTGCGGAGTAGGGCTGCGCCTACATCGCGAACAGCGCGTACACGCCGAGCGCTGCAAAGGTCAGCGAAGCCACGATTCGTACGGCCTTGAGAGAGACGCGCCTGATCAGTGCATCGCCCAGGTAAACCACCGGGACGTTCGCCAGCATCATGCCGAGCGTGGTGCCGATCACCACCGCCACCAGGTCGTGAAACTGCGCCGCCAGCGCGACGGTCGCGATCTGCGTCTTGTCGCCCATCTCGACCAGGAAAAACGCGACCAGCGTGGTGAGGAACACGCCGTAACGCGGTGGCCCGGCAGTCTCATCGGGCGGTGAATCGGGGATCAGCGTCCAGGCCGCCATTGCCAGGAAGGACAACCCCAGGATCCAACGCATCGTCGCGGCGCCCAGCAGCGTGACGATCCAGTTACCGACGGCTCCCGCGAAGGCGTGATTGGCGATCGTGGCGAAGAAGATTCCCAGCACGATGGGCAGCGGCCGGCGGAAGCGCGTGGCCAGGAGCAGGGCGAGCAGTTGGGTCTTGTCGCCGATCTCGGCGAGCGCGACCACGCCTGTTGAGACGAGAAATGCTTCCAATGCCTGCAGTTCGCGGTCAGTGGCCGGACAGGCCGCCGCCGGTCGACATCGCCTCGGTTCCGCCGCTGGTCACACACGCGGTCATGCTGCGGTAGGAGACGAAATACCTGATCGTCCGGTAGTTAGGCGAGCTCTTGTCGTGGCAGATGTTCTCGCGCGACTTCTTCACCGTCGCATTGCGGTCGAGGTTCGGCGGCGCTTCCTTGTGGCAGTGATACTGGTTGCCCTTGGAGCGGTCGTAGTGGCAACCATTTCCATCGAGCGCGCCGGCGGAGGCGCTGGCGGCGCCTGGAGCCAGCAGCGCCAGGGCGGCAAGGAGAACAGTCCGTCGTGGTGCGCGCATATGGGGCGTTACCGTACCCGATGTCCAATGCGGGCGCGAATCTGCGTATTCCCTTGCAGGAGACCGAGAAACGGCCGGGGATACCAGGGAGAAGGCGATGGGCAGATTCAAGGTACGAGCGGCCACCACCTTGGCCGTGATGGGAGCATTCCTCGGCAGCCTCGCGCTGAATGCGGCCGACGCGCCGGATGGCCCCATCGGCAAGGTGGGTTCGCCGCTCGTCGGCGGCACGCCGGTCAGCTTGGAGACGCGGGAAAAATTCGGCCTGCTCACGCTGCGAAACGGTTCCGGCACCTGCAGCGCCCAATTGCTGCGGAACAACTGGGCGATAACCGCGGCGCATTGTGTAGAGGGCGCGGGGGCGATGATGGACACCGCCATTACGCTGACGGCGAAATGGGCGACCTATCAGCAGCGGCAATCGATGCGCGTGATCACCTTTCGCCCATCGGACATCGCCATCATCCGGGTCGCATCGCCGTTCACGGTGAACGGTTCGACGACTAACTACAACCGTGGAGTTTTCGAGAGCAAGTATTACGGGCGGCGTTTTCCCGTGCAGGTCATGGCGTTTGGTCGCGGAATCTCCCAGTTCGCGCAAGGCAGCGGCGCCGCCGCGATGAAATCGGTGCGTGACGACACCTTCCGGGTCGGCAATTTCACCACCAGCAGCGAAGACGAACTCACGTATACGTTTCCGAGCGAGCCCGGCGTCATGGTGGCGGGAGGCGACAGCGGCGGCGGTTCGTTCGTGCAGGTCAAGACCGGCGTCTTCGTGCTGATGGGCGTGCATTCTTCGTCCCACTACCGCTGTCTCGGTGGCCAGACCTGCCAGAAGGACAACTGGGACTGGATCGCGGAGACGACGGATGCCACCGACGCGTTGATCGAAGTGGTCTGGGACGACATCAACCGCTACATCGGCGCTTTTTATTCGCCGCCCGAACCCGCCCAGGAGCCGCCGCCGCCGGCGTTCACCGGCACGTTCGGCGCGACCCCAGCTAACTACCAGTCGATGTGGGTTTATGTGATCAAGAACAGCGGCGAACTGCTGTGGTATCGGAAGGAGGCGGGCAACTCACCGTTCATCGGCCCGCGGCCGATTGGCAATGGTTGGGCCGCGGGCATTCGCGATGTGATCCCCGCGGGCGGTAATGCCATCTACGTGTTGACCGATGACGGTACGTTGCGCTGGTACCAACACGACGGTTTCAACGACGGCACGTTCAAATGGAAAGGGCCGATCGATGTCGCGCGCGGTTGGAACTACCAGAAGATTTTCTCCGGCGGTGAAGGCGTGATCTATGCGATCCGCGATGACGGCGCACTGATCTGGTATCGCCACGGCGGTTACGCCGACGGCGGCGGCATCGAATCGATGAGCGCGCCGCGCGTGGTCGGCTCGGGCTGGAGCGGTCAGCGGGATGTGTTCTCGTCGGGCGGCGGAAACACTTACGTGGTGCGCACCGACGGCACGCTCTCGTTCTACAAGCATCTCGGCTATCTGACCGGCGAACCGACCTGGACCAAACAACGCAACGTCGGCACCGGCTGGCACAGCTTCTCGAAGATTGTCTCTGCGGGCGACGGCGTAATACTCGGCATCCTCGCGGACGGGAAAGTGCTTTGGTACAAGCACCTCGGCCTGAAAAGCGAAGGCGGCATCGGGCGTCTCAAGGAAACCTGGGAGGGGCGCAGCGAGATCGGCCACGGCTTCACGGGATTCAAGACGATGTTCGCACTGCTGCCCACGCCGCCGCAGGCTCCGCGCTGACGGAAAACCGGGTCGGCACTGTGCCGGCCCGGACTCGCCACGGAAAATAATCAGCTTCTTCAGCAACTTGGGCGAGGAAAAAAGGTGGCGCTCCCAACCGGATTCGAACCGGTGTTACGGCCTTGAGAGGGCCATGTCCTGGGCCTCTAGACGATGGGAGCGTCTTATTCGGCGGGGCCAGAATTGAGCGCGGTAGTATATGCGCCGCTTTTCACCTGCCAAGCGGAACATTTTGCTCTTGAACGAAGATCTGCGACCTGATGCCGCCCAGCGGCCTGCTGCACGCGTCATCCCTCGTGCCGAACATTCCATCTCACGCGCGGCGATCTCTCCGAACGCATTGCGTGTGCTGTATCGCCTGCGCGAAGCCGGTTACGAGGCCTTCCTCGTAGGCGGTTGCGTGCGCGACCTGCTGATCGGAATCACGCCGAAGGATTTCGACATCGCCACCAGTGCGTTGCCGGAGGAGGTCAAACGCGTCTTCCGCAACTGCCGGCTCATCGGCCGGCGCTTCCGCCTGGCGCATGTGTTCTTCGGCCGCGAGATCATCGAAGTGGCCACGTTCCGCGCGATGAGCGCGCCGGAGCTCGGCGATGAAGTGCCCGAGCCGTCCGCCGCCGATCTCGACGACGACGTGGATGACGAACTGCTGGACGACGATCTCGACGATGAAGATGAAGGCGACGAGGGCGTGGTGCTGGCCGAAGCCGGCCCGCACCAGACCGGCTTCCACGGCAGCAAACCGGGCCGTGATCGCGATCGCTCGCGCCACGCCGGCGCCGGTGACGACGATGAAGACCGCGTCACCGACGAACACGGCCGCATCTTGCGCGACAACGCCTACGGCACCATCGACGACGACGTGTGGCGCCGCGACTTCACGGCCAATTCGCTGTACTACAACATTGCCGACTTCTCGATCTGGGATTACTGCGGCGGCGTCGAGGACATCACCGCGCGGCAGTTGAAACTCATCGGCGATCCGCAGACGCGTTACCGCGAAGACCCGGTGCGCATGCTGCGCGCGGCGCGTTTCGAGGCGAAGCTCGGCTTCTCGCTCGACGGCGAAACCGGCACGGCGATTCCACAATTGCGCGAGTTGTTAGGCAGCGTGCCGCCGGCGCGCCTGTTCGACGAAACGCTCAAGCTGTTCCTGACCGGCCATGGCGCGATGAGCCTGACGGTGTTGCGCCGTCATGGGCTGCTCGGCGAGCTGCTGCCGTCGGTGGCGGGTTATCTCGACCGGCATCCGAACGGCGCGGTGGCGCGCCTGCTGAGCCAGGGCCTGCTCAATACCGATCAACGCGTCGCCGCGGGCAAACCCGTGACGCCCACGTTCCTGTTCGCGTTGCTGCTGTACGGGCCGATTGCCGAGATCATCGAGAAGCAGCCGCAGGAGAAGTGGCACGACATCGGCACTATTGTTGATGCCGTGGATCGCGCCGCGCGCTCGGCGCAGGGGCGTATTTCGATTCCGAAGCGTTTTTCTCTCGGTGTGCGGGAAATGTTCGCCGCGCAACCGCGGCTCGAACAGCCGCGCGGCCGGCGTGCATTGCGGATGCTCGAGCAGCCGCGGTTCCGCGCCGGTTTCGATCTGCTGCTGCTGCGCGCCGACATGGGCCTGGCATCGCGCGAGCTCGCGGACTGGTGGACGAAGATCCAGGAAGTCTCGCAGGCAGATCGCGATCGCATGGCCGACTCGCTCGGTGGGCCGACGTCGCGTCCTGCCGGTGAGGGTGGTGGGGGCGCCAGCCGGCGTGGCCCGCGCCGGCGTCGCCGTGGTGGACGAGGACGCGCACCCGCCGCCTCATGAACGCCGTTGCGGCCGAAATCAGCATGGCTCGTACGCGCTGGTTGCCGGCCTACGTCTCTCTGGGCAGCAATCTCGCCGACCCGGCAGCGCAGGTACGACGCGCATTGCAGGCGCTCGGCCGCCAACCCGGCATCCGGCTGGTAGTTAGCTCGCCACTCTATTGGACGAAACCGTTCGGCGCGGTGGTCCAGCCGGCGTTCGTCAATGCCGTCGCTGGCCTGCTGATTCAATCGAGCCCGGAAGATTTCCTGACGACGCTGCGCGCGCTCGAGACCGAACTCGGGCGCGAACCAGCGCGCGAGCGCTGGGGCCCGCGGCTCATCGATCTCGATCTGCTGGCGGTGGGGTGCGAGACACGCGACACCGCCGCGCTGACGCTGCCGCACCCGGGCATCGCGGAGCGCGACTTCGTGCTCTATCCACTGGCCGACATCGCGCCGGATCTCGACGTTCCGGGCCTGGGTCGCGTCGCAGAGTTGCGCGCGCGCGTCGCGAATCGCGGCATCACCCGGCTGTGAGCACGCCGGACAACGAATCGGCGGGCAGTCCGGCCGCGGCCAGCAGCGTATTGCCGCGCACCATCTCGCCCGATGGGCCGGCGCAGCGGTACATCGTGATCGAAGGTCCGATCGGTGTCGGCAAGACTTCGCTGGCGCGCCGCCTGGCCGAATCGCTCGAGGCGGAACTCGTGCTGGAGCAGGACGCTCAGAACCCGTTCCTCGAACGCTTCTACAAGAATCCGAAGTCCGGCGCATTGCCCGCGCAGCTGTTTTTCCTCTTCCAGCGCGCGCAGCAGTTGGGCTCGCTCAAACAGCAGGATCTATTCGCTCCGCGGCGCGTGGCGGACTATCTATTCGAGAAGGACCGGCTGTTCGCGGGTTTGACCCTCGACCAGGCCGAAATGGCGCTGTACGACCAGGTGGCCTCGCGGCTGGCGGTTGACCCGCCCAAACCCGATCTCGTGGTCTACCTGCAGGCGCCGGTCGAGACGTTGCTGCAGCGGATCGCCAGGCGCGGCATCTCCTATGAAACCGGGATCGACGCGGCCTACCTGACCCGCCTCAACGATGCCTATGCGCGCTTCTTCCACGAGTACGACCGCGCGCCCCTCTTGATCGTGAACGCGGCGAGCATTGATCCCGTGCAGAACCTGGCGGACTTCGACGAACTGGTGGGTGCGATCCGGCGCATGAAGAAGGGCCGCATGTACTACAACCCGTTGCGCCACGGTACGATCTAGCAACCAGCCCTGCCATTTGCGACGTTTGAGGGGATAACGTGTACACACATCTCGAGCAGCGCGATTCCACGCGGCCGCCGGTCACGCTCGGCACGCTCGATCGCATGAAACGCGAGGGCGAAAAGATCGCCAGCATCACCTGTTATGACGCGAGCTTCGCCGTGCTGGTCGACAACGCCGACGCCGACCTCGTGCTCGTCGGTGACTCGCTGGGCATGGTGCTGCAGGGGCACGACACCACGGTCCCGGTGACGATGGACGACATCGTCTACCACTGCAAAGCCGTGGCGCGCGGCCTGCATCGCCCGTTCCTGGTCGCCGACCTGCCGTTCGCCAGCTACCCGACCGCCGACATCGCGTTGGCCAATTCCGTGCGGCTGATGCAGGAAGGCGGCGCGGAGATGGTCAAGCTCGAGAGCGGCCTCGGCCAGCTCGAGATCGTCGAGTTCCTCGCCCGGCACGACATTGCCGTTTGTGCGCATCTCGGCCTCAAGCCGCAATCGGTGCACAAGACCGGTGGATTCCGCGTACAGGGCCGCGACGAGGCCGCGGCACAACGCATGATCGACCAGGCCAAGTCGCTCGAATCCGCGGGCGCCGACATCGTGTTGCTCGAATGTATTCCGTCCGAACTCGGCAAGACGATCACCGGGTCGCTGCAGGTGCCCGTCATCGGCATCGGCGCCGGCCCGGATACCGACGGACAGATCCTGGTGTTGTACGACGTGCTCGACATCACTTCTGGCCGCAAGCCGCGTTTCGTCCAGAATTTCATGGATGGCGCGAGTTCGAATCTCGACGCGTTGCAGCGCTTCGTGCACGCGGTGAAGCAGAAGACCTATCCCGCGCCCGAGCACGAGTTTCACGCTTGATCACGGTCTCGACGGTCGCGGCCGTGCGCGAGCAGGTAGCCCGCTTTCATGCAGCCCGTGAACGCGTGGTGTTCGTGCCGACCATGGGGAATCTGCACGCGGGGCACGTGAGCCTCATCGAGGCCGCACGCAAACTGGGACAGCGTTTTGTCGCCAGCATCTTCGTGAATCCGATGCAGTTCGGGCCGAACGAGGATTTCGCGCACTATCCGCGCACCCCGACCAACGACGCGCAGATGCTCGAGCAGGCCGGATGCGATCTGATGTTCAGCCCCGAGGTCGGCGAGATCTATCCCAACGGCGCGGATCGCTCGACCCGCATTGAAGTGCCGGGTATTTCGAACATCCTCTGTGGCGAATTCCGTCCCGGACATTTCGAAGGCGTCGCCACGATCGTGGCCAAGCTGTTCCACATCGTCGATCCGGACGTCGCGATCTTCGGCGAGAAGGACTTCCAGCAGCTCACCGTGATCCGCCGCATGGTCGCGGACCTGTGTCTGCGGGTGGAGATCGTCGGTGCGCCGACCGTGCGCGAAGCGGACGGGCTCGCGATGAGTTCGCGCAACCAGTATCTGGATGCCGGGCAACGTGCCCTGGCGCCGGCTATCTACCGCCAGTTGCAGCAGACCGTGGTGGCGCTCGAAGCGGGCGTGCGCGACTACGCGCGCATCGAGGGGGCCGGGCGCGCGACGCTCGATGGCGCAGGCTTTCGCACCGACTATTTCAGCGTGCGCGACGCGAAGTCGCTGAACCCGGCGCAGCCGGACACGAAACAGTTCGTGGTGCTGACCGCGTCGCGCCTCGGCAAGGCGCGCCTGATCGACAACATCCAGTATTCGGCCGGCTAGTCAGCCGGCGGCGCGCCGCGCCTGCTCCCCCAACGCCCAGGACACATGTTCGCGCACCAGCGCTGATGCATCGTCGCGTCGTGCGCGCAGTGCGCCAGCGGTTTCATCGCTCACCGGCGCATTACCCAGCGCCACCGCGATATTGCGCAGCCAGCGTTCATAGCCGATGCGGCGAATCGCCGAGCCTTCGGTGCGGGCGAGGAATTGCTCTTCCGTCCAGGCGAACAACTCGCTGAGTCGCGACGAATCGAGCTTGTGCCGCGTCTTGAAATCCGGCTGGGCCGCGGCGCGCGCGAACTTGTTCCACGGGCAGACCAGCTGGCAGTCGTCACAGCCGTAAATGCGGTTGCCCAGCATCCGGCGAAACTCGACCGGGATCGCGCCATGGAGTTCGATCGTGAGGTAAGAGATGCAGCGCCGCGCATCGAGTTGCCGGGGCGCGGTGATGGCGCCCGTGGGGCACACCGGAATACAGGCCGAACAGGTGCCGCAATGCGCGCTGGCTGGCTCGTCGACCGGCAGAGGCAGGTCGGTGAGGATCTCGCCGATGAAGAAATACGAGCCCGCGTCGCGCGCGATGAGATTGGTGTGCTTGCCTATCCACCCGAGTCCGGCCTTGCGCGCCAGCGCTTTCTCGAGCACCGGCCCTGTGTCGACGAACACGCGGTAACCCATCCTGCCGATCTTTTCGACGATGTCATCGGCCAGGCCCTGCAACGCATTTCGCAGGACCTTGTGATAGTCGCGGCCCAGCGCGTACCGGGACACATATCCCGAATCCACATCCGCCAGCGCCTCGTTGGCCTCGCGGGCATCGGCGGGCCAGTAGTTCATGCGCGCCGACAGCACCCGCACGGTGCCGGGGACGAGTTCGGCCGGGCGCGTACGGCGGGTACCGTGTCTGGCCATGTAGCCCATTTCACCGTGATGGCCCTTGCCGAGCCAGTCCTCGAGATGCGCGGCGTCGACGTCGAGCGCCACGTCACTCACACCCAGGGCGTCGAAGCCGCGCGCACCGGCCAGGGCGACCAGCGACGCCTTGAGCGCGGCGAGTTTGCGGGCGGGCGGATCGGCCTCGAAGCCTGAGGTTTGGGAGGTCGGGTTCATGCGGCGCGGCCAGTATAATTCGCGCCCATGAACCGCCCGACCGCCATTTACGCCGCCGCGCAGGTGCGCGCGCTCGACGCCTTCGAGGTCGAGAAACGGCGCGTGCCCGGATTCACGTTGATGACCCGGGCGGCCGAGGGCGCGCTCAGGCTGCTGCGCGCGCGCTGGCCCCAGGCCAAACGTATCGCGATCGTGTGCGGCGCCGGCAACAACGGCGGTGATGGTTACGTGCTCGCGCGGCTCGCGCAGTCGACCGGCCTCGAGGCGCTGGTCCTGGCCGCCGCGCCGCCCGACAAGCTGACCGGCGACGCCTTGCGCGCCCAGGAAGAATGGCTGGCGGTGGGTGGCCACGCCCATCCTTTCGATGCCGATGCGTTGTCGGGCAGCGACCTGATCGTCGATGGGTTGTTAGGCATCGGGCTCAAGGGCGCGCCGCGTCCCGAGACCCTGACCGTGATCCGTGCGATGAACGCGGCGAAGCGCCCGGTGCTCGCGCTCGACATTCCCTCGGGCGTCGATGCCGACACGGGGGCGGTGCACGGAGACGCGGTGCGCGCCGACCTCACCCTGAGCTTCGTGGGCTTCAAGTCGGGACTGTTCCTCGGCGCGGGACCGGAATACGCGGGTGTGGTGCTGCTCGACGATCTCGGCGTGGTCGCGCCGGCACTGCCGCAGTTCGCACCTCTGCTGCGCCGTATCGACGAAGCCGAAATCGCCAGCAGCCTGCCGCGCCGGCAGCGCGACGCCCACAAGGGCACGAGCGGTCGCGTGCTCATCGTCGGCGGAGGCGGCGGCATGCCGGGTGCGTTGCGCCTGGCCGGCACGGCGGCGTTACGCGTCGGCGCCGGACTCGTGAGCGTCGCCGGAGCCGTGGAAAATCTGGTTGCGGTGACCGCGGGCAATCCGGAGCTCATCTATCTACCGGCATCGTCCGCGACCAGTCTCGACGAGCCGATGCGCGCCGCCGACGTGCTGGCCATCGGACCCGGGCTCGGGCAGGCGGATTGGGCACAGTCACTGTGGGCGCAGGCACGTGCCGTGACGGGGGTGCCGGTGATAGTCGACGCCGATGCGCTGAACCTGCTGGCGTCGAGTCCCGTCAAACTACCGGCCGACTGGATCATCACTCCGCACCCGGGCGAGGCCGCGCGGTTGTTGGGCGTGCAGATTCCGGAGGTGCAGCACGACCGGCTGGGCGCGGTGCGCGAACTGGTGGCCCGTTATGGCGCCGTGACGGTGTTGAAGGGTGCTGGCACCCTCGTCGCCAGTGCCGCCGACGGTGGCACGGAAGTTTTCATCTGCGAACGTGGCAATCCCGGCATGGCGACGGCCGGCATGGGAGACGTCCTGACCGGAGTCATCGCCGGCCTGCGCGCCCAGATCCCGGACAGCGCCCGCGCCGCGCGCGTCGGTGTGCTGGTGCATGCGCTCGCGGGGGACTCCGCCGCGCAGGGCGGGCAACGCGGGCTGCTGGCGAGCGACGTGTTGGCGGAGCTGCGCGGCTGGGTCAATCCGTGACCGGCGACCTCTGGCAAACCCACAGCGGCGAGGAGACCGAAGCGCTCGGGGCGAAACTGCTGGGATTCGTGCCGCCGCCGGGTACGCCATGCCAGGTCATCGAGCTGCGCGGCGAGCTCGGCTCCGGGAAATCGACGTTCACTCGCGGCGCCCTGCGGGCGCTCGGCGTCGCCGGCCACATCAAGAGCCCGAGTTACACACTGCTCGAAACCTACGATCCGCCCGGCGTGCGAGTGGTCCATCTCGATCTCTACCGCCTCAATGACCCGGATGAACTGGAGCACCTGGGCCTCGCCGACTATCACCGGCCGGGATACCTCTGGCTCATCGAATGGCCGGAGCGGGGTGCCGGACGCCTGCCGGTGCCTGACCGCCGATTCGAGTTTTCGATCGCGGCGGATCATCACCGTATCGAGAGTATTGAAATCCTTGCGCCGAATAAGTAAATTGCGCCTTAGATCAGTCATTGAACTCCATGATGGAGAAGGGTTTTTTGGGGAGTTCGTTGGGGAATTTATTCGCCGCCCGCCTGACACTGCTCGCAATCCTTGCGGGAGTCTCCGGGAGCGCCGTCGCCGCTGAGGTTCGCGCGGTGCGCGTCGCGGCTACCGAATCCGGCACGCGCGTCGTGCTCGACCTTTCAGGTCCCGTCACTCACAAAGTGTTCTTGTTAGACGGCCCGTCGCGCGTCGTGCTCGACGTCGCCAGGTCTTCGCTGCGCACGAGACTCCCCGAGGGCGTTGGCGCCGTGATCGCGATGCGTTCGGGCAAGCTGCCGCACAACGGCCTGCGCCTTGTCTTCGATGTGAAGGGTCCCGTGACCTTCGACACTTCGTCGGTTGCGCCCACCAATGCGGATGCTGGAAGTCGCCTGATCCTCGACATCGCAACTTCAGGCGCGGCCAGAGTGGTTTCCGTGACGCCCGTGTCGCCGGCGGCCCCGGTTGCAATCCGCCCCGCGCATGCGCCCACCGAATCCGGCCGCGACATCGTGATCGCAGTGGATGCAGGACATGGCGGCGTCGATCCCGGCGCTTCTGGAAGGCGCACCCGCGAGAAAGATGTGGTGCTCGAGATCGCCAAGGCGCTCGCGGCACGTATCAACGAAGAGCCCGGCATGAAGGCGGTGCTGACACGCGACGGGGACTATTTCATCACGTTGCAGGAACGCAGCAAGCGTGCGCGCCGCGCCAAGGCGGACCTGTTCGTTTCGATCCACGCGGATGCGATCGCGAACCCGGATGTCTCCGGCTCTTCGGTCTACGTGTTGTCGGATCGCGGTGCCTCGAGTGAAGCGGCGCGCTGGCTGGCGGAGCGTGAGAACGCGGCCGACTTGAAGGGCGGGGTCAAACTCGACGACAAGGATCCGGTGCTCGCGAACGTGCTCATGGATCTGTCCCAGACGGCCAGCATTTCCGCCAGCATGGTTGCGGCCGATAACGTGTTGAAGTCGCTCGATCGTATGGGCGAGGTGCGCAAGCCGCGTGTGCAGCAGGCCGGGTTCGTGGTCCTGAAGTCGCCCGATGTGCCTTCCATGCTGGTCGAAACCGCCTTCATTTCAAACCGCGAAGACGAGCGCAAACTCTCGACCCCCGCGCATCGCGTGAAGCTGGCCAATGCCATTTTCACGGGAATCGAGCAGTACTTTCAGGGCAATGCGCCCGACGGCACGCGGCTCGCGGCGGCGCGGCGCAATGCCGGCAGCGGCACTTCGCTCGAACTGCGCTAGGAGAATTGGGGACAGTCCCTATTTCCCGGAAATGGGGACTGTCCCCATTTCCTCTACACTGCGCGGCCGGCCATGACCATCCGCGTCCTCGACAATCACCTCATCGACCAGATCGCCGCCGGCGAGGTCATCGAGCGTCCGGCTTCCATCGTCAAGGAGCTGGTCGAGAATAGTCTCGACGCCGGCGCGCAGAGCGTCGAGGTCGAGATCGAAGCGGGCGGTGTACGCCTCACACGCGTGCGCGACGACGGCGTCGGCATCCCGGCGGACGAACTCAAGCTCGCATTGTCGCGACACGCGACCAGCAAGATTTCCACGGCCGACGACCTGGACGAGATCATGACGCTCGGTTTCCGCGGCGAGGCGCTGCCTTCGATCGCGTCGGTGTCGCGCTTCGAAATAACCTCGCGCCACGTCGATGCGGAGCGCGCGGCCAGCGTGACGGTCGATTCCGGCACGGTGGGCGATCCCGCACCCGCCGCACATCCGCCGGGCACGACCATCGAAGTGCGCGACCTGTTCTTCAACCTGCCGGCGCGCCGCAAGTTCCTGCGCAGCGAAGTCACCGAGCAGGGCCACATCGTGCGGCTGGTCGAACGGCTGGCGCTGTCGCGCAGCGATGTCGCGTTCCGGCTGCGCAGCGGTACGCGTACCTTGTTGGATGCGCCGGCGCTGGGTGATGGTGGCAACGCGGCCGACCGTATCGGCCGCATTCTCGGGCGCGAGTTCGTCGAGCGTTCGCTCGAGCTGGAACATTCCGCAGGCCCGGTACGTATCACCGGCTGGATCGGCGCACCCTCGGCCGCGCGCGCGACCGGCGACCTGCAGTTCTGGTTCGTCAACGGACGCGCGGTGCGCGACCGCCTGCTCATGAACGCTGTGCGCCTCGGCTATCGCGATGTGTTGTACGGCGGCCGGCAACCCGCCTACGTGCTCTACCTTGAAATCGATCCGAAGCTGGTCGACGTCAACGCGCACCCGCAGAAGCTCGAAGTCCGTTTCCGCGACAGCCGGCAGATCCACGACTTCGTGTTCCGTGCGGTGGAGCGCAAGCTGGCCGGCACCAAACCGGGCGTGAGCATGGTGTCGCCGGCGTACACGTCGAACGGTCACTACTCCCAGGGTCTGCCTTTACGCGCGGCGGACAGTGGCGCACCGGGCGTGTGGGCAGTGGCGGAGATGATGCGCGGCGGTGGCAGCGAGATGCCGACCGGCGAAATTCCGTACGAGCAGGAAGGAGCGCCGGCTGCCGCGCCGCTCGGCGAGGCACTGGCGCAGATCCACGGCATCTACATCCTCGCGCAGAACGATCACGGCCTGGTGCTGGTCGACATGCATGCCGCGCACGAGCGGGTGTTGTACGAAAAGATGAAGTCGCAGCAGGGTGGGGCGGCGACGCAGTTGCTGCTGGCGCCGATCTCCGTCGAACTCAAGGTCGACGAGCTCGACGCATTGCTCGCCAAGCGCGACGAATGGCAGGCGGCGGGATTCGATCTCGAGCGGCTCGGGCCGCAGACGCTGGTGGTGCGCTCGGTGCCGGCGCTGTTGCCACGCGAAGACATCGCGGCGCTGGTGCGCGAGGTGGTGGGCGATGTCACCTCGGACGGCGCGTCGCATCATCTCGACGGCGCCACCGACCGGTTGTTAGGCGCGATCGCCTGCCGCTCGGCCATACACGCGCACCGGCGGCTCACGCTCGCCGAGATGAACGCGTTGCTGCGGCAGATGGAGCAGACGCCGCGCGCCGACCAGTGCAACCACGGCCGGCCGACCTGGACGCAGGTGACTCTGCAGGAACTTGATCGCATGTTCCTGCGCGGGCGTTGATTGCATCCCGGCACCAAACCAGTCGCGGTACTCACCGGGCCAACCGGCACGGGCAAGACGCAGTTCGCGCTGCGCCTGGCGCGCGAATTCCCGCTCGAGATTGTTAGCGTCGACTCGGCGCAGGTATATCGCGGGCTGGACATCGGCAGCGCCAAGCCGGATGCCGCGGTGCAAGCCGCGGTTCCGCATCACCTGATCGACCTGGTCGAACCGACGGAAAGTTATTCGGCCGGCCGGTTCGTGCGCGACGCCGCCCGCGCCATCGCCGACATCGAAGCGCGCGGGCGCGTGCCGCTGCTGGTCGGCGGCACGATGCTCTACCTGCGCGCGCTGATCGGCGGCATCGCGACGCTGCCGCAGGGCGACCTCGTTATTCGTGCCGCGCTCGATGCCGACGCCTCCCGGGTCGGCTGGCCTGCGATGCATGAGCGTCTGGCCGCGGTCGACGCCGCGGCCGCGGCGCGTATTCATCCCAACGACGCGCAGCGCATCCAGCGCGCGCTCGAGGTGCACGCGGCCACCGGCGAGCCGATTTCCGCGCTCCAGGCTCAGACCCGTTCGCCGCTGCAACGCGACTTCGTCTGTGTCGCGATGATTCCCACGGATCGCGCCCGTCTGCACACGGTGCTCGCGCAGCGCTTCGCAGCCATGATGGCGGCCGGCCTGCTGGACGAGGTGCGCAGTCTCTACCAACGTGGCGATCTGAACGACGAGCTGCCGGCCATCCGCGCGGTCGGTTACCGCCAGCTCTGGTCGCATCTGGCAGGCAGCTACTCGCTGCCGATCGGCGTGGACCGTGCCGTGGCCGCCACCCGCCAGCTCGCGAAAAGGCAGCTCACATGGCTGCGTACCATGCCGAACGTCAAGGCTTTCGATCCCTATGATGTGCAAAGCTTTGTAGGCGTACGTGAATCCCTGACTGCCTCTTTTGGATGAGCCTTCCGCGCGTTGACTGGCAGGACCGCGTGTTATATTCCCGCGCGTCCGCTTGCTTGAAAAATAAGGAGAACGCCCATGGCTAAGGGCCAGTCACTGCAGGACCCGTTTCTGAATACTTTGCGCAAGGAACGTATCCCGGTGTCGATCTATCTGGTGAATGGAATCAAGTTGCAAGGCCAGATCGATTCGTTTGATCAGTTCGTCGTACTTCTCAAGAACAGCGTGAGCCAGATGGTTTACAAACACGCGATTTCGACAGTTGTCCCGGCGCGCAATGTGCGCATCACCAACGAAGATGGAACGACGATCGAGGCGGTTGCCGGAGAATGATGTCCGGCGCGACACGCGCTTCGTTTCCCTTCTCGAGAATTCATTTTGTTCGAGCGACCGCGCGCAGGTGAGCGGGCCGTGCTCGTGCGCCTCGGCATAGGCGCGCCGGCCGATCCCGAAGACCTTCTGGAATTTGAACAGCTCGCGTTGTCCGCGGGCGCGATCCCGGTCGCCCAGATTTCAGGACGGCGCGATCGGCCGGATTCACGCTTGTTCGTCGGCAGCGGCAAGGCCGACGAAATCAAAAACGTCGTTGTCGAACACAACGCCGATGTGGTGTTGTTCGATCACCCGCTTTCTCCATCCCAGGAACGCAACCTCGAAAAACTCATCGAGCGGCGCGTGCTCGATCGATCCGGGCTCATCCTCGACATCTTCGCGCAGCGCGCGCGCAGTCACGAAGGCAAGCTCGAAGTGGAGCTCGCGCAGCTCAAGCACATCGCCACGCGCCTGGTGCGCGGCTGGACCCATCTCGAGCGCCAGCGCGGCGGCGGCATCGGCAATCGTGGTCCTGGCGAAACGCAGCTCGAAACCGATCGCCGGCTGCTCGGCAAACGCGTCAAGACGCTGGGCGCGCGACTGGAAAAGATCAAACAACAGCGTGAGACGGGCCGGCAGCAGCGCGCCGAAATTCCGATTCCGTCGCTGGCGCTGGTGGGTTACACCAACGCCGGCAAGTCGACGCTGTTTCGGGCCCTCACCGGCGCCGACGCCTATGTCGCGGACCAGTTGTTCGCTACGCTCGATCCGACCGTGCGCAGCATCGTTCTGCCGGGTAACACCAAGGTGGTGGTGGCCGATACGGTCGGTTTCATCCGCGAATTGCCGCACGAACTCGTGGCCGCCTTTGAGGCGACGCTGACCGAGGCGCGAGAAGCGACCTTGCTGCTGCATGTGGTCGATGTCAGCGATCCGCGCCGCGAAGAACACATCGACGAAGTGAACCGCGTGTTGGCCGAAATCGGTGCGGGCGAGCTGCCGCAGATCCTGGTGTTCAACAAGATCGACCGCATCGAGTCGCAGCCGCATGTCGACCGCGATGAAAACGGCCGGGTGAGCCATGTCTGGATTTCCGCCGCGAAGGCGCTGGGGCTGGACCTGCTGCGCGAGGCGGTCAATGAGCGGCTGGCACGGGTGGCGCGCCGGGCGACGCTGCGGCTGCCCGTTTCGGGCGGCGAGGTCCGGGCGCGCCTCTATGCCGCCAACCTGGTGCGTTCGGAGCGGATTGCCGACGACGGTGCCTTCGAAATCGATACTGAACTCTCCGAGTTCGAGCTGCTCAAATGGGCGCGCGAGCCCGGCGTTGAAGTTGTCACCCTGGTTGGCGACTCAACTTGTATGGCCGAAGGTGCCTACCTACAATCGTCGCCCGCCTCGCGAAGCTCCTGAATATGGCCTGGAATCAACCCGGAAGTTCGAACAACAACCCCTGGGGCAAGAAGCCTTCTCCCGGGGGTGGCGACCTGGACCAGGCCTTCAAGGACTGGCAAAAGCGCATCGAATCGCTGTTTGGCGGCGGTGGCAGCGGCAGCGGGTCTTCGACGCCCCTGCTGATCATCCTGGCGTTCATCATCGCCGGCTGGATGTTCACCGGCTTCTACCAGGTGAAAACCGGCACGCAGGGCGTGGTGCAGCGATTCGGCCGCCACGTCGAAACCGTCGGTGACGGCTGGAACTGGCGTCTGCCGTGGCCCATCGAAACCGTCACGAAGGTCGATACCCAGGGCGTGTCCACGACTTCGTACAAGTCGCGCGTACTGACCGCCGAACCGAACATGGTCGAGCTGCAGGTCGCCGTGCAGTACCGCATCAAGGATGCGGAGGACTATCTATTCCGCGTGCGCGAGCCGAAAGACACTTTGTCCGAAGTCAGCGAGAGCGCGATCCGCGAAGTGGTCGGACGCAGCGACCAGCAGGCCATCCTCGAGGCGGGCCGTCTCAAGATCGCCGAAGACACGCGCGACATCATGCAGCGCACGCTCGACCAGTACGGCGCCGGTATCGAAGTGCGCAAGGTCAACATCACCGACGTGCAGGTGCCCGAGGCCGTTCAGCAGGCGCAGCGAGATTCGGTGAAGGCGAAGGCGGATCGCGAGCGCGCCATCAAGGCGGCGCAGGCCATCGCCAACGGCATCATTCCCCAGGCTGAAGGCCGTGCCGCGAAGGAAATCCAGGAAGCGCAGGCGTACAAATCGCAGGTCGTGCAGATCGCGACCGGCGCAGCCTCGCAGTTCACCCAGCTGCGCACGGCCTACGAAAAGGCGCCGTCCGTGACGCGTGAGCGCATGTACATCGAGACCATCGAGAACGTGCTGAGCCGCACGCGCAAGGTCGTGATCGATTCCAAGGCGAGTAACGGCAGCATGCTTTATCTGCCGTTGGACAAGTTGATCGAGCGCGGTCGCGAATCCGAAGGCGCCGCCGTCCGTCCGTCGGTCACGGTCGAGCCCGAGCCCGCGAACAACGCGGATTCACGTCAAAGGGTGGAACGCTGATGGGCGCGCGAATTCTCCCGGTGCTGATCCTCATCCTCGCGGTGGTGCTGTTGCTCGGCACTTCGACGTTCATGGTGCGTGAACAGGAACTCGCGTTGCGCGTGCGCCTGTCGGCCATCGTCGAGTCCGACTACAAGCCGGGCCTGCATTTCAAGATTCCGTTCATGGAAGACGTGGTCAAGTTCGACCGGCGCGTGCTCACCCGCAAGTTCGACGGCGAGCAGTTCCTGACCAGCGAGAGCCAGGGCCTGACGGTCGACTACTACATCAAGTGGCAGATCATCGAGCCGGCGCGGTTCTACCAGGCGACCGCCGGCGACGAAGGGCAGGCCGCCATTCTGGTCGGCGACAACATCCAGGACGGTATCAAGAATGCCGTCGCGGGCCGCACGCTCAAGGAAATCGTCACCTCGGATCGACAGAAAATCACCGGCGACTTCCAGGAAGCCTCGCGTACCGCGCTGCAGAAACTCGGTATCCAGCTCATCGACGTGCGCGTGCAGCGCATCGACCTGCAGGAAGACGTCGCTTCGCGCGTGTACGAGAGCATGAAGCAGAGTTTCGAAGGCATCGCGAATACGCAACGCGGCGAAGGCGAGCGCGAGGCGCAGATCATCAAGTCCGAGGCCGAACGGCGCACCATCGAGATCATCGCCAAGGCGCAAGCCGATGCGGCGGCAATTCGTGGCGAAGGCGATTCGACCGCGGCGACCATCTACGCCAACGCCTACAGCGGCAATCCCGAGTTCTATTCCTTCTATCGCAGCCTGCAGGCGTATAGAAATTCATTCGGCAAGGATCGCGACGTACTGGTCATCTCGCCCGACAGCGAGTTCTTCCGGTATCTGAAGAGCCCGGCGCCGGCACGGCGCTGATCCAACTACCCCGGCACCTTATCTAGTCGTGAAACGCGGCAAACATTAACCATGGGCAAATTCGTCATCATCATCGGCACCCAGTGGGGTGACGAGGGCAAGGGCAAGGTCGTCGACCTGCTCACCGAACGCGCCGCCGCGGTGGCGCGTTTCCAGGGCGGTCACAACGCCGGCCACACGCTGGTGATCGGCGGCAAGAAAACCGTGTTGTCGCTGATTCCTTCGGGAATCCTGCACAAGAACGTCTTGTGCCTGATCGGTAACGGCGTGGTCTTGTCGCTGGAGGCGCTGTTCCGCGAATCGCAGACGTTGATCGATACGGGCGTGGATGTGTTCGCGCGCCTGCGTGTGTCGCCCAACTGCCCGCTGATCCTTCCTTCCCACGTCTCACTCGACAAGGCGCGCGAGGCGGCGCGCGGCGCCAATGCCATCGGCACCACCGGTCGCGGCATCGGCCCGGCTTATGAAGACAAGGTGGCACGGCGCGCGGTGCGCGTGCAGGACTTGTTCCAGCGCGAAAAATTCGCGGCCAAGCTGGGCGAAATCCTCGACTTCCACAACTTCGTGCTGCAGCACTACTTCAAGCAGCCCGCGGTCGATTTCCAGAAGACGCTCGATGAGCAGTTGTCGTACGCCGAACGCGTGCGCCCGCTGGTGAGTGACATCACCGGGACTCTCGCCGCGCTGCGTGCTCAGAAGGCAGACGTCATGTTCGAAGGCGCGCAGGGCGCGATGCTCGACGTCGATCACGGCACGTATCCGTTCGTCACCTCGTCCAACACCACCGGTGGTTTCGCCGGCACGGGTACGGGCATCGGGCCCCGTTCGTTCGACTACGTGCTCGGCATCGTGAAGGCGTACACCACGCGGGTGGGCGCGGGTCCGTTCCCGACGGAGTTGTTCGATACCTACGGCGAGCATCTTTCGCGTGTGGGGCACGAATTCGGCGCGGTCACGGGACGCAAGCGTCGTTGCGGCTGGTTCGACGCGGTGGCGCTGCGCCGCTCTATCATCCACTCGAGCGTGTCCGGACTTTGTTTGACGAAGCTCGACGTGCTCGACGGCCTCGACAGCCTGCAGATCTGCGTGGGATACAAATCAAACGGTGTGATCTCGAAAGAGCCGCCGATGTACGCGGATGCGTTCGCGGACGTCGAGCCAATTTACGAAGAGATGGCGGGGTGGAAGGAATCCACGATCGGGGTGACTTCGTATGCGGCGTTGCCGGGGGCGGCGCGGGCGTATCTGGAGCGTCTGCAGGAACTCGCCGGGGTGCCGATTGACATCATTTCAACGGGGCCGGATCGGGATCAAACGATCGTATTGCGGCATCCGTTTGATTGAAGTCGATGATTTGTTTGGGTAGGAGAAGAGTCCAATAGCAGGGGTGCGGCCCGCGCGCGTGCAAGAGGATCTCTCCGCGGCGGCTGACCTTGTCTGGTGTCGCCAGTGCGCTGGCCGCCGCCGTCGTGCAGACATTTACCGCTCGCAAGACTTCTTGATTCACTGCGTAGAGAGGCAACGCCCGGCGCTTCATGAGCCTTGCGAATTGCGCCGCCGCCGCTGCGATGAGCCCCTCTTGCACGCACACGGGCCGCACTCTGGTCGTCGGGATCCACGCTTGCCGTTGGCGTTGTGTGCTAAGAGAGGAAGGGAGCGCACGGAATCGGGGCAAATGGGTGACAGGTGTAGGCTTGCGCTGACAGGAGTCTTGGTCGTGGGCTTCTTGTGGAATTAAAAGCTGGCCTAACTACTGGAAATCGACGGGTCGGGTCGGCTCGGGCTTCTTATACTGGGGGGATGATGCAACTAGCGGCGCACGAGGCTGCGGCGGTGCACGCCGTGCCGCTTCCGGTCAGTTCCTGGTGTTTGTTTCTCGACGTGGATGGCACGCTGCTGGAGCTGGCCGCAAGCCCGACGGCGGTCGTCGTCGAGCCTGAGTTGCTCGATCTGCTGACTCGGCTGCGTATTGCGGCCGGGGGCGCGCTGGCGCTGGTCAGCGGTCGGACCCTGGTCGATCTCGACCGGTTGTTTGGGGCGTTGCATTTGCCGAGTGCGGGACTGCACGGCGGCGAGCGGCGCAGTGCCAGCGGCGAAACGTACGTCGCGGACGTCGTTCACGCCCAGCTCGGTGAAGTGCGCGAGGGATTGCGCGAGATCGTGTCGCGCCACCGCGGGCTCTTGCTCGAGGACAAGGGAGCGGGGCTCGCGCTGCATTTCCAGGGCGCGCGCGAACTCGAACATCAGCTGCGCGCCGAGGTTGCATTGCTGGCCGCGCCACTGGTACCCACGTACGCGCTGCTCGACGGGCATTGCGTCATCGAGGTGAAGCCGGCGGCGTACAGCAAGGACAGCGCCGTGGGCGCGTTCATGCGCGAGGTGCCGTTCACGGGGCGCACTCCGATCTTCATCGGCGACGACCTGACCGACTGCGGCGGCTTCGAGGCTGTGCGGCGTGAGGGTGGGCTGGCGATCGCCGTCGGCCCTCGCGTGACCTCCGAGTGGTGGCTGCCGGGTCCGACAGCGGTGCATCGCTGGCTCGAGCAACTGGCAGAGCACCGATGAATTACGGAGTCATCGGTAATTGCCAGGTGGCGGCGCTGATCGACGAACAGGCGCGAATGGTCTGGGCCTGCCTGCCGCGGCCCGATGGCGATCCGGTTTTTTCGGCGCTGCTACAGAAAGAGGGCGGCGACTCCGACAAGGGCGTGTTCGCGATCGACATGATCGACCTCACGCGTTCCGAGCAGACCTACCTGCGCAACTCCGCGATCATCGAAACGCGGCTCTACGACGCCCACGGCGGGGCGCTGCGCATTCTCGATTACGCACCCCGTTTTCGCAGCCGCGGCCGCGTGTTCAGGCCGATGATGTTCGTGCGTAGCGTGGAGCCGCTCGCCGGCCGGCCGACACTGCGCCTGCGGCTGCGTCCGACCGCGGGTTTCGGCGAACGCAGCGACGCCGGCATCACCGGCAGCCATCACATCCGTTTCGCGGCGGACGGCCTGCACTATCGCGTCACGACCGACGCGTCCCTGGCGGCGCTGCTGGAAAACCGTCCGGTGGTGCTCGAGCAGCCGCTCAATTTCATCATCGGGCCGGACGAAACGCTGCAGGAATCGCCCGCAGCGCTGGCGCGCGAGTTCCTCGGCGCGACCTTGAGTTATTGGCAGGAGTGGGTGCGCACGTTGTCGGTGCCGGCGGACTGGCAGGACGCGGTGATCCGCGCCGCAATCACGCTCAAGCTCTGCACGTACGAGGACACTGGCGCGGTGCTCGCCGCGTTGACGACCTCCATTCCGGAAGCCGCCAACAGCGCGCGCAACTGGGACTACCGCTATTGCTGGCTGCGCGACAGTTATTTCGTCGTGCAGACCCTCAACCGCCTGGGCGCGACGCGCACCATGGAGGCGTATCTCCACTACATCGATCACATCATCGCCTCGTCGACCGCCGACCAGTTGCAGCCGCTGTACGGCATCACTGGCGATCCGCGCGCGGAAGAAAAGATCGCGACCACGCTGTCGGGTTATCGCGGCATGGGCCCGGTGCGCTTCGGGAATCTCGCCGCGGAGCAGGTTCAGCACGATGTTTATGGTTCGGTGATCCTTGCCGCCACGCAGTTGTTCTTCGACGAGCGGCTGGTGCGTTCGGGCGACCAGACGCTGCTCCAACGCCTGTATCGGCTCGGCAAACGCGCCGTCGCCACTTTCGAACAGCCCGATGCCGGCCCGTGGGAATTCCGCGGCAAGCTGCAGCGCCACACTTTCTCGGCGGCGATCTCCTGGGCAGGCTGCGACCGCCTCGCGCGTATCGCGCGGCGCGTGGGTGATGCGATCGCGGCGCGTGAATGGCAGACACACGCCGATCGCATGCGCGCCGAGATTCTCGCCGGGGCATGGAATGAAGAGATCCAGTCGTTCACTTCGGCGTTCGGCAATCGCGATCTCGACGCCACCACGCTGCTATTGCCCGAGCTCGGCTTGTTGCCGGCGACGGATCCACGATTCTTGAAGACACTCGCGCGCATCGAAGCGGAACTGTGCGACGGCGATCTGTTGTTCCGTTACAAACACGCCGACGATTTCGGCAAGCCGGAAAATGCCTTCACCATCTGCGCCTTCTGGTACGTGAACGCGCTGGCCGCGTCCGGCCGCGTGGAGGAGGCGCGCGAACGTTTCTCGCGATTACTCCAACTGCGTAACCCGCTCGGCCTCCTGTCGGAAGACATCACGCCGGCGACCGGCGAGTTGTGGGGCAATTTTCCGCAGACTTACAGCATGGTCGGCGTCATCGGCAGCGCGCTGCGCTTGTCGCGCAGCTGGGAGGAAATCGTATGAGCCGCCTGGTGGCAGTGTCGAATCGCATCAGCGTGCCAAAGCGTGGCGCCGTACCCGGCGGTCTCGCGGTTGGATTGCTGGCCGCGATGCAGGCGCGGCGCGGCATGTGGTTCGGCTGGGATGGCGAGACGGCCGAGGTCGCCTCGACCGAGCCGCAGATCGTGCGCAAGGACGGCGTGACGTTCGCGTCGATCGATTTCGACCAGGCCGAATACCAGGATTTCTATCTCGGCTTCTGCAACGGCACGTTGTGGCCGCTGTTCCACTATTTCATCGACGGCTTCAAGTACAACGACACGCAGTACGAGGCGTACCAGCGCATGAATCAGCGTTATGCGCGCGAGCTCCTGCCGCTGCTCGAGCCCGGCGACCTGATCTGGGTACACGACTATCACCTGTTTCCGCTGGCGCAGCGGCTGCGCGAAGCGGGCGCCAGACAACCCATGGGGCTGTTCCTGCACATTCCGTTTCCGAACGTCGAAGTGCTGCGCGTGTTGCCGGTGTACGCGGAGTTGTTGCAGGCGATGCTGGCTTACGACGTGCTCGGCTTCCAGACCGAGGCGGACCGCGATGCATTCCGCGACGCCGTGGCCTCGGTGTGGGGGCAGCAGGCGCTGACGCCCGGCAATACCGTCACGCTCGGCGGCCGCCGCGTGGTGACCGGCGTCTACCCGATCGGCGTCGACATCGAGTCGATCCAGCGCGAGGCCATCGACTCGCAGAACACCGACTCCGTCAAACGCATGATCGCCGGGTTGTTAGGCCGGCGGCTCATGATCGGCGTCGACCGCCTCGACTACAGCAAAGGACTGGTGGAGCGTTTCAAGGCGTACGAACGTTTTCTCGAGACACATCCGGAGAACCAGAACCGGGTGAGTTTTCTGCAGATCGCGCCGCTGTCGCGCGCCGACGTCCGTGCCTACGCGGAGATCCGCCGTGAACTCGAGCAGACCACGGGCCGCACCAACGGCCGCTTCGCCGACACCGACTGGACACCGATCCGTTATCTCAATCGCAATTTCCCGCACGATGTGCTGATGGGTTTCATGCGCGCGGCGCTGATCGGCATCGTGACGCCGGTGCGCGACGGCATGAACCTGGTCGCCAAGGAATTCGTCGCCGCGCAGGACCCGGCGGATCCCGGGGTGCTGATCCTCTCGACGATGGCCGGAGCGGCGCGCGAGTTGACCAGCGCCCTGATGGTGAATCCCTACGATTCGCGCGGCATGGCGCATGCGATCCAGCAGGCCTTCAACATGCCGCTGTCGGAGCGGCGCGACCGCCATCACGCGATGCTCGAAGTGCTCGAGCGCAATTCCATCACGGCCTGGCATTCGAGCTTCGTCGATACGCTCGAATCGGTGAGCGGCCACGCGCCGCAGCTCAAGCTCAGGGTTGGGTGAGCCAGCCGCCATTGAAACCGGCGCGTGAGAGGCCACGGCGGATATGGGGGTCGCGTTTCATCACGGTCCAGATCAGTTCGCTGCGATGATTCTCGATCATGGAAATGATCGCGCCCTGGTCGATGCCCAGATAGTCCGTGGCAACCCAGCCGCCGCCGCGGATCCGCTTGCCGTGTCGCAGTGGCACGTCGTAGTCGAAGCTCGGATTGAACGCATCGACGAAGCCGTATTTGCCGTAGATATACCGGCCGTACTTGTCGTGCATCGCGCGCACCGCCGGCTCGACGACTTCGGGCGCGAACGGCAGTGAGGAGATGGCGGCGGTCGGCGCGATGGTGCCGTCATCGATGACGTCGGTGAGACCGACGCCGCGCGCAACGTAGGAATAGAACTGGCGCGTCTGGCCCAGGTAAGTCTGCTGCATGTAGCCGGGGCCGTCACACGCGGTCAGGCCCCAGATGTTGGGGCCGTAACCTTTCCAGTCGAGCGGATTGCGGATCGCGTAGGCGCGCTGCGCGAGCGTCGCGCGCCGGCTGTTTTCGAAATAGTCGATGCCCTGCGCCCAGATGAATTCGTCCTTGATGCCGCGGTAGTCGATCCACACGGCGCTGAACTGGTGGCCGAACAACGGGCCGAAAGTGAGGTGGGTTTGGCCCTCGAGTGTTCCCCAGGCGAGGTAGTAGTCGGAGGTCCAGGCGTCCCAGGTGCGCGTGGCGACCGGAAAGCTCGGGCTGCCGAGCGCCAGCACATACACCAGCATGGCTTCGTTGTAGCCGCGCCAGTCGTGGCTGCCGAACTGCCCTTCGGGGCTCCAGGCCATGCGGATGTCGATGGCATGTTCGATGGCCCACGGCCAGTTCACGCGTTGATAGAGCGACTCGGCGAGCTTGCGGATCTCGACTTCCTCGGGATGTTCGCCGTCGAAGTAGCCACGCATGAACAACACACCCGCCATGAGCAAGGCGGTGTCGACGGTAGATAGTTCGGAATTGCCGTAGCGCTTGCCGGTGGCGAAGTTCACGAAGTGATAGAAGAACCCCTGGTAGCCGGCGGTCTCGGACGGATCGCTGCCCTGCGGCGCCTGTTCGAGGAAACGCAGTGTGGTCAACACGCGGGTACGCGCCGCGGCGCGCGTCACGTAACCGCGGTCGGCGCCGATGGCGTAGGCATTGAGCGCGAAACCGATGGCCGCGATGCTCGAGAACGGCGGTTTGGGCCAGCGATCCGGCACGAGCCCCGTCTCGGGTTCGGCGGTATCCCAGAAGAAATTGAAGGTGCGTTCTTCGATGTCTTCGAACAGCGGATCGAGCGGTTTGATGGGCACAACCGTTGCGGCGCGCACGACCACCGGATCGATACGTTGCGTCGGCGTTTTGCAGGAGACGAGCAGGGCAAGCGCGCACAGAGCCGCGCCGTGGCGCCTCATGCCGCCACCGAAGATTTGCAGTGCCGCTCGATGAACTGCTCGTGTTGGGGCATGGCCGCGACACAACTCGCGATGACGTTGCGCACGCCCTCGGCGAGTTTCGCGAGTTCGACGTCGCTCAGGCGATCGACCATCGGATGCCAGGCGGCAGGCTTGATGCGCTGACCCAGCATCACCTGGACCCAACTGGTCTGGGCGAACATCTCATCGCTGTTGCGGAAGAAGCGGCCGCTGTCGCGGAACAGCCGGATGTTGTCCGCGAGGCTCGCCGGGATCTGCATGTTTCCGCAGTATTCCCAGAACTTCGTGTCGCGCCGCTCGGTGGCGCAATAGTGAAGGATCAGGAAATCGCGGATGCGTTCGGTTTCGAATGACCCCTGCGCGTTGTAGCGATCCTGCAGCACCGGATTCATGTGCCGGCCGGGGAACATGTCGATGAGGCGCGCGATCGCGGATTGAATGAGATAGATGCTGGTCGATTCGAGCGGTTCGAGAAAACCGCTGGACAGTCCGATGGCGACGCAATTGCGCGACCAGACCTTGAGCCTGCGGCCGGTCACGAACTTGAGTACGCGCGGATCGGCGAGCGGCCGACCGTCCAGATTCCCCAACACCGTGGCCGCCGCTTCATCGTCGCTCAGATGCGCGCTCGAATACACGTAGCCGTTGCCGGTGCGGTGTTGCAGCGGGATGCGCCATTGCCATCCGGCGGCGCGCGCGGTGGAGCGTGTGTATGGCGTCGCCGCGACGGTTTTCGCGCTCGGCACCGCAACCGCGCGATCGCAGGGTAACCAGTGGGTCCAGTCTTCGTAGCCCGCCTTGAGCGTCTGTTCGATGAGCAGGCCGCGAAAACCCGAGCAGTCGATGAACATCTCGCCCGCGACGCGCGCGCCACTCTTGAGCGTCACGGATTCAATGAAGCCATCCTCGCCGCGCAACGTGACGTCGACGACCTGGCCTTCGATCCGCTTGACCCCGCGCGCCTCGGCCATGCGCCGCAGGTAGTTTGCGTACAGTCCCGCGTCGAAATGATACGCGTAGGAGATGTTGGCGAGCGGCGAGCCCGCCGGTACGTCGCTGGCCGAGGACATGAACTTGCCGGCGGGCGCGGCAACGGTGTTCAGCGAATAGTCGCCGATGTCGCGCGCCAAACCCCGCGCATTGAGCTTCAACCAGTACTGGTGAAACGGCAGGCTGCGGTAATCGTGGCCGATGGTGCCGAAGCCGTGGATGTAGCGGTCGCCGATGCGGCCCCAGTCCACGAACTCGATGCCGAGCTTGAAGGTGCCGCTCACGGCACGCACAAAGTCCGCCTCGTTGATCTGCAGCGCCTCGTTGAACTGGCGCAGGTGGGGCACCGTCGCTTCGCCCACGCCGACTGTGCCGATCTCGTCGGATTCGATGAGCTGGATCGAGCTCAGGCCTGGAACCAGCTGCGAAAGCGCAGCCGCAGTCATCCAGCCGGCGGAGCCGCCACCGACGATGACGATACTTGTGAGTCCGTCGTTCACGGACTCGATTGTCGCACCGAACGCCGGGGCCAACAGCCCCGGCGTTCGATCCATCGTCCGCCTCAGAACTTCACGCCAAAGCTCATGCGCAACGTGCGCGGCAAGCCCGTGATGTTGCCATTCCGGTTGTATCTGCCACCGATCACGAGGCCGACAGGCAGGTTCTCGTCCTGGAAGTCGACGAAGTTGTGCGCGTTGGTCACATTGAGTGCGTCGAGGCGCAGGTAGAACGACCCGGCATCACCGATCTGGAAGTTCTTCGTGGCCTGCAGATCGAGCGACTGGTAACCCTTGTCGTCCACCGTGTAGGTGAATGCCTCGCAAGGCGCGTCATTGTCGAAAGTCGCGTCGCCATTCAGGCACGAGTTGACGGTTCGAGGGATGGGCGTCGACCAGGTGAGTTTGCCCGCGACCGTGATGCCCCAGGGTGCGGACACCGTGCCGGTGGCGACGAGGCGATGTTTCGCGGCGGCGTTCGAGGTCACCCACTTGTATTCCTTGATGCTGACCTGGTCGAACGCGTAGTGCTCGTTGATGTCGCGATTCTGCGTGGCCGCCGTGTAGGTGTACGCAAGGCTCGTGCCCCAGCGCGATTCTTCGGTGAACGGTTTGTCGGCCGACAGTAGCAGTTGCGTGCTTTTCGTCTCGATGCCGTTGTCGCCGATCAGCATGTTGCCGGTCGTGGCGGGATGGAAATCCCATGGCTGGCCGCGGTTCTGCCAGAAGCTGCCATCCACCCGCCGATGCCCAAGCGTGAAGACGAAGCCGTCCTTGCTGATGATGCGCGAGATGGACGCAGTCGTATTCCAGTCGCCGACGCGATTTCGCATGCCCACGCTGAACTGATCGGAGTAGGGCACTTTCAGATCGTTGTTGATCAGGTCGACCTCGCCGGCCATGCCGTTCAACAACGTCGGCAACGCGTTGGGGTCGCTGGCGAACGCCGGATCCCAGTTGAAGCAATTGCTGGTCGTGGTGTCGCAGGGATGATCGACCGTGTTGATGAACACGTCAGTCGTCGCGAGCGCGAACTTGGTCTGTTCGAGCTGGAGATAGTCGTACAACGTGCGATCGTAGGCGCGGCCGACACCGCCGAAGACCACATGTTGCTGGTCGCCATCCATGTCATACGAGAAACCGAGCCGCGGCTGGAACGCCGTGGTGAACGCCTTGCGGTTGTTGCCGGTGCTGATGTAGTCGTTGATGTCGTAGGCCGTGTGGGGATCTGTGCTCAGACCCACCGACTCGCCAAACGTGACGCCGGGCGCGACTTCGGCATTGATGCCGTCGATCACGAACTGCGGAGTCTTGAAGTCCAGGTACGATGGATTTTTCTCGAGATCCCAGCGCAGGCCCAGGTTCAAGGTCAGGTGATCGTTCACCGTCCAGTCGTCTTGCGCGAAGATGCCGAGCTGTTTGTCTTCCGACGTCACCTGCGAGTCGAATCCCGCCAGCGGCAACGCGAAGGTCGCCTTCCACGGAATGGTCGCGGCGCCGGCGGTCGTCGAGTCGTAATAAAACACCGGATTTCCCGGGATCGAATCTGCGGCGGTCAGCTCGACGCTTTTGTACTTGATGCCGGCCTTGATCGTGTGATCGCCGCCCAACCAGGTGATGTCGGTGAACGTGATCGTGTCGCCGATCGACCAGCCCTTCTGGCCCTTGTTCTGGCCCGCGCGGGGGTCCGCGCCGTCGACCGAAATGATGCGCGGATTGTCCGACCCACGGATGAAAGTGAACTGCGCGCCGTTCGATCCGGAATTGTTGATGTGCGGCACGTAGAACGCGTCTTCATACGTCGCCTGCACTTCGTTGAGCCAGCCCGCGCCATCGTGTTTCCACGAGAGCTCGTAACGCTTGTCGGTGTTGTCGGTGTCGACCGCGGCCGAGGCCGCGACGCCGGTGCCGGTCTGGTCGCCGGCGCTCGTCTCGTCGCGGATTTTCGCGGAGAACTGCATGGAGTCCGCGTCGCTCATCGCCCAGTCGAGTTTGGCGAAGAACAGGTCTTCGTCGAACACAATGGCGCCGGTACCGAGTTGGGCCAACACGTCCGCCGGCAGCGCCTCGACGACGCCCGGAGGCGGGCTGTTGTCCGCGATCACGGTGACCGGGGTCTGGTAACGCTTGGCTTCGTACGTCAGGAAGAAATGCAGCCGGTCCTGGATGATCGGACCGCCGACCGCGATGCCGTATTCCTTGCTTTCGGACTCGGCTTTGCGGCCGGTGTCGACCTCGCCCGGGGTCTTGGCGCGGAAGTTGTCGGCGGTGTAGGTGCCGAAAGCCTCGACCTTCAGTTCGTTGGTGCCGGAGCGGGTGAGGGCGGTGATGGCCGCGCTCGAGATCTGGTCGTACTCGGCTTTGTAGTTAGACGTGATGACCTTGTATTCGCCGATGGCGAGCTGCGGGAACGGGTTGCCCTGCGTATCGCCGGCCTGACCGCTGACGCCCGATCGCACGTAACCTTTCTGGCCGACGCCGTCGATGTAGAGGTTCACGCCGTTTTCGTTCTGCGCGCCGCCGCGGATCGAGGTGCGGCCCTTGCCGTCCACTTCGAACACGACGCCCGGGACGGTATCCGCGAATTCGAGGAAGTTGCGCGTCATCTGCGGAACGTTTGCGATCTGCGCCTGCGAGACGGTCGTGCCGATTTCCGAAGTGCGCACCTCGTTGAGTCGCCGTCCCGTCACCGTGACTTCCTGCATGGGCGCTTCGGTCTCGACCGCGCCGCTGGCTGCGCCCAGATCGAGGGTCGCGGTGGATGCCACACTCAGTGTGACGATGGTTTCCGTGCCTGGACCCGCATCAACGCGATAGGTGCCTGGCGGCAGTCCGGCAATGGTGTAGGTGCCATCGCTGCTGGCCTTGGTGCGGCGCGTGGTGCCGGTCGCGACATTCTTCGCGGTGACGTCGGCATCCGCGGTCGTTTTGCCGCGCAACGTCGCATCGGCGGACTGTGACCAGGAAACGGTGGGTGCGGCGAGCACGGCGGCGACCGCCGCTCCGATCAGTGAACGCGGAAAATTTCGCATTGGTGAACCCTCGTAGTCTGCTGCACGCCGGCGTCGCGCGGCCGAAACCGCTGCGATCGCAAATCCTCAGGCGCGACGTGCTTTGTGTTGGTGAATTGTTACATCCTCCGTAGCCCGGAATCACAACGTTTAGAGGTTTGTAATGTCGGATACATACGTATGCAGAAAGGGATTTGTCTGACAGCGGAAGTTGTTAGCGGCTTGCCGCAGTGCGCAATGCGACTCTGGCGGTGTCCTCGATCGTGAAGGTGCCGGAGATTTCGCCTGACGAACTCGCGCCGAGCAGCACTTCGTAGACACCGGGTTCGACCGTCCAGCGATTCTGCGGACCGAGCACCGCGAGCGCGCTCGCGGGCAGCGAGAACTCGACGACTTCGCTCTTGCCTGCGGCCAGGTGCACGCGTCGATAGGCGACGAGGCGTTTCCCGGTCACTGCGCTCGCGACGCGCGGGCGTACGTAGAGCTGCGGTACCTCGTCGCCATCGCGCGGGCCGGAATTCGTGATCCGCACGCGCACGGTGAAGGTGTCGTCGCGGCCGATGCTCTTGGGGAGTTCGAGTCCGCTGAAGGCGAAACTCGTGTAACTCAAGCCGAAGCCGAACGCGAACAGCGGTTCGTCCGGCTCGTCCAGCCAGTGCGCCTTGTAGTCGCCGCGCTCGGCGATGTTTGGCCGGCCGTTGGGTGGATCGTAGTGATGAATCGGCAACTGGCCGACGCTGCGCGGCCAGGTGATCGGTTCCTTGCCGCCGGGGTTGTAATCGCCAAACAACACGTCGGCGAGCGCGTGGCCGCCTTCGACGCCGGGAAAGAATGCGTGGACCAGCGCGCCCGCATTCTCGGCGAGCGAGGTCACCGCGAGCGGCCGGCCGGTGAGCAACACGACCACCACGGGTTTTCCAGTCGCGAGCAATGCATCGATCAGTTTCTGCTGGTTGCCAGGCAGGTCGAGGTGCGCGCGATTCTTGGCTTCGCCGCTCATGGATTCGCGTTCGCCGACCACGGCGATGACGAGATCACTGTTGCGCGCCGCCGCGACGGCCTTGGCGATCTTCAGGTCGTCGCCGGCAGCGACTTTCGCAACACCTTCGAGCCCGACGCCGGGTTCGTAGGCGACTTCGCTCGCGGGTTTTCCCGCGGCGGCCCGTTCACGAATACCGGTGAGCACGCTGATCACGTCCTCGGCGCGCCCGCGCGCGTGCCACGGGCCTAACAAATCCTCGCGCGCGTCGGCCAGCGGGCCGGTGACCAGGATCCGGCCGTGGGTCAGTGGCAGCAGATTCCGCTCGTTCTTGAGCAGCACGATGGACTTGCGCGCGATCTCGCGGGCTGCCGCGCGATGTTCGCGTGACAGCCGCACGCGTTTCTCGAGATCTTCGGGTACGTAAGGTTTCTCGAACAGGCCAAGCCGGCGTTTGAACGCCAGCGCACGCAGCACTTCCTGATCGAGTGACCGCTGGCTGACGGCTCCGGCATTCACCGCCTTGGCCAACTGCGCGTAGTACACACCATCTTCCATGTCGACTGTCATCGTGCCGTTGTTCATCGCCTGGATCGCGGCGTCGTAATCGTCGCGGGCGGTGCCGTGTTTGAGCATCTCGGTGATCGCGGCGTAATCGGACACCAGCAAACCCTCGAAGCCGAGTTCCTTGCGCAGCACGTCCACCAGCATCTGTTTGTTAGCCGACATGGGCACGCCGCCGGGACCGGTGGTGAAGGCGGGCATCACGCTGGGTGCGCCGGCGGCGATGCCAGCGGCGTAAGGCGGCAGATGAAATTGTCGGATCGTGCGTTCGGTCAGATCCGTGTACGCGTAATCCTTGCCGCCCTGGACTCCGCCGTAGCCGAGATAATGCTTGAGGCAACTCGCGACGCCGAAGTCGGCAGGTGCGGGAGCGCCCGGCAGGCCGGCAAGGGAGCCGTGGAACCCGCGGATCGTCGCGACCGCGTAATCGCTGCTGACGAGCGGAGATTCGCCGAAGGTTTCGACGACGCGGCCCCAACGTGGATCGGCCGGATGATCCACCATCGGCGCGAAGGTCCAGCGCTGACCGTGCGAATATCCTTCCAGACCGGATACTTTCGCGACCACGTTGGCGTCGGCCGGATCGAAGGTCGCCGCGAGGCCGAGCGGTACGGGGAAAACCGTCCAATACCCGTGAATGATGTCGGTCGCGAATACCACGGGAATCCCGAGACGCGACTCCTTGAGCGCGATGCGCTGGATGCGATTCACCTCGGCCGCCGAATTGAAACCCGACATCTGGAAACCGATACCTTCACGCGCCAGATCTTCGGCCGACTTGTTAGGCCGGCCGGCCGAGTCGGGGCCGGTCATCGTGCCTTTGCTGAGCAGCATGAGCTGGTTGACCTTCTCGTTGAGCGTCATGCGCCCGAGCAGCGCGGCGTCTGCCTGGTTCGGCGGTGGCGCGTAGTTGTCGGCGTGCGCGGCGGACGGCAGCGCGGCGCCGATCGCCAGGGTCAACGCCAGCGTGAAAGTCACGCGTAAAGGTTTGTTTGGGCTCGCACGGTGTCGCATGGTTGACTCCTCAGATTCGCGGAAGGAGGTCGAGTCGGCGCGAGGGTAGCCTCCGGCATGCGATTGCGCCATCGGCGTGCGTGTTGCGTCGGCGAGAACCTACAGCATGAGTTCGGCCGGGCGCGCAGCTTGCACCCTCACCGGATATGAGGAGCAGTCATGGCCAAGAAGAAGTACGGGGAAAAGGCGCAGCAGAAAGTGAAGCGGGCGATGGCAGAGCGCAAGGCCGGTACGTTGCGCAGTGGCAGCCCGGGCAAAAAAGTGACCAGCCGCAAGCAGGCGATTGCCATCGGGTTGTCGGCGGCGCGGCGCGCGGGTGACAAGGTGCCGCCGGCACCGGCCCGCCGGCGCCGCGCGAAGAAGAAATAGTTAGTCGAGCGCGCTGGCGCGGCCAATCTTGACGAAGACGACGCCGGCTCGAGGATCGTTTCGCGTCAACGCCGTCAGCTCGTTGTTGCTCGACGAGACGGATCCGTTCTGCTGGGGCATCCGAGGTAGTTAGTCTACGGGCGGGTGTCGGCGCCGTGGCGCGTGCCGGGGAACTTGTGAGCGGCGCGGGCGGTCTGATCGTCATTCAGCGCGAAATGGTCGAGTGAGCCGCCCGGAAAACGGTGCGGTCCGCCTGCCAGCCAGCCCGGACTTTTGTCGGGGTCAGGCGCGCCTATAGAAGAAGAGTGGGTAGAATCCCCGCCACATCTCCAAAGCAAGAGTCCAAAAGAACCCTAAGCCATTGTTTTTATTGGTGCCCGGAAGAGGACTCGAACCTCCACGATGTTACTCGCTAGTACCTGAAACTAGTGCGTCTACCAATTCCGCCACCCGGGCAGGGTGCGACGAGCGGCGAAAGGTACGCACCGGTTTGTAAGCTGTCAATCGAGGCCGGTCGCAGGTGCGACAGGGCCTCATATCTAATGGAAAAGAATCATTGAAACGTCGTAACGACAAAACCCGCGGGCAGTCGGAAATTACCCGCAGCAAGAACCATGGCCCGCGCCGCGCCGGCCCTCCCTCGAGCCGTCCGGGCGCACAGTCGCCGGCCACTCATGGCAACTCGGCCGAAGGAATCGTCAGCGCCAACCGCGCCGGCTTCGGCTTCGTGCGCGTCGAGGGAATAGAAGAATCGGTCTTCCTGCCGCCGCCGCAGATGGCTGGCGTCATGCACGGCGACCGTGTGCGGGTCTCCGTGGAGCGCGGCCGCGACGGCCGCTACTCCGGCCGTCTCGAGAAGATCATCGAACACGCCACCAAGTCGTTCGTCGGCACTCTCGAAGTGCACGGTCGTTCGGCGTTCGTCACCTCGGCCGACCGGCGCATCGGAATGCGCTGCTTCGTCGCTCCCGAAGAACTCGCCGGCGCCCGGCACGGCGACTGGGTGATCGCGGCCGTCACGCGTTATGCGGGGCAGGGCGCCTCACCGCAGGCGCGCGTCGTCAAGCGGCTCGACCCGGATAAACCCGTGGAGCTCGCCTGTGAAGCCGCCATCGCGCGCTTCAACCTGCCGCAGGAATTCTCGCCCGAGGCCGTGCGTGAAGCGGAGAGTTACGGCGCACAGGTGGATCCGGCGGAAGCCGCAAGACGCGTGGATCTGCGCACTCTGCCGCTGGTCACCATCGACGGCGAAGACGCGAAGGATTTCGACGACGCGGTGTACGCCGAGCCGCACGCCAAGGGTTTTCGCATCATCGTCGCCATTGCCGACGTGAGTTATTACGTGCGGCGCGGCACGGCGCTCGACGCGAGCGCGCGTGAGCGCGGCACCAGCGTGTATTTCCCGACCCGCGTGATTCCGATGTTGCCGTTTGCGTTGTCGAACACCCTGTGCTCGCTGCAGCCGAATGTCGATCGGCTGTGTTTCGCCGCCGACATGATCGTTTCCAAGACCGGCATCCTGCTCGAATCGAAGTTCTATCCGGCGGTGATGCGTTCGGCGGCGCGCTTGACCTACACCCAGGCGTTCGAGGCCCTCATCAAGGACGCGTCGGAAGCGCGCTCACAACCGGGTAGTTTGATGAACCGGCTGCTGCCGCTGGTCGACGTCTACCACGCTTTGCTCAAGGCGCGGCACAAACGCGGCGCGCTCGAGTTCGACGCCCCCGAGGCCGAGTTCGACATCGATCCGGCCGGGCGAATCCAGCGCGTGTACCTGTACGAACGCAATGAGGCGCACAAGCTCATCGAGGAGTGCATGATCCTCGCGAACGTCGCGGTGGCGCACGAACTCGAGACGCGGCGCGTCGGCGCTCTCTACCGCGTACACGGCAAGCCCGAACAGAAGAAGATCGACCTGCTGCTGGAAACGCTGAACGCCCTGGGCGTGGCGGCGGAGCTGCCCGAGGACGTGCGGCCGCGCGATTTCCGCGCCATCACGGACCGGCTCCCGCACGACGAGCAGCGTCCATTCATCGAATCGCTGATCATTCGCACGATGCAACAGGCCGTCTACCAGCCGGTGAACGTCGGGCACTTCGGTCTCGCGCTCACGCAATACGCGCACTTCACCTCGCCGATCCGCCGTTATCCGGATCTCGTGGTGCATCGCTGCCTGCGCGCGTTGTTGTCGGATGCCGATCCGTATGGCATGCGTTACGACGGTGGCGCGCTGGCGCTAGCCGGGGCCGACCTCACCCTGCTCGAGAAACGCGCCGACGAATCGGATCGTTACGTGAACGCCTGGCTCAAGTGTGTCTATCTACGCGATCGTATCGGCCAGACCTTCGAAGGACTGATCACGACTGTCGTCGAGTTCGGCGCGTTTGTTCAACTCACCGCTATCGGCACCGACGGCCTGTTGCACATCGACAATCTGCGCGACGACGAATACATCATGGAGCCGGGTGGCCGCGCCTGGGTGGGACGGACGAACAAACGCCGCTTGTCGCTCGGCGCGCGTGTACACGTCATCGTCACGAGCGTGAATCCCATCGAGGGACTGGTCGACCTCGAACTGGTCGAGGTCGAGGCCGATACGGGACGAAAGCCGCAGAAGTCGCCGCACAGATCGTCCTCCGCCAAGTCGCCTAACAAGTCGCCGCAGCGCGGAACGCAGCGGCGCGGGCAGCGCGGGAGATGACGCGTGAGTGAAAAGGTTTACGGGTTACACGCGGTGCGCGCATTGCTGACCCGGCACGCGGAGCGGGTGAGTGCGGTCACGGTAGCCGAGCAACGCACTGATCCGCGCGTGACCGAGATCCTCAAGCTCGCCGCGGATGCGGGCAAGACGGTCAAGCGGGTGGCGCCCACGGTGTTCAAGCAATTGTTCGGCGACGCCATTCATCAGGGCGTGTACGCGGAGGTCACGCCGCTGACCCCGTGGCGCGAGGAGGAACTGTTGGCGGCGCTGGTCGCAGCCGCATCTGCAGGCGTTGCCCCGCTGGTGCTGGTTCTCGATGGCGTGCAGGACCCGCACAATCTCGGCGCCTGCCTGCGCACGGCGGATGCCTGTGGCGCGCTTGCGGTGGTGATCCCCAAGGATCGCGCGGTCCAGATGACCGCGACGGTGCGCAAGGTGGCGGCCGGCGCCGCCGAGACCACGCCGATCGCCGTCGTCACGAATCTCGCCCGCACGCTGCGACTGCTCAAGGAAGCCGGGCTCTGGATCGTCGGAGCGGACGCGGAGGCGCCGAAACTCGCGCATGAAACCGATCTGGCCGGGCCCATTGCCCTGGTCATGGGCGCCGAAGGTAGCGGGCTGCGGCAGCTCACGCGCGAGACCTGCGACCTGACCGTCCGGCTGCCGCAACAGGGTTCAGTCGAGAGCCTCAATGTGTCCGTGGCGACGGGAATGCTGCTGTATGAGGCGTTGCGACAGCGTCTGTCGTCTGCCAGGGGCGCCAAACCGGGCAAGTGACGGCCCGCTGGAGGCGACTTGAGTCTTTACCTAAGTCTTTGAATGGGAAGTCCGGGACGCCGCTTTGCGGCTTGCCAATCCAGCGCCCCTTGAGTATTCTTCGCGCCCGTTTTGAACCGGGTAAGGCCTGAAAGGGTCCTTGGCCGGTTCTCCTTGCTACACCGCCAACCTCAGGCGGGTAGCTAACATCCACAAGGAGCATTCATGAGGCATTACGAAATCGTGTTCCTGGTCCATCCGGACCAGAGCGAACAAGTCCCGGCCATGATCGAACGTTATCGCGGAATGATTTCCACGAATGGCGGCACCGTGCATCGTCTCGAGGACTGGGGCCGCCGTCAGCTCACCTTCCCGATCACCAAGGTTCACAAGGCGCACTACGTGCTGCTGAACGTGGAATGCGATCAGAAGACGCTGGACGAACTCACCGGCGCGTTCCGTTTCTCCGATGCGGTGCTGCGCCACCTCGTCGTGAACATGGACGAAGCCGTGGTAGAGCCGTCGCCGATGGCGAAGGCCGCGCAGGAAGAGAAAGAAGGCGGACCGCGCCGCGATCGTCGTGACGATTCGCCGTTCGCTTCGGATGATGACGACATGGGAGTAAACGCCTGATGAAAGACGATAAACCGCGTCGCAGTGGTCCGGGTGGCGGTGGTGCTGGCGGCGGTGGAAACCGTTCGTTCTCGCGCCGTCGCAAGTTCTGCCGTTTCACCGCCGAAGGCGTGAAGCAGATCGACTACAAGGATCTCGGCGTCCTCAAGCAGTACATCACCGAGACCGGCAAGATCGTTCCGAGCCGCATCACGGGCACGAAGGCGTTCTATCAGCGCCAGCTCTCGTCGGCGATCAAGCGTGCGCGTTACCTCGCGCTGCTGCCGTACACCGACCAGCACTGAGGCTCATCATGGACGTCATTCTCTTAACGAAAGTCGCCAACCTCGGCACCATCGGCGATCGCGTCAAGGTGAAGTCGGGTTATGGCCGCAATTTCCTGCTGCCGAAAGGCAAGGCCACACTGGCCACGCCCGACAACGTGAAACGCTTCGAAGCGCGTCGCGCCGAACTCGAGAAAGCCGCGCGCGATCAGTTCCAGGACGCCGAGAGCCGCCAGGCCGCGTTCAAGGAATTCAAGCTTCTGATCACCGCGAAGGCCGGCACCGAAGGCAAGCTCTTCGGTTCGATCGGCACGGCGGATATCGCCGAAGCCTGCACGAAGGCCGGGCACAAGGTCTCGCGTTCGGAAGTGCGCCTGCCGACCGGCCCGCTCCGCACGGTGGGTGAACATACGATCGCGTTGCATTTGCACACCGACATCGATGTGCAGCTGCCGGTCGTGATCACCGGCGAAGACTAAGCACGCACTTTCAAGTGCTTGCGAGACGGCGCCTTCGGGCGCCGTTTTTATTTTCGCAGGCGCGCGGATTTGGGACTTCTCCGCGGACGCGCGAGAGGGGACACTAGCCGTCGTCCGCGGGGTACCACATGTCCAGCACGCCGAAATTTCGTAAAGAGTCTTCAGGTCCGGGCGAGTTGCGGACGCCGCCGCATTCGCGCGAAGCCGAACAAGCCGTGCTCGGTGGACTGATGCTCGATCGAGCCGCATGGGATCAGGTCGGCGACGTCGTCGTCGCAGACGATTTCTTCGGACCCGACCACCAGGTCATTTTCGAAAGCATCGCTGCGCTTGCAGGTGAGGCACAGCCCTGCGATCCGGTCACTGTCTCAGAGCATCTGCAGCGAGTCGGCAAGCTGAACGAAGTCGGCGGCCTTGCCTATCTCGGCACGCTGACACGCGACACACCCGGAGCCGCCAACGCGCGTTCGTACGCGCAGATCGTCAAGGAGCGCGCGCTGCTGCGTTCGCTCGTAACGGTCGGCGGCGAAATCGCGAGCTCGGTCTGGAACGAGGAGGGTGAGACAGCGCGCGATCTCGTTGAGCACGCGGAGCGCAAGATTTTCGCGATCGCCGAAGGCTCGAGCCGCGGCAAGGGTTACGTCAGCGCCAAGTCGGCGTTACCGGCGTTGATCGATCAGATCGACGATCTCTACAACAACCCCAACAAGCCGCGTGGCCTGCCGACCGGTTTCATCGACTTCGATTCCAAGACCGGTGGCCTGCGCGGCGGCGACCTGCTGATCATCGCCGGGCGCCCCTCGATGGGTAAGACCACGCTCGCCATCAACATCGCCGAACACGCGGCGTTGAAGGAAGGCGTGCGCGCTTCGGTTGCCATCTTTTCGCTCGAAATGCCCGCGGAGCAGCTGCTGACGCGACTGCTGTCGTCGGTAGGCAGCGTGCACCTCGGCAACATCCGCAGCGGCAAACTCTCCGAAGACGACTGGCCGCGTATCACCGGCGCAACCAAGCAGCTGCAGGATGCGAAGATCTTCATCGACGACACGCCGGCGCTGACGCCGACCGAGCTGCGCGCGCGTGCGCGGCGCATCAAGCGCGAGCATGGCCTCGACCTGATCGTCGTCGACTATCTACAGCTCATGTCGGTGCCGGGGACCAAGGAAAATCGCGCCACGGAAATCTCGGAGATTTCGCGCGGCCTGAAAGCGCTGGCGAAAGAGATCCACTGCCCCGTGATCGCGCTGTCGCAGCTGAATCGCGGCGTCGAGCAGCGCGAGAACAAGCGGCCGGTGATGTCGGATCTTCGTGAGAGCGGTGCAATCGAGCAGGATGCAGACATGATCCTGCTGATCTACCGCGAAGAGGTCTACAACAAGGAGACGCCGAAGAAGGGCGTCGCCGACATCGACCTCGCGAAACATCGTAACGGTGAAACCGGCGACATACGCCTGACCTTTCGCGGCCAGTTCAGCCGGTTCGAAAACTACGCCGACCCCGCGTACGGCGAAGGAATCATGCGTTGATTCGGTTGATCCGCGCGTTGGTCGACACCGCGGCGCTCCGACACAACCTGGGCACGATTCGTGCGTATGCGCCCGGCGCGAAAGTCATGGCGGTCGTGAAAGCGAATGCCTACGGTCACGGACTGGTAGCCACTGCGTTGGCGCTCGCGGACGCGGATTGTTTCGCGGTCGCGCGCCTCGAGGAAGGGATCGCGTTGCGCAGCGCCGGAGTGCGCGCACCCGTCGTTCTGCTGGAGGGCGTGTTCAGCGCCGAACAACTGGCCGAAGCCGCGCATCATCGTTTCGAGCTGGCCGTGCACGATCCACTGCAGATCAAGTTGCTGGAAGCGCACCGCGGCGCCGAACGTTTCATCGTCTGGATCAAGATGGATACGGGCATGAACCGCCTGGGGTTCCGCCCCGAGGCATTCGCGCCGGCTCTCGATCGGTTGCGCGCCTTGACCGTGCCCGCGCTCGAGCTGCGTGTCATGACTCATCTGGCGCGCGCCGATGAGCGCGACGTGTCGATGACGAACGAACAAGTCGGTACGTTCGAACGCACGCTCGAGCAGGCCGCGCTCACGGGCAAGCAGCGCCTGGCCACCAGCATCGGCAACTCCGCCGGCACACTCGGCTGGCCAGCGGCGCATGGCGACTGGGTCCGTCCCGGGCTCGCGCTGTACGGCGTTTCGCCGTTTGCAGGAGAGGCAGCCCAAAAGTTCGGTCTCAAGCCTGTAATGACACTCGAAACGACAGTCCTCACCGTGCGTGAGGTGAAGTCGGGCGAGACGGTGGGTTATGCCGGCGGGTGGCGCGCCACGCGCGACAGCTCCATCGCCATTCTCGCAGCGGGTTACGGGGACGGTTTGCCGCGCAGCCTCGAAAACGGCACGCCGGTGTTGATTGGCGGCACGCGGTATCCACTTGCGGGCCGCGTCTCGATGGACATGATCGCCGTCGACGTGACCGGGGCGTCGAAGATCGCGACCGGCAACAAGGCGGTGGTGTGGGGCGAGGCCCTTTCGGTCGCGGAAGTCGCAGCGCGTGCCGGCACCATTCCGTACGAGTTGCTTTGCGGTGTGAGCCAGCGGGTGCCTATCGAACTCATTTAGCGGAGACGCACGATGGATCGATTAACACGCGGTTGCGCGTGCGGCGAAATCTGGATTGTCCGACGCGAAGCCTGATTGCCGCCTTTCCCGCTCACGAGGGCCTACGAGCGCGATCGAGATCCCACGAGTCGCTTCGAGGCGTAACGGCCACCCCACAAGAAAAAAGCCGGCTTGGCGCCGGCCTTTCTCTGAATCACTCAGGTACGACGGCCCTTGGCCGGCGGTTTCCGAAGTGGGGAACAACCCCGGACAACCCTACACCTCGAAGAAGCCCATCTTCACGCCCGCGAGCTGGATGACGTCGTTGTCGGCGAGCCTGCGCGCCTGGCTGCCGATGGCGGTGCCGTTGACCAGCGGATAGTTGTTAGGAGTGTCGCTGTCCACGTGCACGATGAAGAACCCGTCCTGGCGACGCGTGATCGCGGCCACCTGGATGCCCGGACGGCCGAGGGTGGTCAAAGCCTTGTTGAGTTCGAGCTCGCGGCCGGCGAACGAACCGGACAACACCTGCAGCTTGGCCTTCTTGACCGGCACCTTGCCGTCGAGACCCTTGCGCATGCCGCTGGCCGAAACATCCGCGGAGACTTTTTCCGCCTGATCCTTGGCAGCGCGCATCTTTTCGGCGGCCGGTCGCGACGAGGGCTGAATGACCATCGTCTTTTCGAATTCGTCCTGGGCCTCATCGTCTTCGACGAAGCGCAGCTGGTGGTGACCGACTGTCACGACGTCGCCGTGCTGCATCGCATGCTTCTTGATGAGCTTGCCGTTTACGTACGTGCCGTTGGTGCTGTTCAGATCCTCAAGGAACGAATCGTTGAGGATGTTGATGATCAACGAGTGATGACCCGACACCGCCGAATTGTCGATGCGGATGTCATTGTCGGGGAGGCGGCCAATCGTGTACCGCTCCTTGTTCATGTTGTATTCGGCGAGGACCTGGTTATCCAGGCTCAATACCAGACGTGCCATCTTTTTCGCCTTCCCTTAACTGAACCAGCCCAGAAGTTTGTCCATCACTCCGCGGCTGGCCGGAAATGCTTCGACCGCCTGCGCGAGCACCACCGAGACGTTGTCACGACCACCGTTCTCGTTGGCTAAC